>NZ_FLTX01000064.1 GCF_900092025.1 Xanthomonas bromi
CGGCAGTGCCGGGGTTTTTTTGTATTGACACCTCTCGGGTATTCCGACCAAGGACTCTTGAAGGTTTTGACTGCATCCAAACCAAGCGGCGACTCGAAGCGGTCTTCTCGAATAGCGCGCGGATGGACCGGTTGAAGAGCCCCTAATAGGCTGCTTCGTTGCAGGGTCCTTGCTCGCCTACCGTCGCGGGACACGCTGCCAGTACGTCCTTGTAAGCTCTTACGCGGCATCCATGCCGCGTAAGGTCCCGCGACGGTAGGCGGGCAAGGACCAATCACGATGGTCGGTGCGCACAGGTTCTAACAAAGCAATCAGCAAACTGCGCGACGCGGTGTGCTCGCTCTTCAACAAGCGACCAGCACCCTGTGTAGTGCGGTGCCCTCGCCGATTGCAGGACCGTTGGCGGCATAGATGCCGCCACCGAACCCCCAGGGATGGGTTCACGGCGTGTCCCGCGAGCGGTGAGGACAACGCGCCCTCGACCAACCAGACCAGAGCCAATTACAGCGATCGGCATGCATCACTTTCAATAAAACGTCGGCCAACTCCCCAACCCGTTGAGGACACCGCGCCGCGACCAACCAGCTTTGGGGCCGTGCTTGCGGCCCCCCCCCCGGAGACTCAGATGCCCGGCACGCGCACGCCAGTGGACCCACGCACCACGCAACGCCCGGTCATGACCATGCGGCGGATCGGCAATTGCGGGTTGCTTAGGCGTTCCAGCAGCAGCGACATTGCGGCGCGGCCCATGTCTTCCACCGGTTGTTCGACCACGGTGATGCCCGGCTCGACCAGGTCGGTCCAGCGCTCATTGTCGAAGCCGGCCAGGGCCAGGTCCTGCGGCAGGCGCAGGCCGGCGGTGCGTGCGGCCTTCAGCGCGCCCATCAGCAGCAGACTGTTACTGGAGACGATGGCCTCGGGCCGGTTGTCGTTGGCGAGCCATCCGCCCAATTCGGCGATCGCCGCCTCGGCGGTGGGCGCCACTTCGCGGTAATCCGGTTCCAGCCCCTGCGCGCGCATCGCGGCCACATAACCGTCGCGGCGCTCGGCCGCGGTGGTGCTGGTGCTGCCGAAAAGCCCGCCAATGCGCCGATAGCCCTGCGCCTGCAGATGCGCTACCAGCTCGGCCATCGCTGCGCCGTTGTCCAGCACCACGCTGTCGTAGCGACCACCGGGGCCGGCGCGGTCTACGAGCACGGTGGGGTAATCCAGGGATAGCTCATGCATGCGCCCCACGGTGACGCGGGTCGGCGCAAAGATCAGCCCGGTGATGCGCTCTTCCTGCATCAGCTGCAGATACAACGCCTCGCGCTCGGGATCTTCATCGGTATTGCACAAGGTGACGCGCATACCGGCACGGTAGGCGACTTCTTCCACCGCGCGAATCAGCGCCGTGAAGTACGGATTGCGGATGTCGGCCACGATCACCCCAAGGATGCCGGACTGCTGCGAACGCAGCCGCCGCGCCATCAGGTTGGGCCGATAGCCGGTCTGGCGCACCGCTGCTTCGACCTTGGCACGCACATCGTCGCTGACCGGGCCGGTGCCCAGCGCGCGCGACACCGTGGACTTGGACACTCCGGCCACACGGGCCACGTCATTGATGCTGATACTCACTGGGACCGTTCCCGCTCGATTTGCGCACCTTGACCCAGGCGCCGTGCCAGTCTGGATGCTAACCCGAACGCACTACAAGGTTTTTGTGCAGTGCACATTGACGTTAAGTGTGGGAACGTTCCCACTATACTTCCCAGCCCGACCTCATCCGGAGCCCGCCTTGTCCTCTCCGTCGCTCGCCCCCGTCACCCCCGACCTTGTGCGCCTGCGTGCGTCTGCCCGCGACAAGGACGACGCCATCGCGCAGGCCGCCCAGCTGCTGGTCGCGGCCGGTTGCGTCGCGCCGGGCTACGACGCCAGCATGCGGCGCCGCGAAGGCCTGGCGAACACCTTCCTGGGCCACGGCCTGGCGATCCCGCACGGCGTCGGTGAAGACCGCCATCTGGTGCGCCGCGACGGCATTGCGGTGCTGCAGCTGCCCGACGGCGTGGAATGGAACCCCGGCCAGATTACCCGGCTGGTGGTCGGCATCGCCGCGCAGTCCGATACCCACATCACCTTGCTGCGGCGGCTGACCCGGTTGATCCAGGACCCGGCCCAGCTCGACGCGCTGTTCAGCACCGACGACCCCGATGTAATCGTCGCCGCGCTGACCGGCGACCGCGCACCCGACACCAGTGCCGCCCCGGCGACGGACCTAGCCGAAACATTCGAGTGGACGATTGCGTATCCCAGCGGCCTACACGCGCGCCCGGCCACCCGCTGGGCCGAGACCGCACGTGGCTTCTCGGCCCGTGCACAGGTGCGTGCCGGCGACCAGGCCGCCGATGCCAAGAGTCTGGTCGGCCTGCTGCAGCTGGGCCTGCGTGCCGGCGACAGCATCACCGTCTCGGCCGAAGGCGGCGATGCGGGGGCCCTGCTCAAGCGCCTGCGTGCGGTGATGGACAGCCTCACCGCGCAGGAAAAAGTCGATGCCGAACGCGCCGCGCAACGCCGCGCCGCCCCGGTGGCCGGCTGGACCCCGCCGCAGGCGCAGCCGGCCATCGTCGGCATCGGCGCCAGCCCGGGCGTGGCGATCGGCATCGTGCACCGCCTGCGCGCGGCGCAGACCGAGGTGGCCGATCAACCGGTCGGCCTGGGCGACGGCGGCGCGCAGTTGCACGACGCGCTGACCCGTACCCGCCAGCAGTTGGCGGCGATCCAGGACGACACCCAGCGCCGGCTCGGCGCCTCGGACGCGGCCATCTTCAAGGCCCAGGCCGAACTGCTCAACGACACCGATCTGATCACCCGCACCTGTCAGCTGATGGTCGAAGGCCATGGCGTGGCGTGGTCGTGGCATCAGGCGGTGGAACAGATCGCCTCCGGCCTGGCGGCGTTGGGCAACCCGGTGCTGGCCGGCCGTGCGGCCGATCTGCGCGATGTCGGCCGCCGCGTGCTCGCCCAACTCGACCCGGCCGCCGCTGGCGCCGGTCTCACTGACCTGCCAGAGCAGCCGTGCATCCTGCTCGCCAGCGACCTGTCGCCGTCGGACACCGCCAATCTGGACACCGCGCGCGTGCTCGGCCTGGCCACCGCACAAGGCGGGCCGACATCGCACACCGCCATCCTCTCGCGTACGCTCGGCCTGCCGGCGCTGGTCGCAGCCGGCGGCCAACTGCTGGATATCGAAGACGGCGTCACCGCCATCATCGACGGTAGTAGCGGGCGGCTGTACATCGATCCGTCCGAGCTCGATCTGGACGCTGCGCGTACCCATATCGCCGAGCAGCAGGCCATCCGCGAGCGCGAAGCCGCGCAGCGCGCGTTGCCGGCGGAAACCACCGACGGTCACCACATCGACATCGGCGCCAACGTCAACCTGCCCGATCAGGTCGACATGGCGCTGACCCAGGGTGCGGAAGGCGTGGGCCTGATGCGTACCGAATTCCTGTTCCTGGAAAGCGGCCGTACGCCCAGCGAAGACGAACAACACGCCACTTACCTGGCAATGGCGCAGGCCTTGGATGGCCGCCCGTTGATCGTGCGTGCACTGGATATCGGTGGCGACAAGCAAGTCGCGCATCTGGAATTGCCGCACGAAGAAAACCCGTTCCTGGGCGTGCGCGGCGCGCGTCTGCTGCTGCGTCGCCCAGACCTGCTGGAGCCGCAACTGCGTGCGCTGTATCGCGCCGCCAAGGACGGGGCGCGGCTGTCGATCATGTTCCCGATGATCACCTCGGTGCCGGAGCTGATCGCGCTACGCGAGATCTGCGCGCGCATCCGCGCCGAGCTGGACGCACCGGAAGTGCCGATCGGCATCATGATAGAAGTGCCGGCCGCCGCCGCGCAGGCCGATGTGCTGGCGCGCCACGCGGACTTCTTCTCGATCGGCACCAACGACCTCACCCAGTACGTGCTGGCGATCGACCGCCAGAACCCGGAACTTGCCGCCGAAGCCGACAGCCTGCACCCGGCGGTGCTGCGCATGATCCGCAGTACGATTGATGGTGCGCGCAAACACGACCGTTGGGTCGGCGTGTGCGGCGGCCTGGCCGGCGATGCGTTCGGCGCCAGCCTGCTGGCCGGCCTGGGCGTGCAGGAATTGTCGATGACGCCCAACGACATCCCGGCGGTGAAGGCACGCCTGCGCGGTGCGTCGCTGAGCCAGCTACAGCAGCTCGCCGAACAGGCGCTGGCCTGCGAAACCGCAGAGCAAGTGCGTGCGCTGGAAGCCAAGCGCGAGGACAAGGCATGAGCCTGCAGGCCATCACCGTCACGCTGAATCCGGCAATCGACCAAACCATCCGGCTCGACAGCCTGCAGCCCGGCGCCGTGCATCGCGCCAGCAGCGTGCGTAACGACGCCGGCGGCAAGGGCATCAACGTCGCCGCCTGCCTGGCCGATTGGGGCACCGATGTCGCCGCACTCGGCGTGCTCGGCGGCGGCAATGCCGGCGTGTTCGAAGCGCTATTCCGCGAACGCGGCATCGTCGACCATTGCCAGCGCGTGGCCGGCGAAACCCGCACCAATCTCAAGCTGGTGGAAGCGCGCAGCAACGACACCACCGACATCAACCTGCCCGGCCTGCAACTGACCGGCGCGCATCTGCAAGGCGTGGCCGACCAACTCGCCCCGCTGCTGCGCCCCGGCCTGCCGGTGGTGCTGTCCGGCAGTCTGCCGGCCGGCCTGCCCGACGACAGCTGGGCGCAGCTGCAGGCCCAGGCCAGCGCGGCGGGCGCACGCGTGCTGCTGGATACCAGCGGCGCGACGCTGGTGGCGGCATTGGGCGCTGCCCGCGAGGCCCTGCCGTACGCGGTCAAGCCGAATCGTCATGAGCTGGAAGCCTGGACCGGCCGACCGCTCGCCGACCGCGCCGCACTCAGCGCTGCTGCGCACGAACTGATCGCGCGCGGCATCCAGCTGGTGGTGATTTCGATGGGCACTGACGGTGCGTTGTTCGTGCAGCGCGACCAGCGACTGATCGCGCGTCCGCCACGGCTGGCACAGGGCAGCAGCGTTGGCGCGGGCGATGCGATGGTGGCCGGCCTGGCCGCCGCGCTGCTGGATGCGGCCACCGATCTGGAGCATTACGCGCGGTTGGCCACGGCGTTTTCGATGTGCCGGTTGGAAAGCGGCGACGCGCGCCGGATCACGGCCGATGGCGTGCACCGCGCCGCAAGCCAGGTCGTGATCGAGATGCTGTCGTGAGCCCCTGTTTGCCGCCGCCGCGCTCCAACGGACGCATGTCCACGCCTGGTGCCATGCGTGTGCGCAACTCCGGCCTGCGCCACCCGCGCGCGTAAGCCTTGCCTATCCCCCCGCCGGCCACCCGGCGACCGCAATACAGCAGGAGTTTTCCAATGTCCTCTTCCATCGTGGTCATCGCCGCCGGCGAACGCAGCACCGAGGCCGTCCTGGCGGCCGAAGCGCTGCGCCGTGCGGCCACCGCCGCCGGCCATAGCGTGACGGTCGAAATCCGCAGCGACCAGGGCGTGCTCGGCGCACTGCCGACCGAACTGACCAACGGCGCTGCGCAAGTGCTGATCGTCGGCGATGCCGATGCCGACACCGCGCGCTTCGGCGACGCGCAACTGCTGCATCTGAGCCTGGGCGCGGTGCTGGACGACCCGTCCGCAGCAATCAGCCAGCTTGCCGTCACCTCCAGCGCTGGCGCAGCGTCCGCTGCGGACGGTGTGTCCTCCAATGCCAGCAAGCGCATCGTCGCCATCACCTCCTGCCCCACCGGCATCGCGCACACCTTCATGGCCGCCGAAGGCCTGCAGCAGGCCGCGAAAAAACTCGGCCACCAGATGCGCGTGGAAACCCAGGGCTCGGTGGGCGCGCAGGACGCGCTGACCGACGAGGAAATCCGCGCGGCCGATGTGGTCATCATCGCCGCTGACCGCGAAGTCGATCTGGCCCGCTTCGGCGGCAAGCGCGTGTTCAAGAGCGGCACCAAACCGGCGATCAACGATGGCCCGGCGCTGATCAACAAGGCACTGGCCGACGCCAGCGTGCATGGCGGCGCCGCGCCTGCCACCGGCACGGCCGCCAGCGCCACGGCGAACAAAGGCAGCGGACGCACCGGCGCCTACAAGCATCTGATGACCGGCGTCTCTTTCATGCTGCCGTTCGTCACCGCCGGCGGCCTGTTGATCGCGCTGGCCTTCGCGCTCGGCGGCATCTATGCCGGCGACGATGCGCACCAGGGCACATTGGCCTGGTCGCTGTTCCAGATCGGCGCCAAGGCCGGCTTCACCCTGATGGTGCCCGCGCTGGCCGGTTACATCGCCTACTCCATCGCCGACCGCCCCGGCATCGCGCCCGGCATGATCGGCGGGCTGGTCGCAGCCAATCTCAACGCCGGCTTCCTTGGCGGGATTATCGCCGGCTTCATCGCCGGCTACGGCGTGGCCGCGCTCAACCGCTACATCCGCCTGCCGCGCAACCTGGAAGGTCTCAAGCCGGTGCTGATCCTGCCGGTGCTGGGCACCCTGCTGGTCGGCCTGGCGATGATGTACGTGTTCGGCCAACCGGTGGCCGATCTGCTGGCTTGGCTCACCACCTGGCTGCGCGGCATGCAAGGCAGCAGCGCATTGCTGCTCGGCCTGCTGCTTGGCGGCATGATGGCCTTCGACATGGGCGGGCCGGTCAACAAGGCGGCCTATGCGTTTTCCACCGGCCTGATCGCCAGCCAGGTCTACACCCCGATGGCGGCTGCCATGGTGGCCGGCATGACCCCGCCGCTGGGCATCGCGCTGGCGACCTGGGTGTTCCGCAACCGCTTCACCGCCGAAGAACGCGGTTCGGCCACCGCAGCCAGTGTACTCGGGCTGGCCTTCGTGACCGAAGGCGCCATCCCGTACGCCGCGCGCGACCCGTTGCGCACCATCCCGGCATTGGTGATCGGCTCGGCGGTGGCCGGCGCCATCTCGATGACCGCCGGTGCCGAATTGAAGGCGCCGCACGGCGGCATCTTCGTGCTGCTGATCCCCAACGCCGTCACCCACCTGCTCAATTACGTGCTCGCCCTGGCGGTCGGCGTGGTGGTCACTGCCATCGCGCTGCGCCTGCTCAAGAAGCCGGTTGCCGACGTCATCGCCTGATGCACCAACGGTGGCATGGACCTGCCACCGCACCCGACGCGCCGGAGCTCTATCGCGCATTCGCCTGACCTGCTTCTCCCGCTGCGCCGCCAGCGGCTTGCCCACCCACTTGCTGTCGCGTTCGCCATCACGACCACGCCCTTCTGTCCGGAGTCCTGCCATGACCGTCCTCGCCCCCCGCCGTGCCCGCCCCCGCCTGCTGTGCCTGTCGCTGACCTTGGCACTGGCCCCATTCGCCCACGCACAAGACGCCGCCGACGCCTTCAAGCTCAAGCTGGGCTACACCGGCGAAGCGGCATCCATGATCGACGGCGGCCGCAAGAGCGGCGACGCCTACGCCGGCCAGCTGATGGTCGGCACCGATGTGGACATGGACCGCCTGTTCGGCTGGAACGGCGCCACGGTGAAGTTGTACGTCACCAACCGCCACGGCACCAACCTGGCCAACAGCAGCATCGGCAACAGCACTTCGGTGCAGGAAATCTACGGCGGCCAGGGCACGCGCCTGGCCAACTTCACCCTGCTGCAGAAGCTCTTCAACGACCGCCTGGAGCTGGAAGCCGGCCGCAGCGTGGCCAATACCCACTTCCTCGGCTCGGATCTGTGCCAGTACTTCCAGGGCAACTCGGCCTGCGGCAACCCCACCTTCGTCTTCCGCACCAGCAACTTCACCTACTGGCCGGTCTCCAGCTGGGCCGCAGACGCCACTGCGTGGGTCACGCCCAAGGTCTATGCGCATGTAGGCGCGTATGAAGTGAACCCGGTGCAGGCACAGGACGGCCAGCACGGCCTGAAGTGGAGCACCGACGACACCACTGGCGTGGTGGTGCCCTACGCCATCGGCTACAAGAACAAGGGCGGCGACGGCACGCTGGCGGCGATGTACGAACTCGGCGGCTGGCAGGACAACTCCGACTACACCGACCCGCTGCGCGACCGCAACGGCAACCCGGCCGTCCTCAGCGGCCTGGGCTATGAAAACAAGCAGGGCCGCTCGGGCCTGTTCGCCCGCTTCGAGCAGCAGGTGACCAACCCCGACCCGTCCGGCACGCGCGGCCTCACCGTGTTCGGCGCCATGCTCAAGAGCACCGGCGGCCAGGCCATCGAAGACCATTTCGTGCAACTGGGCCTGGTGCAGAAAGGCACCTTCGCCAGCCGTCCGCAGGACAACATTGCGTTTGTGATCACGCAGCAAAAATACAGCGACGAAGCGATCGAAAACCTGCGCCTGGCACGCGCCTCCGCTGGCGGCACCGGTACCCCGGCCGACAACCAGATCATGATGGAGCTGAGCTACGGCATCCAGGTCACCAAGCAACTGCGCATCGCGCCGAACCTGCACTACGTGATCAACCCCGACCAGTTCAACGAACCCGCCCGCACCAACGATCTGAAGAACGCGTTGATTGCGGGCATGCGGATCGACTGGAATCTGTAAGTTCAAGAAGTCTGCAACCGCGCTGCATTACCTGATCGGCGCGAATGGTTGCATCGCATGCATTACATGCATCGCATCAGGCGCGATGCATCGGGTTGAATCCGGCTACCAGGTCTACTGCATTCAGTCGGCAGGCCCGATGCGTCATGCTGGCAACCGCGCGCCTGCATCCGATGGCACATGATTGACCGATGCTGATCGCGCAAGCGCGCAGCCAAACACTGGAAACCTCGTAACATCGCTGAGGTGCCAACGCGAGCACATCAGAAATCTACGTAAATCATGTTTATCTAGGGAACCTCTGAACAACGCGCCACAAAAGCGCGACACTATGGGTTCGGAGTGAGGAGGCATCCATGCAACTGACGTTCGGTGACGCCGAAGGCCTGGGCAAGCGCAAGCAGACCCGGCGCGAGATATTCCTTTCCGAGATGGAGCGCATCTTGCCGTGGAAGCCACTGGTTGCCTTGGTCGAGCCGCACTCTCCGGTATCGGGGCGACCCGGTCGGCAGCCGTACGCACTGGCGACATCGTCGATGCGACGCTGATCGCTGCGCCCAGTTCGACCAAGAATGCAGATCGTGCGCGCGACCCTGAGATGCATCAGACCAAGAAGGGCAACCAATGGTATTTCGGGATGAAGGCGCACATCGGCGTTGATGAATTTTCCGGGTTGGTGCATCACGTGTGTTGCACGGCCGCCAATGTTGCCGATGTCACTGCGACCCACGCGCTCCTGCACGGCAAAGAAGACAGCGTGTTCGGCGACAGCGGCTATACCGGAGCGGACAAACGCGAAGAACTGCAGCGCTGCGAGGCTGCATTTTTCATTGCCGCCAAGCGTTCGACGATTCAGTCCATCGGCAACAAGCGCGAGCGTGCTCGGGAAGAGCGTTGGGAACACTTCCAGGCCAGCGTGCGCGCAAAAGTGGAGCATCCGTTTCGCGTGATCAAGCGCAAGTTTGGCGACATCGCGGCCTGGCCAAGAACACCGCACAGGTGCTGACCTTGTTTGCGCTGTCGAACCTGTGGATGGTGCGCCGGCACTTGCTGCCGGCCCGGGGATAATGCTGCCTGGCGGCAGCCAAAACCGCCAGAACGTTGCAGGAATCGCACCCGACACAGAGTCTTGCGCGTCACTGACATGCAAGAAGCTGGATTTGAGGGGTTCGGTGAGTTGTTCAGACCATCCCTAGGCGATGCACTGCACGTACTTGGCTCGCCGCCGGCTACAACCTGCGCTGGCTGCTGCGCTGGATCGCCTTTTTGCGTCCCTGGATGCGGGCGATGGCAGGGGCATCCTTGAACCTCGTGCAGCGGTCGCCGCTGACCTTTGGTGCTTGAAGGGGGTTTTTCAGGGGCGACTACGGAGAGCACATCCTTTCTCGCATTCATGGAAATATAGATCCCGTCACTGTATGAAGTCGAAAGCTACATATATTATCCTTGCGCAGTTCAATCCGCTTATATCAATAGCTTAAAGGAGATTTAGCTATGCAAGGCATTACTTCTAATGGATTTCTTTTGCCTGTTCTGATTGCAGTATCCGTGGGTTTAACAGGATGCTCTGCCAACTTTACGAAAGCTCGAGTATACGGGGAGTGCTCAAATCGTGCGGGTGGGGGTGGGGAATGTAAAGTGGGTGCGGAAGCAACATGGGAACGCGGGGGTCGAATGATCGCAATGGCGATGGATCTCATGAACATTGCGGCAGATGCGCAGAGCTATGAGCTGGATACTTCAGGATCCACGATTCCGTATCCAAGCCGAGGAAACTTCGTCGTTACGTTTTCAAATTCAGCAACAGGCGCTGTGCAGGCAAGTCGCGTGTTTTCATGGGTAAAAGTTGGAACCTTTTTGAAAGCCGAAGACCCTAACGCCATCAACGACTGGGCGTATGCCAATTCAAGTAATGCGGACAAAATCACTTATGATGTTGTTCGGTTTCGCTCGAATTATGCGGCTGGACCGCAAGTCATTGCCGGACAATCGAAGTACGAGGGAAGCACGCAGGCTACGTACTCGGTCGCTTTCGATGGGACTTCTTGTCCGCGCGTTCCTACTCCGACCCCTTGCAACAACAATTGATTCGATAAAACTGTCAAGAGATTTTTTTCTGGTCATGTCGCTCATGTGGTCACGGTTGATACGTCATTTCTGGCTTGCTGGATTGGTGATCGTGTTGGGCAGCTGCCGGTCATTTCCAAACATTCCCGACGGCGTCAGCGTGGAAGGATTCAATCTGATTTCCGTAAGTCGATTGGGCCTTTTGACTTATGTCAAGACGGACATGTACCTACCCAGCAGGAATAGAGAGGGGCGCCCACATGGCGCCCTGGTCTTAAGTGAATTTCGGTGCACTGCCGATGGCCTGAATATCAAAGTATCCATGCAAAACCAAAAGCCCGACATTGCGCGCTATTGCATTGCGATTGAAGGTGCTCTTCGTCAGGTGCTATCTCTCTACAAGCAACATCCAGTCTCTATTCACATGTATCTGCTCCCAGCAGGAACTGGATTCAAAAATAGTAAATCATCATTTCGCTTCAGTGGCGCCACTCTTAGCTTGGCTGCACCTGTATTTACCGATGATCAAAGAAGTCTTGGAAATATTGTGGATCTAGTGTCACACGAAGCATTTCACCTTGCTGGATATCTGTCGGGAGATACCCGAGCAGCTGATGAACGAAATGCTTACTGGATGGGCTTATGCTCGCAGCTTCAGGTACTTGGACAAATTAAAGCGGAGAACCTGCCCGGTGGAGCGATTGCAGCGAACAACCAAGTCCTCGCCGGATCCTCGTCGGATGCTTCTTTTGTTCGACGTGAAGTGTGGCCGTTTATTTCCGAGAATAAAATTCAGAAAGGCACATCTGGCGGACAGTCAATGGAAATAGCTTGCAATCATCGTTTTTCCAACGTTTTGCGAGTTCAATAAATTCTGCTGCCCACACCCTAGGGAACCTCTGAACAACGCGCAACAACTGCGGGACAGGAGTGAGGAGGCATCCATGCAGCTGACGTTCGGTGACGCCGGGGGCCTGGGCAAGCGGGTAATCCCCCCACAGGTTAGCTGACGCCAGAAGTGGAATTTTCTCGTACCCTTTTCTGAGGAGGTTCCATGAAGACATCCGGTAATCCCCCCGCTTTTAGCGGACTCCAGAAGTGGAGTTTATGCAGCCATCGCCAGTTTCATCGCTGGCGTGATGCCGCCTAGCGCCATGTTCGGGCGCTCATGGTTGTACGTCCATAGCCAGCGCGTGGCCTTGGCCTGCACCTGCTCGATGGTGTCGAACAGGGTGCGGGCCAGCCAGGCGTAGCGGACCGTGCGGTTGTAACGTTCAACGTAGGCGTTCTGTTGTGGCTTGCCCGGCTGGATGTGCTCGATGCGGATGCCGTTGCGTTCCGCCCACGCCAGCAGTGCTCCGCTGATGTATTCGGGCCCGTTATCGCAGCGAATGATGTGTGGCTTGCCGCGCCACTCGATGACCTGCTCCAACGATCGTGTTGATCGATTCCGGTTCTGCTAGCGGTTCGGGCTTATCGCGCACAAGTCGCTTCTTCGGTTTAATCCGCAAGTTCAACTCCAACTCCCGGTAGATCCGC
>NZ_FLTX01000083.1 GCF_900092025.1 Xanthomonas bromi
CGGCCGCGCTGTGGCCGTCGTGGAACAGCACCACGCCGTCGGCGTCGATCTCCAGCCGGATGTCGCCGGGCGTCTGCCAGCCGTGGCCGCAGGCGCCCGCCTGCTCGGCCTGCGCCGAGCTGTAGCGGCGCGACCATGCCAGCGGCAGCCGACCGGGGATCGCGAAGTCCTCGTGCTGCACCGACACGCTGCCGTCGCGGATGTCCACCGGCTCGGCGCGCAGCACCTTGCACTTGAGGAAGCCAGAATCCATGTGCTTGAACACACGCTGCCGCAGACCCTTGAACGCCTCCGCCGCCCGCACGCCCAGCTTGGAGCGGCGCAGCGCCCCCAGCCCGGCGAAGCCGGCATGCAACCCCAGCGCCATCAAGGAAATGGTCAGCGGCCCGCCCACCTTCACGGTGGTCGGGATCGCCACGTTGATGCCGGTCGGCAGCCACAGCGAACGCAGCGGCTTCTTGGGCTTCTTGAACCGGAACGGCGGGATCAGCCCGGCGAGATTGCAGTCCAGCACCGGCACCGCCAGCCGCGAGAACGGGTCGCCATCGGCGGTGACCGTCTTGCTGCCCATGAAGATCTCTTCGCCGTCGTACTGCGGCCCCATCGGCAGGCTCAGCTGCGGCGCCCACGCGCCCAGCGGAATATGGATGTCCAGCCCGCCGGTGCCGGCGGTGGCGCGCTTGACCCCGTTGACGGTGACCGTGGCGCCGAGGAACGGCAGGTAGTCGAACGGGTCCAGCACGATGCCGATATGCGGCGTCGGCAGCGGAAACGGCGGCACCTGATACATGTGGATGTCGATGCCCAACTGCGGATCGAAATGCTTGGCGGCGGTGCTCATCGCGATGCTCCTTCCTCGCTACAGTGCACGGGCCAGCGCGCGCAGGAACGCGCGCACCTCGTCGCGATGCTCCACCCCCAGCCACGCCGCCGCGACCATGCCGATCACCACGAACACGGCCAGCACGGCCAGTTTGCGCGCGCTCATGCGGTGGCCTCGGTCAGTCCGGAACGCCCCGGCGCCGGCGCATCGCACGCGGCCGCGGCGGAACCGGTCAGCGCCGACGGATCGGGCAGCGGCTGCGTCGCCGGCGGCTCGGTCCAGGCCGGGATCTCGTTGTCCAGCGGATGGCGGATGTCCGGCAGCCCGTTCCAGGTCGGATGCAGGAAGTCGCGCCCCACCGCCACCACCTTGCGGAAGAACGCGTCGCCGCCCTGGATCAGGCGTTCGCGCTCCTGCGCGGCGCGATGAAAGGCCTGTTCGAAACCGGCATGCAGCGCGGCCTCGATGCGATCCAGTTGCGCGGTGTCCGGACGCGGCCCGAGCTGCACGGCCTGCGCCTCGGCCTGCGCGTGCAGCGCGGCCACCGCCTCCAGGTACGACGCGGCGCACTGGTCCAGTTTCTGCGCGCGCGGCCTGTCCTGCAGCAGCAGCAGATCCTGCAGCGTTTGCGGCAAGGTAGTGGTGCGGCGGTCCGCGGGCGGCAACGGCTTGGCCGCACGGATCGCCTCCAACCCGTGCGCGCGCGCGGCCTCGCGTTGGCCGTCCTGGGCCAGGCAGAACGCGGCCATGCGATAGCCTTCGATCACAAACATCGGGTTGGGGATCTCGGCGGCGGCCTTGGCCGCGGCGACGTAGGTCTCGGCGGCACGGTCGGGCTGGCCGGCGACGAACCAGGTGCCGGCCTCGCCGTACCAGCTCTGCATCACCAGGTCGCGCGCGGCCGGGTGCTGCACGGCCAGGGCCTGCAGGCCGCACTCGCGCGCCTGCCGATAGCTGGCGATGGCCTGCGGATACTGCTTTTCCTTCAGCCAGCCACCGGCCAGCATCATGTTCAGCACCACCTGCTGGTCGGGCCAACCGTTCCGCTGGGCCAGCGCCATTGGCCGCTCGACACGCTGCGCCAGCTGCGTCGCGCTGCCGCGCTCGAGCACCGTCATCAGGTCGCTGAGCATGTGCCGGTAGGCCACCGCAGGTCCCGCGCCGCCCGACTGCGCGGCGGTTTCGCGCGCGATGTCGAACATGTCCAGCGGCGGCTCGATGCGCCGCGCGATCGCCGCGTGCCGCTCCAGCAGCGGCTGCCAGCGCGGATCCTCGTGAGTGTCCACCAGCACCAGGCGCAGCGCCGGCGACGGCGGCGCCGCCAGCGCCGCGTCCATCCAGCGCGCGAATGCATCGCCGGAGGTGGTCCGCTCCGGTTCCAGCACCACCGTCAGATAGCGCAGATGCACCTGGTGGTAGGCGGCGAAGGAATCCAGGACCTCGACCACGCCCAGCGCGCTGTCAGGGTGCGAGGGTCCCGGGCCGGGCCAGCCCAGTTCCACGCCCTGCTCGCGCAGCGCGCTCTGGCTGCCGAGGTAGCTGGCGTGCAACGCCTGCTTCAGCGCGCGGCTGTAGCCGAAGCCGGTGTCGAACGGCGTATCCAGGCGCAGGAAGTAATCCGGCGCGTTCCAGTCGCCGGGATGTTTCTGCGCCTCGAAGAAGGCGGCAAGCAGGCGCGCGGCGTTGGCCGGCACACGCCATACCAACAGGCGCAGCGCCGGGTCCTCGCTGGCCTGCATCCACGCATCGCAAAGCAGTTCGATACGTCGCTCGACCGGATTCTTGCTCACGCTTCGGATGCCCTCCCAGATTTTAGCAGTTCAGCTTGATTTCCGAGCCGTTGACCGACACCCCGGAGCCGTCGATGACGATCACCGAACCGCCGGCAGAAATGGTGATCTTCTCGCCGAGGATCTCGATCGCCGCACCGCCCACCGTCGCGGTGAGGTTGCTGCCCGAGGCCAGGGTCATGTTGCCGTTGGCCATCAACGTGTGGGTGCCGGTGATGCCCTGCTCCATGTCGCCTTGGACGCTGACCGTGCGTGCGCCGACGTTGGTGTCCTCCACCGCACCCTGCACGCTGCGTTTGTCCAGGCCGGTGATGCCGACCTCGCGCCCGGCGCTCAGCTGCTCGGTGACCTTGCCGATCACCTGGCGCAGCGAGGTCTGGGTGACAGTCTCCTTCCACGCGCCGGTGCGCTGGCTGGTGTAGTTGCCGGTCAGGGTGGTGACGAAATTGCCGGTGATGGTCTCGGTGTAGCCGGCAGCGGCGATGGTCTTGGTCTCGCCGGCCTGGTAGGTTTCGGTGACCGCGCCGGTGACGCTGGTGCTGCGCGTGCCGGTGACGCCCAGCGTGTCGTTGCCGGTCACGGTGATGCCGCGGTTGGCGCCGACGCTGATGTTCTGGTTGGACCCCACGTCCATGCGGTGGTCGACCGCCACGCTGGTGCTCTTGTTGTTCTTCACCGTCGCGTTCTGGTCGTTGAGCACGGTGGTGACCATGTCGCGCTGCGCGCGCATGTTCAACAGCTCGCCGCCGGCGGTGTCGTGCATGGTCATTTCGTTGTAGCCGCCGCCTTTGACCGTCTTGGACTTCAGGCCGCTGACCTCCATGCCGAACGGCGGCATGTTGTCTTCGTTGAACACGCGGCCGGTGATGATCGGCCGGTTCGGATCGCCATCGAGGAAATCCACCACCACCTCCTGGCCCACGCGCGGCGGCGACACGCCGCCCATATCGGCGCCGGCCCACGGACTGGCGCTACGGATCCAGCACGAGCTGTTCTCGCGAAACTGGCCCTTGCGGTCCCAGTGGAACTGCACCTTCACTCGCCCGTAGCGGTCGGCGTACAACTCCTCGCCCGGCGGGCCGACCACGGTGGCGGTCTGCGGGCCGGGCATGCGCTGCTGCGGCGTGTCGCGCAGCGGCCGGTACGGAATCTTGCGCCGCAGCGCGGTGGCGCTGCAAAGATAGGTCGGCGCCTCGGCCTGGCTGTAGTCGCTGGAGAAGTTGTTGCGGCCTTCGCGATGCAGCTGCACGACGAAGAACTGTCGGTCGTCCTCGCTGCGGCCAATGAAATCTGGATGCCGTTCAAGGGTGAAACACCCTCCGGCCTGCAGCTCGGTACTGTTGCCGGCGCCTTCGAACAACTTGGTGGGCCACACCGCTTCCTCGCTACGGATCGCCGCCAACGCATCGCCGACGCGGCTGTCGGCGAAACGCGCCGCGCCGTCGTAGTGGTAGCGCTCCAGCTCCGGGAGCGCGCCGACCGGGATCGACCGCGCCTTGCTGGCCGACAGCGCAGTACGCGGCTGCTTGAAATCGAAGCTACTCACCGCATGCGCGGTGGGACCGACCCGGCGCCGCGCCGACCAGCTGTGCAAGCCGGGCGTCCGCAGCACGCCCTGGTCGGACACGAACGCCACAGGCGCCGGCTCGCCCAGTACCGTGGAGGCGGTGGAATCGTCGGCCAGCAGCATCGTGTGCGCGCCATCGGCGTGCACGAACGTGTAGTAGATGCCGGCGTCCTCCAGCAGGCGCGAGACGAAGGTGAAATCCGATTCGTTGTACTGCACGCAGTACGACAGCTTGGGGAAGTTGCCGGCATTCAACTCGTACTTGTAGTCGGCCAGCTGGGGGTATTCGCCGAACACCTGCTCGACGATCTCCAGCACGCTCAGATCCTGGAAGATGCGGCAATTGCTCGTGTACTGCAAAAACGCGAACCACGGGGCGACCTCGGCGCGGTACGCGGCCAATTCGCCTTCGGCGCCGATCAGCGCGAACTCCTTGACGTAACCGTGCACGACGCGGTTGTCGAACTCGTCGCCCAGGCTGAGCTGGATCGGCTGGCCGACCAGTTGCTTCAGTTCCAGGCGCCGCTGCGCGGACAGCAGATCGACGGCGAACGCATAGGGCGCCGATACCGTCTCCGTGCCTTCGAAGCGTTTGACGATGAAGGTGTCCGGATCCAGCGCGGTGGTGACCCGGATCAGGCGCCGATCCTGGTTCAGACGTAGCGCGGCAACTCCACTGGATATCACTTCGGCGTGCACGGCACCTCTCCTGATCCGTTCCATCGCGAACGTAGCCGATACGGCGCCGCTCGCCAATCTCCATACCTCTCGCTTCACTGACTTGCAGGCTCGTCGATCGCCGCGACAGGCAGGCAACGAGCCCCTCGCTGCGAAATGCGTGCGACGGCCGGCCGCGCGACCAACGCCCGGACTTTGCCTGATCGCGCGCCCAGGTGCCAGCGTTTTTGCTGGAAGAACGCTCTGCCGGGCCTTAAAAATGAAAAAAATCGAACAACGGGGCCGGGCAAGCCACAAACAGAACCCCTACGTTGAACGTTACAAGCGCACGGTCCGCTACGCCTGTCTGTCCCGCACCCTGTTCGACACCATCGAGCAGGTGCAGGACAAGGCCACCCGCTGGCTATGGACGTACAACAATGAGCGCCCCAACATGGCGCTAGGCGGCATCACGCCAGCGTGGTTGTCCGCGCCGCCGCCGGCGCCGTGCCAGGCCGGGGCGTGGCCGCCGGCCAGGTTGGCCTGCGCGCTGGGGCGGCCGTCGCCGGCCTGGGCATACAGGCCGGTGTCGGCCTCGGCGCCGGTGCCGCCGGGCGTGGCCGGAACGCCGGCTTCGCCCTTGCCGTTGTACAGCGCTCCCAGCACCACCGGACGGTCGATGTCTCCCTCCAGGAACCCCACCAGCACTTCCTGGCCGATACGCGGCAGGAACTGGCTGCCCACGCCCGGGCCAGCGTAGCGCTGCGCCACCCGCAGCCACGCGCTGTCCTGCGCGGCCGCGCCACCGGCCTCGTGCTGGAAGTGGAACCTGACCCGGATCCGGCCCAGCGCGTCGGCATGGACCTCCTGGCTGCCGCCGGTGCTGCCATCGGCCCCGACCACGATGGCGCTCTGGTAGCCCGGCGCGGTCGGACGCGGGTTCAGACGCGCCCCGGTGCCGTCGGCCAGCACCGGCCGCCACGGCTGCTGCCGGTCCACCGCCTCGAAGGCGTTGCCGTAGCCCACCGCCTCGGCCTGCGCGCTGGCGGTCTGGCTGCCGTGCTCCCTCTCACATCCTCGGCAAGCCACTTGGGATCAACTTCTTCACCTGATCGCCAACGAACTCCTTGCCAGCCTCGACCGCACTGTCCACGGCCGACTCCACGGCATCGCCCACGGCATGCTTCGCCTTGCCTGGCAGCTGCTTGATCTGCTCCAGCTTCTCGTCGACGGCGTCGATACTCTGTTGAAGCGCGGACTTCTCCGGCACGAAGATGGTCCGCCAACGCAGGAAGCCGAACATGCCATACGACTCGCGGCCATCCTGCTCGGTCGGAATGACGCCACCGTTGCTGCGCCATTCCTTCAGATCCTTCAGATCCTGACCTGCCACGAGCGGCGGCATCGGACGCACCTCGGGCGTTGGCTGGAAGCTGCCCGGATGCTTCTGCGCCTTGCGCACCGCGTCACCGATGACCGGCTGCGCTTCGCGGTTCCACTGCTGCCAGGCCTTGTCCTGGGCATCCAGCGTGTGCATCCGTTCGCGAGACTGGCGCTTCCACGCTTCCTCGCTGGCGGCACCGAACGGCTTGAACCAGGCACGCGAGTCGTGGGAATAGTCGTCATGCAAACGCACGATGCGCCGGTCCAGCGGCGACAGGTCGTTCCATGCCGGCTTCACCTCGCGCCACTGTTTCATTTTTTCGCCCCACACCAGCGCGACGATGTCGTCGCGCGCGGCGATCGGCGCCAGTGTGCTTCGCAACACGTTGGCGACCGACGCCTGTGACGAATAGGCCGCGTCCTTCTCGTCCTCCTGCAGCGCCGCCCATTCCTGGCGCAGTTCCGCGTTGGCCTGCAGCAGGTCGGTCACGTCCTGCGCCTTGTAGGTTCGCGCGCGCTTGACGAACGGCTGCTGCGCCATGCCGTCCGGCGCCGTGTCGTCCAGACGCAGGCGCCGCCAGCGCAGATACAGCGCGTAGTGCGCCTGCATCAGCGCTGCAGTGCTGCTCGCCTTGATCGATGCGGTGGCCGCCACATAACCGTTGAAGGCGTCGATCAGGCCCTGGTCCACCTTGAACGCAGCTTTGGTTTCCTTCGACAAACGCGATGCCGAAAGATTCAACGGCACGCCCGCGGCCATGGCCTCGCGGTACATATGGCACAGCGCGATCTGCGAGAGCTTGGCGCTGTCGTCGATGCTGTCGCCGATGAAGGCCTTGCCCTGCTCGCCAGGCTCGTAGCCGCCGCCCACGTCCGAATGCACGCCGGGGTACACCACTTCCTCGCCATTGACGCCAGCGGCCGCATCCAGCGGGAACGAGCCGCGCACCTCGTGCGCCGCGACCAGATGCACGCAGCGGCGCACATACGGGGCAATCTGCAAGTCGTCCTCGCTTGCGTAGCCGCCATGGCCGGTCCACAGGCGCGAGCTGTTCGCCAAGCCCACCGACGCCACCGTATCGAAGATGCCCAGCAGGTCCAACTGTACCGGGATGCCGCACAGCGTCAGCTCGCCATCACCGCCGTCGCAGGCATCCTTGAGCCAGCTGCAGAACACCCGGGCCTCGGCCGCGCCGCGCGAGAAACCGAACACCGAAACCCGGATGCTGCGCACCTGGGGCTTGGGCTGCGCGCGCTGCCATTTCTGCACGCGTTGCCGCAATTGCGCGCGGCGCTCGGCCAGCACCGCGCGGCGGCCAGCGTGGTTGGGCGGATTCAAGGCCGTGGCGGTCAGGCTCTGCAGCGAGGCCATCATGCTGATCTGCTGCAGCATCTGGGTTTCGTCGCCGGCGATCTTGCGCAGTTCCATCGACGGAATCGTGATGTCCTGCGCCATACGCCGCACGGTGGCGGGGTCGCTCTGGCCTAGCGCTTCACCAAGGTCGATCCGTTCGAAGTAATAATTGAGATTGTCCAGGAACTTGAGCAACATCCAGCAGATTCGCGCCTCGCCGCCCCAGCCTGCGGCCAGGCCGGCTTTTTCCTGGATACCCAATCCCTGATCGCCCACTTCGTCCTTGAACGGGGTGCCCACGCCTGCGGCGTAGCGCCTTACGAATTCCGGCTTTCTTCGGTCGGCCTCGAAAATGTCGTAAAGCCGAGCGACATTGCTATGCGCCTTCTTTGGCTGGTCCCTCTGAAAATTGTTGTTGGTTCCGTCGAAGAAGAACCCCCAGCGCAAGTCGATGCAGCAACTGTCCTGCGGCCGGCCCAGGCCCGCGCTCATCATTTCAGCCTGTTGCGCGCGGCTGAGCTGTAACGGATTTTGAGGACACAGTGGAGCGAAGGAAACTTGCATCAGTAGTGACCCTCCCTGGGCGGCTTACCGCTGTCGTACCATTCATCGCAGCCCGGCTGCTTCAAGCAGAATTCGCCAGGATTCTCCAAGCCATCCGGCGCGTCCTTGTGTCCAGGCCCGACACCAGACGCATAGACCTTGACCTTGCGGCCTGGCAGGAACGCCACCAGCAAGTAGCCGGAGTAGATCTTGCCGTAACGAGGCACCTCCACTTCCGCCGTGGTCAGCGCATCCTTGTCCTGATCGTAAAGAAGATCGTCCCGCCACTGCACCTTGACCTTGATGCCCGGATGCCACTTGGCAGGTAGCCCGATGCTACCTGCGGTACTCAACCCGGCAGCGTAAGGAGTGCTATTCCCGCCCCAAACGCCATTGACATAAAAGATGCCGATCGGCACATCGGTATAGTTCAGCCCGTACAGGCTCAGGCCGACAGTCTCGCTTTCTTCGGCCTGTGCCGACGACTGCGCGGACGAATTGCCAGCGCCGCACCCTGCCAGCACCAGCATCAGGCAGCAGATGGCCAACGCACGTTTCAATGCCGGCATCACGGTCTCTTTTCCACGTTTGGTTGCATCGCTTCGCGTCATCAGTAATGGCCCTCCCTGGGCGGCTTGTCGCTTCGATACCACTGTGGGCAACCTGGCTGCCTTTGGCAGAATTCGCCAGGATTCTCCAGGCCATCCGGCGCGTCCTTGTGTCCAGGCATGTAATCCGACGCATAGACCTTGACCTTGCGGCCTGGCAGGAACGCCACCAACAAATAGCCGGAGTAGATCTTCCCGTAACGGGGCACCTCGACTTCCGCCGTGGTCAGCGCATTCTTGTCCTGATCGTAAAGAAGATCGTCCCGCCACTGCACTTTGACCTTGATGCCCGGATGCCACTTGGCGGGCAGACCGATGCTGCCTGCGGTGCTTAACCCAGCGGCGTAAGGATTGCTGTTCCCACCCCACACGCCATTGACATAAAAGATGCCGATCGGCACATCGGTATAGTTCAGCCCGAACAGGCTCAGGCCGACAGTCTCACTTTCTTCGGCCTGTGCCGACGACGGCTCGGACGAATTGCCAGCGCCGCATCCTGCCAGCACCAGCATCAGGCCGCAGATGGACAACGCACGTTTCAATGCTGGCATCACGGTCTCTGTTCCACGTTTGGTTGCATCGCTTCGCGTCATCAGTAGTGACCCTCCCTGGGCGGCTTACCGCTGTCGTACCATTCATCGCAGCCCGGCTGTTCCAAACAATACCGGCCAGGATTTCTTAGCCCATAGGGTCGATTATTGACACCCGGCCTATCGTAGAAACCTGGAATATAATCCGACGCATAGACCTTGACCTTGCGGCCTGGCAGGAACGCCACCAGCAAGTAGCCGGAGTAGATCTTGCCGTAACGGGGCACCTCCACTTCCGCCGTGGTCAGCGCATCCTTGTCTTGAGCATAAAGAAAGTCGTCCTGCCACTGCACCTTGACCTTGATGCCCGGATGCCACTTGGCGGGCAGACCGATGCTGCCTGCTGTCTTCAGCCCCGCCGCATAAGGCGTCACGGCTCCACCCCAAGTACCGTTCACATAAAAGATGCCGATCGGCACATCGGTATAGTTCAGCCCGTACAGGCTCAGGCCGACAGTCTCGCTTTCTTCGGCCTGTGCCGACGACGACGCGGACGAATTGCCAGCGCCGCACCCTGCCAGCACCAGCATCAGGCCGCAGATGGCAAGCAGGCGTATCAACGCCGAGCCGCGCGTTGCGGCAGTGGCAACCCCACGGTGCGCGATCGCATCATGCATCCTGCGTCGCCTCGGCGTCGCTGAGCAGCCCTTCCACGTCCAGGGCCGCCAGCACCTGGCGATAGGCGTCCGCAGATATCTGCGTTGTCTTCGCCAGGCCGCTCAGCACGGCGTGGACGCAGCGGTGGATGGCCGACGGCGATCCGCACAGGTGGCCGAACACCTCCTGGCGCTCGCGCAAGTAAGCGATCAGGGTGTCCGGCAGCGCCGCCGTCTGCAGGGCCTGCTGCTGCTCCGGCGACAGCACGAAGGGCAGCGCGGCGACCGCATCGGCGCTCTGCTTCGGCAGCGACTGCAAGGCGCCGGCGCGGTCCACGTACCACCAACCGTCGATGGACTCCAGGAACGCTGCGCGCTGCGCCGGGTCCAGTACCTCGAACACCTGCGGCAGGCAGCGGGTGTCGGCATAGCGGACGACGAAGGTCTCACCGGCCACGGACGCTTCCAGGCGCTGCTGGAGATGCGCCCTCAGCTGTTGCAATGGCAAGCGCGTCTGCAGCATCGTCAGCATCGGTCGCCCGGCGCAGAGCCGGAACAGCGCGTCCAGCCACGGCCCTGGCGATGCGCCTTCCTGCGGCACCGCGCAGAGCCAGGGCGATGCCTGCTCCACGCCATCGCCAGCATACTTGCCGCCATATAGCGGCATGCCCGGCACGTTGGCGACGAACCGCCGCCATTCTTCGGCCGGCACGAACGCCCGGTCCAACAGCAGAGCGAAGCGGGCATCGGGCGCGGACGCATCCGCAAGCAGCGCGTGCGCAGCCGCCTTGGTTTCGTCGCTGGGGGCGTCGATCCAGTTGCGGTGCATGCCGATCACCCATTCACCGGGGACAATGCTTGCCCCTTGCCCATGGCCTGCAACAGGCACGGGATGCAGACCGACTTCGCGAACGCGGGCAACGGATACGCCTGCTGCACCGGCCCCACGAACGACTTCCTGCTCGCATGCACGGTCATGTTGCCGGGGCAGGCGAAGGTGATGTTGCCGCCTTCGATGGTGATGCTGGCCCCGCCGGCCACCGCCAGGTGCACCGTCTTGCCCGCGGCCAGTTCCACCTCGGCATTGGCGCTGACCAGCGTCAA
>NZ_FLTX01000011.1 GCF_900092025.1 Xanthomonas bromi
CCCGACGCTCAAGGAAATTGACATGCCCATTTTCAATCAAGCCATCAAAGCGACCTTCTTCCTGACGCTGCTCGTGTCGAGTAGTCACGCAGCGGCCGCTTGCGGCGTCGTTGCGCACATCGAAGGCTCCATCAGCGGCTGGCCCACCCGTGTTGCCAACTCTTCAAACGATCGACTGAGAACCGCATAAGCGGCCAATAGCTGCACCTTCACAAAGGGAGAGCATGGCGGCGGCCAGATACCTCCCGGCGCGGCAGGCGACACCCATGTGACGGTTCGTATCGATACCGTGCCGGTCCGAACCTGCCACGTCTTCAAGCTTCCTTCCAACGCACCGCAGGGAAGCAGAAACCCAACCACCTGCATTTGAGCGGTTGATTCGATCAATCTGGTCCCGGAACACATCGCCAGGCAACGCCAGGGCTCGCCCCGCCGCGCAATCACGGCGCATGCGTGCTGATTTCATTGGGCGAACCGTGACGAACCAGCCGTCGGCGGCACTCGACGAGGATCCGGATCGAGACGTTATGTCGGGTACCGACTTTCCGAAACCACCAAGGTGCAGACGGAAGCAACCTCTCAACGATCCACCGCGAATGCGTCGCTTCCTTCATCAGAAGGATCGCCAGGTGCAATGCCTCACGTGTTGCATCGATACCCAGTCAACAGCGTTGCCCAGCGTGTCGTTCGTGCAACAGGCCGTTCGGCAACCGGAGCGATCAACCGGCTCCGTTTCTTCATGCCCACCACAGTGAAAGAAGTTCCCGGCTTCAAGGTCATTGCGAACGGCGACAACATCCTGGTCCAGGCCGGCAACCCGACCCAGTACCTCGTCTCGCAGATCGGGCCGTATCCCAACAGCAACTTGATCGTCGGCAATTCCTACGACATCCCGGACCCGAATCATGCGACCGGGATCGCAGTGGAGCTGGTGCATGCGCCTGGTGGTGCAATGCAGACCGCAATTGACTGCGATAAATCGACACAAACTCTCTTGAAACCCTTGATTTACAAGACTTCTCGCCGGATAACGAACTGACGGGTCCGAGAAGCATCCCAGCCGGGACACCTCAACACCTAAGGACTACGCCGACAGCGCAGATTTTTGTATCGCCCCCGTTGACGAATTTTCGTCCTGTCATATCCCTACTTCCATCTCTCGATGGAAGTGACCCATGACCGCTCTGCCCTCCGCAGCACTCAACGATTACATCGCCTCGCCCTTCGGCCTCCTGCATCTGGAAGGCATCCACATCGGACGGTTCCGCATCGACCGCGCCATCATCCGCGGCCGGGAAGCGGCCATCAATCTCCAAGAATGCATCCTCGCCGCGCTCGACGAAACCGGACGAAAGAGCGGCCTTAAGAGAAACACACGCTATCCCGCTCAGCTCCCTATGGGCACGCCGTCGCGTCCCTTGGCCAAGGAAATCGAGGACCACCTGGAAGACATGCGCCGCCGGCAGCTCGACCCGAAGACCGTCTTGGCCACCGAGCGCACGTTGAAGCTGCTGCTTCTTACCTGCGGCAACATCTCCGCAGCTCGTGTGGACTACCACCACATCCAAGCGCTCTGGACGCTGCTGCGTTGGGCTCCGAGGAACCTAGTATCAGATCCGCTGCTGAAGGATCTCACCTTCGACGAAGCCATCGCCATGGGCAAAGAGCAAGACGTGCCGCCGCTGGCCCCAGCTACCGAGGAACGTCACCGCCGATTCCTTGTTGCCTTCTTCAACCACTTGGTCAACGGACAAGCCATCGACGTGTCACCGATGAAGGCCTTCCGGAAGCCCAAGGAAGATCACACCATCGACCCCGCCAAGGCGATCCGCCTGTTCGAGGACGTCGACCTGCAAGCCATTTTTGACCCCGCGACATTCATTCCTTGGGCCAAGAAACCGCAGTATTGGTGGGCACCGATGATCGGCCTATATACCGGAGCCAGGGTCAACGAAGTCTGCCAGCTGAAGTTGACCGACATCATCGAAGAACGCGGCATCTGGTGCATCGCCTTCCAGAAGACGTTGGACCAAGACTTGGCCGCGGACCCGAAACGCCGGCGGCGCAGCCGGCAAAGCATCAAGGGCGCGGGGTGCATGCGCATCATCCCTATCGCCAAGCCGCTCTTGGAGGCCGGATTCCTGGAGTTCGTGGAAGATATGAAAGCGATCGGCCACCCCCGCCTGTTCCCGCTGCTCTCTGCTGGGGTGAACCGCACCACCGGGGAAACCAACGCACGTTACAGCCAGCAGTTCGTCGTGGACTTCGGGCGCTACCTGAAGAACCTCGGCTTCCCCAAGGGCGTCGGATTCCACGCCTTCCGCCACACCCTTGCCACCGAGCTTGATGTCAACGATGTTCCAGAGAAGGAGATTGCTCTGGTCACGGGCCACAGCACCAATCCCCGCGACCGGGTCCAGGTCTTGCGCCAGCACTACCTGCACAAGAAACCGCAGGTGACGCGAAGCAAGCAAATCAGCGCACTGGAGCTGTATCAGCCCAAGGTAGAGCTGCCGCGCTACCAGCGGGGGCAGTTTGCCAAGTGCTTGGCTGATCCGAGCAAGTTCTACCCGTAACGCACGGCAAAAGCCGGCTAGCGAGAGAGGGACACTGTGTCGTTCCATCCAACCGCTTGACGTTGTTATTTTTTTGACCTACATATCCCAGTGTCCGTGGATGCATATCCGTTTCTCCTCAAAGCAATTCGCTGATGGGCGACTTACAATTTTTAACCAGGATGAGTGGCTTTCACTTAAAGGCTCAAAGCCTGATCGATCGTCTAAGAGTACGGTCGTTTTGTAAGCAGCAAAATCATCGACTCCGCTGCTTGTAA
Source organism: Xanthomonas bromi (assembly GCF_900092025.1). Classification (GTDB taxonomy): domain Bacteria; phylum Pseudomonadota; class Gammaproteobacteria; order Xanthomonadales; family Xanthomonadaceae; genus Xanthomonas; species Xanthomonas bromi. The sequence continues at coordinate 2,834 of NZ_FLTX01000011.1, forward strand.
GCGGATCTTCAGGGATAATCATGACCAAGCCAAAGAAGCCTCTCGCACGTTTTCAATCGGCATGCATGAAAGGAGTTAGGCTAGCATTTCGAAAACACCATAGATTTACTGGTGGCTACTCGCTCAAGCAGGCGCCCGAAGCGTTTATCCAAGGAGAAATCGCATGCGCGCTCTCTAAAATTGCTCCATACGTAACGTTAGAGAGCAGCGTGCAGATGCTACTAAGAGAAGCTGGCGCGGAGCTCCGTGGAAAGAAACCGCGCAACGGTCGAATCGATCTGGCAGTCTGGTGGTCTAACGGAACACCTCGATTCGTCATAGAGATTAAAAAAGTATATTCAAAGGATTCCATCAGCTCAGACGCAAAGCGCCTTAGACAGGTGCTTGGACGAGGAGGAACCAGTCGGGAGGGGATCGTCGTTGTCTACTCCGACGCAGCTAAGGTCGAAACACTGAGAGACCGATTTTCGACGCTGGCCAGCCGTAGCCGGACTAAGGCGTCGACCACATCAAAAGTGACCTCTTTCTCGGATGACAGCGGGAAAATTCGCTATTGGCAAGCGGCTTGCTTCTTAGTTAGAGCTCAATAGTAGCCACGCCCGTCAGTAGCAAGGCCGAACTTCAACTGGAGAAGATGCCGATCTTGATCGCGCGTTGCGCGCACGATTGGTGGTCCGCTGAAATGGCAACTTGGGGCAACCATCAGCGCGAACCTCCAGCCCCCGGCAGGAAATAGAGAACCAATAACCGAGCGGTGGATCGTGAAGCACTACAGCGCACCGCCCCCTTGCTGTCGGATTGAGGTGGACAGCAATCCAACTCGGAACGACCTCAGGCTTCGAAGCCTGGCGGGAGCACTCATCCACGGATGAAGACTGACAAAGAATCGATAAGCGATTGCCCTAGTCGCATGTGCCCAGGCCCAAGCCGCAGGACGCCCTCAAAACGCTTCCGATAGTCTTCAACCTCCCAGAGCCAAGCCTCCTGCATTTCATAGCGCGGGTTGTATAGCACCCAGATCAGCCGATCCCACTCGTAGTTCGACGGCTTGGGAACCCGGGTCACTGTGCTGCCTCGCTTACCGCTGGGTCGGTTTCCCTTCACTTGGTAGCGCAGACCCTGATAAACGAAGTCATGGCCCCGCTGGACGGCAGTCGCACCGCGCATGCAAGCAGAGTAATCAGCCAGGGAGCATCCCAGCAGCACGGCAGCGTCGTATTCCGACAATGCAGAGGTGATGGCCGGAGCATTCCCAAAGGCGGCCTCCCAAGCCAAGGAGGCCTCAACTAGCTGCTGGCGCAGACTCTTTGAGGGTCGCCAGGAACGCGTCACGGGCCTTGCCCAGCGTCATCGTCCGATGGCCGGCGCAGATGATTGCCCAGCCGGGGTGGTCTGGTGCGACGCTCCGAATGTGTTGAACGCGGCAACTGGGAGCCGCGATGGTTGAGTGGGTGCCCCACCCCTTGCTTCCAGCTCCATCAACTGCCGATACAGCTTTAGGTCTTTGGGGCTGTCGATCTCCCACCGCTCGACCACCGTGCCATCCGGCTGGCGGGTGCGGTTGAGCGTCAGTTCCTGGAGGTTCTCGGCGCTCGTCAGGCGAGCGATGAGCAGGTCAGCGTCCGTCTTGCTCAGCTTGGCCACGCGTTGATCCTTCAACTGTGCGAAGAGCCGAGCATAGCCCGCTCCAAGCACCACCGCACGCACATGCGCCTGCGCCAAGTCCTTCGTTTGCAGGGTGCGTTTGATAAGCCGGCAGCCCATCACGGTTTGCAAATCGATGGGCACACGTTGGACGAACGACCAGCGGCCGGTGGACGACCGGCTCAAATGATGAGGGATGCGCATGCGAGTGTTTCCTCTGCATGCTTCCTGCCTTCCAATCAAACCAAATCAGATTTTTACATTCAAAATCAATGACTTGGAAGCGACTGGCGGAGAGAGTGGGATTCGAACCCACGGAAGGTTTGACCCTTCGCCGGTTTTCAAGACCGGTGCCTTAAACCGCTCGGCCATCTCTCCGATGCTGCTGCGCGTGATACCGAAGGCATCGGTTGTCACGCTGACGACCACGCGTTGCACGCGTGGCGCCCGGTGGTGGCCGCATGGGCATCTTGTGCGCAGCCACCGCTCCCTGGATCGCTCCCGGGCGCGCATTCTCGCATGCCCGGGCGCGTTTTGCTCAGTTACCCCGCACTGCCTTCGGGCGGGGCGGCGACTGTGCTGTCGATTATGGCAGGCCGCGGCAAGTTGCGGATCGGCCGGGCGCACCTAAGACAGATGCAGCCCGCCAAACATCTGAAGCGGACTGACTGCCGAGCAGCTGGCGGACTGCCAAAACCTGTCGGCCAGACACAGCGGCCAGGCACAGCTCTCAGCCGGCTTCGGCCACCGCCAAGCGCGGTGCCGTGCCGGCGGCACGCTTGAGCTTTTCGGCAAGTTCGGCGCAGTTTCCGCCGCAATCCAGGCGCGAGCGCTCGATTTCCTGCGGCAGGTGTTCGGCCAGGAAGTCGATGAACACGCGCACCGCCGGCAGCAGGCCGCGGCGCGAGGCGAACACGGCGTGGCAGATGCCCTGAGGCAGCGACCAGTGCGGCAGCACCACTTCCAGTTCGCCGCTGCGCACGGCTTCGGCGCAAACGGTTTCCGGCAGCATGGTGATGCCGAAGCCGTCGCGCGCCATCGATTGCAGCAACGGGAAATCGAACCCGGCCAGGCGCGGCTGCAGGTCCACGCGGCGCATTTCGCCGTTCGGGCCGTGCAGTTCCCAGCGCTGATGCGCTTCGTCCTCGCTGGTGCTCATGGTGGTGTGGTTAGCCAGTTCGCTCGGGTCTTTCGGGCGTCCGGCGCGGTCCAGATACCTGGGGCTGGCCACCAGCAGTTCCTGCACCTGGCCGAAGCTGCGCATTACCAGGCTGCCGTCGTCGTCCAGCCGCGAACGCACGCGCAGGGCGATGTCGTAGCCTTCATTGATGACATCGACGCGGCGGTTGCTGATGTTGAGCTGCAGCCGCACCTTGGGATACTTGGCCAGGAATTCCGGCAGCAACTTGGGCAACTGGATTTGCGCAAGCGAGACAGGAACGCTCACACGGACAAGACCGCGCGGCTCGGCACTGAGACGATCCACCACCTCGCGCGCGGCCTGGGCCTCGGCGAGCATGGTCTGGGCATGGCGGTGCACGCTGGTGCCGACGTCGGTCACCGCAAAGCGGCGCGTGGAGCGCTGCAGCAGGCGCACGCCAAGATCGGTTTCGAGCTGGCTGATGCGCCGGCTCAGGCGCGATTTGGGGATACCGAGCGCACGCTCGGCTGCGGCGAAGCCGCCGTGGTCCACCACCATCGCGAAGTAGTACAGGTCATTCAGGTCGTGCATGGCAAATGCATCCATGGATAGAACGATAAGTGATATTTAACCACCTTTATCCCAACAGAGCAACGACCTAGGCTGCACTCCTCCGCGGCGCCGCCGCTTGCCATAGGTCATCGCCATGAAACTGCTGCACCTCGATTCCAGCGCGCTGGGCGCTAATTCCATCACCCGCGAGCTCAGTGCCGCCATCGTGGAGCAACAGCGCCGGCTGTACCCCGAGGTTGAAGTGGCCTATCGCGACCTCGACCGCGACCCGATTCCGCACCTGACCGCGCAGACGCTGGCGCAGAGCGATCCGGCAGAGGCTGCGGCCGCCGAAGCGGTGATGCAGCAGTTCTTGCAGGCCGATGTCTTGGTGATCGGCGCGCCGATGTACAACTTCGCCATCCCCACCACGCTCAAGGCTTGGATCGATCGCATCGCAGTGGCCGGGCGTACCTTCCACTACACCGCAAACGGTCCAGAAGGTCTGGCAGGCGGCAAGCGCGTCATCATTGCCAGCGCGCGCGGTGGCATCTATGCCGAGCCGACCAACGATTTTCAGGAGCCGTATCTGCGCCAGTTGTTCGGCTTCCTGGGCATCGACGACATCAGCGTTGTGCGCGCAGAAGGCGTGGCGTATTCGCCGCAGCACCGCGCCGATGCACTGGCCTCGGCACTGGCCGGGCTGCGTGCGGAAGAAGACGCGGCTGTCATTGCATAGGTATGCGGCGTGATGCCTCGCTGCGCCGCAAGAGCGATGCGATGTGCTACGTGCTATGCCGTAAACGAAAACGGGGCCATCGCCGGCCCCGTTTTTTTTACGTCGATGTCAGCTAACCCGGTGGCTCGCGACCAAACACACTCGCACGGTGTGCAGCAGATGACGCGAGCTGTGTCGAACCCACCGCGCTTAACGTAGCTGGCCAAACGTAACGATCACGCGTTTGATGGGCATGGACCGTGCGGAGCCGCAGTGTCCGCATGGAACATGCCGCACTGAACACACGGCGCGCCCACCAGGTGGTAGGCGCAGCCGGTCTGGTCGCCGCGCTTAGCCGATGCGCTCGATCCCGCCCATGTAAGGGCGCAACACCTGCGGCACATCGATCGAGCCATCGGCGTTCTGGTAGTTCTCCATCACCGCAATCATCGCGCGGCCCACTGCCGTGCCCGAGCCGTTGAGGGTATGCAGCAGTTCCGGCTTGCCGCTGACCGGATTGCGCCAGCGTGCCTGCATGCGCCGCGCCTGGAAATCCCCGCAATTGGAGCACGAGGAGATTTCGCGATACATGTTCTGCGACGGCAACCAGACTTCAAGATCGTAGGTCTTGATCGCGGAAAAACCCATGTCGCCGGTGCACAGCAACACCTTGCGATACGGCAGGCCGAGTTGTTCCAGCACCACTTCGGCACAACGCGTCATGCGCTGATGTTCGGCATCGCTGTCTTCCGGCGCGCAGGCAGTGACCAGCTCCACTTTTTCGAACTGGTGCTGGCGGATCATGCCGCGCGTATCGCGGCCGCCGCTCCCGGCTTCGGCGCGAAAGCACATCGAATGCGCCGTCATGCGCAGCGGCAGGCGCTCGGCATAGATGATCTCGTCGCGCACGATATTGGTCAGCGGCACTTCGGAGGTGGGGATCAGATACCGGCGCGACTCGCCCACTTCGGTCTGGAACAAATCGTCTTCGAACTTCGGCAACTGCCCGGTGCCACGCATCGAATCGGCATTGACCAGCAGCGGCACATTGGTTTCTTCGTAGCCGTGCGCGCCGACGTGCAGGTCCAGCATGAACTGCGCCAGCGCACGATGCAGGCGCGCGACCGGGCCGCGCAACACGGTGAAACGCGCGCCCGACAATTTGGCTGCCGTTTCGCCATCCAGCCAGCCGTGCGGCGCGCCGAGTTCCACATGGTCCTTGACTTCGAAATCGAACTGACGCGGCGTGCCCCAACGCGATTGCTCGACGTTCTCGCTTTCGTCCTTGCCCAGCGGCACATCCTCGGCCGGCAGATTGGGCAGGCCCAGCGCGATGACTTCGAGCTGGGCGCGAATCGCATCCAGCGCGTCTTCGGACGCCTTGAGCTCATTGCCGAACCCGGCCACCTCGGCCATCAGCGCGGCGACATCTTCGCCCTTGGCCTTGGCCTGCCCGATCGCCTTGGATTTGGAATTGCGCTGACTCTGCAACTCCTGCGTACGCACCTGGATGCGCTTGCGCTCGCTCTCAAGCGACTCCAGTTCCGCAATGTTCAACTCGAAGCCGCGCGTGCTGCGCAGGCGCTCGGCAAGGTCGGCGGGGTGTTGGCGAAGCAGGGCCGGATCTAGCATCGGAATATGTGCGTCAGTGGGATAGCGCGAGATTATCGCCTGTTCCGCCAGCTGCTGCGATCGATTCACCGCGGCTATGCCAGAATTACCACGAGTCCTCAGGTGAGCTCTATGCCCGCGCCCCGTCCTGCGTCTGATCGCCATATCGTTCTGCGTCTGCCCCGCCACACGCTGAAAATTGCCGGCATCGCCTTCGCTGCCGGCCTGCTGTTGTTCCTGCTGGTCTGGGCGACCGGCCGCAAGGACGACTTCTATAAAGCCTCGCCAGCCCAGCCGAGCGCGGGCGCGCAGACCGACGACACCATTGCGCCGCTGCCGGCGCCGTTGCCGGCCCAAGACGGTGCCAGCGACATGCCGCAGGCCACGCCGCCGGCCGACACCCCGACCCTGGTGGACACCGCGCCCCCCGACCCGCCCGCGCCGACGCGGCTGCCGGAAAATGCAGCGCCTGGTGCGCCTGGCAGTTCGGCGCCGTCTAGCGCTCCCGTCGCCGGTGGCGATCGTCCGGTGCCGATCCAGGGCCAGATGCCGCCACCCCGCTATCCGTCGGCCGCGCTGCGTCGCGGCGATGCCGGCAATGTGGTGGTGCGCGTCGATGTGGATGCTGCCGGCACTCCCGGGGGCGTGACTCTGGTGCAGCGCAGTGGCTCGCGCGATCTGGACCGTGCGGCAATGGAAGCAGTCCGGCACTGGCGCTTCCATCCCGCGCAGCGTAATGGTCAGCCGGTGGCTGGCAGCATGGACATCCCGTTCGAGTTCAAGCCTGCGCAGTAAGCGTGGCGAACTCATCTGGCGCCTGCGTGCCAGCTACCAGGCGCGGCGCCCGGGGCAAGCCTGGCAAGCCCTGGCTAACGTTACGCAATCGAAACGTCAATGCAGATTTAACTGCGCCGCAATGTTCGGCTTGACTAAGCTGAACGTCTAGGAAGCTCTAGCGTTTCCGTCGCCCACCGCCTTAGCTGCCCCTCAGCTACTGCCGACCAGACTGGTCCCCGTCATCCCTAAGATGCGCCAGGAGGCCGGCCATGTCCTTCACCTCGAATCCGTCATCCGCCCATGCGTCGTCGTTGCCGCAACACGGCCGCCGTGGTGTGGCGCGGCAGCAGGACGTGGAGAGCGACGGCGCTTCGCCCTGGCTGTGGGCCACGCTGTTGGCGTTGCTCATCGTGGTACCCGGTTGGTGGTGGGCAAGGCACAGCGACGAATCGTTCGCGATCGATACGCAGCCGGCACCGGCGGCCAGTCGACAGATCCTGCCGACAACCGATGGCCCACGCGCGGTGACGATGGTGGCGCACCAACCTGCGCGCCCAGCGCTCAGCAGCGTGGACGCCAAGCCGCTGCCGGGCAACGCAATGCCACGCTATCCGGCAGACGTGGCGCGTGCAGGCGTCCAGGGCAGCCGCACAGCACGTCTACAGCTGGATGTGCAGGGCAAGGTCAGTGATGTGACCGTCGTCGACCGCAATGGCAGCGATGACCCGCGCCTGGACGCGGCGGTGACGGAGAGCCTGCGTCAGTGGCGCTTCGAACCCGCCATGCGCGACGGCCACGCCGTGGTAAGCAGCGTGCAGGTGCCCGTGGAGTTCACGGCGCAGCGCTGAGGGTGGTTGCGCTAGGCGCCGAGGGCTGTTGCGGTGCGTCGCTTCACGCGCTGAACAAGTTCTGCCCCTGTTAGCTGATCGACTGACTCCACCAACAAGGCTTCGGCAAGTCTTCGATCGACACGCCGCCCCGCTTTCGCAAAAGTGGAGCGGTCAGCGTTATGAGAGTGGTCCACAACTACGGGATATAAATAACGGCGTCATGGAGTTATCTGCATGACTCCAGGATAGCCGCGGCATTAAACCTACCCGAAACGCATCGCGCTCGATCGGCCAAAACGCCTCACCGAGGAAGCACCGCTTCCAGCCCAAATCCGGCACCTTGCGCCAACGTATCGAAGCCCGGGAACGACGTTGCGACGTTCGCCACGTCGTTTACCTGCACGCTGCCGGTGGACAGCTGGCCGGCGATCGCGAACGCCATCGCAATGCGGTGGTCGCCATGACTGTCGATCACGCCGCTGCCGATGCTGCCGCCGTGGATGGTGGCGCCATCCGGAGTTTCGTCGACCTGCACGCCGAGCGTGCGCAGGCCGCTGGCCATGGCCGCCAGACGATCGGATTCTTTGACCCGCAACTCGGCAGCGCCGGTCACCACGGTCTGCCCGCTGGCCGCAGCCGCAGCGACGAACAAGGCCGGAAACTCGTCAATCATGTCCGGCACCAGCGCTTCGGGAATCTGCGCGCCGCGCAACGGCGCATAACGTACGCGCAGATCGGCCACCGGCTCACCGCCATGTTCGGCATGGTTCTCTTCGCCGATGTCCGCACCCATCAGGCGTAACGCGGACAGCAGCCCGGTACGGCGCGGGTTCAAACCGACCGCGCGCAGCACGACCTCCGAGCCGGGGACAATGCTGGCAGCAACGATAAAGAACGCAGCAGATGAAAAATCCGCGGGTACCGCGATATCGGTCGCGCGCAAACGCTGCCCGCCACGCAAACGTGCTTTACCCGGCGAAAACCCGATGTCCACGCCAAATGCCGACAACATGCGCTCGGTGTAGTCGCGGGTGGGATGCGGCTCGGTCACCGTGGTTTCGCCCTGCGCATACAGACCGGCCAGCAGCACCGCAGACTTGACCTGCGCACTGGCAACCGGCGAAACGAAATCGATGCCCTGCAGCGCCTGTCCACCATGCACGCGCAATGGCGGAGTGCCGTCGTCCTGCGTGTCGATCCGCGCGCCCATCTGCGCCAGCGGGCCGGTCACACGCCGCATCGGCCGCTTGGACAACGACGCATCGCCCACCAGCACGCTGTCGAAGCGCTGCGCGGCCAGCAGGCCGGCCAACAGGCGCATGCCGGTGCCCGCATTGCCGCAATCCAGCGCCTCGCTCGGCGGCTGCAGGCCATCCACACCCACGCCGTGCACGATGCGCTGCGACGCCGACGGCGTCTCGATGCGAACGCCGAGCTTGGCGAAGATGGCGGCAGTGGAGCGCGTGTCTTCGCCTTCGAGAAAGCCGTCGATCTGCGAAACGCCATCGGCGAGCGCGGCGAACATCACTGCGCGGTGCGACACCGATTTATCGCCAGGAATGGCCAGGCGGCCCTGCAATGCGGTGCCGCGTCGTGCGATCCAGTGGTGCGTGCTGCTGCTCATGCATGTGATCCGATGGCTGCGACATCGCCAACGCTGGCGACGCGCTTTGAGGGAGGTTGCGGCGCTGCCGTCGCCACAAAGGAAGCGGCGCGCCCGCGCTTGCTGGCGTATCGCGCTTGGACGCTCAGGGAATGGCCACCGGATACGAACCCAACACCTTGATCTGTGCCGAGTGCGCTTTCAGTTCGGCCAGCGCCTGCTTCATCGCATCGTCTTCGACATGGCCGACCAGATCGATGAAGAAGCCGTATTCCCACTTGGCCTGATGCGAGGGACGCGACTCGATGCGGTTCATGCTGATGCCGTGGCGCGCGAACGGGCTGAGCACGTCGAACAGCGCGCCAGGCTTGTCGTGGATGAACACCAGCACCGAGGTGCGGTCGTGCCCGGACGACGGGAAGATCTGCCGGCCGATCACCAGGAAGCGCGTGGTGTTGTCGTCATCATCTTCGATCGATTTCATGATGACTTTCTTCAAGCCATACACGTGCGCCGCGCTTTCGCCGCCAATGGCAGCGGCATCTTCAGCGTTACGTGCGCGGCGTGCGCCTTCGGCATTGCTGGAGACGGCGATCTTTTCCACCTTGGGCAGGTGCAAACGCAACCAACCGGCAGTCTGGGCGAACGATTGCGGATGCGCGTAGATGCGTTCGATGTCTTCCAGCCGGCCGTTGCGCGAGAGCAAATACTGATGCACGCGCAGCTCGACTTCGCCGCAGATTTTGAGATTGGAGGTCAGGAACATGTCCAGGGTGACCTGGATGGTGCCCTGCCCTGAATTTTCTACCGGCACCACGCCAAAGTCGGCGTTGCCGGCTTCCACTTCCTGGAATACTTCTTCGATGGTCGCCATCGGCAGGCCCACCGCGGAACGCCCGAAATGCTTGAGCACCGCCTGCTGGCTGAAGGTGCCTTCCGGGCCGAGGTAACCGATCTTCAGCGGCTCCTGCTGCGCAAGGCACGCCGACATGATTTCGCGATACACGTGCACCAGCACTTCATCGCTGAGCGGGCCTTCGTTGCGATCCACCACCATGCGCAGCACCTGCGCCTCACGCTCGGGGCGGTAGTAATCCACCGCCGCCGCCAGCTTGCCCTTGGCCTTGCCGACCTGATGCGCAAAATTGGCGCGCTCGGCAATCAGTGCCTGGATGTTGCGGTCGATCTCGTCGATCTTGGCACGCACATCGGCCAACACCGGCGCTGCGGTCTTGATCGCAGATTTGTCAGCCGGCGTGCTCGCGGCCTGAGTGACTGAAGCACCTGCGGATTTCTTCGCCGGCTTGTTGTTTTTGCCGCCAGTGGCGGCCGTGGGCTTGTTGGACTTGGGAGCCATCGCTGGGCGTTCCTAAAATGGCGGCGCATGCGCCTGCGCGGCAGAGGCCGCAGGTAGATAAAAATTCAGCCGTGACGCTGCTGGAAGTCGTGCATAAAGGCAGCCAGCGCCTGTGCGCCCGCCACCGGCATCGCGTTGTACAGCGAGGCACGAATGCCGCCGACTGCCTTGTGGCCTTTCAACGCAAGCAACCCGGCCGCCTTGGATTCGCTGACGAATCGCGCATCGAGCTGCTCATCCGGCAAAAAGAACGGGATGTTCATGCGCGAACGCACTGCCGGCTTGATCAGGTTGCGATAGAAGCCGCCGGAGCCATCGATGGCGCCGTACACCAGCGCGGCCTTTTCGGCATTGCGGCGCGCGAATTCCTGCACCCCGCCCTGCTCCAGCATCCACTTCACGGTGAGCCCGAGCAGATACCAGTTCCAGGTCGGCGGCGTGTTGAGCATCGAATCGCGCGCGGCATGCGAGGCGTAGTTGAAGATGTCCGCGCGCGGTTGGCCGGCGCGTTCCAGCAGATCGCGTCGCACGATCACCACCGAGATGCCGACCGGGCCCAGATTCTTCTGTGCGCCGGCATAGATCAGGCCGTAGCGCGCGATATCCAGCGGCTCGGAGGCGATCGACGAACTGAAGTCGGCAAACAACGGTAACGTCCCCACGTCCGGCGTGTCGCGGAATTCGACGCCGTGAATGGTTTCGTTGGCGGTGATGTGCACGTAGGCCGAGTGCGGCGACAAGGTCCAGCTGGCCACCGGCGGGATGTCGATGAAGCCCTCGGCCTGCGCGTCGGCAGCGATGCGCGCATCCGCATACGTGGCCGCCTGCTTGATCGCGGTCTTGCCCCAATGCCCGGTGATGACGTAGTCGGCCGCCTGGCCCGACGCTGCGAAGTTGAGCGGCAGCAGCGCCTGGATGGTGGTGGCGCCGCCGGAGGTGAACAACACCGCATAGTCGTCGGGAATCGACAACAACTTGCGCAGATCGGCTTCGGCGGCAGCCGCCACGGCGATGAAATCCGCGCTGCGGTGGCTGATTTCCACGATCGAGGCGCCAACGCCGTTCCATTCGACCATCTCTGCCTGCGCCTGCCGCAGGACCGATTCCGGCAATGTCGCAGGGCCGGCACTGAAATTGAACGCGCGTGTCATGGCACACCTTGTCGAGCTAGCCTTCTAGTATGCCGCAGCGCATCGGGCTTGGCAGCGGTCAAAAAGTTGCAGCTGCATCCTTTTGATCGAACCTGACGTAACGTAGGCGTGCATCAACGCGAACTTTTGTCCCGATTCGCCACTCTCAGTTCGCCACTCTCACGCTGCAGCCACTGCCGGAGCCTGCCATGTCGTTTCGCGATGCTTTCAAATTGCCGTCCAGCGAGATCACCGATGAGGCCGTTTACCGCGACCGTCGACGGCTGCTGCAGCTATTTGCGCTGACCCCGGCGCTGGGTGTGGCCGGTTGTGCGGAAGCCGATCCGCCGCCTCCGCCCAAGACCGTGGTGACGCCGGCGCAGGCGCGCAGCGGATTCCGCACCGCCGAGGAACTGACCCGGCTGGAAGACGTCACCAGCTACAACAACTTCTACGAGTTCGGCACCGACAAGACCGATCCATCCAAGGCTGCGAAGACGCTGAAGCTGTCGCCGTGGACGGTGAAGGTGAGCGGCGAGTGCGAGAAGCCCGGCAGCCTCTCGCTGGACGAACTGCTCAAAGGCATCGCGCCGCAAGAACGTATCTACCGGCTGCGCTGCGTGGAAGGCTGGTCGATGGTGATCCCGTGGACGGGCGTGCCGTTGGGCGAGGCGCTCAAGCGCTTCGCGCCGACCTCCAAGGCCAAATACGTGGCCTTCACCACGCTGGCCGACCCGCAGCAGATGCCCGGCGTGCGCTACCGCTCGATCGATTGGCCGTACCGCGAAGGCCTGCGTATCGACGAAGCGATGCACCCGCTGACCCTGCTGGCCACCGGCTTGTACGGCAAGCCGTTGCCGCAGCAGAACGGCGCACCGTTGCGGCTGGTGGTGCCGTGGAAATACGGCTTCAAGAGCATCAAGTCGATCGTGGAAATCCGCTTCGTCGAAAAAATGCCCGAGACCGCGTGGCACGATCTGCAACCTTCCGAATACGGCTTCTTTTCCAACGTGAATCCGGCCGTGGACCATCCGCGCTGGAGCCAGAAGACCGAGCGCCGTATCGCTGGCACCGCCAGCAAACTGTTTGCCGAGCGCATCGCGACCAAGCCCTTCAACGGGTATGCCGATCAGGTCGCTTCGTTGTATGCGGGCATGGATCTGAAGAAGTGGTTCTAGGGTGATCGCTCGATCGACGTGAGCCCCCCCCTGCGAGAGCGCGATGAGGTATGACTGGCAATGCCTCAAGTCCTGACAGCGCGCTCCTGCGATGCATTCTTCGTACCGGTGGTGCCTCTGTAGGCCAGGGTAGTCCGCAGAGCACAGCCGCGCAGGATAAGCGTCTGTCCGCAATCCCTCGGCGCGCAACGCTGCAAACCGATCCGTCCCTGGCTGACGTGCATGACGCGCAGCCGAGCACCGCCTCTTTCGCACACCGTTTCATCGACGAGATCGCATGGCCAAGACATCCACTTCCGTGATCGCTGCCAAGGCACTAATGCATGCCGCCGCGCTGGCGCCGATCGTCCTGCTCGGCTGGCAGTTCTGGCAGGTGTGGCAGAGCGGTAGCGACGCGTTGGGCGCCGACCCGGTGGCCGAGATCGAGCACCGCACCGGGCTGTGGGCACTACGTTTCCTGCTGATCACGCTGGCAATCACGCCGTTGCGCCAACTCACCGGGCAGGCGGTGTTGATCCGCTTCCGCCGCATGCTGGGACTGTACGCATTCTTCTATGCCACCGTGCACCTGGCGGCCTATCTCACGCTGGATCTGCGAGGTTTCTGGACGCAGATCTTCGAAGAGATCCTAAAACGGCCCTACATCACCGTGGGATTCGCCGCGTGGCTGCTGCTGATGCCGCTGGCGATCACCTCCACCCAGGGCTGGATGCGTCGGCTCAAACGCAACTGGGGCCGCCTGCACATGCTGATCTATCCGATCGGGCTGCTGGCAGTGCTGCATTTCTGGTGGCTGGTGAAATCCGATATCCGCGAGCCGGCGCTGTATGCCGGCATCCTTGCGGTGTTGCTGGGCTGGCGCGTCTGGAAAAAACTCAGCGCGCGCCGAACCACAGCAAGGCGCTCAACGCCGCCGCCAGCAACACCGCGCTGAGCAGCAGCCAGGGCCAACGGGCCACCTTCACCGGTGCGTGCGTCGGCTCTGCAACGGCACACGGCGGCGGCGGCGGTTCGGTATCGGGCAGATCCCAGGTGGTGCTGTGGTGGGTACGTGGCACTTCCACCACAAACCGGTGGCGCGCATCGAACACGACCTGATCGCCGGCCTGCAGCCAGCCATCGCGCACCTGGACGCCGTTGATCCAGCTCCCCTCTTCCGAACCGAGATCGCGGATCAGCACACGGTCGCCATGCCGCTCAAGGCGCGCATGCTGGGCGGCGAACGCAGGGTCGTCGATGACGATGTCGGCGGCGGCATCGCTGCCGACCAGACGCGAGCGGTCGAGGGTGAAACTGCGCCCGTGATGGCGTCCGCCCAGCCCGCGCAGCAACAGGCAGACCTCGCTCAGGCCGGCAGTGTCATCCTGGATATCGTTGGCCGGCGCAGTGGACGGTGCGCTGCGCAACAGCATTTCCACGCCATCGGCATAGATCGCATCGCCTGGCCGCAGCAGCGCCATGCGGCGTACCGGGCGCCCATTGACATGGATCCAGCGAATGCCGTTGGCCACCTGCAGCCACAGACCGCGTTGGTCCAGGCAGAACTGCGCCAACAGCAACGCGCCCTGTGCATCGTTCACCACACGCACGCTGCCGGAGGCATGACGGACGATCCGGTGGACGCCGGGCTTGAGGGAATGATCCGGCTGTTGCCGGTGGGTGAAATGAACTTGCAGGTCGCGCACCGCCCGCAGCCTAGCAGGTTTGCTCCCACACGCGGCTATCTTGGGTGATCTCCCCACTGGGCAGCTGCCGAGCGAGCGTCAGGAAAGCGATGCAGTGCGGTCAAGTCTGCGCATCGGCAATGCCGAAGACCCGCATTCCTGACATCGGCAGCAGCGCAGCGCACGGTCGCACTTGGAGCCGGGGCCGCGCATGCGCACAATGCGCCCTCACTTTTCGCATGACCCATCGCCCCCATGTCCAGCATCGATATCCGCCACGACCATTCCTTGACGCCGGCCCAGGCCCGCGCGGCCATCGACGAGGCGGCGCGCAAGCTGACCGATCGCTACGGCATCGCCTCGCATTGGGAAGGCGATACCTTGCGCATTGCACGTGCCGGCGTGGATGGGGCGATCGCGCTGCTGCCGCAGCAGGTGCACGTCACCGCAGAGCTCGGCTTTTTGCTGTCGGCCGTACAGCCGATGGTGGAATCGGAAATCCGCCGCTTGCTGGCCGAAAAACTGGCCTGAGCGCGATTGGCACTGCGCTGCTTCAGCGCCAAGTCACCTGCCCAGGCGCTTGTGGGTAGATGCTGGCAAAACGCTTGATCGGGCGCCGCTTCACCTGCCCGATGCAAGGTCGGTACTAGGGTGAAGGCAACGTCACTTTGGCAACCTACAGGAGCATCGCATGACGACCGGATACGACCGCAACGGAAACCGCGACAACGCGGCCCAGGGCTTCCAGGCGCAGGCGGAACAGATCTCGCGCCGGCTTGGCGAATCGGGACAGACCGTGTGGCTGGCAGGCTTGGGCGCGCTGGGCCGCGTGCAGAGTGAAGGCGGCAAGCTGTTCGACTCGCTGGTGCGTGAAGGTGCCGCCTACGAGCGCACCGGCCAGCGCAAGGCGGCCGAAAGCGTCGACGAACTGCGCGACGAAGTGGAAACCCAGTTCGAGCAGGTCCGCGACACTGCGGTGCGCGGCTGGGACAAACTGGGCAAGGCCTTCGACGAGCGCGTGAAAGGCGTGCTGCGCACGCTCAACATCCCCGAGCAGGAAGAGCTGGAAAACCTGCGTCGCGAGGTCGAATCGCTTAAGGCGCAGGTCCGCGCCAACACGGCGGCCACCAAGCGTGCCAACCGCACCGCCAACCAGGCCGCGCAGGCGGCCAGCAGCGAGACCTCTGGTGCCAGCGGCGCAGGTGCCGAGACGTCGTCGTCCGGCAACCCTGGTGCGTTCGACCCGGAATAAGCGTATCGATGAACGCAACCGCGCCATTGTGAGATGGAGCGGTTGTGTTCCGCGTTTGGTGGTGAAGGCAAGGATGGCCGTAGCAGGAAAGAGATGGTGCGGCGCCCGGCACAGGCGCTGACCGCCGGCTGGCTTGAAAGACGGCCGCCCTCCACGACGCGTTGTCCCTGACCGCCGACACCGGGCCAATTCGAGCATTTTTCTTGCCGTACCCCGAGCTACTGGGCAATGCCGGAATCAAGGCGGCAGTCGGGATCTGACCGAAGTGGCAGGAAGGCGTGACCCTGCCGGCGCGAGAGTTATCGGTACAGGCGTTTGGAATCAGGACCTTACCTTCCAACGCTACGTCAGCGCGCAATGTTGCAAAGCAACATGATTTTTTAGACAATCGCGAACGGCCCGCCAGTCCTGCGTTACGAAGTCCGTTTGCTCCCCTCCCCCTCACGGCTTCGGACTGGCGGGTCTTTCGCTATCTGGATCACGGCTTGCGCTATCGCCGCGAGCGATCCATTGACGAATCTTTCGCGAAGGATTCTTCTAGACGCACGATTCGTTATACGCGCCATTGCTTGATTCTTATACCTCCCTGGATTCTGGCGCCCCTGGCTGCACTGCTGGTCTGGCTGGCGGTGTGCGCCTATCTCTGGCTGGTGTGGCGACGCGCCAACGAGGTACAGGAAGGCATGCATGCGCTGGCCGTCATGCACTGGCGCGATTTTTCTGCCGTGGTGCTGCGCGTTTTGCAGGATCAACGCGGATGGCAGCCGACTCAGTTGCCGCAGGACGGCCTGCCCACCGCCGATTTCATGATGCAAACCGAGCATGGCACCCGTCTGGTGGCCTGCAAGCACGGGCGTGGTTATCGCATCGGCGTGGCGGCAGTGAACGAGCTGGGTGCGATGGCGCGGCTGGCCGGCGCCAGCGGCGGCGTGATGGTCACCGAAGGCCGCATGGAGCGTGGAGGTATCGCCGCCGCGCAGAAACAGTCGATCGAAGTGCTGGACGGTGGGCGCCTGTGGCCGCTGCTCAAACCGTATCTGCCTGGCGATGTGGAAACCGGTGTGGTCGGCACGGCGCGCCGCCGCGCGATCCAGCACAGCCTGATCGCCGGCGCCGCGCTCACAACGCTGGCAGCGATGGCGGTGCTGGCGCTGCGCCCGCCGGATCCGGTACCGGCCGCACCGCGCACCGCAGTGGCCTCGCCCGTTCCTGCACCGGCACACGTGGTGGCTTCGCGTACGCCCTCCACGACGACATCGCAGCCGACGCCGCCATCGACTGCGTCGGCTACGCCACCGGCAGCCGGCGCAGAACCGGATGCCGCAACCATGCAGGGCTATCGGCGCGAGGTATCCAAGACATTGGCGCAGACGCCGGGCCTGGTGCGCGGCATCTGGCTGACCCAGGTGACGCTGGTGGTGGATCGTACGGTGGACGACAGCGCGGCATGGCCGCTGATCTGCCGCGAGCTGGAACGCTACCCGTACCTGCGCACAGTGCGCGTGCAGCTCAACCCGCGCCCGGGAATCGCCGAGCCGGTGCGCTGGCGACAATGCACCACGATTTGATCCTGCTGCGTCGCCTGCTGCGTTCGCGCTGTGGCGCGCGGGCTTGCTGAGCAATCACTGAAAGCCGCACCAGCATGCGGCGCGTTCCCCACTGCCGACAACGGCTGGCAGCGACATTAGCGCTGCGGTAGCACCGTCGCCTGCCGACATCACCTCACCGCATTCCCGGCGCAAACCGTGCCACCAGATCGTAGGAACCGCCGAGAAACATCTGGCGCACGTAGGTGACCGGCTGGTCGCCGCGCCAGGTATGACGATCGATCACCAGGCAGGCTGCGCCATCGGCCGCCTGGAGCTGACTGGCCTGCGCTGCGTCGGCGCTGCTCGCGCTGATGCGATGCTCGGCGCGCGTCCATGGCACGTTGCGCAACAACCAACTGCCCGGCGCCACTTCGGTGAACGGTTGCGCCAATGCCTCCGGCACGGTGGTGATATCGATCACGCGCTGCTCCAGCGCAAACGGGCGGCCATCGGCCAGATGCACGCTGTGCAACGCCAGCACTTTGCCGGTGCTGCCCAACGCACGTTCCTGCGGCACGCGCTTCCGTGCGTTGCGCAACTGCCGCGACAACAATGCGAAGCGGTAAACGTGGCCGCGCGTGGTCATTTCCACTTCGATGTCCGGGATCGAGAGCGCCACCTGTTCCAGATGCGGATGCTGCCGTGCCACGAACGAACCAGTACGACGGCGACGTTCGATCATGCCGGCATCGGCCAGCAAGCCGAGCACCTTGTTCACGGTCATGCGCGAGCAGCCGTACTGCGCCATCAACTCGTGCTCTGGCGGCACGCGGTGCCCGGGCGGCCAGTCGCCGCTATGGATGCGATGTTCCAGATCCTGGCGGATGCGTTGATGCAAGGTGCCAGGCGCGACGGTGGGGGTGGCGGTCAAGGCGCAAGTCTCCGGGAAGAGCGACTATCCAATCGGCATGCAACATCGGGCGGACGGGTGCACCAGCTGCGCGTTGCGGCATGCACACGCTGCGTTGATGAGGGCGCTACATGCATCTGTCCAGCCGACGCTGCCGCGTTTTCAGCGGCTCCAGCACTCGCATCGCGCGCGTCTCTACTTGGAGCAGCTAAGAGCACGATTGCACGGCCGGCTGGCTGGCGCGGCCGGTGCTCCGGCTCGGCAGGCACCGCAACCACTGCGGTTCCTGCGCGCCCTCGTCGCACACCTGACGACTGCCCGCTCCATGTTTGGCGGCCCATGTCATTGGCTCAGGAGGCTGCGCAATACCACGGCAAACCGCGCGGCACTCCGGGTGCGATCGATATGCTGCCCGCCGCGCACCACCCAGCGACCGCCGCGCCAGACATTGCGCACCGCTGAACCACGCGCGGCAAACAGCCAGCTGTCCAGCAAAGCATCGTCGCTGCGCGCCAGCAGGGCCGGATGCGTCGTGTCCAACTCGATCAGATCGGCCGCTGTACCGGCACGGATGCCGGTCTGTGCGATGCCCAGCGCCTGCGCGGCACCGACGCCGGCCTGGTCGTAGAGCCAGCGCCCGCTGGATACGGCCCCCTGCGCCAATACATTGCGTGCCTGCAACGTCAGGCGCTGGCCGTATTCGAGCAAGCGCACTTCCTCGGCTGCATCGATCAGCACATTCGAATCCGAGCCCAGCCCAAAACGGCCGCCCGCGGCGGCGAATGCCTGCATCGGGAACACGCCATCGCCCAGGTTTGCCTCGGTGATCGGGCACAGCCCGACGACTGCGCCGCTGTCGGCAATCGCCTGCAGTTCGCTGGCATCCACATGCGTGGCATGCACCAGACACCAGCGCGCATCCACCGGCGCATTGGCCAGCAGCCACTGCACCGGGCGCTGACTGGACCAGGCCAGGCAGGCGTCCACCTCGCGCTGCTGTTCGGCGATGTGGAGATGGATGGGTCCATCGGTGAGCGGCACCAGCGCCGCCAGCTGCGGCGGGGTCACTGCGCGCAGGCTGTGCGGGGCCAACCCGAGCACTGCATCAGGCAGCGCTTTCAGGCTGTGCCTGCAGTCGTCCAGCAGGCGCGCGAACCCCTCGATATCGTGGATCAGGCGGCGTTGCGCCGGGCTGGGCGCAGCGCCACCGAAATCCGAATGCGCATAGAACACCGGTAACAAGCTGAGCCCGATGCCGGTGTTGGCGGCCGCAGCGGCAATGCGCTCGGACATTTCGCCGGCGTGCGCGTACGGCGCGCCGCTCACCGTGTGGTGCAGGTAATGGAATTCACCGACGCGGGTGAAGCCGCTTTCGAGCATTTCCACATACGCCTGTTCGGCAATCGCCTGCAGGCTGTCCGGGTCGAGCCGGTCGACGAAGCGGTACATCAGCTCGCGCCAGCTCCAGAAGCTGTCGCCGCTGCGTCCGCCCACTTCGGTCAACCCCGCCATGCCGCGCTGGAAGGCGTGGCTATGCACATTGCCCAGGCCAGGCACCAGCACCTCGCAGCGCGTGTCGTTGGGGGCAGCAGGCACGCCGGCCTGCACGCAGGCGATGCGTCCCTGCGTCAGCGCAATCCGCACCCCGCTCGCCCAGCCCTCGGGCAATAACGCCCGGGCGGCCCAGAACGCTTGCATCTGTTGGTCTGCCACTGGACACCCTCGGTTGCCGAATCTATTGTATATACATATCAGACACCACGAGCCTGCGCCATGCATTGCGACGTTCTCTGGCACAACGCGCAACTGATGACCCTGGATGCCGCCGATGGCGGCCTGGGCATCGTGGACGACGGCGTCGTCGCCTGCCAGCAGGGTCGTATCGTCTACGCCGGCCCGGCCGCACAGGCGCCAGCGCTGCAGCCCGCCAGCGCGCACGACTGCCAGCGCCGCTGGATCAGCCCGGGCCTGATCGATTGCCACACCCACCTGGTGTATGCCGGCAACCGCGCCAACGAATTCGAGCAACGTCTGCGCGGCGCCAGCTACGCCGAGATCGCCGCTGCCGGCGGCGGCATCGTAGCGACGGTGCGCGCCACCCGCGCCGCCGACGATGCCGCATTGCTGGCCGCCAGCCTGCCGCGCCTGGATGCGATGCTCGCAGAAGGCGTGACCACGCTGGAAATCAAATCCGGCTACGGGCTCACGCTGGACGATGAAAGCAAGCAACTGCGCGTAGCGCGCCAACTCGCTGCGCTGCGCAAGGTGGAAGTGGTGCCGACCTTCCTGGGTGCGCATGCAGTGCCGCCCGGCGGCGATGCGCAGCGCTACATCGACCAGGTCTGCACACAGATGATTCCGGCGATCGCCGCGCAAGGGCTTACCGAGGCGGTGGACGTGTTCTGCGAGCATCTGGCGTTCTCGCATGCGCAGGCCGAACAGGTCTTCATCGCGGCACAAGCGCATGGCTTGCACATCAAGATCCACGCCGAACAGCTGAGCAATCAGCGTGGCGCCGCACTGGCCGCACGCTACGGCGCGTTGTCGGCCGATCATATCGAATACCTGGACCAGGCCGGCATCGCGGCGATGGCGCGCGCTGGCACGGTGGCGGTGCTGTTGCCGGGCGCGTTTTATTTCACCCGCGATACGCAGGTGCCACCGATTGCCGCGTTGCGCGCGGCCGGTGTGCCGCTGGCGCTGGCCACCGACTGCAATCCAGGGACCTCGCCGCTGACCAGCCCGCTGCTGGCCATGAACATGGCGGCGACCTTGTTCCGCATGACCGTCGACGAATGCATCGCCGGCTTCACCCGCGAGGCCGCGCGCGCGCTCGGACGCAGCGATCGCCTGGGCCAGCTGCGTGCCGGCATGGACTGCGATCTGGCGATCTGGGACATCGACGCGCCGGCCGATCTGGTCTACCGCATGGGCTTCAACCCTCTTCATGCACGCGTCTGGCGCGGGCATCTTTCGCTGAATCCGGAGTCGTCATGAGTCTTACTGTTGTCCTGCAACCCGGCCAGGTCACGCTGGCGCAATGGCGTGCGCTGTATCGCGGTGCCGAGGTCGCATTGGACGATGCCTGCGCCGCTGCGGTGCTGCGCAGCGCACAAACGGTGGAGGCCATCGTTGCGCGGGGCGAGCCGGTGTATGGCGTCAACACCGGCTTCGGCAAGCTGGCCAGCGTGCGCATCGAGCGCGACGATCTGCAGACCCTGCAGCGCAATATCGTGCTTTCGCACGCGGCCGGTGTCGGCGAGCCCACGCCGGTGCCGGTGGTGCGACTGATGATGGCGCTCAAACTCACCAGTCTGGCTCAGGGCGCTTCCGGCGTGCAGCCGGACACGCTGGCGTTGCTGGCAGCGATGCTGCGCGCGGGCATCACCGCGGTGGTGCCGTGTCAGGGCTCGGTGGGCGCTTCCGGCGATCTGGCGCCGCTGTCGCATCTGGCTGCGGTGATGATCGGCGTCGGCGAAGCCTTCGTCGGCGAACAGCGCCTGCCCGCTGCCGATGCGCTCGCACATGCGCAGCTGCAGCCGCGCGTGCTGGGCGCAAAAGAAGGGCTGGCGTTGCTCAACGGCACCCAGTTTTCCACTGCCTGCGCCTTGGCCGGTCTGTTCGAGATCGAAAACGTATTGCAGGCCGCGCTGGTGACCGGCGCGCTATCTGTGGAAGCGGCCAAGGGCTCGGATACGCCGTTCGATGCACGCATCCACGCACTGCGTGGGCAACCGGGGCAGATCGCCACCGCGGCAGCGCTGCGTGCCTTGATGGCCGAGTCGGCCATTCGCGAATCGCATCGGCTTGGCGATGTGCGCGTGCAGGACCCGTACTGTCTGCGCTGCCAGCCGCAGGTGATGGGCGCAGCGCTGGACATCATGCGTCAGGCTGCGCGCACGCTGGAGATCGAAGCCAATGGCGTGTCCGACAACCCGCTGGTCTTCAGCGATACCGGCGAGGCCTTGTCCGGTGGCAACTTCCACGCCGAGCCGGTGGCCTTTGCGGCCGACATGCTGGCGATGGCGGTGTGCGAAATCGGCTCGATCAGCGAACGCCGCACCGCGATGCTGGTCGATCCGGCACTCTCCGGCCTGCCCGCCTTTCTGACTCCGCGTCCGGGCTTGAACTCCGGTTTCATGATTCCGCAGGTCACCGCCGCCGCGCTGGTGTCGGAAAACAAACAGCGCGCGTATCCGGCCAGCGTCGATTCAATTCCGACCTCGGCCAATCAGGAAGATCACGTCTCGATGGCCGCGCACGGTGCGCGCCGCCTGCTGGCGATGGCCGAAAACGCCGCACACGTCATCGGCATCGAGCTACTGGCCGCCGTACAAGGCTGCGATTTCCATGCGCCGCTGCGCTCCAGCGCCGCGCTGGAAGCCGCGCGTGCCCTGTTGCGCGCGCAGGTGCCAACGCTGCAGGAGGATCGCTACTTCCATCCCGACATGCTGGCCGCCAGCGCCTTGGTGCGTTCGGGTGCGCTGGCGCAGGCGGTGGCGATCGCGTTGCCGGATGTGGAGCAGGACGCATGAGGCCGCAGATTGCACGACGTGGCGCGCTATCTGCGTCACCACAGGCGCAAGCGCAAGGTTTTGCGCCGTTTCCATGCACACGCACACGCGCTGACGCGGCATGGCGCGCGCGACATTGTCACCATACACAGCTGCGCGACACGTGCGGCGCGTGCGCAGCACCCACGCATGGAGCGTCGCGATGAACGCCCTGCCCGACTGGCTGCAACTCCACCGCGGCGACGCGCCGTTGATCGTCAGTTTTCCGCATACCGGCACCGAATTGCCAGAGGACGTGGCCAGCCAGTTCGTTTCGCCGTGGTTGGCGCGCCGCGATACCGATTGGTGGGTGCATCAGCTCTACGATTTCGCACAGGCATTGGGCGCCACCACGCTGCGTACCGCCATCTCGCGCTCGGTCATCGACGTCAATCGCGACCCCAGTGGCGCATCGCTGTATCCGGGTCAGAACACCACCGGTCTGTGCCCGCTCACCACCTTCGACAATCAGCCGTTGTATGCCGATGGTGCGGCACCGGACCAGGCGCAGATCGCGCTGCGTCGCACGCGCTGGTTCGACCCGTATCACGCGGCGCTTGCCGACGAAATTGCGCGCCTGCGCGCCCGGCACGCGAAGATCGTGGTCTACGACGCGCATTCGATCCGCTCGCTCATCCCGCATCTGTTCGATGGCGAATTGCCGCAATTCAATATCGGCAGCAACGACGACCGCAGCTGCGACCCGCGCCTGGTCGATGCAGTGGAAAGTCTGTGCCGCAGCAGCGGCTCCAGCACGGTACGCAACGGGCGCTTCAAGGGTGGCTGGATCACCCGCCACTACGCGCAACCCGAGCAAGGCGTGCACACATTGCAAATGGAACTGGCCTGCCGCGGCTACATGTGCGAACCGGACGCCATCACCCCGGGAAGCTGGCCCACGCCGTGGCAGCCGGTGCACGCCGCCGCATTGCGTGCGGTGCTGCGGCATGTGCTGCTGGCTTGCGTGCAGTTCGCCAACGCGCCCTCTTCCGACACCGCGCCGCCTGCGGCCAACCGCTGATTGCAAGGAACCCGGCATGACCCGTCACGATACAACCCGCGTCATCCGCGCCGCCACCGGCACCACGCTCACCGCCAAGAGCTGGCTCACCGAAGCGCCGCTGCGCATGTTGATGAACAACCTGGACCCGGACGTGGCCGAGCGCCCGCAGGAACTGGTGGTGTACGGCGGCATCGGCCGCGCCGCGCGCGACTGGGAATCCTTCGATGCGATCGTTGTTGCGCTCACGCGCCTGGACGACGACCAGACCTTGCTGGTGCAGTCCGGCAAGCCGGTGGGCGTGTTCCGCACCCACGCCGATGCACCGCGCGTGCTGATCGCCAATTCCAACCTGGTGCCGCGCTGGGCCACCTGGGACCACTTCAACGCATTGGATAAAAAAGGGCTGGCGATGTACGGCCAGATGACCGCCGGCAGCTGGATCTACATCGGCGCGCAAGGCATCGTGCAAGGCACCTACGAAACCTTCGTGGAGATGGGTCGCCAGCATTACGGTGGCAGCCTGGCCGGCAAGTGGCTGTTCACCGGCGGCCTCGGCGGCATGGGGGGCGCGCAACCGCTCGCCGCGGTGATGGCCGGCGCCTCGTGCCTGGCGGTGGAATGCCGCAAGAGCAGCATCGACATGCGCCTGCGCACCGGGTATCTGGATACGTGGACCGACTCGCTGGACGAGGCGCTGCGCCTGATCGAGGAGTCGTGCACGGCAAAGAAGCCGCTCTCGGTCGGCCTGCTCGGTAACGTGGCCGATGTGCTGGACGAACTGCTGCTGCGCGGGATCAAACCCGACCTGTTGACCGACCAGACCTCTGCGCACGATCCGGTCAACGGCTATCTGCCGCAGGGCTGGAGCGTGGAAGAGTGGGATGCAAAGCGCGTCAGCGCGCCGAAGGAAGTGGAAGCGGCCGCGCGCGATTCGATGGCCAACCACATCCGCGCCATGCTCACTTTCCACGCGCTGGGCGTACCCACCGTGGACTACGGCAACAACCTGCGCCAGATGGCGCTGGAGGCCGGCATCGACAACGCATTCGATTTCCCCGGCTTCGTACCCGCCTATATCCGCCCGCTGTTTTGTCGCGGCATCGGCCCGTTCCGCTGGGTCGCACTCAGTGGCGACCCGGACGACATCGCCAAGACCGATGCCAAGGTCAAGGAACTCATTCCAGACGATGCGCATCTGCATCGCTGGCTCGACATGGCCGCCGAAAAGATCGCCTTCCAGGGTCTGCCCGCGCGCATCTGCTGGGTGGGCCTGGGCGACCGCCACCGCCTGGGCCTGGCCTTCAATGCGATGGTGCGCAGCGGCGAACTGAAGGCGCCGGTGGTCATCGGCCGCGACCACCTGGATTCCGGCAGCGTGGCCTCGCCCAACCGCGAAACCGAATCCATGGCCGACGGTTCGGACGCGGTCTCCGACTGGCCGCTGCTCAATGCCCTGCTCAACACCGCCAGCGGCGCCACCTGGGTCTCGCTGCACCACGGTGGCGGCGTCGGCATGGGCTTCTCGCAACATGCCGGCATGGTCATCGTCTGCGACGGCAGCGAAGCGGCCGACAAGCGCCTGGAACGTGTGCTCTGGAACGACCCGGCCACGGGTGTCATGCGCCACGCCGATGCCGGCTATGCCATCGCAACCGATTGCGCGAAGGAGAAAGGGCTGGATTTGCCTGGAATTTTGGGCTGAATCCGCTTTCGGGGCTAGCACTCGACGCGCCCGTCTTGCGGCGAACGCAGCCGCTTCGTCGGGCGCTCTTGCGCGGCGTTGCGTTCCGCCGGTTACTTAAAAGCCGATGCAACCGCCCCCAGCAATGCGCTGCGTACAGTACCGGCACCGCTCCACGTGCCGGGAAGGCGGTTACGATCGCCTCGGCTGCACGATCAGCGTCCACACCATCTTTTGTCAGGAAGTGTGCGAGGCATGGCGATTGCAGACTGGCGGACGGCAAAACCATCGTCGCTTGTCACATTCCTGACGATTGACCTCAAGTCTGCGCGTTGCAGGCCGTCAAGGTATGCAACGGTTTGAGGACATTCCATGGGCATCTTGCTCTACCTGGTGCCTGCATTCGCACTCTGGGCACTGATCGCCACCGGCCTGGCATTCGTGCGCGGTCGCCTGTTGCGTGCCGAATCCGGCGAGCTTGCCAGCGCGCAAGACAGCCTTGGCCGCTATCAGGCTGCGCTGTCGCAACTGAAAGCCCGTGCGGCTGCCACGACGCTGGAACTGGAGTCGCTGCAGCGTAGCTATGCCGTGCTCCAGCAATCGCTGGAACAGCAGGAACAGAACACCTCAGTGCAGCAAGCCACCACTGCCGACCAGGTGATGCCGATGGTGTTGGTGCAGCGCCTGGACATCGCCAACGAGATCGGCGCGCTGTTCGCGCATGTGGCGCGCGTGGCGCGCAGCCTGCGTCGCTACAGCGCCTACAGCCGCGGTCACAATGCACCCGAGCCGACCACAGCGCGCTACGATCTGCACTGGCTTGCCGATTGCCTGCACAGTTTCGACCAGGTAGGTCACGCACTGCTGCGCGGCAATGTCGCTGCACTGATCACGGCCTGTCAGGATCTGCTGTCGATGTACGAGCATTATCTGAAGGACGGCTCCGGCTACAACAGCCGCGACACCTTCCTGCGCCTGAGCAGCGATGTGCCGCTCTCCGAGGCCACCGATGCGATACGCTCGATCATCGTCAAGGCGACGCTGGCGCAGGATGTCCGCGATGCGGTGCAGGACGATGAAGTGGTGGCGAACGCTGGGTGAATCGGGAATCGGGAATCGGGAATCGGGAATCGCAAGAGCGTGCGGCCTGATGTATCGCTCACGCATGGCATCGCGCCCATCAGCAGCGATATCGTATCGAGAGAATCAAGCATTTACCGCTGGGATTTCGTGCAAAAAGCGTACCGCTTGCGGTGCGCTTTTTTTATTTCATGCTTCAAGGGCAATAGCCAGACGGCGTGGACGTTAGTCACATATGGCGTGCCCGCAACAAACGCCCATGCTTAAAAACGACGCGCAACAAAAAACGCCGGTTTTCACCGGCGTTTTTTGTCAACCGCGTTGCTGACGCAACACGATCACGCGTCCGACGGTGGCGCTTCGCTCACGCTTGCGCTGGCTTCGTCCACCACTTCGTCCACGTCGTCCAGCGATGCATCCAGGCGTTCGACTGCCTGCAACTTTTCGCCCTTGGACAAGCGGATCAACGTGACGCCCTGCGTGTTACGGCCCACACGCGAGATCTCCGAACCACGCGTACGCACCAGCGTTCCGCCATCGGAAATCAGCAGCACCTCGTCGGTGGCGGCGCCCAGCAGCACCGCACGCACCAGCTTGCCGTTGCGCTCGGTGGTCTGAATACCGATCACGCCTTGCGTGCCA
Source organism: Xanthomonas bromi (assembly GCF_900092025.1). Taxonomy (GTDB): domain Bacteria; phylum Pseudomonadota; class Gammaproteobacteria; order Xanthomonadales; family Xanthomonadaceae; genus Xanthomonas; species Xanthomonas bromi. Next base: position 29,689 of record NZ_FLTX01000011.1, read on the forward strand.
CGCCCCTTGCGCGGGTACTCGGTCAGCGGTGTGCGCTTGCCGTAGCCATTTTCGGTGGCGGTGAGGATGTAGGCCACATCGCCATCGTCGGCGACCTCGATCACGGCTGCATCGGCGCCGTCGACGACCTCGTCGGCGAGGTCTTCGTCGGACTCGATCTCGATGCCACCGGCCGGATCGGACACGATCAGGCTGACCACCTCCTCGCCCTTGGTCAAACGGATACCGCGCACGCCGGTGGCGGTACGGCCCATCGAACGCACGGTGGATTCGCCAAAACGCACGGTCTTGCCGTTGGACGCGAACAGCAGCACATCGCGATCGCCATCGGTCAACGCCACACCGACCAGCGCATCGCCCTCATCGAGGTTGATGGCGATCTTGCCGCGCGCCAGACGGAACGCGAATTCGCTCAACGGCGTCTTCTTGACCGTCCCGTTGCGGGTAGCGAAGAACACATAGCGGTTGTCGGCGTATTCGCGTACCGGCAACACCGCCTGCACGCGCTCGCCGGATTCCAGCGGAATCCAGTTGATGATCGGGCGGCCGCGCGCATTGGAGCCGGCTTCCGGCAACTGATGCACCGGCAGCCAGAACACCTTGCCGCTGCTGGTGAAGGTCAGCAGCGTGTCGTGCGTGTTGACCAGCCACAGCTGGTCGATGAAATCCTCTTCCTTGGTCGCTGCGGCAGAACGGCCACGGCCACCACGGCGCTGCGCGCGATACGCGCTCACCGGCTGCCGCTTGGCATACCCGGCGTGCGACAACGTCACTACCACGTCTTCCGGCGCGATCAGATCCAGGATGTCCAGATCTTCTTCGCTATGACGAATTTCGGTGCGGCGTTCGTCGCCGTACTCTTCGCGGATATTGATCAGCTCGTCGCGGATCACCTGCAGCAGCACATCCGGGTTTTCCAGGATGCGGATCAAGCCTTCGATGACGCCGAGCAACTGCTTGTACTCGTCGGTCAGCTTTTCCTGTTCCAAGCCGGTCAGGCGATGCAGACGCATTTCCAGGATCTGCGAGGCCTGCACTTCGCTGAGCTGGTAGAACCCGCTGATCAAACCCACGCCCGGCGGCAGATCTTCCGGCTTGGACGCTTCCGCACCGGCCGCGCCGAGCAGCGCACCCACCAACCCCGGTTGCCAGGTCTTGGCCAGCATGCGCTCGCGCGCTTCCTGCGGATTGGCCGAAGTCTTGATCAACTCGATCATTTCATCGATGTTGGCCAACGCAACGGTCAGGCCTTCCAATACGTGCGCACGCGCACGCGCCTTGCGCAGTTCGAAAATGGTGCGCCGGGTGACCACCTCGCGGCGGTGGCGGATGAACGCCTCCAGCATCTGCTTGAGGTTCATCAACTGCGGGCGGCCGTCGATCAGCGCCACCATGTTGATGCCGAACACCGACTCCATCTGGGTCTGCTGGTACAGGTTGTTGAGCACAACCTCGGCCGACTCGCCGCGCTTGACTTCGATGTAGATGCGCATGCCGTCCTTGTCGGACTCATCGCGCAGCTCGCTGATGCCTTCGAGCTTCTTTTCCTTGACCAGCTCGGCGATCTTTTCGATCAACCGCGCCTTGTTGACCTGATACGGGATCTCGGTGACGACGATCGCCTCGCGGCCGTTGTCGGCCACTTCCACATCGGCCTTGGCACGGATACGCACGCGGCCACGACCGGTGCGATAGCCGGCAGCAATGCCGGCGGTGCCGTTGATGATGCCGGCGGTGGGGAAATCCGGGCCCGGGATGTATTCCATAAGCCCTTCGACATCCAGCTCCGGGGTGTCGATCAGCGCGATGCAGGCGTTGATCGCCTCGGTCAGGTTGTGCGGCGGGATGTTGGTGGCCATGCCCACCGCGATACCGGCCGACCCATTCACCAGCAGGCTCGGGAACCGCGTCGGCATGACCGTCGGTTCCTGTTCCTTTTCATCGTAATTGGGCTGGAAATCGACGGTTTCCTTGTCGATGTCGGCCATCAGCTCATGCGCCAGCCGCGACATGCGCGACTCGGTGTAACGCATCGCCGCAGCGGAGTCGCCGTCGACCGAACCGAAGTTACCCTGCCCGTCCACCATCATGTAGCGCAGCGAGAACGGCTGCGCCATGCGCACCAGCGTGTCGTACACCGACTGGTCGCCGTGCGGGTGGTACTTACCGATGACGTCGCCGACGATACGCGCCGACTTGAAGTAGGCCTTGTTGCTGTGGGCACCCAGCTCGTGCATCGCGAACAACACGCGTCGGTGCACGGGTTTGAGGCCATCACGGGCATCGGGGAGTGCGCGGCCCACGATCACGCTCATCGCGTAATCGAGATAGCTCTTGCGCATCTCGTCTTCCAGGTTGACCTGGATGATTTCCTTGGCGGTTTCTGCCATTCGGGTTCCGTAAGTGAGGTGGCGGGCGAGCCGGAAAGCCGCGTCGGGGGAGCCGTTGCATCAGGCTGCCGATCCCACGCTCCCGTCGATCGATTCAAGCCCCGGATTGTACCACGGCAGGGCACCCCAATGCCTCCGGTTTACCAGCCAGAAACAAGCACTTGCAGGGAGTTTGGGCGGCGTTGGCGGCCTGCCGGCGCCGCGCCGGGCTCAATTCCCGAAGGCGGCCTGCATCCGCGCCAGGTCCGGCTGCGCGATCACGCCCCGTTCGGTCACGATCGCATCAATCAGATCGCCTGGAGTGACGTCGAACACCGGGTTCCAGGCATGGATGCCGTCGGCCACCGTCCTGACCCCGCCGACACCGAATAACTCGCCCGGATCGCGTTGCTCGATCTCGATCTGGTCGCCGCTGGCAGTGGCCATGTCCACTGTCGACGACGGCGCCACCACCATGAACTTGACGCCGTGGTGGCGGGCGGCGATCGCCAGTTGGTAAGTGCCGATCTTGTTGGCGGTGTCGCCATTGGCGCAGATGCGGTCGGCACCGACGATCACCCACTGCACCAGCCCGGACTTCATCAGGTGCGCCGCGGCCGAATCGGCGATCAAGGTGGCATCGATGCCGTCCTGCTGCAGCTCCCACACCGTCAGGCGCGCGCCCTGCAGCCACGGCCGCGTCTCGCCGGCGAACACCTTGGCAATGCGCTGCTGCGCCATGCCGGCACGGATCACACCCAGCGCGGTGCCGAAGCCGGCAGTGGCCAGCGAGCCGGTATTGCAATGGGTCAGCACGCCGCTGCCCGGGGCGATCAGCGCGGCACCCAACGCGCCCATGTGGCGATTGGCAGCCAGGTCTTCATCGGCGATGGCCTGCGCTTCGCGCGCAAGCACCTCGCGCCAGTCAACACCGGCGGCGCCCAGCACACGGCGCATGCGTATCAGCGCCCAGGCCAGGTTGACGGCGGTCGGCCGCGCGGCATTGAGCCGCAACAGCGCCGATTCGAGTTTCTGCAAGGCCGCACTGCCATCGTCGGCATCGATGTCGCGCGCAGCCAGCACCACGCCCCACCCGGCCGCAATGCCGATCGCCGGCGCACCGCGCACGGCCAGCGAATGAATCGCCTCGGCCACCGCGTCGCTGGTGTCGCAACGCACATGCTCCACCACGAAGGGCAGCTTGCGTTGGTCGAGCAGTTCCAGGGCATCGCCGGTCCACAGCAGGGGGCGGATGTGGTCGTAGCTGGCGTAATCGATATGGGCGCTGTCGTTCATGCGCCCATTGTAAGGCGCACACACATCGCCTGCGCCGTTGCACGGCCGAATGGCCTCAGTCGACGATGAACTCGGCGCGGCAGCCGTCGTTCACCCACACCCCGTCGCGGCTCCAGCCCCAGGTCTGGCCTTCCACGCATGGCGTTTTGGAGAGTTGCCGGCCCAGGCGCACCGCGCGTTCCACCGACACGCCGCAAGTGCGGCGCGCGCTTTTTTTCGATTCGCAGGTGACCATGCGCGGCACCGCGACGAAACCGGAGCCGTCTTCGGCACCCACCTCGAATTCGCCATCGCATCCACGCGACACCCAGATCTCGCTGCGGCGAACGCCCCAGGTCCGCCCTTCCTTACACGGCCACATCGAGCGTTGCCGCAGCAGCCGCACCGGCGCGCCACGCAGCACCACCGGGCACGTCACCGTGCCGCCATTGGAATCGCAGCGCACCACGCGGCGCATCACCGTTGCGGCCTGCACACCGGACGCCGCGAATTCTGCACGGCAGCCTTGTTCGACCCACACGCCATCGCGTTCGATATCCCATTCGCTGCCACGGATGCAGCTTGTTTCGGAAAGCTGGCGCACCAGTTGCACGCCATAGGCGGTGTCCATCGCGCAGTGCACGCGCGCCATATCCTTGGACTCGCAGCGCACCACACCGGCCGCGCGTTCGGACGCACGCGCATCGGCGAGCAACAGCGGCAAGCACCACAAACCGCATAAGCTGATCAGCCACTTCATGCCGACAATCCTCACCCCGAAACGATCTTCGTCGCGCCCCCGTGGACACGGCGATGAGAGCACCAACGATGTGAAGAAAGCAATACGGCGCCGATGACAGCGCAATGACTCAGGCGCAAGCGAAGTCGAAGGCCAGCACCTCGGCAATCTGCGCAGTGCCGCGCAAGGCCATCAGCAGGCGATCAACGCCTACCGCCACACCGGCGCAATCGGGCAACTGCGACAACACCTCAAGCAGGCGTTCATCCAGCGGCAGTTGCGGTAATCCGCGTGCTGCACGCACCGCGTTGTCGCGCACGAAGCGCGCACGCTGTTCCTGCGCATCGTTCAGTTCGTGATAGCCATTGGCCACCTCGAAGCTGCCCAGATACAGCTCGAAGCGCTCGGCCACCGGCGGGTCGTCGTGGCGCACGCGCGCCAGCGCACATTGACTGGCCGGCCAATCGTGCACCACCGTCAACGTGTCGCTGGCAAAGCCCGGCTGGATGCGATGGGTCATCAGCAGGTCCAGCCAATCGTCGCGGGTCAGGCCCGCGGGATCGATGGCGATGTCATGCAGTGCGACGCGTAGCGTTTCGATCGGATCGCGCAACGGGTCGATGCCCAACGTCTGCACGAACAGCGCGCGGTGCGTCAGCACCTGCACTGCGGCCTCGCGCCCGACCAGCGCCAGCGCGCAACGCACCAGCGCAATCGTCTCCTGCGCCAGGCTGCGGTCGTTCCAGCCCACCCGATACCATTCGAGCATGCTGAACTCGGGATTGTGGCGGCCGCCCACCTCGCCGTTGCGAAACACCCGGCCCAGTTCGTAGCAATCGCCCACGCCGGAGGCAAGCAGGCGTTTGAGCGGATATTCCGGCGAGGTGCGCAACCAGCGCAGCGGCGCGCCGGCATCGACATGCCCGGTGAAGCGCGTAGTGAAACTTTCGATATTCGGCTCGGTATTGCCGGCCGCCGACAGGATCGGCGTTTCCACTTCCAGCACGCCGCGCTCGGCGAAAAAGTCGCGGATCGCGGCATTGAGCCGCGCACGCAAGTTCAGCGCGGCCAGATCGACCTGCGACGCGCTCATGGCTGTTGGCCGTGTTCGCCCAGGAAGGTCAGCAAACGTGCTTCGTCCCAGATGTCCACTCCAAGCGATTGCGCCTTGTCGAGCTTGGAACCGGCCTCTTCGCCGGCCACCAGAAACGCGGTTTTCTTGGACACGCTACCGGCGACCTTGGCGCCCAATGCTTCGAGCCGTTGCTTGGCCGCATCGCGCGTGAGCGCCGCCAACGTCCCGGTGATGACCACGGTCTGGCCATCGAGCGGGCCGGTCTTTTCCTCGCCGGCCTCCGGCAGCATCGCCAGCAGCTCGGAAAGCTTTTTCTGGGCATTAACCGCGAGCGTGTCGTTGGCCGGCACCAACAGCCAGGCCGCGAGCGACTCGGCCACTGACTGCGGTACACCCGCTTCGACGAGAGCCTCGGGACCGCCATTGCGCAGGGCATCGATGGAACCGAACGCAGTCGCGATCTGGGCGGCGCGGATCGGCGTCACCTTGGGAATCTCCAGGTCCTCCAGCAAATTGGCTAAGCTCAGCTCGCCGCGCAGCTTCGGCGAAGGCGGATGGGTGTCGCCGATGCGCACCTTGCGCGCCAGCAGATGATCGATAGCCTGCTGATTGCCGGGCTGGTCTAGAAAATGCCCAAGCGAACGCGCCACTTCGCCGCCGATGTCCGGCACGCGCTTGAACAGCGGCCACGGCAGATGGCGAATCACTTCCAGATCGCCGAACCAGGCCGACAAGGCCTTGGCCGTGCTTTCGCCCACGTGCTCGATGCCCAGCGCAAACAGGAAACGTTCCAGCGTGGTGTCGCGCGAGGTTTCGATCGCCTCGATCAAATTCTCTGCCCACTTGGTGGCGATCTTTTTGCGGTTCCAATCGAACGTCGGCAGACCCGCGCGCAGCAGATCGGCCTGCCAGGTCTGCGGCACCTCGCGCTCGCCGGCCAGGTCCACGCCGATGCCGACCACGGTGGCTTCCAACTGCGCATACGCGCGGCTGGCCAGATGCTCGCGCGCTTCGCGTAGAAACGCATGCGGGCTCTCGGCGGTGCTGATCATGCGCAGTTGCAGCAGTTGATCGACGGTGAGCAGATACAGATCGGCCACACCTTGCACTACGCCGCTGTCGACCAGCACCTCGATGAATTTCTCGCCCAGGCCATCCACATCCATCGCACGCCGCGAGACGAAATGTCGGAAGGCTTCCTTGCGCTGCGCCGGGCAGGTCAGCTCGCCGGAGCAGCGCCACACCGCCTGCCCCTCCTCGCGCACAATCTCCGAACCGCACACCGGGCACTGCGTGGGCATGCACCATTCCTGCGTACCCGGCGGGCGTTGATCGGCGACCACGCCGGCCACTTCCGGAATCACATCGCCGGCGCGGCGCACGATCACCGTATCGCCCACACGCACATCCAGGCGTGCGATCTGGTCGGCGTTGTGCAGCGTGGCATTGGTGACGATCACCCCGGCCACATGCACCGGCTTCAGTCGCGCCACCGGCGTGGCCGCACCGGTGCGGCCGATCTGGATCTCGATCGCTTCCACCGTGGTGGACTGTTCCTGCGCCGGGAACTTGTGCGCGATCGCCCAGCGTGGCGAGCGCGACACGAACCCCATTGCGCGTTGCCCGGCCAGATCGTCGAGCTTGTAGACCACGCCATCGATATCGAAAGCCAGCCCGTCGCGCGCTTCACCGATGCGCTGGTAGTACGCCAGCAGACCGTCGCTGCCCTGCACTACTTCGACCAGCGAACTGACCGGGAAGCCCCACGCGCGCAGCTGCACCAGGATGGCCGAATGGGTCTGCGGCAATACGCCGTCGCTCACTTCGCCAATGCCGTACGCATAGAAACTCAACGGACGCTGCGCAGTGATGCGCGCATCCAGCTGCCGCAGCGAGCCGGCCGCACCGTTGCGCGGATTGGCCAGGACCTTGCCGCCCTGGGCACGCATCTGCGCGTTATAGGCTTCGAACGCGGCGCGCGGCATATAGACCTCGCCGCGCACTTCCAGCACCTGCGGCCAGCCTTCGCCGCGCAGGCGCAGCGGAATCGCCTTGACGGTGCGCAGGTTGGCACTGACATCCTCGCCGGTGGCGCCATCGCCGCGGGTGGCACCCTGCACGAACTCGCCGTTTTCGTAGCGCAGGCTGATCGCCAGGCCATCGAGTTTGGGTTCAGCAGAAAACAGCGGTTGTTTGACCTCCAGCCGCTCGCTGATGCGCCGCACGAACTCGGTCACTTCCTCGTCGCTGAAAGCATTGCCCAACGACAACATCGGCAAGGCATGCCGCACTTCGGCAAACCGCGAAGCAGCCAGATGGCCCACGCGTTGCGTTGGCGAATCGGCAGTGGCCAGTACCGGGTGCTCGGCTTCCAGCGCCTCCAGCTCACGCAGCAGGCGGTCGTAATCGACGTCGGCCATCTGCGGCTCGTCGAGCACGTGATAGCGGTAGTTGGCGTCTTCGATTCGACGGCGCAGGGCATCGATGCGCTGAGCGGGATCCGGGCTGACAGTCATACGATCGCTGGGCTGGCTCTGGGCCGCTCATTCTAACGGGCCGGCTCGCTGCCAAGCGTCAGCGGCGAGTGCGTCGGTGGTGATGCTTGATCCCCGACGGAAGTCGTTGGAATTGGCGCTAGCGTCCTGGCCTCGAAGTGAACCGGGCACTTCAGCACCTACCCGGATCGCGGCCGGATCGCGCGCGGCAGCAAACTGGCTGTCGGACGCAAACACCCGCAGAGCGACTGTCTTTGCCATCTGACTCTTGCAAGCACGCTACGAACCGGCCCTCAAGGGGATTCCCCGATAGGCAGACAGGCACAAACCGGCCAGCGTGGCGCCCTGTTTGCCCGCCGCTTCTGGAGTTCCCCCGTGTCGTTGCCCGTCTCGCGCCGTTCGTTTCTCAGCCTCGCCACCACCGCCGTGGCGGTTTCCGCATTGGGGCTGGCACCCGCGGCAGAGGCAGCCCGCAAGCGCGCCGCTGCGCCGGCAACCCCGGGTGTGGCCGCAGCGGCCGGCACGGTGTACCTCAACCTCAACGAGCATCCGCTCGGGCCTGCCCCGGCCGCCCTGGACGCTGCCACCCGTTCACTGGCGCGCTCGGGCCGCTACCTGCTCGAAATGGAGCAGGATCTGCGCAACCTGATGACCGGCGAGCTGCAGCTGCCCAACGATCATCTGTCCTTGTTCCCTGGATCGCGGGACGCCTTGAACCGGGCCGGCAACCTGTTCACTTCCGCGCGCGCCGGGCTGCTGGTGGCCGACCCGAGCTTCGACCCGCTGATCGAAAGCGCCGCTGCCCGCGGCGTGCCCGTGCGCAAGGTGCCGCTGCGCGCCGATGGCGCACACGACGTCAAGGCAATGGCCAAGGCCGACCCGACCGCCGGCATGCTCTACCTGTGCAACCCCGGCAATGTCACTGGCGCCATCACCCCGCGCGCCGACATCGAGTGGTTGCTGGCCAACAAGCCGGCCAGCGCCGTGCTGGTGGTCGACGAGGCATATATCCACTACAGCAACGCGCCCTCGGTGGCCGATCTGGTGCGTCAGCGCCAGGATCTGATCGTGCTGCGCAGCTTCTCCAAGCTGTACGGCATGGCCGGCCTGCGTCTAGGCGCTGCCCTAGCTCCGCCGGGCCTGCAGACCAAACTCGCCGCCTTCGGCAGCAACCCCTTGTCGGTTCCGGCCATGGCCGCCGGCATCGCCAGCCTGCGCGACCAGCTGCTGGTGCAGACCCGCCGCGCCGACAACGCCCGCGTGCGCGACGAGACCATCGCCTGGCTCAAGGGCAAGGGCTACGCATGCCTGCCCTCGCAGGCCAACTGCTTCCTGCTGGACGTCAAGCGCGATGCGAGCGTGTTCGCCGATTCGATGCAGAAGCAGGGCGTCATCGTCGGCCGCAGCTGGCCGATCTGGCCCAAACGCGTGCGGGTGAGCGTGGGCACCGAAGCGGAAATGCTGCGCTTCCGCGAAGCGTTCGGTAAGGCTAAACGCTGACCCTTCTTCCTCGGGAGAAAATGGCTTTGCCCTGACCGCTCACCACCTCCCCTCGGGAGAAGCTGCCCCGCAAGAGGCGCATGAGGGTGCAAGCGAAGCCTCGCATTGTTCGATTGCAGGAGTGCTTCGCTGCGTCCCCTCACCCCCTCTCCGGTTGGGAGAGGAGCTTTGGATTCCTACTGATCGAACGCCTCAGACTCCGGTGCGCGCAGCGTGCGCCGGATCCAGAAATAACTGATGACAAAAGTCAGCACCATCGAGCCGGCGTTCCACAGCAGCAGCTCGTGCAGCAGCGGTGGACCTTGCAGGATGTGCAGGTAATAGCGGCGATCCAGCAGCGCAATGGCGTGCGGCATCAACACGCTGACGAAGGGCGTTGGCACCGGCGCGACCGGCAACGTGATAACAGCAGCAAAGCCCACGACCAGCCACGGCGAATGCCGCGGGCGTTTGCGCAGACGCGCGGCGATCCAGGTAAACAGCCACAGCAACGGCATCGCCAGGATCGTCCACAACACCAGCAACAACGCCACCGCCAGCACGCCCTGCAGGCTCAACATATCAACTCACCAGCGCGGCGACTTGGTCAGCGGCGGCGCCTGGTGCTGGCGGTCGTAGGCGCGCAGTTCGTCGCGGATATGCGCAACGCGCTGGCGGCCCAATGCGTTGCGGCTGTCGTCCAGCACCACGCCATCGAGCAGTTCGGCCATGCGCTGCACGGTGGGCAGCATTTTTTCCCAGGCATCGAGCGCGGTCATGGGCGCCGGTAGCGTCAGGAAGAACGCGATCGCCGGCGTCTGCATCTCGCGGATGTTGGCCATGTCGAAACTGCCGGGCTTGAGAATGCTGGCCATGCTGAAGATCGGCCCGCGCTCCGGGTGCCCTTCCACCAGGCGGTGGAACACATTCATGTGGCCGAACACCAGCCCGGTCTTTTCGGCAGCGACCACCACATCTTCGCCGCGCAGCACCTGGCCCGCCTTGGCGGCCACGAACAGCGATACGATCTTGTCGAAATCCTGGTTGGGGCGCTTGCCCATGTCGCTGCCGCCAGCGGCATCCTGGTCGTCCAGGTTGAGCTCACTCTGCTCGGTGCCTTCTCCGCGCTCCGCAGCGTCACCCTCTACGCCAGGCTCGCTGGAAATGACCGGTTCGCGCCGTTCGCGCGGCTGGCTATCGTCCTTGTCGACGCGACGTCCCTGCGGCGATTTCTTCGGGCGGCCGAACAGGAAGATGGCTGCGACCAGCAGCAGTCCAGCGATCAGGATCCCGATCCGGATCATGGCCATGTCGGACATTCAGCGTGCCTCCGCATAAGAGTGACCAGTGTCGATATTCCAACAAGCATGGCACGTCATGCCGCACCCGCCAAACGTGCGGCTTCTTCCAGGTCCACGCTGACCAGGCGGCTGACGCCTGGCTCGCGCATGGTCACGCCGGAGAGCTGACGCGCGGCTTCCATCGTGGCCTTGTTGTGGCTGACGAACAGGAACTGCACCTTCTCGCTCATCTCGCGCACCATGTTGGCCAGGCGGCCGACATTGGCTTCGTCCAGCGGCGCGTCCACCTCGTCGAGCAGACAGAACGGCGCCGGGTTGAGCTGGAAGATCGCAAACACCAGCGCCACCGCCGTCATCGCCTTCTCGCCACCGGACAGCAGCGAAATGCTCGACACGCGCTTGCCCGGCGGACGCGCCATGATGGTCACGCCGGTATCGAGCAGGTCTTCGCCGGTGAGTTCCAGATACGCATGCCCGCCGCCGAACAGGCGCGGGTACAGCGCCTGCACGCCGGAGTTGACGCGGTCGAAGGTGTCCTTGAAACGGCCGCGGGTTTCGCGGTCGATCTTGCGGATGGCTTCTTCCAGCGTTTCCAGTGCGGTGTTGAGGTCCAGGTTCTGCGCGTCCAGATATTCCGAGCGCTGCGCGGCCTCGCCGTACTCCTGGATCGCAGCCAGGTTCACTGGCTCCAGGCGCCGCATACGCCCATCGATCTGGCCGACGGTCGCTTCCCACTCGGCCACGTTGGCCGACTCGGGCAAGCCATTAATCACATCCTCCAGGACGAACCCGGCTTTAACCACCGCCGCAGCCAACTGCTCGGCGTTGAGCACCAGCGCCTGTTGATCGAGCTTGCGTTGCGAAATGCGCTCGCGCTGCGCCAACGCCTGTTCGTCGCGGTGCTGACGGGTCTGTTCGAAGCTGCGTAGTTCGCTGTCGATACTGTCGAGCATGGTGCGCGCTTCGCCCAGCGCGCGCTCGGTGCGCACGCGCTCGCTCAGGGCAGCCTGATGTTCATGCTCCAGCGTTTCCACCGGCGAATCGCCTTCGCTGAGCTGGGCAACCAGATCTTCCAGGCGCGTGTCGAGCTGGCCGCGCTGGCTGTCCATGCGTTCCAGGGTCTGGCTGAGCGAGGTGATCTGGGTGCGTTGCGATTCCAGCGTGAGCGCCAGGGCATGCATCGCATCGCGCACACCGCGTGCGGCATCGCGCGCTTGATCGCGTGCATCGGTGAGCTGACGGCGCTCGCTTTCCAGCGCTTCGCGCGTGCCCTGCAGATCGCCCATCAAGGTGACCGCATCTTCGAGCTTGGCGCGCGCCTCGCGTGCCTGTTCGCGACTGGTATCCAAGGTTTCCAGCAGCTGCGCCAGCTCGGTTTCGATGCGCTCGATGCGCGTGCGCGCCGCATCGACCTTGCCTTGCTGACTCTGCAATTGCCCGGCCAGTTCGGAGACGCTGCGGTGCGCCATGTACAGCTGGCGCTGTGCGTCCTCGCGCTGCTGCTCGGCCGCCAGCAGTTGTTCGCGGAAACTGGCGAGCTGGTGCTCGAGCTCGGCTTCGCGCTCCTGCAGGGTTTCGATCTGGGTACGCAGCTCTTGAATCTCGCGCTCGCGCAGCAGCGCGCCCTGCTTGGCCGCGCCGGAGCGCGACACGCGCACCCAGCCCTCGCCCAGCCGCTCACCATTGCGGGTGATGACCGAATCGCCCTCGGGCAGGCTGCGTTGCAGCGTGCGCGCCGCGTCCAGATCCTCGGCGGTGTGCAAACGCGCGAGCAGGCGACGGATCGCGATCGGCCCCTGCACCTTGGCGGCCAACGACGTCGGCGCGAAGCTCGCGGCATCGGTGGCACTGGACACCAGCGCGATGCGGCCATCGCCCAACTCGCCCAGCGCATCGACCAGTTGCTCCGGCGCATCCACCAGCACGCCTTCGATCAACTGCCCCAGTGCGCCTTCGGCTGCATTTTCCCAGCCGCTTTCGACGCTGATGCGCTCGCCGACGCGCGCCGCCGAATCCAGCCCGCGCGACTTCAGCCACGCCACCGCGGCGCCTTGCTCCTGGCCGAGCGCGGCCTGCTGCAAGGTTTCCAGCGATGACAGCCGGCCACGCGCGGCCTGCGCCTGCTTGCGCACTTCGGCAAGCTCGCCCTGGCTGGCACGTTGTTGTTCCTGCAGCCCGCCAAGCGCGTGCTTGCGCGCTTCGACCTGCTCGGTCAGCCCGTCCAGCGAGGTCTTTTGCGTTTCATGGCGCAGTTCGATCTGCTCGAACGCTTCGGCCAACGCATCCAGATCCAGCCCGGCACGTTCGTTGACCAGCGCTTCGCGGCGACGGTCGGCTTCGAGCGATTGGCGGTCCAGATAATCGACACGCGTGCGCTCCACTTCGCCGGCGCGCGAGGCTTCGCCGGTGTCGCGGTTATGGGCTTCCCAGCGCTGCTGCCAGTCGGCCAGCCGCGCTTCGGCTTCACGCAGCGCGTCCTGGCGGAATTCGTGGTCTTCGCGCAGCTGTTCCAGTTGCGGTTCGGCAGCGGCCACCGCTTCGCGCAGTACGCTCAACTTGGCCGAGTCGCCGCTGATGTGCTGGGTCAACTCTTGCAGCTGGCTTTGCGCCTCATCGCGCGCCTTGTGCAGGCGATGCGAGAGCTCGCGCTGATGCTGGATCTGCTGCTCGATGCGCGCCAACGCACCACCGACCTGATAGACATCGGCCTGTGCCTTGGCCACCGCTTCGGCAGCTTCTTCGCGGCGCACGCGGCCGGTTTCGATCCGCGCCTCGGCATCGCGCTGGTCGGCGATCAGCTGCTGCAGGCGGGTTTCTTCCTGATTCAATTTTTCGCGCAGGCCCTGCAATTGCCCGTCCAGGCCGCGGTATTCCAGCGCCTTCCACTCGGCATCCTTGATCCGGCGCTCTTCCTGCAAGGCCTGGTACTGCTCGGCCTGCCGCGCCTGGCGCTGCAGATGCGCCAGCTGCTTGGTGATTTCTTCGCGTAGGTCGCCCAGACGGTCGAGGTTTTCGCGCGTATGCCGAATGCGTGTTTCGGTTTCCTTGCGGCGCTCCTTGTACTTGGAAATGCCGGCGGCTTCTTCCAGATAGACGCGCAGGTCTTCCGGGCGCGCCTCGATGATCTGGCTGATCATGCCCTGCTCGATGATCGAGTAGCTGCGCGGCCCCAGACCGGTGCCCAGGAACAGGTCGGTGATGTCGCGGCGGCGGCACTTGGTGCCATTGAGGTAGTACGCACTCGTGCCATCGCGGCTGACCAGGCGCTTGACCGAGATCTCGTTGAACGAGGCGAACTCACCGGTGATGGTGTGATCGGAGTTGTCGAAGATCAGCTCCACCGTCGCCTGCGACACCGGCTTGCGCGCCGAGGAGCCGGAGAAGATCACGTCGGTCAGCGAGTCGCCACGTAGCCGGCTGGCCGAGCTCTCGCCCATCACCCAGCGCACCGCATCGATGATGTTGGACTTGCCGCAACCATTGGGGCCGACGATGCCGGTCATATTGGTGGGCAGGTGCAACGTGGTCGGGTCGACGAACGACTTGAAACCGGACAACTTGATCGTGGACAGGCGCATGGGACGGACGGGTTCCGGGCACCGCGCGGACACAGCCGGCAGGCGCTTTTCCTGTGGAGCCGGCCCCTAAGCCCTTGATCGGCAAGATCTGCAGGCCGTGGAACCGGCAATGGGGCATGAGTATAACGGGCATGCCAGCACTGGCGGCGGCGCCCAAAAAACGAAGGGCGCCTAACAAGGCGCCCTTCGGAGACCGCATACGGCTTGGATCAGGCGTCGGATTCGACGATGACCTTGACCGTGGTTTCCACGTCTGCGTGCAGGTGCAGCACAACATCGTACTCGCCGATATTGCGGAATGCGCCTTCGCCCAGGATCACTTCGCTCTTTTCCAGCGGCAGGCCGGCGGCGGTGAACGCCTCGGCGATGTCGCGCGGGCCAACCGAACCGTACAGCTTGCCTTCGGTCGACGCGTGCGCGCCGATGGTGACGCTGGCACCTTCGAACTTGGTGGCGCGGCTCTGCGCATCGGCCAGGATGGTGTTGGCCTTGGCTTCGTACTCGGCGCGCTTGGTTTCGAACGCTTCGACGTTGGCAGCGGTGGCCGGCACGGCCTTGCCCTGCGGCACGAGGAAGTTGCGGCCGTAACCCGGCTTGACGCTGACCTTGTCGCCAAGGTTGCCCAGGTTGGTCACTTTCTGCAGAAGAATCAGATCCATGGTGGTACTCCGTTATTCGTTAGCGCCGGCATGTGGGCTGGCGCAACGGGTGCTGTCCGAAAAGACGGGATTCGGGAATCGGGATTTGGGAATCGCAAAAGCACGATCAACACCGCATCTCGAATCACCAGGCGTCTATCTGTTAATTACCCGCACATGGATGTGCGGGCTTTTGTGAGGGACTCACATCAACGACTTAAACGTCGTGATTGTCCGTGTACGGGATCAGCGCCAGGAAACGCGAGCGCTTGACGGCCGTGGCCAGCTGACGCTGGTACTTGGACTTGGTACCGGTCACGCGGCTCGGCACGATCTTGCCGTTCTCGGTGAGGTACTGACGCAGGGTGTTGAGATCCTTGTAATCGATCTCTTTGACGCCTTCGGCGGTGAACTTGCAGAACTTGCGGCGACGGAAGAACTTGGACATGACAGCGCTCCTTAAGCGGCTTCGGCGTTGTCGCCGTCGGTATCGGTGGCAGCGGGGGCATCGCCCTCTTCATCGTCACGACGACGACGCTCGCTACGCTCGGGCTTGTCGCCCTTCTCGTCCTTGCTCTTCATGATCAGCGACTGCTCGGTATCCGGGCCATCGCGCTTGACGACCAGGTGACGCAGCACCGCATCGTTGAAGCGGAAGCTTTCCACCAGCTCGCTCAGCACGGCCTGGTCGACTTCGATGTTGAGCAGCACGTAGTGCGCCTTCACCAGGTTCTGGATCGGATAGGCCAGCTGACGACGGCCCCAGTCTTCCAGACGGTGGATAGTGCCGTTACCGCCCTCGATCAGCGACTTGTAGCGCTCGATCATGGCCGGGACCTGCTCGCTCTGGTCCGGATGGACCAGGAACACGACTTCGTAGTGACGACTCATGTTGTTTTACCTTTCGGATGTGGCCACGTGGGCCGGACAGCTCCCCGGAAGTCCGCGCAAGCGGCCGGTGGAGCAAGGGCTCCCGCCCGAGATCCGGACAGGTAGCAGGAAAGTATGGCAGTTGAAGTGCTTAGCCGCAACCGGCCGTCCAGCAAGGACGTTGTAAAGCCCCTCTCCCGCCGGGAGAGGGGTTGGGGTGAGGGTACGGGACGAAGCCTCTTGCGTCGTTCAACTCCAAGAGGCTTCGCCCCCGTCCCCTCATCCGCCCTTCGGGCACCTTCCCCCGCAGTGAAAAGGGATAGCGCGCGCCGGCCGGCTCAGCGATGCTCGGCTTCGGTCGTAAAACTCTCCCCGCAGCCGCACTCGGCGGTCGCGTTGGGATTGCTGAAGGTGAACGTCTCGCTGAGGCCGTGCTTGCCGAAGTCGATGCAGGTGCCGTCCACCAACGGCAGGCTGGTGGGGTCGACGAAGATGCGTACCCCGCCCTGCTCGAACACCGCATCGTCGTCGCGCTTCTCGCGCGCCAGGTCGGTGATGTGACCCCAACCGGAGCAACCGGTCTTGGTCACGCCAAAGCGCAGGCCCAACGCACCCGGGGTCTGCTGCACGAAACGCTGCACGCGCTCCAGCGCGGCGGGGGTGAGGCTGACGGCCATGAGGGCACTCCAAGACAGTGGTGACAAGTATAGCGAGACCGCACCGACCAGGCAGAACGCTTGGCGGCGACGTCTGCGACAGATGGGGGCGGTGCGCGGCTGCGACAAGCGCAGTGGTCGGCAAGCCGTTCAGGCGCTCGCGCCGGCGCGGTCGCAGCCAGTAAACTCGCAGGTCATTCAAGGTCGCAACGGCGGGGAAAAGTCATGACGGTGGTCAGCGTTGAACATGCGCTTGCGGGGAAGCTCCCCGAAGGCGGCGAAGTCACGGTACGGGGGTGGGTGCGCACGCTGCGCGGATCTGCCGGACTGGCCTTCATCAACGTGACCGACGGTTCCTGCTTCGCTCCGATCCAGGTGGTGGCCAACGACACGCTGCCCAATTTCGACGAAATCAAGCGCCTGACCAGCGGCTGCTCGCTGATCGCCAAGGGCGTGCTGGTGAAGTCGCAGGGCAAGGGCCAGTCGTTCGAGATCCAGGC
Source organism: Xanthomonas bromi (assembly GCF_900092025.1). Classification (GTDB taxonomy): domain Bacteria; phylum Pseudomonadota; class Gammaproteobacteria; order Xanthomonadales; family Xanthomonadaceae; genus Xanthomonas; species Xanthomonas bromi. The sequence continues at coordinate 46,664 of NZ_FLTX01000011.1, forward strand.
CAGCGGCGTGGAGGTCGTCGGCTGGGTCGAAGATCCGCTGACCTACCCGATCCAGCCCAAGCCGATGACGCCGGAGTTCCTGCGCGAAGTGGCGCACCTGCGCCCGCGCACCAATCTGTTCGGCGCGGTCACCCGCATCCGCAATTGCCTGGCGCAGGCGGTGCACCGCTTCTTCCACCAGAACGGCTTCAACTGGATCAGCACGCCGATCATCACCACCTCCGACGCCGAGGGCGCCGGGCAGATGTTCCGCGTTTCCACGCTGGACATGGTCAACCTGCCACGCGATGCCAGCGGCAATGTGGATTTCAGCCGCGACTTCTTCGGCAAGGAAACCTTCCTCACCGTATCCGGCCAGCTCAACGTGGAGGCGTACTGCCTGGCGCTGAGCAAGGTCTACACCTTCGGCCCAACCTTCCGCGCCGAAAACAGCCACACCACGCGCCACCTGGCCGAGTTCTGGATGATCGAGCCGGAGATCGCCTTCGCCGACCTGGCCGAGGACGCGCGCCTGGCCGAGCAGTTCCTCAAGTACCTGTTCCGCGCGGTGCTGGACGAACGTAGCGACGATCTGGCGTTCCTGGCCGAGCGTGTGGACAAGAACGCGATCAGCAAGCTGGAAGCCTTCATCAATGCGCCGTTCGAGCAGATCGACTACACCGATGCGGTGAAGCTGCTGCAGAACTCCGGCAAGACGTTCGATTTCCCGGTCGAATGGGGCCTGGACCTGCAGACCGAGCACGAACGCTGGCTCACCGAGGAACACATCGGCCGCCCGGTGGTGGTCACCAACTATCCCGAGCACATCAAGGCGTTCTACATGCGCCTGAACGACGACGGCAAGACCGTCGCGGCGATGGACGTGCTGGCGCCGGGCATCGGCGAGATCATCGGCGGCAGCCAGCGCGAAGAGCGCCTGGACGTGCTGGATGCGCGCATGGCGCAGTTCGGGCTGGATAAGGATCACTACAGCTGGTACCGCGATTTCCGTCGCTACGGCTCGGTGCCGCATGCCGGCTTCGGTCTGGGCTTCGAGCGCCTGGTGGTCTATGTGTGCGGGCTGAGCAATATCCGCGACGCCATCCCCTACCCGCGCGCGCCGGGCAGCGCGGAATTCTGAGGTGAGCCCGGCGGCGGCCGTCTCCATGCTGCAATCGCTGGCCTTCGGGCTGGCGGCGATCATGGGCGGGCTGACAGCGATACGTAGCGCGTTGCTGGCGCGGCTGGCGTCGCGCCAGCTAGACCCGCAACGCTGGTGGCAGACCAGCACCGCGCGTGCCGCAACCAGGCATGCCGTGGCTCCGATGCGTTGGACCATTGCAGCACTGGTCATCGGCGCGGCACTCCCGAAACTTTCCCTGATGCTGGCGGCCGCATGACTCTGTTCTTCGCCCTGTGCTTCGTCGGCGTGGCCGTCGCAGGTTTGACCGCACTGCTGATCTTCTGGCCACTGACCCTGGTACACATGCGCGACCGCCATCCGGAGGCGTTGGCCAGCTTCGGCGACCCGGCCTTCATCAGCCCCGTGGCGTTGCGCTGGTTGCTGGCGCGCCGTTACCGCAGCTACCGCGACAGTGCGCTGTCCGGGTTGGCCACGCCCGCCTGGCTCTCGCTGCTCACCCTCTTTTTCGGCCTGGGCATGGCGGCCCTGCTCGGGCTGCTTTCCAAGGCAATGCAATGAACACGCACGAAGACACTGTGCAGGGCGCACACGACTCCTGGTGGCTGGCCACGATCGGCCGCACGCTGATCTGGGCCCGCCTGCGCGTCAACGAAGCCGGCACCGCCGAAGTGCTGGACAGCGATGGCAAGACGCTGCCCTACGACAGCGAAGACAGCGCACGAGCGGCCTTGTTCGACGCCGAATTCGTGGCACTGGACGGACTGGACGAAGAGGACGCGCTGGTCCGCGGCTTTTCGCTGCATGACGTCTCGCCGCCGCAAGGCGACGACGATGCCGAGTTGCGCGCACGCATGGTCGTGAACATGGGCGGGCGCGCCTGATATGGATGCCCCGCGCGCGTTCGCGCAGACCGATCTGGCCTTGCTGGACTGGCTGTTCGCACGCGATGCGTTTATCACGCTGATCAGCCAGGGCGAGGATGGCCATCCGGCGATCTCGCACCTGCCGGTGCTGTATCGACGCACTGGGCAGGACATCGTCATCGAAGGCCATTGGGCACGCCCTAATCCACAGGCGCGCAGCCCTGGCGATGCGGTGATCGTGCTGCAGGGGCCGCACGCCTACGTCTCGCCGATCTGGTATCCGGACAAGGAAGCGGCCGCACGCGTGCCCACCTGGAACTACGCTGTCGCGCACCTGCATGGCCGCTGCAACCAGGTGAGCGATGAAGCCGCGCTGGGTGCCTTGATCGAGCGCATGAGCGCGCATTTCGAACAGCGCGTGGGCAGCGATTGGCAGTTCGACATGGAGCGCGACAGTCATCGCCGGCAATTGCGTGAGCTGGTCGGCTTCCGCTTCGTTCCAAGCCGCATCGAATTGACCTTCAAGCTGAGTCAGAACCACCCGGCCGGCACTATCGCCGCAGTGAGCGATGCATTGCGTGCACGCGATGGCGCAGCCTGAGCCCGGCGCACCGATCTTTTTTTGCACCACGGCTTATGGCGTGTGTGTCCTTACCTCCCTCGTCCCTGGAAAACTGCGCGCATGAACGAACTCAACCATTTACTTGAAAACAACCGTGCATGGTCCGAGCGCATCCACCGCGAAGACCCCGAGTTCTTTGCCAAGCTATCGACCCAGCAGACCCCGGAATATCTGTGGATCGGTTGCTCCGATTCACGCGTGCCGGCCAATCAGATCATCGACATGGCGCCGGGCGAAGTCTTCGTGCATCGCAATATCGCCAACGTGGTGGTGCATACCGACTTGAATTGCCTGTCGGTGATCCAGTTCGCGGTGGACGTGCTCAAGGTCAAACATGTGCTGGTGGTTGGCCATTACGGCTGCGGCGGCGTGTTCGCCAGCCTGACCCAGAAGCGCATGGGCCTGGTCGACAACTGGATCCGGCATGTCACCGACGTGGCCGACAAACACCAAGCCTGCCTGCACGACGCCGGCGATCTGCCGGTACAGCACGCACGTCTGTGCGAATTAAATGTGCTCGAACAGGTCGTCAACGTGTGCCGCACCACCATCGTGCACGATGCCTGGGAGCGCGGTCAGGAATTGTGCGTGCATGGCTGGGTCTACAGCCTGCGCGATGGCCGCGCCCACGACCTGGGTATGTCGATCAATCGCCCCGAACTGCTGCAGGAACGCTACGACGCAGCGCTGGCTCAGATTCAGGCCGACCACGCCGAACGCTGAGTCGCGGCCACACGCGCGGGCTGCCGCGGCGCCAATCGGCGCCGCCGGTTGGCTATGCTGGACACCTTCTCTGCCGAGCGACGTCGATGCTGATCCCGCCGATCAACCTGCATGCCTGGATCGAGGAACACCGCCACCTGCTCAAGCCGCCGGTGGGCAACAAGTGCATCCAGCAGGATGGCTTCATCATCATGATTGTCGGTGGGCCGAACGCGCGCACCGACTATCACTACGACGAAGGCCCGGAGTGGTTCTTCCAGCTCGAAGGCGAGATGGTCCTGAAGGTCCAGGACGACGGCGTGGCGCGCGACATCCCGATCCGCGCCGGCGAGATCTTCCTGCTGCCGCCGAAAGTGCCGCATTCGCCACAGCGCACCGCCGGTTCGATCGGCCTGGTCATCGAACGCGAGCGCCTCCCGCACGAGCAGGATGGGCTGCAGTGGTACTGCCCGCAGTGCAATCACAAACTGTATGAGGCGATGTTTCCGCTAACCAATATCGAAACGGACTTCCCGCCGGTGTTCGATCGCTTTTATCGCTCGCTGGCGCTGCGTACCTGCACGCAATGCGGGCATCTGCATCCTGCACCGGAGCGCTATGCTGCTGTCGAGGCCTGAGTCGCACGGGTGCCCGGGCATCGGGCGCACACGCCGGACGAACCCAAGCGAGCGCGCACCATGCTGCGCGCACTGATCGACCTCAAACCACGCGATGTGCCCTTGCGCGTCGCGCTGCGCAACACCGCTGCAGTGGTCTTGCCGCTGGCGATCGGCGTGGCGACCGGACATGTCGCCGCGGGCCTGGCGCTGTGCACTGGTGCGCTCAACACCCTGTTTTCCGACCAGCCGGGGCCGTATCGCGCGCGCCTGCAACGCATGCTGATGGCAGCGCTGGCGGCCGGCCTGGCCGCATTGCTCGGCATCTGGGTCGGCCACAGCACGCCGGCACTGATGCTGGCCGGGCTGCTGCTCGGCCTGGGCGGCGGCTTGCTGGTGGCGCTCGGGCCGGTGGCAGCGCGGGTCGGCCTGACCAGCATGATCCTGCTGGTGGTCAGCGCCGATATGCGGCTGCCGGTCGACCAGGCGCCCGGCGTGGCGGCGTTGATCTTCGCCGGCGGACTGCTGCAGGTGGTGCTGGCGCTGGCGGCCTGGCCGCTGCAGCGCTATCGCCCCGAGCGCTTCGCATTGGCGGAATTGATGCGCCAGCTGGCCCGCATCGCGCGGCAACGCCCGGAAGCCAGCGCGGCACCGCCGGGAACGCAGGAAGTGCTGGATGCGATGGTGATGCTGCATGGCGAACATCGCTCGCGCGCGATTGCGGTACAGAGCTTTCGCATCATCGCCGAGTTGTGCGACCGCGTGCGGCTGGAGCTGCTGTCGCTGGCCGATGCCGATACGCGCCTGACCGACTCGCAGGCGCATCCGGCGATCGAACGCGTGCTCGAACGCAGCGCCATCGTGCTGGAACAGCTTGCGCACGCGATGACCGTGGGCGAAGACCCGGTGGCAGCCAACGCCTCGATGACCGGCTTCGACGATCTGGTCGGGGCATTGGCACAGTTTCAGCACGACAACGCCGACACCCGCGAGCGTCGGCTGGTGCGCGCCGCAGTGGCCCGCGCGCAAGGCCTGGGCGGCCAGCTGCGTGCGCTGGTGCGTAATGCGCACTGGGCCAGCAGCCGCGGCGAAATCCAGGCGCAACTGGCCGAAACGCGCCTGCCGGCAGCGCTGCGCCCTGCCGCGACCTGGGCCACCTTGCGGGCGAATCTGGACCTGTCGTCGGTGGCCTTCCGGCATGCCTTGCGTTGCGGCGTGTGCCTGGCATTGGCCATCGCCTTCCAGCGCTGGCAACAGATTCCGCACGGTTTCTGGATTCCGATGACCACCGCCATCGTGCTCAAGCCGGATTTCGGCGGCACCTTCAGCTTTGGCGCGTTACGCGTGGCCGGCACCTTCGTCGGACTGTTGCTGGCCACCTTGCTTGCGCATCTGGCCATGGACGGCGCCAGCATCCGCATGGTCTTGCTTGCGCTGTTTTGCCTCGGGTTTCGTTTGCTGACGCAGGTGAACTACGGCATCGGCGTGGCCTTTCTGACCGGCATGCTGGTGCTGTTGTTGTCGTTCGAAGGCGTGTCGCCTGGTGAAGCGGTCGGCGCACGCCTGCAGGCCACCGTGGCCGGCAGCGCACTGGCGCTGATCGCCTACGCGCTATGGCCCACCCGCGAACGTCGCCAGATTCGCGCCTCGCTGGCGCAATTGCTCAGCGCCTACCGCGACCATCTGTGCCATCTGTTGCTCGGCCAGATGGATAGCCTGAGCGACACCCGTGCAGCCGCACGCGTTGCACGTACCAATGCGCAGGCGTCGATCGAGCGTTTGCGTGGCGAACCGCGCAGCCGGCGCAACCTGCAGGAGCTCAAACTGGCCGAGTCGCTGCTGGCCAATGGCAACCGCCTGATCCGCGCCACCTTGGCGCTGGAAGCGGTGCTGCGCGATGGTCACCCGCTCCCCACACTCACGGCGTTGCCCGCCTTCGCGCAGCAGGCCGACGACGCGCTGTCCGCGGTGATCGACTCCCTGCGCAGCGGCGGCGTCCCTGCCGCGGCCACCTTGCGCAATGCCGAGCGGCAGCTGTCCGATGCGCTGGCCGCCCTGCCCGACAGTTCGCCAACGACTGCCGCGCTGGCCGACACCATCGACCGCATCACCGACAGCATCGGCACGCTCACGCACGTGTTGCGCCCTGCCCGACCGGCCTCGGCCGACACGCCAGCCGTGCATCACGGCGCGCACGGTGCCGGCAGGTAAACTGCCGCCCTGATCCATGTTGCGAGTCCGACGATGACCGACCTGCTATCCCGCGCCCATGCTGCTGCACTGGATGCGGCCGACCCGCTCCGCAACCTGCGCGATGCCTTCGTGTTCCCTCGGCATGGCGATGACGACCAGACCTATTTCGTCGGCCATTCGCTCGGCCTGCAGCCACGTGCGGCGCGCGCGATGGTGGACGAGGTGCTGGATCAATGGGGCGCGCTGGCAGTGGAAGGTCACTTCACCGGCCCGACCCAATGGCTGACCTACCACCAGCTGGTGCGCGCCGGGCTGGCACGCGTGGTCGGTGCGCAGCCAGGCGAAGTGGTGGCGATGAACACCCTCAGCGTCAATCTGCATCTGATGATGGCGAGCTTCTACCGCCCAACCGCAGAGCGCGGCGCGATCCTCATCGAAGCCGGCGCATTTCCGTCCGACCGTCATGCGGTGGAATCGCAGTTACGCCTGCACGGGCTGGATCCGGCCACGCAGTTGATCGAAGTTGAGGCCGATGAGCCCAATGGCACGATGTCGATGGCGGCCATTGCCGATGCCATCGCGCAGCACGGCCCGCGCCTGGCGTTGGTGCTGTGGCCGGGCATCCAGTACCGCACCGGCCAGGCCTTCGACCTGGCCGAGATCGTGCGGCTGGCGCACGCGCAGGGCGCTATGGTGGGCTTCGACCTGGCGCATGCGGTGGGCAATCTCCCGCTGACCCTGCACGACGACGGCGTGGATTTCGCGGTGTGGTGCCACTACAAATATCTCAACGCCGGCCCCGGCGCGGTGGGCGGTTGCTTCGTGCACGCGCGGCATGCCAACAGCGATCTGCCGCGCATGGCCGGCTGGTGGGGACATGAGCAGCAGACCCGCTTCCGCATGGACCCGCAGTTCGTGGCTTCGCCTGGCGCCGAAGGCTGGCAGCTGAGCAACCCACCGGTGCTTGCGCTGGCACCGCTACGCGCATCGCTGGCGTTGTTCGATGAAGCAGGGATGGCCGCGTTACGCACCAAGTCCGAACACCTCACCGGGCATCTGGAGCAGCTGATCCACACGCGCGTGCCGCAGCTGCTGCAGATCGTCACCCCGGCCGAACCGGCACGACGCGGTTGCCAGCTGTCGTTGCGGGTGGCTGGCGGACGCGCGCAGGGGCGCTCGCTGTTCGAGCATCTGCACGCAGCCGGCGTGCTCGGCGACTGGCGCGAACCGGACGTCATCCGCATTGCCCCGGTGCCGCTATACAACCGCTTCAGCGATCTGCACACCTTTGTGGAACAGGTGGAAGCCTGGGCGGCCACCTGAAAAGCGGCAGGCTGACTGCATTGCCACCAGACCACGCCTTAGATGCGCGGAATCGCCACGTGTCCACGTACACTCCGAGCCCTCTCAGCGCTGATGCGAGGGCGGCCGTCGTTGCCAGTCGCTGTCTTCCCCCTTTCGCCGGCGCTGTGTCCGGCTGCTGCCGGACATTGCATTGAGCCCAGTTTCTCCGCGTTCCCTGACCTTGATCGGCGCCGGTCTGGCCGGTTGCCTGCTGGCCATCCTGCTGTCGCGTCGCGGTTGGCAGATCACCGTGTACGAACGGCGTGGGGACCCACGCATCAAGGGCTACGAGTCCGGCCGTTCGATCAATCTGGCGCTGGCCGAACGCGGCCGGCATGCGCTGCGCCAGGCCGGCGCCGAAGACGCGGTGATGACCAAGGCGGTGATGATGCGCGGGCGCATGGTGCACCCGCTGGTTGGCGAACCCCAGCTGCAACGCTACGGGCGCGACGACAGCGAGGTGATCTGGTCGATCCACCGCGCCGCCTTGAATGTCGCGCTGCTCGATCTGGCCGAACAGGCCGGCGCACAGGTGCAGTTCTACCGCCGCCTGCATACGGTGGACTTCGACGCCGGCTATGCGCGCTTCATCGACGACCGTGACGACCAGCCGCACGAAATTCACTTCCAGAGTCTGATCGGCAGCGATGGTGCCGGCTCGGCGCTGCGCGCGGCGATGCAGCGCAAATCGCCGCTGGGCGAACGCACCGAATTCCTGGATCACTCATACAAGGAACTGGAAATTCCGCCATTGCCCGGCGGCGGGTTCCGCATCGAAGGCAACGCCCTCCATATCTGGCCGCGCGGGCGCTACATGTGCATCGCGCTGCCCAACGATGGCGGCACGTTCACCGTCACCCTATTTTTGCCTAACGCCGGCGAGCCGAGCTTCGCCACCACGCGTACCGGCGATGAAGCATTCGCCTTGTTCGCCCGCGATTTCCCGGATGCGTTGCCGCTGATTCCGCAACTCAAGGAACATTGGGAAGAGCATCCGCCTGGGCTGCTCGGCACCCTGACCCTGGACCGCTGGCATCTGGATGGCCGCGCGTTATTGATCGGCGACGCCGCACACGCAATGGTGCCCTTCCACGGCCAGGGCATGAATTGCGCGTTCGAAGATTGCGTGGCGCTGGCAGAGCAACTGGATGCCCACGGCGACCTGGCCAGCGCGTTCGCCGCGTTCGAGGCCGCACGCCGCGACGATGCAGCGGCGATCCAGCAGATGGCGCTGGAGAACTACCTGGAAATGCGCGACCGCGTGGGCGACGCCGACTTCCTGCTGCAGCGCGAACTCGAACAGCAACTGCAGGCGCGCTGGCCCACCCGCTTCGTGCCGCACTACACAATGGTGACCTTCCTGCGCACGCGCTATTCGATTGCGCTGGCGCGCAGCGATATCCAGCGCGAGATTCTGGTCGAGGCCACACGCGGGCATACCGACCTGTCGCGTATCGATTGGGCCGCGTTGGAAGCGGTGGTACACGCACGTCTGGGGCCACTGGAAGGCGCGCACTAAGAACGGCTGACAAACGATCTGCACTCACCGCCAGTCAGGCACCGCCGGTGCTGAGTGTGCTCAGGACCATTCGGACCCTCCGGTCCAGAGCGCGCCGTCCACATCCACCCGACGGCGGCTCACCACGGTGGAGTCGCCGCTCCAAGGTCATTCCAGCGTCTGCGCACTGCGCGCAAACGCTCGCGCTGCGCTCGCCAGCACATCCCGCACGCAGCCTGCACAGTAGGCGCCTGACCCAGCACATAACCACGCCTCAGCGAGCCGGTGCTGCGATGAGAGATACTAGCGGGCACCGGCAGCGCATACGCCGTGCGCTACGGACCTGGATCCAGTACCCGCATGCCTGAAAGCTTTCTTTTCTACGACCTGGAAACCTTCGGCCAGGACCCGCGCCGCACCCGTATCGCGCAGTTCGCCGCGGTGCGGACCGACGCGCAGCTGCGCGTGATCGAAGAGCCGATCAGCTTCTTCGTGCAACCGGCCGATGACCTGCTGCCCTCGCCCTACGCCACCATGGTCACCGGCATCACGCCGCAGCACGCGCTGCGCGAAGGCCTCACCGAGGCCGAGGCGTTCGCGCGCATCGCCGAGCAGATGAGCCGCCCGCAGACCTGCACGCTGGGCTACAACTCGATCCGCTTCGACGACGAATTCATCCGTTGCGGCCTGTTCCGCAATTTCTACGACCCCTACGAGCGCGAGTGGCGCGGCGGCAATTCGCGCTGGGACCTGCTGGATGTGTTGCGGCTGGTGCATGCACTGCGCCCGGACGGCATCGTCTGGCCGCAGCGCGAAGACGGTGCCACCTCGTTCAAGCTGGAACATCTGGCCAATGCCAACGATGTGCGCGAAGGCGATGCGCACGAAGCGCTGTCGGACGTGTACGCCACCATCGGCATGGCACGCAAATTTCGGCAGCATCAGCCCAAACTATGGGATTACGCGCTGCGCCTGCGCGACAAGCGCTTTGCCGCCACGTTGCTGGATGTCATCGCGATGCAGCCGGTGCTGCATATCTCGCAGCGTTATCCCGCCTCGCGCTTGTGCGCCGCGGCGGTGCTGCCGCTGACGCGCCATCCGCGCATCGATAGCCGCGTGATCGTGTTCGATCTGGAAGGCGATCCGGAAGTGCTGTTGCGGCTGAGCCCGGACGAGATCGCCGACCGGCTGTATATCCGCGCCGCCGATCTCCCAGAAGGCGAGCAGCGCATTCCACTGAAAGAGGTTCATCTGAACAAGTCGCCCGCGCTGGTGGCCTGGCAGCATCTGCGTGCTGCGGATTTTCAGCGCCTGGGCGTGGACCACGACGCGGTACTGGCCAAGGCGGCACGGTTGCGCGAATTGGGTCCTGAGCTCGCCGAAAAGGTGCGCCAGGTCTACGCCGGCGAGCGTGATGCGGCGGCAGCGACCAACGATGCCGATGCCTCGCTCTACGATGGATTCCTGGCGGAAGGCGACAAGCGTCTGCTCGCCCAGGTACGCGCCAGCGCGCCGTCCGAACTGGGCGCGCTGGAAGCACGCTTCCGGGATCCGCGCCTGATCGAGCTGCTGTTTCGCTACCGCGCACGCAACTGGCCGCAAACACTGTCGTTCGAGGAACAGGAGCGCTGGAACGTATATCGCCGCCAGCGCCTGCTCGAAGATCGCGGCCTGGGCGAAGTCACCCTGGAGCACTACCACGCGCAGATCGCGGATTTACGGCTTGCTCACCCGGACGATGCTACCAAACAAGCCCTACTCGACCAGCTCGCCGCCTGGGGTTTGGACCTCCAACGCACGCTATGACCACCTATTTTACCGATGCAAGTTTCAAGTTCCTGCGCGCCCTGGCCCGCCACAACGACAAGACCTGGTTCAACGACCATCGGCATCAGTACGAGGCGCATGTGCGCCAGCCGTTTCTGCAGCTGATTACCGATCTACAGCCGGCGCTGGCGCAGGTCAGCGAACACTATCGCGCCGATCCCAAGACCCAGGGCGGCTCGCTGTTCCGCATCTATCGCGATGCGCGGTTTTCCAACGACAAATCGCCGTACAAGAACTGGCAGGGGGCGCGCCTGTTTCATGAGCGCCGCCGCCAGATGCCGGCGCCATCGTTTTATATCCACCTGCAGCCAGGCGAAAGTTTTGTCGGTGCGGGTTTGTGGCATCCGGAGCCGGACACGCAACGCAAGCTCCGCCAGTTCATTTTCGACAACCCCGGCAGCTGGAAAGCCGCCGCGCACAACCCGAAACTGCTGCGCAAATTCACCCTGGACGACAGCGAAAAACTGGTGCGTGCGCCGCGTGGATTCCCGAACGATTTCGAGTTCATCGACGATCTCAAGCATCGCAACTGGGCGTATCTGCGTCATCTGGACGACAGCATCATGACCGGGCCGCGGCTGCGTCAGACCATCGAGGCGGACCTGGTGATTCTCGCCCCATTCGTGGATTACCTGTGCGCGGCGCTGGATCTGGAATTCTGATGACGCAGCTGTTGCGCGTCGCGTGCAGCACTGCGCCGGTCACGCACGCCGGTGTCGCGCCGCATCTTCCGCCGCCAACAGCCATGGAGTGCGCACGATGAAAAAGCGTTGGTTGCTGCTGCCGGTGCTGGCAATCGTGCTGTTGGCCGGGTATGTCGTTGCCGGGCCGTACCTGGCCATCCGCGGCATCAGCCAGGCGGTGGCCGATCGCGATTCCGGGCAGCTGGAGAGGCACGTGGATTTCCCCAGCCTGCGCGTCAACCTCAAGGCACAGCTGGACGATTATCTGGTCCGCCAGGCGGGCAGCAGCCTGCAATCGAGTCTGCTCGGTGGCTTCGCCTTACAGCTTGCCAGTGGCCTTGGCGGCGTCGGCGTGGACAGCTTGGTGACGCCGCTCGGCATCGGCGCGCTGCTGCAAGGCCACAGCGTCTGGAACCGCGTCACCGGCGACACCGTCAGCGCCGATACCTACGCCGCGCCGGCGCCCGCGCGGCCGCTGCAAGGCGCCGAACAGCGCTTCGAATCCACCCGCCGCTTTACCGCCACCACGCATACCGCCACCGGCGCGCCGGTGGTGTTCGTGCTGAGCCGACAAGGCTTGCGCTGGCGGCTGACCGATATCCGCCTGCCGTTGGCAGACACGCAGGCTGTGCGGGCACGCTAGCGACTTGCCGCGACGCGTGTGTGACGAATCGCAGCGCCGTCGATCGGGAATTACTAGGTTCCGGCGCGGCTGACAAGACGCGCTTCGGCGCACTTCCAGCCGGCATGTACCGCGACACATCGCAATGACATCCAGAGCGATGCAGCCTGCATTCCCAATCCACCGTGCTCGAATGATTGCGCATCCATCAGCGGCTTGGGAGCGCTGCGCCTGTTCGAGGCCCACGCGACTCAACGACGCACACGACACCGGCTCAGGAAAACCGCCAGGCGCGTTCCATCCACGCCGCTTGCAGCCGCAGCATCGCCGGTCGCAACTGCCGGCGTGCCGACCATGCCAGCCCAGCCAGTGCATCGTCCGGCGACCCCGGTGTGCGTCTACCGCTCCAGGCGAACGCCACCTGATTGCGCGGATCCTCCTCCGGCAAGACCAGGACCAGGCCGTCGAACAGCCCACGCAGGTGCGCCAACGGCTCGGCCAGCGGCACCTGAAAGAGATTGAATGCCAGCACCCCGTCCGGGGTCAGCGCAGCGCGACAATCGGCGTAGAACGCGGGCGTCCGCAGCGCCGCTGGAATGCCATCGGCGTCGTAGGCATCCAGGAGCAGAAGGTCGTAGCGTCCTGCGCGTGAGGTGACCCAGTCCGCGCCGTCGCCGTGGGTGACCTCCAGCCGCGCATCGTCCGGCGGCACACCGAATGCATCGCGCAACGCCAGCACCTGCGCATCGGCGTCCACCGCTTCGATGCGGGTGTTACGCAGATAACGGTGGCAAAACCTGGTCTGCGCACCGCCGCCAAAACCAATGATGCCGATACGCTGCGGGCACGGCTGCAACCACAGCGCGGCCAACATGGTGCGCGTGTATGGCAACACCAACCGATGCGGCGCCCAGCGCGACATCCGTGTCTGCACGGTATCCGCAACGAACCACAGTTCCCGCGTCCGCCAGTTCAGACGCAGCATGGCGTGTCCCGGCGTGCGCGGCGTGTCGCTCACGTCGGTGGCGGATCGTTGGCCACGCCGTGCGGCACATGGCCGGCGGCAACGTGCTGATGTTGGCGCGCACTGTCGATGTTGTGCTGCGAATCGTCGAAGAAGATATCCGCGCCAAACGCTTCCAGAAACGGCCCCTTATGGCGCCCGCCAAGAAACAGCGCCTCGTCCAGACGCACACCCCACTCGCGCAAGGTGCGGATCACCCGCTCGTGCGCCGGTGCCGAGCGCGCAGTGACCAGCGCGGTACGGATCGGCGAGGCCTCGCCGGGCGGAAATGCCGCCTGCAAGGTGTGCAGCGCGGACAGAAAATTGCGGAACGGCCCCACCGACAACGGCTCGCGCGCGCGTTCGCGCTCGTGACGCCCGAAGGCTTCCACGCCCTGCTCGCGCGAGATGCGTTCGCTCTCGTCGCCGAAGATCACCGCGTCGCCGTCGAAGGCGATACGCAACTGTGTGGACAAACGGGTTTCGTCGTTGTCCACGATGGCCGCGGCGGCCTCCGCGCGTTCACCGGGCGCGCGCGGCATGATGGTCGCTGCGGCAATGCCATGGCTCAGTGCGCGGCGCACGGATTCCGGATTGGCCGACAGAAACAGATCGGTACCGAATGGTTTCACATACGGCCAGGTCGGCTCGCCCGAGGTGAACGTGGCACGCACGATGCCCAGGTTGTAATGCTGGATCGAGTTGAAGATGCGCAGACCGGTATCGGCGGAATTGCGCGACAGCAGGATCACTTCCACACGCGGCGCGTCTTCAGGCACATCGTGATTGAGCGCCAGCAGCTTGCGCACCACCGGAAACGCCACGCCGGGCTGCAGGACGTCGTCCTCATGCTCGCGCTGGAACGCCGAATACGCCTCCACCCCATCGGCCTCGAACAACGCATGGCCTTCTTCAAGATCGAACAGGGCGCGCGAGGTCACCGCGACGGTCAATAATCTTGGGGAGTTGTCGGGCATTGGAGAGGCCGGGATTGGGGAGTGGGGAGTGGTTTGGAGCAGCGATCGGGACGATGAGATCAGGCGTTGTATGACGTGCGCCGCATCGTAACGTGCCAATGCGATCGCAAGCGGACGGCGTCGCGCGCTTCTACCGTTGCCAATCCCGAATCTCCAACGCCCAATCCCCGCCCTCACACCGCAAACTGCTCGCTGAAGATGCGTTCTTCCAGGTTATGTTCGGGATCGAACAACAACGTGACCTGGCGTTGCGTGGATTCGCGGATAGTCACTTCGACCACATCGCGGATTTCGTGCGAGTCGGCAGTGACGCTCACCGGGCGCTTGTAGGGATCCAGCACGCGGAAGCGCACTTCGGTATCGGCCTTGAGAATGGCCCCGCGCCAGCGCCGCGGGCGATACGGCGCAATCGGCGTCAGCGCCAGCGTATGCGAGCCTAGCGGCAGGATCGGCCCGTGCGCCGAATAGTTGTACGCCGTGCTGCCGGCCGGCGTGGCCACCATCACCCCATCGCCGATCAGCTCGGCGATGCGGGTCTGGCCGTTGAGATCCACGCTCAGATGCGCGGCCTGCCGGGTCTGCCGCAGCAGCGAGACTTCGTTGTAGGCCAACGAGCCGGCACTGGCACCGGATTCGGTCTGCACCTGCATTTCCAGCGGCCGCAGATACGCCGGCTCGGCACGTTGCAGGCGCGCCAGCAGATCGTCCTCGTCGTCGCGGTAGTGGTTCATCAGGAAGCCGACCGAACCCAGCTTCATGCCGAACACCGGCTTGTCGGAGGCGCCATGCCGGTGCAGGGTCTGCAGCATGAACCCATCGCCGCCCAGCGCGCAGACGATGTCGGCGTTGTCCAGCGCATGGTCGCCATAGCGCTGCACCAGGAGCGCGCGCGCGGCCACCGCGGGTTCAGTGGGGCTGGCAAGAAAAGCGATGCGAGGTGGTGCGGTCATCGTCGACTCCAAAGCATGCGAATCAGCATACCGCAGCCCTGTGCCGGGCTTGTTGCGGGTTTGTTGTGGCCATGCCCCACCCTCGTCGCATGCACGGCAACGGTCGCGTCTTCGCGATCAAGCGCTACTGCGCCTTCGCGCCTGCCGTCCTGGCAACCGCGTTTGCTAGCCTCTGCGCGAGCCAAGACAACGCCATCGGACGCAACCGGCCTGCACTCAGGCAGTCAACCGCCAGGCTCGGTGGATGCGCGCATGCCGCTCGAAATCCGGGTCGATGGTGCGCGGGCTGATCTCCTCGCACTGCGCGAACTCCGCCACCAGCGCCTCGTCCAGCTTGAAGCGACGGAAGTTGTTGGAGAAATACAGCACGCCACCGGTCGCCAACCGTGCCACTGCCGCGCGCAACAGACGCACGTGCTCGCGCTGGATATCGAAATCTTCTGCGCGCGCAGAGTTGGAGAAGGTCGGCGGGTCGCAGAAAATCACGTCGAAATGCGCGCGTTCGGCTTCCAGCCACGCCAATGCATCGGCGTGCACCAACGTGTGCTTGCTGCCGGCCAGCCCGTTCAACGCAAGATTATCGGCGCACCACTGCAGGTACGTTGCCGACAGATCCACGCTGGTGGTGGACGCCGCACCGGCCACGGCCGCTTCCACGCTGGCCACGCCGGTGTAGCAAAACAGATTGAGGAAACGGCGCCCCTTGGACTGCTGCGCCATGGTGCCGCGTAGCGGGCGATGGTCCAGGAACAGCCCGGTGTCCAGGTAATCGAACAGATTCACGCGCAGCAACGCGCCGTGTTCGCGCACATGGATGATCTCGTTGCGCTGTTCGAAACGGCCGTACTTGCTGCCGCCCTTGCCGCGTTCGCGCGACTTCAGCGCAACGCGCTCGGCCGGCACTTCGAAGACCTCGCGTGCGGCGGCCAGCAATTCGTTGAGACGGCGACGTACGTCGGCTTCGGGAATCGTCGCCGGCGCGGCGTATTCCTGCACATGCAGGAAGATGCGCCGGTCGCCATCGGCTTGCTGGTACACGTCGATGGCGGCGGAATATTCCGGCAAGTCGGCGTCGTAGGCGCGGAAGCATTCGATGCCTTCGCGCGCGCGCCACTTCTTGAATTTCTGCAGATTCTTGCGCAGGCGGTTCGCCACCATCTGCGCGCCTTCGCTGAGCGCGGTGGGCGCTGCCAACGGGGTGCGCCGCGGCACTGCGATCGGGTCGCAGACGATCAACGCGCATTCGATCGCGCCATTGAACAGCTGGTATTTCTTGCCCGCGCGCAGGCCGGTGGCGTAAGCCAGCTCGGCGTTGCCGCACAACAGGCTGGCCCGCCACTGCGGCACCACGCGTTGCAAGGTATCGCCCAGGCGGCGATACAGCGCCGCGTCGGCCACCAGGCGCTCGTCGTAGGGCGGATTGCACACCACCACGCCGGTGGCCTGCGGCGGCGTCTGCAACTCGCCGACCTCGCGCACGCCGAACCAGATCGCTTCGGCCACGCCCGCCACTTGCGCATTTTCCTTGGCCGCGCGGATTGCGTGCGGGTCCATATCGCTGCCGTGGATCACCTGCTTGAGCCCAGCGCGGCCGACGCTGTCGCGTTCGCGCGCGTCACTGACCAGCTGCTGCCAGCCATCGCGGTCGAAACCGCGCCAACGGCTCGGCACATCGCTGCCGTAGCGCTGCAGGCCGGGCGCGACATCGGCGGCCATCAGCGCGCCTTCGATCAGCAGCGTGCCGCTGCCGCACATCGGGTCCAGCAGCCCGCCGCCATCGGCATAGGCGCGCGGCCAACCGGCACGCATCAGCACCGCCGCGGCCAGGTTTTCCTTCAACGGCGCCTCGTTCTGCGCCATGCGCCAGCCGCGGCGATGCAGCGGGCCGCCGCCCAGGTCCACCGAAATGGTGGCGCGGCCCTTGCGCAGCGACAGGTTCAAGCGCAGGTCCGGGCTGTCCACGTCCACAGACGGACGTTCCAGCCCCTGCCGGCGCATGGTGTCGACCACGGCGTCCTTGATGCGCTGCGCCGCGTAGCGCGCGTGCGTGATCGCGGTCCCGGACACATGCGCGTCCACCGACAACGTATGTCCTACCGACAGATGCTCATCCCAAGGCACTTCGGCAACGCCGGCATACAGCGCGTCTTCGTCCGGGCAATCGAATTCGGTCAGCGGCCACAGCACGCGGCTGGCCAGGCGAGACCACAGCACGGCGCGCTGCGCATCGCGCAGCTCGCCTTCGACGTTGACACCGGAAATGGTGGCGGTGGCCTTGCTCGCACCGAGCGTCAGCAGCTCGTCGGCAAGCAGGTATTCCAGGCCCTTGGCGCAGGATGCGAAGAATTTCACGTAGGCAGGTATCGATAAAGACGCGGGCCGTGGTGGCGAGCGTGGGAACAGGACAGCGGGCCGGCGCCCTGGAGGGCAATCCCGTGGCCGCCGTGGAGAGGCCGCAAATGGTCGGCCATCGCGGCCGGCATTACCAGCCCGACCGCCGGAGCGCGCACCGCACGGTTCACCACGGCGCCAGCCGCCACTGCGCCTGCGCGGTCTACAGGCGCTGCTGCAGGCCCAACCGTTGCAGGAAGGCCGCATCGTGGGACGCGACGATCAGCGCTCCCTGGTAGCTGCGCAGCAGCGATTCGATCGCCTCCACGGAGGCCAGATCCAGGTGGTTGGTCGGCTCGTCCAGCAACAGCAGTTGTGCCGGCTGCGCCCGGTAAAGCGCGCAGGCCAGCGCCGCTTTCAGTCGCTGGCCACCGCTGAGCTGGCCGGTGGGCAGGTCGGCATGCCTCTGGTCCAGCCCCAGCAGCGCCAGCCGCAGCCGCTGTGCATGGGCCGGCGCACCCGGGGCTGCATCCTGCAGCTGCGCAGCGGCCGAGCGCATCGGGTCCAGCAGCCCCAGGCCCTGATCCAGATAGGCCACCGGCACGTACACCTCGCACTGCCCGGCACTTGGCTGCAAGCGCCCTGCCAGCAACTGCAGCAACGCGGACTTGCCGCTGCCATTGGGGCCGACCAGGCCGATCCGCGGCTGCCCCTGCAGTAGCAGCTCCACCCGTCGCCCGCCCAGCCGCCCGCCTGCCAGTTCCACCTGTCGCAGCGTGGCCAGACGCCGCGATGTGCCTGCAGGCGATGTCGGCGCCAAGACAGCAATGGCCTGATCGGCCTCCACCCGCGCTGCAGCCTGCACCACTGCTTCGCTCAGCCGCACCTGTTCGCCTGAGAGTGCTGTTGCAACCGTCCTGCGCTGACTTCGCTGCGTTGCTTCTGCACGCCCAGCAGGATCGCGGCCTGATTGGCCTGCCCCGCCGCACGCGCGCCGCGTGCCTGGCGTTGCTGCTGACGCTGTTGCTGCTCGCGCAGCGCCCGCTCGCCGCGGGCGCGCGCCTGTTTGCGCTGGGCCAGCAAATCGCTGGCTGCCTGCTGTTCGATGGCGCGCTGCTGCGCATAGAACGCATAGTTGCCGCCGTAGCTGCGCAGCCCCTGCGCGGACAACTCCAGCGTGCGCTACATCGCGTCAAGCACGCTGCGGTCGTGGCTGATCACCAGCAAGCCGCCGCTCCACGCCAGCAACTGATCCATCAGCCGCTGGCGTTGCGGACCATCCAGGTGATTGCTGGGCTCGTCCAGGATCAGCAGGTCCGGTCGGGTCAGAAACGCACCGGCGAGCGCCACACGCATCGCTTCGCCGCCGCTCAGTTGCGCGGCCGGTGCACGCGGATCGCGCCCACCCAGGCCTTGTCGTTCGAGTTCGGCGGCAAATTGCGCATGCGCGGTCCAGCGCTCGCCGACGCATTCAAAATCGGCGGGCGCAACGCTGCCGGCGGCGATGCGGTCCAAGGCATCCAGCAGCGGCGCAACACCGGCCAATTCGGCAATGCGCTGCCCCGGCGCAACGCTCACCCGCTGTGGCAGGTAATGCACGCCGCCACTGCGGACACAACGTCCGGCACTGGGCAGCAGCTCACCGGCCAGCAGGCGCGCAAGTACGCTCTTGCCCACGCCATTGCGCCCGACCAGCCCGGTGGGGCGCTGGTCGATGTGGATGGTCAGATCGGAAAATAACGGGCTGCCATCGGGCAGCACATACGCAACGCTTTCCAGCGTCAGCGACGGACAGGTCATACGGGTCTCCATTGCATGCCAGCGCACGCGCCGATCCAAGCGGATCAGCAGCGGATCAGGCCGTCATCACGACGGCGGCATCAATGACGCATTGGACCAACCCTCAAAAGGTGACCTGCGGCCAGTCTACCCTGCCGCTCCAGCGGCGACATTTGCGCACCACATCGGGCGCAGGCAGCCCACGCTCAACCCAGCCCGAACGCCGGGTGGTAAGACACATCGGCCAGCGGCAGCAGCCGGTCGCCGAAGGCCAGGGCCTGCAGTTCCGATGCGGGCACGTCGGGCAACACCAGGCCGGGTTCGACCGCAAAGCCCAGCCGCCGGAAGAATGCCGGCTCGCCCAGCGCCAGGCAGCCTGCGGCGCCGCGCTCGCGCAAGGTGGCAAGCGCTGCCTGCACCAGCCGCGTGCCCAGCCCTTGTCGTTGGTGGCCTGGGCCCACGGCCAGCGGACCAAGCGCGAACCAGCCGGGCGAATCGTCCGACAGCGCCACGGGCGATACGGCCAGATGCCCCACCACATAGCCGTCGTGGTCGGCCACCAGCGACAACGCCAGCGCGCCGTCCTGACGCAAGCCGGCAATCACCTGCTGCTCGTCATGCCGGCTGTGCTCGGCGCGCATGAAGGCCACCATCGTCAGCAGTTCGATGGCGGCGGCATCGCCTTCGGTGGCTTCGCGGATCAACACGTTCATGGGTGGCACCGCGCGCAGCCGAAGCTCGGAAGTGTCCGCATCACAGGCTCTGCAATAGTTCTGCAAACGCGCGTGCCGACGCGTCGACATGCGAGCCCAGGCGATGGTCGTCGTCGACCAACAGCAAACGCGCGTGCCGTGCCTGGGCCCAGGCGATCACGTCGGCGGCCGGAATCAGCTCGTCGCGCCAGGCATGCACGATCGAGATCGGCACCGGTGCGGCGTCCAGCGCCGGCATCGGGCCCATTCGGGTCGGCGGCACCATCAGAAACAGACCGCGCGTAGGCACCTGCAACGACACCAGCCCGGCGATATACGAACCCAGGCTGGAGCCGGCCAACACCAACGGCCCCTTGTCGGCCGCCGCACGCGCGATCTCCAGCAGGCGCTGCAGCCGGCCTTGCACGTCGCCCAGCGTGCTCACCTCGCGGCGTGCATCCAGGTCGGTGTAATCGGGGCGTTCGTGGGTCCAGCCGAACTGCTCGGCCACATTCGCCAGCGCAGTCACTTTCAACGCGTCCGGGCCGCTTTCGAAGCCATGCGAGAGGATGCAGTGCCCGCGACTCATAGCGCCTGCACCGTATCGCCGATGCGCAACACGCCGCCGCGCAGGATGCGTGCGCACAGCCCGCCGTGACCGCGCATGGCGTTATAGCCGCCCGCGCCCAGGGCATCTTCCATGCGCGAACACGGGTCGCACGGGTCGGTGCCTTCCAGCTCGACCTCACCGATGCGAAAACGCCGCCCTTTCAGCGCGATCAACGGAATACCAGACACCACCAGATTGCGCCGCAGCGTCGCCGGTGCGATGGTCGCGTGTCCTGCCAGCGCCGCGATCACCGGCAGATGCTCGGCCTGGATCAGGGTCGCGCCACGCTTGCCGCTGCCACCCTTGTAGCGGTCTCCCACCAAGCCGATGCCGGTGATGACCTGCGCCGCGTCCACCTCCAGCATCGCCACGTCGCGCGCCGGACGCACGCCGATCCAGGTCACCTGACCGGTCTGCGGCAGCGTCGCCATCAATTTGCCCAGAGGGCTGTCGGGATTCAAAGCCATCGTCGAATGCTAGCATCCGCTCCATGTCCGATGCCGTCCTGCCGTCGCCGCCGATCACCTACGCGCCGTTGTCCTACGAATCGCGGTTGACAAAACGCGCGCTCACCCAGATCGACATGGTGGTCATCCACTGCACCGAATTGCCGGACATGACGTTGGCACGCGAATACGGCGAGCGCGTGCTCTACGACAGCGGCACCGGCAACAGCGGGCATTACTACCTCGATCGCAACGGCAGCATCCAGCAGTACGTCGCCCTGGAGCGCGTTGCGCATCATGTGCGCGGGCATAACCCGCATACGCTGGGCATCGAACTGGTCAATCGTGGCCGTTACCCGCACTGGCTGGATTCGCGTCATCAGGAGATGACCGAACCCTATCCAGAAGCGCAGATCGCCGCGCTGATCACCTTGTTGCAATGGCTCCAGCAGCAACTCCCTTCGGTGCGGCGCATCGCCGGCCATCAGGCGCTGGATACCACCCAGGAAGCAGCCAGCGACGATCCATCGCGCAAGATTCAGCGCAAGCTCGACCCCGGCCCGTTATTTCCGTGGTCGCGCATCGAAGCGGCGGTCAGCTGGGCGCATATGCCGCGTTAGACGGCATTTCAGGCAAGGCTCAACGCGGGCGCGTGTAAAACTCGTGGTCCGGAACAGCGTCGAATCTGAAGCGGCTCACTGAGCTGCTGTGCAGCAAAGAGGCCAACGTGACCGGTGCTCGGGATCGGCATCTACCCCTCCTCCTGGATGTGGGCTTATTCGGGCCGCCAGCCACCAACCGATGACTGCGCGCTACTTTTCAGTCCACGTCTGATCGCACTGGGCAGCATAGACAGCTGCTGCAGGCGATTCGGCGTGCGCGGATCCTCCTTCGAAAAACAGCATCACACGCCGAACATGCGCGCCATCGCGGTCGACTGCGTGCATTCCCCAGTGAAAAAACTGCTCCGTCGCGCACCGTCCACTTGTGCAGCGCTCAGCGTTCCGGCACGCGGTAGGTTTTCTCGCCTGCATTCACGGCCACATCCAGCCGGTTGTCAGGTGGCGCGATCGGGCAGACCACATGCGGCGTGAGTGCGCATGGCGGATTTTCGGCCAGATTGAAATCGAGCACCACCCGGCCATCGCGGGGCAAGGCGGTATAGAGATAGCGCGCACCGCCGTAACTTTCCTTGCCACTGGTGCGGTCGGCGAACGGGAAGAACAGGCCCTGGCCATCCTCCTGCAGCAGCGGTTGCAAGCGGTATTCGTGGGCATTGCGCGAAAACACCACCTCTCCCGGCACTTGCACGGTGAGTGGCGTACCAATCGACGTCAGCAAGGTCATCGTGCGCGGCGTTGCATAGGGTTGCCACTGCGCCTGGATGCGCCACTGCGGATCTGTCGGGAAATATTCCAGCCCCTCGAACTGCGTCAGCGCCGGCGCTGCCGGGTCGCGGAAGCGCCATCCGTACAGGGCGCCGGTCTGCACCAGATAGAACTGCCGGCCATCCACGTCCAGCCGGTCGCCGCGATGGCCTGCTCGCTCTGGTTGCAGGCGCACCTCATCGATCCGCTGCCCATCAAGCATCACCGACACGGCGGTGTCTGCGCGAAAGCGCACCTGGCCGGCAGCATCCAACGTCAGTTGGCCGAGCTGCGCAGGGCCGGCCGGCAAGACGATATCGCTATGCGGGTCGCTGCCCACACGATACTGACCGGCGCGCACGCGCCCCGAACCGGTATAGCTCAGCCACCCGTCCGACGCACGCAGCTGCGTCAATCGCTCCGCGCGCGCGCGCGCCAGCTCGACCTGATACACATCGTGCTGCGCCAGATCTCGATGACCGGCAGCAGACGCATCGCCGACATCGGCGGTCGACCCCGCCGAACAGGCAGCCAGCGTCCACACCGCGACGCACAGCGCGCCAACCCATAACTGCAACCGCATGGCTCACCCAGCACTGCAAGAAACTGCGCTCCGCGCAGCGAACCTGCGTCCCCACAGGCCACCGTTCCTGCCGCTATTGTGCCTGCAATCAGGGGCCGGTCGCGACCGGTCGCGACGCGTCTTGCAGCCAGCCGCTCCAGGAACCGGCGTACACGCGCGCACCGGACAGCCCCGCCACTTCCAATGCCAGCAACACATGGCATGCCGTGACGCCGGATCCGCACATCACCACCACCTGCTCGGGCCGATACGCACCCAGCAGCGCGGACAACTCTGCGCGCAAGTCGGCGGCCGGCTTGAAACGACCATCGCGCAGGCTCAGTCCAAGCGGGCGACTCACCGCGCCCGGCACATGCCCGGCCACCGGGTCGATCGGCTCGACTTCGCCGCGAAAACGCTCGCCTGCGCGCGCATCCAGCAACCAGCCCGGCGCCAGTTGCAGTCGCTCCACGATCTGCTCGGCGTCCACCACTGCGGCGCTATCGAAGCTGCCAGGATAGGCGGCGCCGCCGTGCAATGCAGGTGGCTCGGTGCTTTCCGAAAAACCGGCCGCACGCCATGCGGCCAGTCCGCCGTCCAGCACCGCTACCCGGCGATGCCCCATCAGTCGCAACATCCACCACGCGCGTGCGGCCGCCATGCTGCCATCGCCGGCGTCGTACACCACGACCTGGCAGTGCGGATCGATGCCCCATTCGCCGAGACGTTTGGCGAATGCCGCGCTGTGCGGCAGCGGATGCCGTCCCTGCGCCGGTTGCGACAGATTTGCCAGGTCGTGGTCGAGATCGGCGTAATGCGCGCCGGGCAAATGGCCCTGCGCATACGCCTTTCGCGCTGCGTCCGGGTCTGGCGCAGTCGGTGGCGCGGCGCGCGCATCGAGCAGACGCAGGTGCGGATGCCGCAACGTGGCCGCCAACGTGGCGGCATCGACCAGCGTGGTCCAGTTCGGATCGGCACTCATGCAACCTGCTCCAGGCGACGACGAAGATTGAGAAGAATGGCTGCAGTGGCGCCCCAGATGCGGTGCGCAGGCCAGTCGTATTCGAGCACGCGACGCGGACGCCCGCGGAATTCCAGTTCCACACTGCGCAGATTGTCCGGGTCCATCAGGTAAGCCAGCGGCACTTCGAAGACGTCCGCCACTTCCTCCGGTTGCGGCACCGCCACGAATGCCGGGTCGATGACCGCCACCACCGGCGTCACCCGGAATCCGCTGACGGTCAGAAACGGATCCAGATACCCCATTGCATGCACCTGCTGCGCACCCAGCGCGATTTCTTCGCAACTCTCGCGCAGCGCCGCGGCGGCGGCATCGGCATCGGACGGCTCCATGCGTCCGCCGGGGAAGCTGACCTGCCCGGCGTGATGGCGCAGACTGTCGGTGCGTCGCGTCAGCAACACCATGGTGCCCTGTTCGCGCGGCACCAACCCGCACAGCACTGCCGCCTCGGAAGAGGCGTCGCCATCGGCCAGATCGATCAGTTCGGCATGGTTCCAGCCCGGCCCGCCCGGCGCGGTGTCCAGCGGATACAACGCTCGCCTCAGCTGCGCGTACTCGGGCAGCCGTGCCGTCAGCGCGCGTGCGGGCAGCACCGTGTGCAGATAGTTCTGGCGTTCGGCGTCGCTCATGCTCATCCAGCGTGCGATTTCATCCAGGCTGCGCAAACAGCAGACACAATGCGACTGCGCGTCCAGCGAACATACACCGATACACGGACTAGGCAGACGATCTGCAGCAAAATCGGGATCGGCGTCGGGTGGGACATCGTTGCCGGTCATCGCTGGGTCCTGCGGCCGCTGCATCGTTTCATCGCTCTCTTCAGGCAATCGGTCGACCCAAACGACAACGCCGGCCTGGTGGCCGGCGTTGCGGTCGCAACATCGAATGCAATTACTTGACGCTGACCAGCTTGATCTCGAACTGCACAGCCACGTTCGGCGGGAACGGGGTCCGCGGATCGGCACCGTAGGCCTTTTCCGGCGGCAGGGTCACTTCCCACTTCGAGCCGGCCGGCATCTGCAACAGCGTGTCGCGCATGGCCTGCATTTCGACTTCGCTGACCTTGATCGCCGGGATTTGCTGCGCAGGACGTGCCTTCTCGCGGTCGCCGAACGGGAACGGACCTGCTACTTCCAGCTGCACCGTGCTGGCCTGGGTCGGCTTGGCACCCTTGCCCGCTTCGATCACGCGGTACTGCACGCCGCTCGGCAACGTCTGCACGCCGGCGGTGCTCTTGTTCTTGGCCAGGAACGCATCGCTCTTGGTCTTGTTGGCTGCAGCGGCCTTGTCGTACTCGGCCTTGGCCTGCTGGGCACGGCCCTGCTCGCGCTTCTGGAACGCTTCAACCGCCGGCTTCAGCTGGTCGGCAGTGATCGCCGGCTGCTTCTTGGCATAGGCGTCTTGCAGACCCTTTACCACCGAGTTGATGTCGAGCTGCTCGCCGCGACCGGTGAGCTCGGCAAGGTTGTTGCCGTAGTCATAGCCGAAGTAGTAGCTCAACTTGCCCTTCTCGGACGTTGTGTCCTGGGCCAGTGCATTGCCCGTCAGGGCCAGGGCCGCCACAGCGACCGCGATAGAACGCAACTTCATCAAACAATTCTCCAGGGTGGTGGCACAGGACGGGTCTGCCGCCTGAGATGACGCGCTAGGATAACGGCCACGATACCGAACCGCTACTTACCGCGAAAGCTAGGACCAGCAAGGCTTTCGGAAGTTCCGCATTTACTATTTTTTTACGTTCGCGAGGGTTCACATGTCCAATCACGTCATTCTGATCGCCGATCACGCCAGCGTCCGGACGATTACGGTCAACCGGCCGGACAAACTGAACGCATTGAACCAGCAGACCATGCAGGCTCTGGATCAGGCGTTTCAGAACGCAGCCGCCACAGACGATGTGCGCGCGGTGATTCTCACCGGCGCCGGCCCCAAAGCGTTCGTGGCGGGGGCGGATATCGCCGAAATCAGCGGTCTGTCGGCGATCCAGGGGCGCGAATTCTCGCTACTGGGTCAGCAGCTGATGCGCCGGATCGAGCGCATGCCCAAGCCGGTGATCGCGATGATCAATGGCTTTGCGCTTGGCGGCGGCCTGGAGCTGGCAATGGCCTGCCATTTGCGCATCGCCGCGGCAACCGCGCGCCTGGGGCAACCGGAAATCAACCTCGGCCTGATCCCCGGCTTCGGCGGTACGCAGCGCCTGCTGCGCCTGACCGGGCGCGCCGCCGCGCTGGAACTGTGCCTGCTCGGCCTGCCCATCGACGCCGCACGCGCATTGCAGCTTGGACTGGTCAATCGCGTGGTCGAAGCGGACGCCTTGCAGGAAGAAACCCTGGCGCTGGCACATCGTCTCGCGGCCGCCGCGCCACTGGCCCTGCGCGGTATTCTGGATGCGGTGGTGTTCGGCGGCGAATGCGCCATCGAAGAAGGTCTACAGCTGGAAACCGCCCAATTTGCGCTGCTATTCGCCACTGACGACATGCGCGAAGGCACCCGCGCGTTTCTTGACAAGCGCCCTGCCCAGTTCCGCAACCGTTGATCATCGCCATGACGCTCGACCCCACCCCGGCACCGCGTCCGTTGCCATTGCAGTTGTTCGAATGCGTGCAAGCCGACGATCTCGATCGTGCGCTGACACTTGGCTTGATGGCGTATCTGCCCGACCCGCAGCATGACGCGCTGGACGTCGACTGCCCGCAGGTCTGCGCCACCTTGCTAGGCGCGCAACGGCGTTTGCGCGCTGCATGGGCCGCGCGCGACCGCTATCGCGCGCGCGCCGCGCGCCTGCAACGCCGCGCCGCAGAACGCGACGCGCGCAGGGCGCCCGCCCCGGCACCCAGCCAACCGGCAACGCCGGCATTGCCGCCGCTGGCCGCTGCCATCCTGGCGCGCGCCAAGGCCAAAGCCGCCGGCGGAGCGCAGCCATGAACACACCGCAGGCAATGGCACCGGCGCGTCGTGGCAGCAGCATGCGCAAGCCCGAAATACAGGAGATGTTCGAGCGCCTGCGCGAGCTCAATCCACATCCGACCACCGAGCTGGAATACACCACCCCGTTCGAATTGCTGATCGCCGTGTTGCTGTCGGCGCAGGCCACCGATGTGGGCGTCAACAAGGCCACCCGCAAGCTGTATCCGGAGGCCAACACCCCGCGCGACATCCTGGACCTGGGCGAAGAAGGCCTGAAGCGCTACATCTCCACCATCGGCCTGTTCAACGCCAAGGCCAAGAACGTCATCGCCACCTGCCGCATTCTGCTGGAGCAATACGGCGGCGAAGTGCCGCACGACCGCGTTGCGCTCGAAGCGCTGCCGGGCGTTGGCCGCAAGACCGCGAATGTGGTGCTCAACACCGCCTTCGGCGAACCGACCATGGCGGTGGATACGCATATCTTTCGCGTGGCCAACCGCACCGGTCTTGCGCCAGGCAAGGACGTGCGCGCTGTCGAAGACAAGCTGGTCAAGGTGATTCCGGCCGAGTTCCTGCACGACGCGCATCACTGGCTGATCCTGCACGGCCGCTACGTCTGCAAGGCCCGCAAACCGGATTGCCCGGGCTGCGTGATCCACGACCTGTGCCGCTACCGCGACAAGACGCAGCCGGCTTCGGACCGGCAGACAAAAACCAAAATTTGATGCAGCGGTGGGGTCACAGCAACGGCGCAACAGCGAGCTCAGATCCACACGCAGCAACCGCAAGGTCGCAAGCTTTTACGATTCCCGATTCCCCAATCCCCAATCCCCGCCCAAAAAAAATCGCGACCGGATGATGCGTCTTTCGGCGCCATGCATCATCCGGTCGCGACGGGGGCCACCCGGCGCGAACGCCAGGCGTTTACAACGACTTACGCAGCTTCTGCCTGTTTTACGTGTGGCTCGGCCGACGGACGCTCCACTGTTCGCCGCCCTTCGACACGTCGCTCCAGCTCCTTCCAGTCCACCACCAGCTCGCAGCCGCGCGAAGCTGCATTCCGGCTCCAGTCGCGCAACAACTCGATGCAGGCATGGTCGACGTGATGCAGCTTGGCCACATCCAGATGCAGCGCAGTGTTCGGCGGCACGCTTTCCAGGGTACGCGCCATGGCCGGCACCTTCAGGAAGGTGGCCGAACCCTGCAGTGTCAAATGCATCTCGTCCTTCTTTTCGGCGTGCTCGTGCACCTCGACCTTCAGACGCGAGGAATGCAATGCCAGACGAAACAACGACAGACCGAAGCCGATCAGCACACCGGTCAGCAGGTCGGTCGCCACGATCGCGAAGGTGGTGGCCAGGTAGATCGCAGCCGTTCCACGACCGTAGGTCGCCAGCTCCTTGACCTGCCCGATCTTGATCATCTTCACGCCCGTGTAGACCAGGATACCGGCCAGACACGCCACCGGCGTCATCCGCAACAGCCACGGCAGCAGCATGGCGAACACCAGCAACCAGCTGCCGTGCAGGATGGTCGATGCACGCGTGGCCGCACCGGCCTGCACATTGGCCGCGCTGCGCACGATCACGCCGGTCATCGGCAATGCACCCAGGAAGCCGCACAGCATATTGCCCACACCCTGCGCCGCCAGTTCACGGTCGTAGTGGGTGCGTGCGCCCTGATGCATGCGGTCCACCGCCGCCGCCGACAGCAAGGTTTCCGCGCTGGCGATGAAGGCGAAGGTCACTGCCGAGACCAGCAAGGCGTGATTGAACACGCCAAAGATGTCGGAAATGCTGGGGATGCTGATCGCAGAGAACAGGTTGGTCGGCACATCGACCTTGTTGACGTTCAAGCCCAGCAGCTGCACGGTCGCCGTCACCACCACCACCGCGATCAACGCACCCGGCAAGAACCGCAGACGCTGCGGACGCAGCTTGTCCCACGCCAGGATGATGCCGATCGTGGCCAGACCCACCAACAACGCGGTGCGGCCGGTGCCTGCGCTGATGGCCTGCCACAACACGGCAGGCAAGGCAGCGAAGTTCTCCAGACCACGCGCCTTGGGCGCGGCATCCATCAACACGTGCGCCTGCGACGCCACGATCAGGATGCCGATGCCCGACAGCATGCCGGCCACCACGGCCGGCGATGTCATCCGGAACCACACACCTGCGCGGCACAGACCGGCCACCAACTGAATTGCACCGGCCACCAGAATCACCGGCCCAAGCGCGGCAGCGCCGTGCTCACGCACCAGTTCGAACACCAACACAGCCAGGCCGGCGGCCGGCCCGCTCACCTGCAGCGGAGACCCCGCCAGAAAGCCGACAACCAAACCCCCGATGATGCCGGTGATCAGGCCTGCGGCCGGCGGCATGCCGGATGCGATCGCAATTCCCATGCACAACGGAAGCGCGACCAGAAAGACCACGACAGACGCCAATAAATCACGCCCAAACAGTCCCTGACGGAAATATCCGCCGATACCTGATGTGTTCATGGTGGGCTCCGTCAGGCCAGTTCAGCGCGCACGACTTGCTGCAGTCGCGGACGTGGAGTGGCTTCGGGAGTGCTTTCGTCAAGTAGCGGCCGGAAGCCACCCTTTTCGGCATCGAAGGCGCGGATATCGCCATGGGCGATATCGTAGATCCAACCATGGATCCGCAAAGTGCCTGCGGCAAGACGCGCTGCGACCACCGGCTGCGTACGCAGATGATCCAATTGCGAGACCACGTTCTCTTCGGTCATGCAACTCAGCGCTTCTTGACTGTGCGGATCGTGGCCGTGATGCGCGGTGACGTGACGCGCCGCATCGGTGTGCTTGAGCCACGCTGCAACGGAGGGCACGTCTTCCAGCGACTCCGGCTTGAGCACGGCCTTCATCGCGCCGCAATCGGTATGACCGCAGATCACGATATGGCGCACGCCCAGCACCGCGATGGCGTATTCGATCGCGGCCACCACGCCACTGACGTGCTGCGAATAAGGCGGCACCACATTGCCGATGTTGCGATAGACGAACAGCTCGCCTGGTTGCGCGGAGAAGATCAACTCCGGCATGACGCGCGAATCTGCGCAGGTAATGAACAGCGTATGCGGGCTTTGGCCGCCTGCCAGTTCCTGAAAGCGCGCACTCTGGCGCGGATACACTTCCTTACGGAAATGACGAAAACCTTCTAGCAAACTTTCCATGGGAGATTCCTCTGGGCAACGAAATAGCCGTTCGCGGCGCAAACCGCGAATTGCAAAGACAACAAATCAATCGGAAATCCGGCGCAGAAAGCACCGGGTACAGCGACAGCGGGGATCAGGCAAGCAGTGCGTTTGGAGGACGCAGTTGTGGGATCAGGTCGCGTTTTTGATTTGCCGGCGCATGATGCGCGTGCCAAGAAGGGGAATACCGCACCAGCATCGGCCATGCTTGGGAGAGCAAGGGGATATCGTCTGCAGGGTGTGTATCGACTTGGCTCTGTGTATCGCCATCGACCTGCGGATCTTCAGCTGCATCGCGTTCTTCGCCAGCATCCACCATCACCGCCAAACCGTCGCCCACCAACGCGTCTTGAACGCGCACGTGGTCGTTGGCTGCCAACCACACGGTAAGCGCGAGCAGGCAGACCAGCAGCAGTTGGAGGAATCGAGGAAACATTGCCTCGAATTTAACAATTTAGAGAGTGTGTATGCAAGTGGTGCATCGCACAAATTGACACATATGTTCAGGCTGCAATGACCGCAGTTCAAGCCTTTCGTCATGCAGCCCGTAAATTCAAGCGATTAGGACGAATGCGAGGCGCTGTCATACAACGTGCTCGTTCAGTATTTTGACACACAGCGACACAGTTAAAAAACTCGTAAACTCTTGTCTTTATTGGCAAAAATCAATTGTTGCATTTCTGTCGCTTTGTCACATTAACGCAACTTTCACATCATAGCCTGCGCCCACTTTCTCAGGTCGCAAGGCATCTATGAAACTCGCTCCCACCCTGCTTGGTTCCGCGCTGCTGCTGGCGCTCGCCGCTCCAGCGGCACACGCCGAAATCGCCATCGATGTGATCGGCGGTTCGGAAATCTCGCTGGAAGGCCTGGTGCAGGCCGACGGCAACTGGTTCCACAACGATGTGCAGGACCTCAACGGTCCGATCGGTGCCAACGGCGACAATTCCGAATTCAGCATCCGCCGCGCCGAACTGGTGCTCAAGGGCAAGGGTCCGGGCAACTTCGAATGGGTGGCCGGGTACGACCCGAGCGTGCTGAAGGAAGTGACCGTCCGCGGCACCACCATTCGCAGCACAGGCCGGTTCCTGGACAACAACGTCAAGTACAAGTTCGGCGGCAATGCGAACAACTACCTGCAGATCGGTCAGTTCAAGCAGCCCAACAGCCTGGAAGAACTGTCCAGCACCAAGAACAACGACTTCGTCTCCAAGGCGTCGGTGACCAATACCTATGGCATCTCGCGCCGCCTGGGCGTGGCCTATGGCATGGGCGACAACAACTGGAGCGTGACCGCCAGTGCGTTCGGCCGCGAGCTGACCCGTAACCAGGCGCACGGCAGCGGCTATGGCGCGCGCGGCACCTGGGCGCCGATCAACGAGACCGGCAACGTGCTGCATTTCGGTCTCAGCTACCTGGCCTACGACACCGACGACGACACCTTGCGCCTGCGCGCCCGTCCCGACGCCGACCTGACCACCGTTCGCCTGATCGACAGCGGCGCGATCACGAATGTGGACAACGTCGGTGTCGCCGGTGCCGAAGCGATGTGGATCACCGGGCCGTTCAAGGTGCAGAGCGAGTACTTCCAGGAGAATGCCAATCGCATCGGAGCCAATGCACACGACTACAAGAGCGATGGCTGGTACGTGAGCGGCGTCTGGAACCTCACCGGCGAAACCTGGGGTTACAAGGCCGGCGTGCCCACCACCCCGCTGCCCAACGAACCGGCATCGGGCATGTGGCAGCTGGCAGTGCGTTACGACAGCCTGGACCTCAACGACGGCCACTTGGTCGCCAACGGCAACACGCCGTTCGTCGATGGCGTGCTTGGCGGCAAGATGAACGTCTGGACGGTTGGCGCAAACTGGTACTGGCGCTCCAACTTCAAGCTCGCCCTCGACTACGCAAAGGTCGACAGCACGCGCTACAACAGCTCCACGCGTGGCTTGGTCGACGACAACCCGTCGATCATCGAAGCACGCGCGCAGTTCTACTGGTAAGCGCAACGCGGCAGCCGCCACTCTTTACTGTTCTGAACATCCGACGGCGCAACGTCGTCATCGCCGTGTCATTTTCCAGACACCGCGTGCTCATGCCGTTGCCCTGCAATGTCACCACTGCGGGCCGTCCTCATCCCTTCGCTACAGGAGCTGTTCCGTGATCCACTCCTTCAAGGCCCGTCTGGCCGTCGGCATCCTCGCCGCCTCGCTGGCGCTGTGCGCCCAGGCCGCCGATGTCACCGGCGCCGGTGCATCGTTCATTTACCCGGTGATGTCCAAGTGGTCGGCCGACTACAACGCTGCCACCAAGAAGCAGGTCAACTATCAGTCGATCGGTTCGGGCGGCGGCATTGCCCAGATCAAGGCGGCCAGCGTGGATTTCGGTTCCTCCGACGCTCCGCTCAAGCCGGAAGAACTGGCAGCAGCCGGCCTGGCGCAGTTCCCCTCGGTGATCGGCGGCGTGGTGCCGGTGGTCAACGTGCCCGGCGTCGCCGCCGGTGCGCTCAAGCTGGACGGCAAGACCCTGGGCGACATCTTCCTGGGCAAGGTCAGCACCTGGAACGACCCCGCGATCGCTGCGCTCAACCCGGGCGTGAAGCTGCCGGAAGGCAAGATCACCGTGGTGCATCGCTCCGATGGTTCGGGCACCAGCTTCAACTTCACCAACTACCTGTCCAAGGTCAACCCGGACTGGAAGAGCAAGGTCGGCGAAGGCACCGCCGTGCAGTGGCCGACCGGTATCGGCGGCAAGGGCAATGAAGGCGTCGCCGCGTACGTGAAGCAGATCAAGGGCGGTATCGGCTACGTCGAGCTGTCGTATGCGCTGCAGAACAAGATGGCCTATACCGCGATGAAGAATGCGGCCGGCAAGTTCGTGCAGCCGTCCGATGAAACCTTCGCCGCCGCTGCCAACAGCGCCGACTGGGCCAACAGCAAGGACTTCTACCTGGTGATGACCAACGCTGCGGGCGATAACGCCTGGCCGATCACGGCGACCAATTTCATCCTGGTGCAGAAGAAGCCGAAGAACCCGGCTGGTCTGAAGAACACGCTGGAATTCTTCCGCTGGGTCTACACCAAGGGCGATGCGCAGGCCAAGCAGTTGGACTACGTGCCGCTGCCGGACACCCTGGCGACCCAGATCGAAGCGTACTGGGCCAAGAACCTGCCGCACTAAGCACAAACGCGGGCCAGGTGGCGTAGGCGCGGCAAGCGATGCCGCAGCAACCGGCATGGGCCATCGCCCCATGCCGACTGCCCTGCCCCACCCAAGCTGACACGGCTACAGCGTGTATTGCCGCCCTGGCGGCAGACACGAAAACGAGCAAAGGAACGACGCCGTCTCTCTCCCCGGCGTCGGCCCCGGGACGCGGATCCCGGAGGGTACGACGCCCTCCGCGGTCCGCGTTCTTTTTTTTGTGATGCCTTGGCCGAAAGGCACTGTCATGCACGTGTAACAAAAACATCATTTCATAGCGTGGTCTGCCGGGTACCCGGCCAATCCAGCCTCGGAGCTTCCATGAAATTGCAGTCGGCCAGCCTGACCGCCCTGTCCCTTACCATCGCCCTTGCCCTGGCCGCGTGCTCGCCCGGCAAGGACGCTCAGTCCGGCGACGCCGCAAAGGGAGCGCCAACCGCAGGCGCCTCCGCCAGCGACAGCAAGGGCGCCGAGATCTCCGGTGCCGGCGCTTCCTTCATTTATCCGCTGGTGTCCAAGTGGTCGGCTGACTACAACGCCGCCACCGGCAACAAGGTCAACTACCAGTCGATCGGTTCCGGCGGCGGCATTGCGCAGATCAAGGCCGGCACGGTGGATTTCGGTTCGACCGACAAGCCGCTGGACAGCGCTGAATTGCAGCAGGCCGGCCTGGGCCAGTTCCCGTCCGCCATTGGCGGCGTGGTGCCGGTGATCAATCTGGAAGGCATGGCACCGGGCAAGCTGCGCCTGACCGGCGCCCTGCTGGGCGACATCTTCCTGGGCAAGGTCACGATGTGGAACGACGCGGCCATTGTCGCGGCCAACCCGGGCGTGACCCTGCCGGCCACCAAGATCAACCTGGTGCATCGCTCGGATGGTTCGGGCACCACCTTCAACTTCTCCAACTACCTGTCCAAGGTCAGCCCGGAGTGGAAGAGCAAGGTCGGCGAAGGCACCTCCGTGCAGTGGCCGGGCGGCGTGGGCGGCAAGGGCAACGAAGGCGTGGCCTCGTACGTGCAGCAGATCAAGGGCTCGATCGGTTACGTCGAGCTGGCCTACGCGTTGCAGAACAAGATGCCGTACACCTCGCTGCAGAACGCGGCAGGCCAGTGGGTCGAGCCGAATGCAGACAGCTTTGCCGCCGCTGCCGCCAGCGCCGACTGGGCCAATGCCAAGGACTTCAACCTGGTGATCACCAATGCACCGGGCGAGAAGGCGTGGCCGATCACCGCCACCAACTTCATGCTGATGCACAAGCAGGCCAAGGATGCGGCGCGCAGCAAGGCAACGCTGGACTTCTTCAAGTGGGCGCTGGAAAACGGCCAGGCTCAGGCCAGCGAACTGCATTACGTGCCGCTGCCGCCGGAATTGGTGAAGCAGATCGAAGCCTATTGGGGCAGCGAGTTCAAGTAATGCCCTGCACCCGCCCATGCGGCGGGATGCGCTGCGGCGAGGTGCCTGATGGCGCCTCGCTGTTCCTGCTGTCTCACGCTCCCGCGTTGCGCGGGTGACGAGTCCAATCGAATGAATGCCACCGCCATTCCCGAAGCGATGACCGCACCACGCGGCCGCGACCTGCGCGACGCACGCGCCGATCGCCTGTTCAAGCTTGCGTTGGCCGCCACGGTCGTGTTCGTCCTGTTGGCGCTCGGCAGCGCGGCGCTGTCGATGCTGTGGGGCGGACGCCATGCCTTGCAGATGCAGGGTCTGAGCTTCTTCTATTCCTCCGACTGGAATCCGGTCGAAAACAAATACGGTGCACTGGCACCGATCTACGGCACCCTGGTCACTGCCTTGATCGCGATGCTGATTGCGGTGCCGGTGAGTTTCGGTATCGCGTTCTTTCTCACCGAAGTGGCGCCGCGCTGGTTGCGTGGCCCGGTCGGCACTGCCATCGAACTGCTGGCCGGCATCCCGTCGATCATCTACGGTATGTGGGGCCTGTTCGTGCTGGTGCCGGTGATGACCGAGCATGTGACGCCATGGCTCAACGACCATCTCGGCACGTTGCCGCTGATTGGCCCCTTGTTTCAGGGCCCGCCGCTGGGCATCGGCCTGCTGACCGCCGGCTTCGTGCTGGCGATCATGGTGATTCCTTTCATCTCCTCAGTGATGCGCGAAGTGTTTCTGACCGTCCCCACACGCTTGAAGGAATCGGCGTACGCGCTGGGCTCGACCAAGTGGGAAGTGAGCTGGGACATCGTGTTGCCGTACACCCGCTCGGCGGTGATCGGCGGGGTGTTTCTGGGACTAGGCCGTGCACTGGGCGAAACCATGGCGGTAGCGTTCGTGGTTGGTAACACGGTGCGCTTGTCGCCGTCTTTGCTGGAGCCTGGCACGACCATCGCGGCATTGATCGCCAACGATTTCGGCGAGGCCACCGAGACCTATCGGTCGGCGTTGCTGCTGTTGGGCTTCGTGCTGTTCATCGTGACCTTTATCGTACTGGCGATCGCACGTTTCATGCTGATGCAGCTGTCGCGTCGGGAGGGCAACTGATGTCCGCCGCTTCGGTTTCGCAATCGCTGTACAACCGCCGCCGGGTGACCAACGCCATCGCGTTGCTGCTGTCGTGCGTCACCGCGTTGTTTGGCCTGTTCTTTCTGGCGTGGATCCTGTGGACCCTGTTGTCCAAGGGCGTGCCGGGGATCGATCTCAATCTGTTTACCAAGATGACACCGCCACCGATGCAGGAAGGCGGCTTGCTCAACGCCTTCTTCGGCAGTGCGGTGATGTGCGGGCTGGCGCTGGCCATCGGTACGCCGCTGGGTATCGCGGCTGGCACCTGGTTGGCCGAATACGGCAATGCGCGCAAGACTGGCCTGGTGGTGCGCTTCGTCAACGACATCCTGTTGTCGGCGCCATCGATCGTGCTGGGTCTGTTCGTCTACACCTTGTATGTGATGCAGACCGGCGGGCGCTTCTCGGCGTTTGCCGGTGCGCTGTCGCTGGCCTTCATCGTGCTGCCGGTGGTGGTGCGTACCACCGACGAAATGCTGCGACTGGTACCGGCGCAGATGCGCGAAGCGGCGCTGTCGCTGGGCATCCCGCAGTGGAAAGTCACCGTACAGGTGCTGTATCGCGCCGCCTCGGCCGGCATCCTCACCGGCATCCTGCTTGCCTTGGCGCGCATCAGCGGCGAAACCGCACCGCTGCTGTTCACCGCATTCGGCAATCAGTATTGGAACAGCAACATCTTCCAGCCGATGGCCAGCGTGCCGGTGATCATGAATCAATTCGCTGGCAGCCCGTACGACACCTGGCAGACCCTGGCCTGGGCCGGCGCACTGGTGCTGACCGTGTTCGTGTTGCTGGTCAGCACCAGTGCGCGCGCCCTGCTCTTGCGCAACAAGATCTCCAATGACTGACCTTTCCTTCCGGACACCCGACATGAACGATCTCCAAAACGCCAAGCCGATGCATCGCATCGCGGTTCCGGCCGCCACGGGGGCGCAGACGGCGCAGGCGCCGGTGAAGGTGGCGGCACGCAATCTGGATTTCTATTACGACAAGTACCACGCGCTCAAGGGCATCAACATCGAGATCCCGGAGAAGCGCGTCACCGCCTTGATCGGCCCCTCGGGCTGCGGCAAGTCGACCTTGCTGCGCATCTTCAACCGTATCTACGCGCTCTATCCGAAGATGGAAGCGCGTGGCGAGGTGTTGCTGGACAACGAAAACATCCTGTCGCCGAAGTACCCGATGAACCGCCTGCGCAGCAAGGTGGGCATGGTGTTCCAGAAGCCGGTGCCGTTTCCGATGACGATCTTCGAGAACGTGGCCTACGGTATCCGCCATCACGAAAAATTGTCCAAAGCCGACATGCAGAACCGCGTCGAGCATGCGCTGCGTCAGGGCGCGCTGTGGGACGAGGTCAAGGACAAGCTGGGGCAAAGCGCGTTGGGCCTGTCTGGTGGCCAGCAGCAACGCTTATGCATCGCACGTGCGGTGGCACTGCGCCCGGACGTGTTGTTGCTGGACGAACCGACGTCGGCGCTGGACCCGATTTCCACCAGCCGTATCGAGCAATTGGTGGAAGAGCTCAAGCGCGAATACACCATCGTGATCGTGACCCACAACATGCAGCAGGCCGCACGCGTGTCCGACTACACCGCCTTCATGTATCTGGGCGATCTGATCGAACACGACCGCACGGAAACCATTTTTTCGCAGCCGTCCAAGCAGCAGACCGAGGACTACATCACCGGCCGTTTCGGTTGATGTAAGACGCGCCAGCGCAACGCCGTATTGACGCGGTTCCGTCGCACCGCCCGGCACGACATTTGCACCTTTTGCCATGTCGCCAAGGTTACGGCGGACATCCACCACTGCCACGAATCGAGATCACGATGAACCAGCACCTCAACGACCATATCGTCAAAAGCTACGACGAGGAGCAGCAGCGTCTTGTCGCAGAGATCGTGCGCATGGGCGACACGGCGGTGGCGCAGTTGGAAGCGGCGCTGGATGTGGTGGAGCGTCGCGACGACAATGCCGCACATCGCATCGTGGTCAACGACGAGGCGATCGACGCGCTGGAGCATGCGATCAGCCATGACGTCATGCGTCTGGCCCTGCGCGGCCCTATGGCGCGCGATCTACGCGAAATTCTTGCCGGCCTGCGCATTCCAGCTGATATCGAACGCATTGGCGATTACGCAGCCAACGTCGCCAAGCGCTCGATCGCGCTCAATTCCGCACCGCCGCTGCCGCAGACCGTGGGCCTGCGCGCACTCGGCCAGATGGCGGCCGATGCGGTGCGCGAAGCGGTGCAGGCGTACCGCGACAAGGACGCCAATGCCGCGATCCGTGTCCGCGACGAGGACGCACGCCTGGATGCGCAGTACACCGCGCTGTTCCGTGAGTTGCTCACCTACATGATGGAAGACCCGCGTAATATCACTCCGTGCACGCATCTGCTGTTCATGGCAAAGAATCTGGAACGCATCGGCGACCACGCCACCAACATCGCCGAGAACGTGTGGTTCCTGGTGCATGGCGAGCAGCCGCTGCCTCCGCGCCTGAAGCGCGACGACACCAGCAGCACCGGCGTCATCTGAGCCGCGGCAGCGCTGCATCGCTGCCGTGCTCGCCGGAAACAGGTGCGGGAACGCTTTATTTCATTACGTCTTCAGCTTCAAATTCCTACGGTGGAATTGCGCAGGCATTTCCTGTGAAGCGGAGTCTGCTGATGAAACGTTTCGTTGGATCTTTCATGGCGTTTCATGGCGTTGTCGCTGCTGACTTCTGGCGCAGCGTTGGCAGCGCCGCAGCAGCACGACGACCGCGATCACGACAGTGACCGTGACGCGCAGCGGCACGACGACCATGGCCCAGACCGCCATGACGACCATCCCGATGGCAGGCACGAGGACAGGCGCGATGATCGCCACGACGCGCATCATGATGCTCACCGCAACGACCGCCTGGCCCGCCGTATTGCCGCGGCGAGCGGCTGGCACCTGACCATCATGGCAGCCGCGTTGCCGACTACCACAGGCACCACCTCAAGCCGCCGCCGCGTGGGCACGAATGGCATCGCGTGGACAACACCTACGTGCTGATCGCAGTGGCCACCGGGCTGATCGCCAGCGTCGTCGCTGGTCGCTAAGCGCCAGCTCACCAGGTCGTTAGAAAGGCCGGTCCGTGATAACGCGGATCGGGCCTTTTTAATGGTCGGTCTGGGGAGACTGACGTTGTATGATCGATGCTCAGGCCGTCAGGCCGTCAGGCCGTCAGGTCGGCGCTCAGGCCTCGCAGGCACTGGCTGGCAGTGATGCGAGTTCACAACGCCCGACACGCGCTTGGTTGCGACGCCTTCTTGATGCATCGCACTTTCCACCAGAGCGAGTGCAGCCTGCGCCCCCTGACAGAGCCCGGGGTGCGACCTGCTAGGCTATGCGGATGAACGAACCGGTCGATGTGCAGCCTACCCCCTCCTTTTTGCCGATGTCGCGCCGCTTTCGCGGCTATCTGCCCGTGGTGGTGGACGTAGAAACGGGCGGGTTCGACTGGAACAGGCACGCATTACTGGAAATCGCCTGCGTGCCGATCGAAATGGATGCCGACGGACGCTTTTTCCCCGGCGAGACCGCCAGTGCGCACCTGGTCCCTGCACCCGGGCTGGAGATCGACCCGAAATCGCTGGAAATCACCGGCATCGTGCTCGACCACCCGTTCCGCCTTGCGAAACAGGAAAAGGACGCGCTGGACCATGTATTCGCACCGGTCCGCGCGGCAGTGAAGAAATACGGCTGCCAGCGCGCGATCCTGGTCGGCCATAACGCGCATTTCGATCTGAATTTTCTCAACGCTGCCGTGGCGCGCGTGGGCCACAAACGCAACCCGTTTCATCCTTTCAGCGTGTTCGACACGGTGACACTGGCCGGCGTGGCGTATGGCCAGACCGTGCTGGCACGCGCCGCCCAGGCCGCAGGCCTGGACTGGAATGCCGCCGACGCGCACAGCGCGGTCTACGACACCGAACAGACCGCCCGCCTGTTCTGCAAGATCGCCAACGCCTGGCCGGGACCGGTTTGAGTTCGGGAATCGGGAATCGGGAATCGGGAATCGGGAATCGCAAAAGCTTTCCTTCATTAGCAGCGCTAGTCGCGCACTCCCATCAATCGCGATCGCGAATTAGCCAACGCTGCACCACTGCGCGCCTCCGTTCCCTCATCCGCCCTGCGGGCGCCGTCTCCCGTAGTAAAAGGACATACCGGCACCGCTTTTGCGATTCCCGATTCTCCATTCCCGATTCCCCGCCGCTAACCCACACAGATCCGGTCGCGCCCAGCGCTCTTGGCCTCGTACAAGGCGTGATCGGCCCGCTGCATCAGCGAAGAGCCGGTGTCGTCATCGCGTAGCTCGGTCACGCCGGCGCTGAAGGTCACCTGCAAGCCCTCCACGCTGCGCCAGTCGTGACGGGCGTGGAATAGCGCGCGAATGCGCAGGCAGAGCGCCTGCGCTTCGTCCAACGTGGTGTCGGCCAAGAGCAGCGCGAATTCTTCACCGCCCAGGCGAGCCGGCAGATCCGAGGCGCGCGCGGCCGCGGTGAGCAGCACTCCCACCTCGTGCAGGACCGCATCCCCGCTGGCGTGCGAGTAATGGTCGTTGATGCGCTTGAAGTGATCGATATCCAGAATTGCCAGCACCAGCGGCCGCGCACTGCGCCGTGCGCGGCTGATGTCGCGCGCCAGCGCTTCATCGAAGTGGCGACGGTTGGGCAGCCCGGTCAGCGCATCCTCGTGCGCCTGGCGCTCGAAGACATCGGACTTGATGCGCAGGCGCGTCAACGACTCGCTCTTTTCCTGGTTGGCCTGCAGCAAGCGCTGCGCCTGCAGTTGCAGGTCTTCGGTGCGTTTGCGCACCAGCTCGGCCAAGCGCGCGTTATGGGTCGTGTAGCGATGCAGCAGCAGGCGATACAGCAAGGCAAGCGCCAGGATCGCACCGAGCACCGCGGCGAGGCGCACATCCTGGCGTTGCCACCACAACGGCAACACCTCGAACGCCCACACCGCTTCGCGCGGGCTCCACGCAACGCCCGGATGGCGCGCGGCCACGTGCAGGCGATAACGGCCGGGCGGCAAGCCGATGAACTCCACGCTGCGCTGCCGACCACGTTCGGTCCAGGTGGTGTCCAGGCCATCCAGGCGGGT
The DNA here is from genome assembly GCF_900092025.1 of Xanthomonas bromi. Classification (GTDB taxonomy): domain Bacteria; phylum Pseudomonadota; class Gammaproteobacteria; order Xanthomonadales; family Xanthomonadaceae; genus Xanthomonas; species Xanthomonas bromi. Next base: position 87,478 of record NZ_FLTX01000011.1, read on the forward strand.
GCGGTACTCGATCCGCTCCGGCAGCAGAAAGCTCATGCCGACGTAGGACACGTTCAAGCGGTGACCGCCAGCCAGTTGCTCGCGCTGACGCCGCGACACCGGGCGGCCATCCTGCTGCACGCTTTCGATCACTGCCGGCGGCGAGCGACGTTCACGGAAGCGCTGCAGACGTGCCGGGTCGACCATACTCACGCCGCCGGCTGTCACCACCCAGACCGTGCCGTCGGCACGCCGCAGCATGCTGGGGCCGGAACTGCCGTTGGCCTGCGCATTGCCCATGCCATCGATCTCGCCATAGCGCTCGATGGCCAGCGTGCCGTGCCCATCGGCAACGGCATCGAGCGCCTTGAATTGGATGCGCAGCATGCCGCGATTGCTGCTGATCCACGCATTGCCAAGCCGGTCTTCGACGACATGGAACACCGTGTCCACCGGCATGCCCTGCTCCAGACCCACGCGTGCGAGAACGCCATTGCGCTCGCGATACAGGCCGCGATCGGTCGAGATCCACATGGCGTCGCCGATGGCCTGAAAACCGAACACGCTGCGCGCCCGCCCAGGCCTTCCAGATTCAACTGCTGCAGCTTGCCGTTGCGTAGCACCGCCGCGCCGTCGACCGAGCCGATCCACAACGCGCCATCGACGCTGGCCAGTGCCGTCACCACGCCCGTGGGTAACCCTTCGACCGCCAAGGCCGCGCGCTTGCCGTCCACCAGCTGCACCACGCCACGCTGGGTTGCCAGCCAGACCGCATCGTGGTCGTCGATCACGATCGCGCGGATATGCCCGAGGGGAATGCCGTCGGCCTCGTCGTAATGACGCAGCAGCCGTCCACCGCGCAACACGAAGACGCCATCGGCGTAGGTTCCCACCCAAAGGTCGCCGTGCCGGTCCAGCGCCAGACTGAGCACCGACAGGCGCCGTCCGGACGGTGTGACCACCGGCATCGACACGATGCGCCCGTCCGGCAGCATCCGGTCCAGGCCGGCGGTTCCGGCGATCCACAGACTGCCGTCGCGGTCCTCCAGCAGTGCGCGACTGTAGTCGCCGCTCAATCCGTCGCGCTGGCTGTAGCTCGTGAACAAGGTTTCGCGCAACCGGAACAGACCGCCGTTGGCGCCGACCCAGATATTGCCTTCGGCATCTTCGCGCAGGCTGACGATGCGCCCTGTCGGCAGGCTGCGACCGGCCGGCAGATGCTCCACGCCATACGGCCCGATCCGTAGCAATCCCTGGTTTTCGCTACCCAGCCATAGATCGCCGTGGCGATCCTGCAGCATCGCGGTGAAGTGGCCCTGCCCCGGCACCCGATGCACCCGCTCGGCGCGCTCGCCTTGCACGCGGTAGAGCTGATCGCCTGCAACCACCCACACCGTGCCGTCCGTGGCGCGATATGGCCATGCCAACCTCGGTGGAAAGCCGAAGGCGGCCGGCGCGCGATGCATGCGCCCATCCGCTTCGCGGTAGATCAACCCATCGAAGGTGCCGATCAATAAGCGCCCCTGCGCATCGAACACCATGCGCTGAAAGCTGCTCTGCAGCGGCCCCCCATCGGCCGGCGGGAAATAATCGAAACGCCCATCCGGCGATAGGCAACACAACCCATGCCCTTCGAACAACAGCCACATGCGGCCTTCGGCGTCCATGGTCATGGCGTGGATCAACGCCTGCGGCCACTGCCCCCGCCGTTGCCACTGCTGCCACTGCCCATCGGCGCCGTGCCGGACCAGATTGCCGCGCGCATCGCTCGGCCACAGCGCGCCATCGCGATCCACATACAGCGCGCCGACGCCGTTATCGGGCAGCCCCGGGCGCGTGCTGCGATCGATCACGCTGAACTCCAGCCCGTGGTAGCGCACCAGGCCTTCCCAGGTGGCAAACCACAGATACCCGTCGCGGGTCTGGGCGATGCCACGCAAGGAGTTGTGCGGCAGCCCGTTGCGCGAGCTCCAACTATCGATGGCGTAGTCGCGTAACCGTGCGGTTCCAGGGGTCGCCGCAGTTGCGGCAAGCGACCAAAACGCCAAGAGCAGACAGGCGCTGAGACCGAGCCAATGCCGCGGCGGTCTGTGTTTTCGTCGTGCTGACGCCTGGACGCCGCAACTGCTCTCGCCTGTTTGCCAGACGCCCACCCCATCGTTCATTACACACAACACGCCATTCACTGACGGTATGGTGGGCAAAAACGCTGCGACGCGTTCGCGCGCGGGTAGTTCTAAGTCGAAAGGCTTGCTGCTAGGCCCTATGCGTGGACCGGCTAACACCTCGCGCCAGGCAACCGCGCGAAATAGTGCGCACAGACCCATGGGCAACGGAACGAGAAGGAACGCAAGGCGATGCGCATCGCGCAATGCGCGTGCGGCATAGAAGCCAGCACCCGTGCGCTCGACCCTGACGCACGCGCCATTACGCGCCCAGGCGCTGGCGCACTGCTTCGAACAAGGTCACACCGGTGGCAACCGACACATTGAGGCTTTCGATTTCGCCCGGCATCGGAATCTTGACCAGGCCGTCGCAGTGCTCGCGCGTCAGACGGCGCAGGCCATCGGACTCGCCCCCGAGCACCAGCCCGACATTGCCGCGCAGATCCACGCTGTACAACGACGCCTCTGCTTCACCGGCCAGGCCATACAGCCACACGCCCTGTTTTTGCAGATCGCGCAGGCAACGCGCCAGATTGGTCACCGCCACCACCGGAATGCGGTCGGCCGCACCAGCGGAGGTCTTGCGCACGGTGGCATTCACCGTGGCCGACTTGTCCTTGGGAATCACCACTGCGGTGACGCCGGCAGCGGCCGCGCTGCGCAGGCAGGCACCGAGATTGTGCGGGTCCTGCACGCCGTCGAGGATCAGCACCAGCGCGTGCCCTTCGGCGGCTTCGACGAGTCCTTCCAGTTCGTTCTCTGCCCATAGCCGCGCCGCGGCATAGCGCGCGGCTACGCCCTGATGACGCACCTGCCCGCCCACGCCGTCCAGCGCCTGGGTATTGACCCGGCGCACGTCGATGCCCTTGCGGCGCGCCTGTTCCTCGATCTCGGTGAGACGCGGGTTCTTGCTGCCGGCCTCGATCAATACTTCGCGCACGTTATCGGCGTCGTTCTCGACGGACGAGGCGACGGCATTGACGCCGACGATCCACTGGTTTTGCTTGCTCATTGCGAGGGCATGGGAAGAGATAAAGGGGAATGGTAGGGCCTGCGGCCTGTCACGTCACGGCCGGCGCATGGAAGTTAGGCGACGTCAACGAGGCGATACCGCGCTGGCGCTGGACACAGAGAGTTTGCGGGTCTAGCTGGCGCGCCTGCATCGAACGCATGCTCGCGGCGCAGAGGATCATGCCGATGGATGGCTGCCAGATGGTGCACTGGCGCATCTCTCCGCGGCGACTGACCAGAGCCGGGTGACGCCGTTGATGCTCGCATGCAGCGATCAACCGCACAACGACACCAGCACGGCCCTTTACGCCGGCCACTGCGCGGTGTCGTGATCCGGATGCTGCCGCGCTACCACGCTGGCCAAAAAAGCCTCGGCAGCGGCATCGTCCTCAGGTGGCCGCGTGGGCAGCTGCGCCAAGCTATCGACGAAGGGCAGCTTGCGATCCAAACCGTACTGGATATGCGGCGGCAACTGCTCTGACGTATCGAATGCACCAGCCGCAACCGCCACGCCATCTGGCGCTTCGTACGTCAACGGCGTGCCGCAATCGGCGCAAAACCCGCGCTGCACGACCGATGAGGATGCAAAGCGCTTGGGCACGCCACGGGTCCAGCGAAACTCGGTGCCACGCACAGACACCAGCGGTGCGTAATACGCACCGAAGGCTTTCTGGCACATCCGGCAGTGACAGATCGACGCGTGCACCAACGCGCCGCGCACGTGAAAACGCACGGCCCCGCACTGGCAGCCACCGCTGTATTCGCTTGAAGTCTCCATCGCCTGCTCCACACGTCAGCCTGTTACGGACGCCATTGCCGACCAACAGCACGCGCACTGACCACACCGGCATTCGAACAGTCACAACGACTGCCCTCACCGTCAGGCGAGCGCGATCAGTCCTCGGAGTCGGCAGCTACCGCTCGCACGCGGCGGTTTATCAGCGCGGCCCACACCCACTAAGGACTAGTCCCAACTTCTGGTAGCCGCTTGATTACCGCCTCGCCGCAGCGCGGGCTGCCGTTTCGGCGGCCCGCAGCGCCTTCACTCAGTACGACTTCTTCTTGCGCTTGGTCGGCTTCTCGCGTGGCGGCAACGGCGCTTCCGGCGCTGCGCCATCCTCGGCCAGGCGGAAGTCGATCTTGCGCTCTTCCATGCTGGCCTTGAGCACCAGCACGCGGACCGGGTCGCCCAGACGGAATTCGCGGCCACGGCGCTCGCCGCTGAGCGTCTTGCGGATCGGATCGAACTGGTAATAGTCCTGCGGCAGCTGGGTGACATGCACCAGGCCGTTGACCTTGGATTGCGTCAACTCCACGAACAGACCGAATCCGGTCACGCCGCTGATCACGCCATCGAACTGGCCACCCACATGCTTTTCCATCCACGCCGCGCGGTAGCGCTCGTCCACTTCGCGCTCGGCTTCGTCGGCACGTCGCCCACGCTCGGAGCACTGCAGCGACAGCGCCGCCATTTGGCGCGGGGTATAGATGAATTTTTCCGGGCTGGCGGCGGTCAGTGCGTGCTTGATCGCACGGTGCACCAGCAGGTCCGGGTAACGGCGGATCGGCGAGGTGAAGTGCGCATACGCCTCCAACGCCAGACCGAAGTGGCCGTTGTTCTCAGGCGAATATACCGCCAGGCTCTGGCTGCGCAGCAGCACCGATTCCAGCAACGCCGCGTCCGGGCGCGCGCGCACCTTCTTGAGCAGCTTGGTGTAGTCGCCGGGACGCACCTTGCTCCACGCCGGCAGGCTCAGCTGGAATTCCTTGAGGAACTCCAGCAGGTCCTCAAACTTGCTCTCCGGTGGGCGCTCATGCACACGGTACGGTGCGGGCACATGCATGCTCAGCAGATAACGCGCCGCCTCGACGTTGGCGGCGATCATGCATTCTTCGATCAGCTTGTGCGCGTCGTTGCGCACCAGCATGCCGGCCTGGGTCACCTCGCCGGTATTGTCGAGCACGAAGCGCACTTCGGAGGTTTCGAACTCGATCGCACCGCGATGCGTCCGTGCCTTCGACAGCAGGTGATAGAGCTGATGCAGGCGCTGCACCTGCGGCAGCAACGGGCCGATGAAGGCCTTGGTATCAGCATCGTCTTCGCCCACCGCCTTCCAGACCTGGTTATAGGTCAGGCGTGCGTGCGAATTCATCACCGCTTCGTAAAACCGCGAGCCGGTCACTTCGCCATCGCGTCCCACCTGCATGTCGCAGACGAAACACATGCGGTCGACCTTGGGCATCAGCGAGCAGATGCCGTTGGACAAGGTTTCCGGCAGCATCGGCACCACGAATCCCGGGAAATACACCGAGGTCGCACGCTTTTGCGCTTCGTCGTCCAGCGGCGTACCGGGACGCACATAGTTGGACACGTCGGCGATCGCCACCACCAGACGGAAACCGTCGGCGTTGGGTTCGCAATACACCGCGTCGTCGAAATCCTTGGCGTCCTCGCCGTCGATGGTGACCAGCGGCATCTGCCGCAGGTCCACACGCCCACCGATCATCTGCGGCTCGACCACCAGCGGCACGGCGGCCGCTTCGTCCAGCACGTCCTGCGGGAATTCGTGCGGCAATTCATGGCCGTGGATGGCCATTTCCACCACCAGCGACGGCGTCAGCTTGTCGCCCAGCACCGCAATGATCTTGCCGATGGCCGGGCGGCGCGCGTCCGGCGGCGCGATCAGTTCGCACACCACCAACTGCCCTTCGCGCGCCTCGCCGATGCCATCCGGGGCAATCTGCACGTTGCGTTGCACGCGCTTGTCGTCCGGGTCGACGTAGGCCACACCGTGCTCGTAGAAGAAGCGCCCGATCATGCGCGACATGCGGCGTTCCAGCACGCGCGCAATGGCGCCTTCGCGGCGGCCGCGGCGGTCGATGCCGGTGACGTTGGCCAATGCACGGTCGCCGTGCATCACCTTGCGCATTTCGAACGGTGGCAGGAACAGGTCGTCGCCGCCCTCGTCCGGCTTGAGGAAACCGAAGCCTTCCGGGTTGGCGATCACCACGCCGGCGATCAGGCTGGTCTGCTGCACCGGCGCATAGCCGCCGCGGCGGTTCTGCACCAGTTGCGCTTCGCGCACCATCGCGGCCAGGCGCTTGCCCAGCGCATCGATGCGGTCGCTCAGGCCCAACTGCTCGGCAATTTCTTCGGCGGTCTGCGGGCCGTCGCAGGCTTCCAGCAACTGCAGGATGGCCTCGCGGCTGGCGATCGGCTCTGCATAACGCAGCGCCTCGCGGTCGGCGTGCGGATCCTTGAATTCGGCAGCAGGCGGCGCGGCGGCCTGGAAGCGTTCCGGCGGCGGCGCAGGCGGACCACTCTTGCGCGGATGCGGTGCGCGCGGGGCCGGCGGCGTTGGCAATGCGGCCGGCGGTTGCGGCGCGGCGTTGGAGGCTTTGTCGGCAGCGCGCTTATTGGCGGACTTGGTCGATGCACCGGCGGCGGCGCGGACCAGGAAGTCCGGCATCCAGCCTGGCAACTTCTGCTGCTCGGCGGTGCTGGACTCGCCTGCGCTGGTGGATTTGCGGCGACTCGGCCGATCGGAATCTGGGGTGTTTTTCTTTGTCATTGCTTACATGGTACCCGTTGGCGCAGCGAGATGGGCAGCAGGGTCGAGGCAGCGACTGCCGATTGCCACGCACAACCGGTTGACAAGCTTGGCGAGAGGCCGCAAAATTTGCGGCTCACCTGCCCAGGTGGCGGAATTGGTAGACGCACTAGCTTCAGGTGCTAGCGGGGGCAACTTCGTGGAGGTTCGAGTCCTCTTCTGGGCACCAGTTTAAAAAGACCTCCGAGCAATCGGGGGTCTTCTGGTTTCTGGGGCTCGAAAACGCAATGCCGTGGACTGCCTCGCCTCGCAAGCCAGACACATTCAGCGTTCCGACGTTCAATACGCGCGACCAGATTGTGCCGCGCTCTGCCTTGGTCGAAGATGGCCTCGCTTGAGGCCGTCAGGCCACCCGAAACCTTCACCACTCTCTCGGCAACAACGCCGGGCCTCTGTTTTTTGAAGCCAGCGCGACTGAATCAGCGACACAACCGACACTGCAGCGCGGGTGATCGCATGAGCCGGCGCACCACTTGCGTTCACCTTTCGATGAGCGCTTGAGTGCCGCCTGCTTCACGGCGCAGCGGTAATCCCCGCGTCACGCAGCGCCTGTGCCCAGATGCGATAACCGGCTTCGCTCGGGTGGGTGCCGTCCGGCATCAGCGCTTCGGGCAGCGTGCCGTCGGACTGCAACAGGCTCGGTCCGATATCGAGCAGGCGCACCGTCGGATCCTTGGCGTAGCGCGCGGCCAGCAGCCGATTTGTCTCGGCGATCGGGGCGCGCCGCGCATCGTCGGCATTGCGGCCACGCGGCATGATCGCCATCAGGATCAGCTTGCTGTTGGGCAGGCGGCGGCGCACCTCGCTGACCACCGCCTGCACGCCCAAGGCGGCTTCGGCCGGGGTGCTGGCACGCGATTGCGCGGTGCCGGTGAGGTTGTTGGTGCCGATATGCAGCACCACCCAGCGCGGATCCAGGCCATCGAGTTCGCCCTGGCGAATGCGCCACAGCACGTTCTGCGTGCGGTCCCAGCCAAAGCCCAGATTCAGTACCGGCCGCTTGCCATACAACCATTGCCACGATTCCGGTCCACTGACCCGCGTGGCCTGCGGCGGCCCGGACCAAAAATGCGTGATCGAGTCGCCGATCATCACTACCTTCGGCTTCAGGCTGCGCGCAGCTGCAAGCGCTGCGTGGTGGCGCGCGTACCAGTCATAGGAGTCCTGCTCCAGCCAGTCGACCGGCATCAGTGAGGTCGCTGCGTCACGACCGAGTTCGGCCATCGGCTTGACCGGCGCCTCGTCCAGCAGCCGCGCCAGCGTGGGTTCGATCGCTTCGGCCAGCATGCGCTGCCCTTGCGTGTCCGGATGCAACGCACCGGCCGCTGGATGCAACCGGGTGTCGTAGAACAGCGCGGTGCGCAGCGTGCCGTCGCGTTGGAAGATCGAGCTCACATCCAGATACGTCACGCGCGGGTTGTCGCCGTAACGCACGGCCAAACCCTGATTGATCTGCGCATCGCGACGCGACTTTTCGCTGGAAAGATCGCTGGGCAACACACTCAACAACAGGATATGCGTGCGCGGCAGCCTTTGTTCGATCGCTGCGACCACCGCATCGATGCCCAATTGGGTCTGTTCGGCGGTTTGACCGAGATGGCCGGTGTTGTTGGTGCCGATCAGCACCAGTGCGACTTTTGGCTGCAGCCCGTCGACTTCGCCGTTGGCCAGCCGCCACAGCACGTTTTCGGTGCCGTCGCCGCTGAAGCCCAGATTGAGCGCGCCGCGGATGCCGTAGAAGGTCTGCCAGGTCGGTTGGAAGTCTTCGTCCGGCGCTTTCGCTTCTTCGTAGTTCTGGGTGATCGAATCGCCGATCAGCAGCAGCTTGGTGTCCGGATGCTGCTTCACCTGCTCCAGCACCTGCGCATGCCGCTGCGCCCACCAGGTTTCTTGCAGACGGTCGGTGGGCACGATAGACGCTGGCGGCGTTTGCGCGCTTGCCGCAGTGCAGACCAGCAATAGCCCCCAGCACCAAAGCGTGCGTGCAAGGCCAGACGGGGAAACGCGAGACGAAAAAGCGTGCAAAGACCGAGACATGCGCGCACCAGACACTGGACAAGCATCGATTGTGGTCCGCGCGTGCGGCACGCGACAAGCGCTGACGTCGCTGTGCACGCAGGTGCCGGATTCGCGAAGAGTCCTCCAGCGTCACCACGTTATGCGGGACGCTGGAGTGATGACGACTCAGCGCAACCCGGTCTCGCCGCGCGCAATCACCAATCGCTGAATCTCCGACGTGCCCTCGTAGATTTCGGTGATCTTGGCATCGCGGAAATACCGCTCCAGCGGCATTTCTTTCGAATAACCCATGCCGCCATGAATCTGCACGGCTTGATGGGTGATCCACATCGCTGCTTCCGAGGCAGTGAGCTTGGCCACCGCCGCTTCGGTGCCGAACTTCTTGCCCTGCCCCTTCAACCATGCCGCGCGCAGCGTCAGCAGCAGCGCGGCATCCAGCTTGCATTTCATGTCGGCGATCTTGGCCTGCGTCATCTGGAAGGTGCCGATCGCCGCGCCGAACGCCTTGCGCTCCTTCACGTAGGCCAGCGTGGCCTCGTACGCCGCACGCGCGATACCGACCGCCTGCGAAGCGATGCCAATGCGCCCGGCATCGAGCACGCTCATTGCGGTCTTGAAACCCTCGCCTTCCACGCCCAGCACCTCGTCGGGCTGCGCAAGGTAATCGGCAAACTCGATTTCGCAGGTGGCCGAGGCGCGAATGCCCAGCTTGGGCTCGGTCTTGCCGCGATGAAAACCGGCGCGGTCGGTGTCGACCATGAATGCGGTGATGCCGCGCGAGCCCTTGTCCGGCTCGGTCACTGCAAACAAGACGATGTACTTGGCGACCGGGCCGGAGGTGATCCAGCTCTTCTTGCCATTGATGAGGAAGCTGCCGTCGGCCTGCTTTACCGCACGGCAGCGCATTGCCGACGCATCCGAGCCGGATTGCGGCTCGGTCAGCGCAAATGCGCCGATGTGGGTGCCTTCTGCGACCGCGCGCACGTACAGCTGCTTCTGCGCTTCGCTACCGTTTTTCAAAATACCGGTGCAGAACAGCGAGTTGTTGACCGACACGACGGTGGAGTGCGCGCCGTCGGCGGCGGCGATTTCGATCATCGCCAACGCATAGCTGATCGGGTCCATGCCGGCGCCACCGTATTCGACCGGCACCTCGATGCCCATCAGGCCGTTTTCGCCCAGCAGGCGGATATTTTCCAGCGGAAATTCGCCGCTGCGATCGAACTGCTCGGCGCTGGGCGCGATTTTTTCCTGCGCGATGCGGCGCGCCACATCCTGGATCATCAATTGTTCTTCGGTAAAGTTGAAATCCACGTCGCACCCCTCCAGACCTGAGCTGAGCCCCATTGTAGCGGCAACCATTCGCATGCGTATGTAGTTGACCGCACTTGCCGCCCGGCCGAAAATATCTCCATATCGCGATATAGAGATATTCATGGATCTGGAAGACTGGTCGGCCCGCCTGAAGGTATTTGCCGACGCCACCCGAGTCCGCCTGCTGACCTTGCTGGAGCAGGAAGAACTCACCGTGGCCGAGCTGTCGGCCATCACCCGGCTGGCGCAGCCGCGCGTCTCCACGCATCTGGCCAAACTCAAGGAGGCCGGACTGGTCCGTGATCGTCGCGCCGGGGTGTCGGCCTATTACCGTTTCGATGAAGTGTCGCTGGACCCGGCACAGCGCGCCCTGTGGCTGGCGCTGAGCACCGGCAGCGACGATCCGCTGCTGCGCCAGGACGCCGAGCGCGTGCCAGCCGTGCTGTCCAACCGCGCCGCCGACCAGAACTGGGCCGATTCGGTGGCCGGCGACATGGAGCGGCATTACTCGCCGGGACGCACCTGGGAGGCCCTGGCGCGTACCGCGCTGCCTCTGCTGGAAACCGGCGACGTGCTGGACATCGCCTCCGGCGACGGCGTGCTGGCCGAACTGGTGGCCCCGCACGCCACCCGCTACATCTGCATCGACACCAGCGCACGCGTGGTAGCCACCGCCAGCGAGCGCCTGCGCAAACTGCGCAACGTGGAAGTGCGCGAAGGCGACATGCATGCGCTGCCGTTCCCCGATGCCAGTTTCGACCTGGTGGTGCTGATGCATGCGCTCACCTACGCCGCCAAACCGGCGCAAGCGGTGGCCGAATCGGCGCGCGTGCTGCGCCCCGGTGGCCGCCTGCTGCTGTGCAGCCTGGCAAAGCACGAACATCGCGCGGCCGTGCATGCGTATGGCCATGTGAACCTGGGGTTTGCCGCCAAGGAATTGCGCAAGTTCGTCGAAAAAGCCGGGCTGGATGTCTCCAGCCTGGAAACGGTGACGCGCGAAAAACGTCCGCCGCATTTCGAAGTGATTTCGCTGATTGCTGTGAAGCCGGGATTGGGAAATCGGGATTCGGAATTGGTTGAAAGCAGAGAAGCCGTTTCACGGAGAACTGAATCATGACGCAGGCATCGAATCCCCAATCCCCAATCCCGTTCTCGCTGCCGTGGCTGCATCCGGAGCGTGCCGCCAAGCTCACTGCCGCGCTCGCCGAGCGCATCCTCATCATCGATGGCGCAATGGGCACCATGATTCAGCGCCACGATCTGCAGGAGCCGGATTATCGCGGCACCCGCTTTGCCGAGGGCTACGACAGCGTGCACGTGCATGGGCCGGGGTGCGATCACGCTCATACACCGGAAAGCCACGACCTGAAGGGCAATAACGATCTGCTGCTGCTGACGCGCCCGGAGATCATCGGCGGCATCCATCGCGCCTATCTGGATGCAGGCGCCGACCTGCTGGAAACCAATACCTTCAACGCCACCTCGGTGAGCCAGGCCGACTATCATCTGGAACATCTGGTGTACGAGTTGAACAAGGCCGGTGCGCAAGTGGCGCGGGCATGCTGCGATGCCGTCGAAGCGCTGACGCCGCAGAAACCGCGCTTTGTGATCGGCGTGCTCGGTCCCACCAGCCGTACCGCCTCGATCAGCCCGGACGTCAACGACCCCGGCTACCGCAACACCAGTTTCGACGCGCTGCGCGAAACCTATCGCGAAGCCATTGAGGGCTTGATCGATGGCGGCGCCGACACGCTGATGGTGGAAACCATCTTCGACACGCTCAATGCCAAAGCCGCGTTGTATGCGATCGAGGAGGTCTTCGAGGCGCGCGGCGGGCGATTGCCGGTGATGGTGTCCGGCACCATCACCGATGCCTCCGGGCGCACCTTGTCCGGACAAACAGCCGAAGCGTTTTATGCATCCGTCGCGCACGGGCGGCCGTTGTCGGTGGGGCTTAACTGTGCGCTCGGCGCCAAGGATCTGCGCCCGCACGTGGAAATGCTGGCGCAGATCGCCGACGCCTATGTCAGCGCGCATCCGAACGCCGGCTTGCCGAACGCCTTCGGCGAATACGACGAGACACCGGAAGAAATGGCAGAAACCTTGCGCGAATTTGCCAAGTCCGGCCTGCTCAATTTGGTGGGTGGTTGCTGCGGCACCTCGCCGGACCATATCCGCGCGATTGCCGAGGCGGTAGCAGATCTGCCGCCACGCCAGTTGCCTGGCGCGCAGGAGCTGGCGGCGTGATGCGGCAAGTGAGCTCGCATCCGCCCTTCGGGCACCTTCTCCCGCAGGCGGGAGAAGGGCACAGCATGGTTTCGCTTGGCGCACGGAAGCACCGTGCGCAGTGCATCGCCCTTCTCCCGCCTACGGGAGAAGGTGGCGCGCAGCGCCGGATGAGGGCCGCATTTCATTGCGGTGCAACGTCCAGCCGTAAGCAGCAACCCACCAAGACCGATCGCGCCGTCACCGTCCAGCAGAGCCTTGCATGAGCACTCCCCGCTACACCCGCTTGTCCGGTCTTGAACCGCTGGTCATTACGCCTGACCTGTTGTTCGTCAACGTTGGCGAGCGCACCAACGTCACCGGCAGTGCCCAGTTTCGCAAGCTGATCAAGGAGGAACGCTACGAGGAAGCGGTGGAGGTCGCACGGCAGCAGGTGGATAGCGGCGCGCAGATCCTCGACGTCAACATGGACGAAGGCTTGATCGATTCGGAAAAAGCGATGACGCGCTTTCTCAACCTGATCATGTCCGAACCGGATATCGCACGCATCCCGGTGATGGTGGATTCGTCCAAGTGGAGCGTCATCGAAGCGGGATTGAAGTGCCTGCAAGGCAAGAGCGTGGTGAACTCCATCTCGCTCAAGGAAGGCGAAGCGGTGTTCGTCGAACACGCGCGCAAGGTGCTGCGCTACGGTGCCGCCGCGGTGGTGATGGCCTTCGACGAAGCGGGCCAGGCCGATACCTGCGCGCGCAAGGTCGAGATCTGCACGCGCGCCTACAAGGTGCTCACCGAGCAGGTGGGGTTCCCGCCGCAAGACATCATCTTCGACCCGAACATCTTTGCCGTCGCCACCGGCATCGAAGAACACGACAACTACGCGGTGGACTTCATCGACGCCACCCGCATCATCAAGGACACGCTGCCGCATTGCCATGTGTCCGGCGGCGTCTCCAACGTGTCATTCTCGTTCCGCGGCAACGAAACCGTGCGCCAGGCGATCCACTCGGTGTTCCTGTTCCATGCGATCAAGGCCGGCATGGATATGGGCATCGTCAACGCCGGCGGCATGCCGATCTACGACGAGCTGGACCCGGAACTGCGCGAACGCGTGGAAGACGTCATCCTCAACCGACGCCGCGACGGCACCGAGCGCCTGCTGGAAATCGCAGAGCGCTACAAGGGCAGCAAGGGCGCGGCAAGAGTCGAAGACCTGGCCTGGCGCGACAAGCCGGTCCGCGCACGCCTGGCGCATGCGCTGGTGCATGGTATCGACGCATTCGTGGAAACCGACACCGAAGAAGCGCGCCAGCAGTCCACGCGCCCGCTGGATGTCATCGAAGGCCCGCTGATGGACGGCATGAACGTGGTCGGCGACCTGTTCGGCGCCGGCAAGATGTTCCTGCCGCAGGTGGTCAAGTCTGCGCGCGTGATGAAAAAAGCGGTGGCCTACCTGCTGCCTTTCATCGAAGCGGAAAAGTTGCGCACCGGCGATGTCGGCAAGTCCAACGGCAAGATCATCATGGCCACCGTCAAGGGCGATGTGCACGACATCGGCAAGAACATCGTCGGCGTGGTGTTGGCCTGCAACAACTTCGACGTGGTGGATCTGGGCGTGATGGTGTCGGCGCAGGTGATCCTGGACCGCGCGCGCGCCGAGAATGCGGACCTGATCGGGCTGTCCGGGCTGATCACGCCATCGCTGGAAGAGATGTCGCACGTGGCGCGCGAGATGCAGCGGCAGGGCTTCGACATTCCGTTGTTGATCGGTGGCGCCACTACCTCGCGCGCCCATACGGCATTGAAGATCGACCCGCACTACACCGCGCCCACCGTGTGGGTGAAGGACGCATCGCGTGCGGTGGGCGTGGCGCAGTCGCTGATTTCGCGCGATTTACGTCAGGCCTTCGTCGCCGCAAACGATGCCGACTATGCGGAAATCCGCGCGCGCCATCGCAATCGCGGCGACGCCAAACGCTTGGTGTCGCTGGGAAAAGCAAGGGCGCAACGCTTCGATGGCGACTGGGATACCTACACCCCACCCGCCCCGCGCCAGCCAGGCATCCACGTGTTCGATGACTACCCGCTGCAGGAACTCATCGAACTCATCGACTGGACGCCGTTCTTCCAGGCCTGGGAGCTTGCCGGCAAGTTTCCCGCGATTCTCAGCGACGAGATCGTCGGCACCCAGGCCAGCGAGCTCTATCGCGACGCACGCCACATGCTCAAGCGCATTGCCGACGAAAAATGGCTGACGGCCAAGGCGGTGTTCGGGCTGTGGCCGGCCAATAGTGTGGGAGACGATGTCGTCGTCCTGACCGAACCGGCAGAATCACGAATCGGGAATCGGGAATCGCAGGGCGATGCCTCCGCATCTGACCACTCCCGATTCTCCATTCCCCATTCCCTGCACTTCCTGCGCCAGCAAGTCGACAAACCCATTGACCGCCCCGACTTCTGCCTGGCAGATTTCATCGCTCCGAAAAGCAGCGGCAAGCAGGACTGGATCGGTGCATTCGCAGTCACCGCCGGCATTGGCATCGACCCGCATGTGGCTCGCTTCGAAGCCGCCCACGACGATTACAACTCCATCCTGCTCAAGGCATTGGCCGACCGTCTGGCAGAAGCATTGGCCGAGCGCCTGCATCAACGCGTGCGCACCGAGTTCTGGGGTTATGTCGACGACGAAACCTTGGACAACGAAGCATTGATCGCCGAGCGCTATCGCGGCATTCGCCCGGCACCGGGTTACCCGGCGTGCCCGGAA
Organism: Xanthomonas bromi; assembly: GCF_900092025.1. Classification (GTDB taxonomy): domain Bacteria; phylum Pseudomonadota; class Gammaproteobacteria; order Xanthomonadales; family Xanthomonadaceae; genus Xanthomonas; species Xanthomonas bromi. The sequence continues at coordinate 102,567 of NZ_FLTX01000011.1, forward strand.
CACAGCGAAAAACGCACGTTGTTCGATCTGCTCGATGCAGAACGCAACGCCGACATGTCGCTGACCGAAAGTTTCGCGATGCTACCCACCGCTGCGGTCTCCGGTTATTACTTCAGCCATCCCGAGAGCCAGTACTTCGTGGTCGGGCGGCTGGGGAAGGAACAGGTGGCCGATTACGCAAAGCGCAAAGGCATCACGCTGGCATTGGCCGAGCGTTGGCTGGCATCCAACCTGGATTACGACCCGGAATAAGAGCAACCGACGTATAGCTAGCCGCAAGTACCATCGTTGTACATCGCTTCCAACAAACCAACCAGCAACCTATCGGGCGCGGGGCCCTCGCCGATTGCGGGACCGGTGGCGGCATGGCTGCCGCCATCGAGCCCCCCGGGATGGGTTCACGGCGTATCCCGCAAGCGGTGAGGGCATCGCGCCCTCAAATGACCAGGCTCTTGACTCGCGCTTTTGACTGTATCGGGCGATCCACAGAAGTTAGAGCAGTCACGCACGACACGCGAGCGGATGCGCATAGTGCAACTGTGGGTGCTAATAACAGATCGCCGGGCAAAACCCGGCGATCCAAACCCAAAGCTCGGCAAAACGCGCCGAACTCACCGCATCACGCAACCGGCCGCAACACGTTCAACACCTCATAGCACGCGCCCATGGTGTGGTAATCGGTCTTCCCAGCCGGGCTTTTCTCATCGCTGTACTTGCGGTTGTCCGCATCCAGAATGCGATACCACGCACCATACTGATGATCGATCATGTGCGCCCACGAATAGGCCCACAGCTTGTCGTACCACTGCCAGTAGCGATCGTCGCCACTGCGCTTGGCCAGCAATGCGGCAGCGGCCAGCGACTCGGCCTGCACCCAGAAATACTTGTCGTCGTCGCAGACCTTGCCGTCGGGATCGAAGCCGTAATACAACCCACCGCGCTGCGCATCCCATGAACGTTCCACTGCCACGTCGAACAGATGCTGCGCGGTCGGCAGCAACCACTCGGCCGGCGCATAACGATCCAGCAGCATCAGCAACTTGGCCCATTCGGTCTGATGGCCAGGCTGGAAACCCCATGGGCGAAACAGGTGCTTGGGATTGTCGCGGTTGTAGTCCCAGTCGATATTCCACTGCAGGTCGTAATGCTCCCACACCAACCCATCGGCCTTGGCCGCCTGGCGCCGGGTCATGTTAGCGGCCAGCACCAGTGCGCGATCGAGATAATGCTGCTCGCCGCTGGCCTCGTACGCAGCGATCATCGCCTCGCACATATGCATGTTGGCGTTCTGGCCGCGGTAGCTGGTGAAGTTGAAGTGCGCGTCGGCTTCGTCGCGATACAGCCCGAACTCCGCTTCCCAGAAGTGCTTTTCCAGCAACTGCCAGGTTTCGTCCATCCACGCACGCGCCTCATCGACGCCGGCCTTCAAACCACACGAATAGGCCAGCAGCACGAAGGCCACGCCATAGCAGTGATTCATGTCGTCGTCGACTACGCCATCGCGCAGCGTCCACGCATAACCGCCGGTTTGCGGATTGCGGTGCACGTCACGCAGATAGTCCAGCCCATGACGCACCGCCTGCAGATACGCGGCATCGCCGAACTCGCGATATGCCATCGCGTAATTGAAGACGAAGCGCGTACTGCTGACCAGGTGCCGATGCCCGGCATCGTAGATCGACCCATCGTCGCGGAAATACTGAAAGAACCCGCCCGCCGGATCGATTGCGCGCGGATGATAGAACGCCATGGTATCGGAGATGTGCTGGCGCAAGACGTCAGCCGAACGGAAATCGGGTGCAGGTGTTGCAGGCAAACGGCTCATGATTGTTCCTGGATCAAAGAATGGACTTCATCGACGCTCGGCATGGCGGCGAACGCACCCTTGCGCGTCACCGCCAGCGCACCGACAGCGGCAGCAAAGCGAATCACCTCGTTGATTGCTGCCGGATCGCCGCATAGCTGCTCCAGCGAGGACGCGCGCGATGCCAGTTGATACAGCAAGCCACCGACGAACGCATCGCCAGCGGCGGTGCTGTCGCGTACCTGCACGCGGAATGCCGGCACCTGGCCGGAATCGGTGCGTGTCTGCCAATGCACCGGACCGCCACCATCGGTGACCAGCAACCAAGTGGCCTTGCCCTGCCACAGTTTGTGCGTCACCGCACTGGCATCGCTCTCGAGCGTCCCTGCCAGATACTCGAGCTCCTCGCGCGAGAGCTTGACCACATCGGCCAGCGCCAGCGCCTCCCACAGCAACGGCGCCGGGTCCACATCCTGCGGCCACAGCATCGGGCGCAGATTCAGATCCAGGCTGACGATGGCGCCATCGGCGCGGGCACGGCGCATGCCGTCAAGCGTGCACTGAGCAATCTCCGGCTCGGTCATGCTGTTGGAACATACATGCAGCACCGCGGCCTGCGTAAACCCGTCCGCAGCGAAGTGCTCGGGACGGAACAACAGATCCGCTGCCGGTGGGCGATAGAAACTGAAACTGCGCTCGCCCGCTTCGTCCAGTGCGACGAAGGCCAGGGCAGTCTTGGCCTGATCGGTGCGCACGATGCCATCGGTCACCACGCCGGACTGCTGCAGGCTCTGCAGCAGGAAATCGCCGAACATGTCGCGCCCGAGCATGCCGACGAAATGCGCAGCGCCCCCCAGGCGCGCCACCGCAACGGCGACATTGGCCGGCGCACCGCCGGCGTATTGCGCGAAGGTGCACGCCTCGTCGGGGCTGGCTTGCGGCAGTGCCAGCATGTCGATCAGCGCTTCGCCGAAACACACCACCTGATGCTTGACCGCACTCATGCGCGCACCTCCGCCAGTGCACCGCGCAACCGCGAGCCCCAGATACCGTAGAACACGATGTACAGGTAGCACAGCAGCGGCAGGACGAACGACCCATGCAGGCCGATGCTGTCGGCCAGCAATCCCTGCAGATACGGCACGATGGCGCCGCCCACAATGGCCATGATCAACAGGCTCGACGCGCGTCCGGTCAGCGGACCCAGCCGCTCGATGCCCAGGGTGAAGATGGTCGGGAACATGATCGAATTGAACAGACCGATCGCCACCAGCGCGTACACCGCCAGCATGCCGCCGCTGGCCATGGTCAGGCCCAGTAACAGCGCATTGATCGCAGCGAATACCGACAACAACACACGCGGCGACAATTTAGCCAGCAGCGCCGAGCCGATGAAGCGCCCGATCATCGCCAGCGTCCAGTACGCCGACACGTACGTGGTTGCCTCACGCTCGGTGAAACCACCGATTTGCGGCAACGAGAAGTAATTGACCATCAGGCTGCCGATCGCCACTTCTGCGCCGACATAGAAAAAGATCGCCAGCACACCGAAGCGCACGTGGGGGTGACGCAAGGCATCGAGCAAGGAGTGCTTGGTGTCGTCTTTCTGCGCGCTTGCATCGGTCAGTGCCGGCAAACGGAACAGAAACACGAAGATCGCCAGCAGGAACAGCACAATGCCCAGCCCGATGTACGGGCCTTGCACGGCCTGCGCTTCCTGTACGCGATAAGCCAGTTGCTCGGCTTCCGGCAAGGCTTTCAGCTGGTCGCCGCTCATCACCGTGTTGGACAGGATCAACCAGCCACCCAACAGTGGCGCGATCGCGGTGCCGAGCGAATTCAGCGCCTGCGCCAGGGTCAAGCGGCTGGAGGCGCTGCGCTCGGGGCCCAGCAAGGCGACGTAGGGATTCGCCGCTACCTGCAAGATGGTGATGCCGGTGGCCAGCACGAACAATGCACCGAGAAATGCGCCGTAGACGCGCAATTCCGCTGCGGGCCAGAAGCCCAGCGCACCGACAGCCGCCACTGCCAGTCCAGCCACGATGCCCTGCTTGTAGCCCAACCGATTCACCAACCAACCGGCCGGCAGCGACATCAGAAAGTACGCACCGAAAAAGGTGAACTGCACCAGCATCGCCTGCGCGAAGTTGAGCTGGAACACCGCTTTCAGATGCGGAATCAGGATGTCGTTGAGGCAGGTCAGAAAGCCCCACATGAAGAAAATCGTAGTGACCACCGACAACGCGACGCCGTTATTGACGGGCGCCTTGTTGCCGCTAGGCACGGAGGATTGCGTGGAAAGGGAAACCATAGGAGTTGCCTGGTCAGCGGCCTGAGGCCTTGGTGGGGGAATGAACGGATGGACTGCTTGAGAGAGGCGATGAACCTGGCACTGTCGGCGCGCAGGCGCTGCTCGCGCGAATGTTCAAAGCGACTGCGGCGGTCAACTGTTGCAAAGCCAGCTCGGGGCTGCCGATCCGCTGCAACACCAACTGCGCGGCCTGTCTGCCGCGTGCACGCGGGTCTGCCGCCAGGGTGGTCAATGCAGGCATGAACAGCGCCGCTTCGGCGATGTCGTCGAAGCCGGTCACCGCAAAGTCGCGGCCCGGCACGATGCCGTGCTTGGCCAACGCCGCCATCAAGCCCAGCGCAACGCTGTCGTTGTAGCAGACCGCTGCGGTCGCACGCTGTGCAGCACTGCTCAGCAGCCGCGCGCCACACAGTGCCGCGTCCTGCCGATTGGGGGCCGACTCGACGTACCGCGTTTCCAGGTCAGCCTCCTGCATCGCGCACGCGTAGCCGGCGCGGCGCTGCCGGCAGGAACTGGATGCAGCATGCCCACCGAAAAACACGATGCGCCGATGACCTTGCGCGATCAGATGCGTGCAGGCCAGAAACGCGCCCTGCGCGTTGTCCAACGCCAGCAGATCCCACTGCGTGCCTTCCACTTCGCGGTTGAACAGCACCACGTTGCGTTGGCGGCCGAGCACCTGGGTCAGCGCCTGCGCCTGGCTGCCTTCGGCCGGCGACAGGATGATTCCTGCCGGCGTGTGCTCCATCAACGAGGTCAGCACTGCCTGCTGACGCTGCGTCGATTCGCCGGTGCTACCGAGCAAGGTCACATAGCCTGCCGCGCCCAATGCCTCGTCGACACCAGCGGCGAATTCGGCAAAAAACGGGTTGGATAAATCGTTGATGACCAACGCAATGCTGGATGAAGTGCGTTGGCGCAAATTCGCCGCCGCTCGGTTGTAGACATAATTCTGCCGATCCAGTTCGGCCTCCACGCGCGCGCGCGTCCTCGCATGCACCAGCGGGCTACCGCGCAACACGAGCGACACCGTCGCCCGCGACACACCGATGGCGCCGGCGATATCGCGCAAGGTCACTGCGCCGCGCCGCGCACGTAGCGCGGCGCCATCCGCGGTGAGCTCGGATGTCGGCTTGGCTGGCGTCACGTGGCAAGCCTTGTGGTGGATGGCAGACGCATGCTTTGGCATCAAATTGGATCGATCCAATTAGGCCTTTTCCGTGCAGCCATTGCATGCGGCAGTGCAACAAAGACACGCACGCAAGTGGGCAGAGATTCAGAGCAAGCGCCGAGTGGCCGCCGATCAAGCTGCCGCAGCTTCGCGGACTCATTCGAACGCGATCGACAGCCCGATTCCGCCCTGCCAATCCGGGCTTTCCGAGGTGAGGCCACGTAACACCGACACGTCCAGCTGCATTGCATGCGGCAGCTGCCAGGCGCCACCGGCACCGGCGACGCGCGAATGCTCGCTTCCCGTGTCGAAACCCGCTTCCACATAGCTACTGAAATGTTCGCCCGAGAAGAACGTGTAATTGGGCGAAAACGTCCACGTATGCCCATCATCGTCGCGCGCGTAGTTGACGTACAACGCCATGGCGCGTTGCTGCGCCAGATCCCAGGATGCCGTCACACCGAGTTCGCGCGCATAGCCGTCACTGAATGCCGGGCGGCCGGTCGGCACGTGATAGGCACCCAGCGCGGCCCAATGGAAACTGTCCGAGCGCGAGGGCAAGGCCAGCTTTAACCCGACAGTGCTGTCGCCACCGCCGCGAACCCGCGCACCACCGCCATGTTGCCAGTTGTAGCTGTCGCTCCCAAGCTGAAGCTCGACGTTCTGGAACAGCCCCAGGCGCAGCAACGTATCGGCCGTGTACTGGGTGATGCGCTGCCCGTCGCTGCGATCGGTACTCGCATCCGGCAAGCCCTGTTCCCAGGCGAACGCACCTGGTTGCAACACCTCCGCGGCGAACGGAATGCCCGGGCGGTCGAATGCCGGTGGATCGTCCGCCTGTGCAGCGACTTGGCCGCTGGCCACGCACAGCGCGAGCGATACCGCGACCGTCCGGCAGGTCGCAAGCGCAGGCGCAGCACCAAGCCCACGCGATTCGACGGCCGCCCCGGCTTGGGGTTTCAAGGATTTCGACGATATGGACATAGGCAGCACCATTGCAGGACGGGGCGAGCAAGCAGAGGACGATGGCACGGCAAGACAAGCCCGCCTGCCTCGATCAGTAAGGGCGCGCATGGTGCCGCGCCAGCCGTGACCGGCTTGTATAGCGGCGCTATGCGTCCTGTCTTCCGCGCTGGCGGTCATGGCGCGCTTGATGGCGCTGCATGAAAAAAACCATCATCAAAAAGCGGTAGGCGTTGTGCATCCGACACTTCGATGCCCGCTATCTGGATGACGCTGCTGCCGCACCTGTCCTGAGCTTGTGGAAAACACAAAGAAAAATGGGCGCCCATCGGCGCCCATCCACAACACACACCAGGCAGCGCAGCCTTACCACACCAAGTCGTCGGGCACCTGATATTTTGGGTCCGCGTACGGGTCATCGCCGGCCGGCGCATTGGGATCCACCTTCAATGCGACCGAGGGAGCGAACACCGCTTCGGCTTCGGCCAGCACTTCGGCGGTCACCAGCACGTAGCGCCCGTTGAGTTGCAGCACACCCAGCTCGCCGGCGTTGAGCGCCTTGAGCTGATCGGCGGTAACGTAGATCCGCTTGATCTTGCCGCCATAAGGGAAGTGCCGGGCGATGTCGGCATCGGCCTGGTTCAGACCCCTGTCCTTGAGCAGCTCTTCGAGCTTGGCCTTGGCTTCGCGACGCAGGCGTGCTTCTTCCTGCTTCAGTCGCTCGGCTTCGATGCGCTCGTCCTTCTCGCGCTGCGCGCGGATCGCATAGGCCTTGGCCAGATCGATATCTTCGCGCGTGCGTGCCGGCCTGGGGCCACGGCGGTCTGCAGCGGAATGCTGCGGACGCGGCGCTGCACCCGGTTTGCCGTCATGACGACGCCCGGGCCTGCCATTGGGTTTGCGCTCGCCATTGCCGTCGGTCGCCGCAGCGGCATGCGGCCGCTGCGGTCCCCTGCCCTGGCCCGGCCTGTTGCTCCCGGGGTCTGACTTGCCACCATTGCCATGCGCGCGCGCGGCAGGCCGTGCGTCGGGTTTGCGTTCGGGCTTGGGCGCGGACTTGAAGCCCAACCCAAGCAACTGGTCACGTAAGGTATCGCTCATGGCGGTGGCAATCTGCAATCAATAGTGCGGAGGCGGCGGTTCATCGGCCGCATCGGCAAACAACGTGGAGCGCACCTTGCCCAGATCCTCGAGCAGGTGGCGGATCAGTTCGGCATTGCGGGCGCCCGTCAAACGGGCGTCCGCAAGTGCTTCACTCAGTTCGTTGAGCGCCTGCTCCTGAAAGGAGAGGCGCGTTTCCAGTTCCACCAACCGCGCTTCCAATGCCTGGTCGCGCGGCGAGAGTTGCTCATGCATGCAACGAACGGCCTCGTCCGATGGCGTAGTAGGCCAGACCGGCGGCTTCGATTTCCTCCGGCTCGTACAGATTGCGGCCGTCGAACACGACGTCGTCCTTCAGCGCCTGCTTGATCTTGCCGAAGTCCGGACTGCGGAACTGCTTCCACTCGGTGACCACGACCAGCGCGTCGGCGCCGTTCAGTGCGGAAAAGGCGTCGTCGCAGAAGATCAGATCGTCGCGCTCGCCGAAGATGCGCTTGGCTTCATGGGTCGCTTCCGGGTCGTAGGCGCGCACGCTAGCACCGGCTTCCCACAACTGTTCCATCAGACGACGGCTGGACGCGGCACGCATGTCGTCGGTATTGGGCTTGAACGCCAGGCCCCATACCGCGAAGGTCTTGCCAGCGACACTGCCGGTGCCTTCGGTGCCGTAATGACGCTGCACCAGCTCGAACAAATGGCCCTTCTGCGCGTTGTTGACGCTTTCCACCGCGTTGAGCAGGGTCGGCTGCATGCCGTACTGCTCGGCCGTCTTGGCCAGTGCCTGCACATCCTTCGGGAAGCACGAGCCGCCGTAACCGGCGCCGGGATAGATGAAGTGCCAGCCGATCCGCGGATCCGAGCCGATACCGTTACGCACGTGCTCGACGTCCGCACCGACCCGCTCGGCAATATTGGCGATCTCGTTCATGAAACTGATCTTGGTCGCCAGCATCGCATTGGCCGCGTACTTGGTCAGTTCGGCCGAACGCACGTCCATTTCCACGATGCGATCGCGGTTGCGGTTGAACGGTGCGTACAGACGACGCATGCGCGCGATGGCGGCCGGCTTCTTGGCACCGATCACGATCCGGTCCGGACGCATGCAATCGGCCACCGCATCGCCCTCCTTGAGGAACTCAGGATTGGAAACGACGTCGAACTCATGGTCCACGCCGCGCGCGTCCAGCTCTTCCTGGATCGCCACGCGCACCTTGTCGGCGGTGCCGACCGGCACGGTGGACTTGTTGACCACAACCGCGGGCCCATCGATATGGCGGCCGACCGTACGCGCAACTGCCAGCACATACTGCAGGTCGGCGCTACCGTCTTCATCCGGCGGCGTGCCCACGGCGATGAAGGTGATTTCGCCGTGCGCGATCGCCTCGGCAGCGTCGGTGGTGAAGCGCAACCGGCCAGAGGCGTGGTTGGCTTTCACCATCGGCTCCAGGCCGGGTTCATAGATGGGAATCACCCCACGATTGAGACCATCAACTTTTGCCTGATCGATATCTACACAGATAACGTGATGACCGACTTCGGCCAGACAGGTTCCGGTGACAAGACCAACATAACCGGTACCAAAGATCGCAACTCGCATGGGTGGGGGTACTCCTGTGGGGGATCAGGGAAGGATACCCATCAGTTCGACATCGAACGTCAACGTTGCGTCTGGTCCGATCGGCCCCCCCTGCGTGCCGTTCGGGCCATAGGCCAAGTTGGATGGAATCCAGAAACGATATTTCGAACCGACCGGCATCAAGGCGACGCCCTCGGTCCAACCGGGAATGACTTGATCCAGACCAAACTCGGCCGGTTGGCCGCGCTGGTAGGAACTGTCGAAGACCTGCCCGTTGAGCAGCTTGCCTTCGTAGTTCACACGCACCTTGTTGGTCCGCATCGGACGCTCGCCGCTACCCTGGCGCAACACCATGTACTGCAGGCCGGACGCGGTGGTGATCACGCCTTTTTCGGTTTTGTTCTTGGCCAGGAAGGCATTGCCTTCTTCGCGGTTCTTGGCACCGGCGGCGCCCTGCTTGGCAGAGGCGAACGCCTGCATGGTCGCGGCGGCTTCCTGCTGGGTCAGACGCGTGGTGCCCTTGGCGAACACGGTACGCACCGCCTCCATCAGGATCGACAGGTCGATTTCGTCCTTGATGCCGGCCAGCGACGGACCAACCGCGCGATCGCCGAGCATCAGGCCGACATTTTCCTTGGACGGTGCGGCTGGCGCGGCGCCCGGCGCCATGCCCGGCACCTTCTGGCCATTACGGGCAGCGAGCGCGGTGCGCAATGCGGTATCGGTGGCCTGGGTCTGCTCGTCCGACAACAGCGGCTTGCCACCCTTGAATGCATTTTCGATGGCGCGTTGCATCGCGTTCGCATCGATGTCCTGAGCGATCGGCTCGAACGAACGTGCCACGTCCATACCGATGGCGTAGCTGACATTGTCGCGCGTGCTCTTCTCAGACGATGCATTCAAAGCTGGCTTCTCCTTGGTGGCCGCTGTGGCCGGTTGCTGCGACATCGCCGGCATCGATGCCGACATTGCCACCATCAGTAACGACGCCGCCGCGCCGCGCTTTCCCATCTTCATTCGATGCACTTCCCAAAAGTGAAAAGACACGCCACCGATGGCGCTGAATGCGCATTGTCGCATGTGCGCGCGGCGATGCGAGCGCTGCGCTTAGCGCGAAGGCGCCTTGAGTTCGCGTTCGATTGCTGCCAGCACGCTCGGATCGTCCGGCTTGATCTTGCTGGGGAACTGCGCAACCACGCGACCATCGCGACTGATCAGGTACTTGTGGAAATTCCAGCCCGGCGCCACGCCGGTGGCCTGGGTCAAGCGCTGATACAGCGGCGTTGCCTCGGCACCCAGCACATGCACCTTCTCAAACATCGGGAACTTGACGCCATAAGTCAGCGTGCAGAATTCCTGGATCTGCTTCTCAGATCCGGGTTCCTGCCCCTGGAAATCGTTGGACGGGAAACCGAGCACCGTGAAGCCGCGGCTGCCGAAGCGCTGGTTGAGCGCTTCCAGCCCTTCGTACTGGGGCGTAAAGCCGCACTTGCTGGCGGTGTTGACCACCATCACCACCTTGCCGCCGTAGGTACGATTCAGGTTGATGGGCGCCTTGCCGGCGAGCGGCCGATAGTCCACATCCAGCACCGGCGCACCGGCAGCGAGCGCCAATGTTGCAAAAAATCCAGTGAATACAATAACTAACAGACGATTGAGCAACATGAGCAATGCCCTTCGATAGTTGAGGCGGCGCCCCGGTGAGGGGTGCCATCAGTTGGGGACGACAAACAGTTGACTGCCCGCGTGTCGGTGTTATAGTTGAATACAACACCAGTCATCCAACGCAGGGGAAAGCATGAACAGCACACGCTTCACGCGACCAGTTCCGCTACTGCTGTTCGGCAGCACCCTGTTTGCCGTTGGTTGCCTGGGAGCCGCTTCCAGTCAGGTGACGGAGTCCGACGCCGATTATGGCGTGTCGGAGGCGGTTACGGAAAACGCGACAACTCCCCCCGAAGCGCGTTACCGGCCTGGCCGGCATGTGCGCGCTTCGCTGTCGATGCCCTATTTCTCCTTCGCGCAAGCGCTGCGCCCACGGAGCTGATCATGAATGACATTCAGTGGAGCGACGGCGCTCCCATCTACCGCCAGCTCAAGGAACGGGTGATTGCCATGATGCTCGATGGAATCCTCAAGCCCGGCGATGCCCTGCCCTCGGTGCGCCAAGTGGCGGCCGACTACCAACTCAACCCCATCACCGTTTCGCGCGCCTATCAGGAACTGGCCGACGAGAACCTGGTGGAGAAACGCCGCGGCCTGGGCATGTTCATGACCCCGGAAGCCGCACAGAAACTGCGTGGCAGCGAACGCGAGCGTTTCTTGAATGAAGAATGGCCCGCCGTGCTGGAAAGGATCCAGCGCCTGGGACTGTCCATTGACGATCTGTTGCCACAGGGAAAAACACCATGACCGCCGTCTCCTCCGACCATGTGGTCGACGCACGTGGCCTGCGCAAGGCCTACAAACATCGGCTGGCGCTGGACAACACCAGCTTTACCATCGCCCCGGGCCGCATCGTCGGCCTGATTGGCCCCAACGGCGCCGGCAAGACCACCGCGCTCAAGGCGGTGCTGGGGCTGACCGACTTCGATGGCGACTTGAAGGTGCTGGGCATGGACCCGCGCACCCAGCGCAACGCACTGATGAACGAGGTCTGCTTCATTGCCGACGTTGCGGTGCTGCCGCGCTGGTTGCGGGTGGGCGAAGCGATCGATTTCGTCGCCGGCGTGCATCCGCGCTTCGATCGCGCCAAGTGCGAGCGCTTTTTGGCCAATACCCAGCTCAATCGCAAATCGCGGGTGCGCGAATTGTCCAAGGGCATGATCGTGCAGCTGCATCTGGCGCTGGTGATGGCGATCGACGCGCGCATCCTGGTGCTGGACGAACCGACACTGGGACTGGACATCCTCTACCGCAAGCAGTTCTACCAGCGCCTGTTGGAAGATTACTTCGACGAGCAGAAGACCATCATCGTCACCACGCACCAGGTCGAAGAGATCGAACACATCCTCACCGATGTGATGTTCATCCGCGACGGCCGCATCGTGCTCACCGCCGATATGGAAAGCGTCTCCGAGCGCTACACCGAAATCTTGGTGGGCGCCGACCATCTGGATGCGGCGCGCGAATTGAAACCCATCGACGAGCGCAGCCTGCCGTTCGGCAAGACCGTGATGTTGTTCGATGGCGCGCCGAAAGAACAGCTCGCCCGTTTCGGCGAAACCCGCAATCCCGGCCTAGCCGACCTGTTCGTTGCGGTCATGAAGGAGACCTACGCATGAATGCAGTGACCAACCACGCATCACCCGCACGCACCTTTGCCTGGCTGCTCAAGCGCGAGTACTGGGAACACCGCGGCGGCTTCGTCTGGGCGCCGGTAATTACCGGCGGCATTGCGGTGTTCTTCGCGCTGCTGGGCGCGGTGATCGGTGCAATCAGTGCGCGCCGCAACATGACCGGCGACAGCATCAGGATGGACGACCTTGCCGAATACACGCGCACGCTTGGCCAGGTCGGCGACGGGCTGCTGCTCGGCGGCATCGGCATCGCCTCGGTGGTGCTGGCATTCGTGGTGTTCTTCTATGCGCTGGGCAGCCTCTACGACGACCGCCGCGACCGCAGCGTGCTGTTCTGGAAATCGTTGCCGGTGTCCGACGTGCAGACGGTGTTGTCCAAGGCCGCCTGGGCGTTGTTGCTGGCGCCGCTGATTTCCATCGTGATCGGTACAGTGGTCGGACTGGCGCTGTGGTTGATCGCCATCGTTGGCGCCTCGATCGCAGGCGTCCCCAGCCCCTGGGCGTTGGCCACCCATTCGCACCCGTTCGCGTTGATGTGGTTGCTGCTGAAGACCGTGCCGATGAGCCTGCTGTGGGCGTTGCCGACCATCGGCTGGCTGATGTTCTGCTCGGCCTGGGCCAGCAGCAAGCCGTTCCTGTGGGCGGTGCTGTTTCCGCTGCTGGCCTGCGTGATGTTGAGCATTCTCTCGGCAATGCCGGGCGTGTCGCTGCCAATCGGCGACGTCTGGTACATCGTCGTCTATCGCGGCCTGCTCAGCGCCCTGCCCGGTACCTGGTCGCCAGTTGCCGTCAGCGGCACTCTGGACAGCAGCGCGATGCACAACCCCAGCGATCTGGTGCAGTGGGCGTTGCAGCACACCGACAGCTCGCGGGTCTACGGCGACCCGGACATCTGGATCGGCGCCGCCATCGGTATTGCGCTGATCGCCGCGTCCATCTACCTGCGCCGCCGGCGCTCCGAAGCCTGAAGGACATCCCATGCGCCTGCCTTTGACCCTGGGCATCCTGTTCGCATTGCCCGGCGCCGCAGCAGCGGAGGAGCAGTGCAAACTCTCCGAACCACGCAGTCTGGAATTACAACTGACCGGCGTGAAGTCGGTGCTGTTCGAGGTCGCCTCCAACGACCTGCATCTGGACGCGTTACCCAGCGGCGGCGGACGGTTGAGCGGGCGTGCCTGTGCTGCCAGGGCCGAGTTGCTCAAGGGTCTGACCGTGACCCAGAAGCGCGTCGGCGACAAGCTGGTCGTGACGTTGAGCGATGACCGCCGGTTTTCCTTCGGGCAGAGCTACGCCTACCTGGATCTGCACGGCAGCGTGCCCAATACGATGCTGGTGCAATTCGATGTGGGTTCCGGCGATGCGCAGATCAGCGGGGCCGCCGCAGTGAGCGCCGTCGTTGGTTTCGGCGACATGACGATTCGTCGCACCAAGGGCCGCGTGACCGCCAAGGTCGGTTCCGGCGATGTCGAGCTGGAAGATCTGGGCGCGCTGCGCGTGCTGGCAGTGGGCTCGGGCGACCTCAAGGCGCGCGATGTGCATGGCGCAGCAGAGGTGGCGAAAGTGCAGTCCGGCGAGGTCAAGCTGCACGGCGTCGCAGGCAACATCAAGGTCGGCACGATCGGCTCGGGCGATGTCGACATCCGCGATGTCCAGGGCAATGTCAGCGTGGAGTCGCTCGCGTCCGGCACCTTGGGTCTGCGCAACGTGCGCGGCGATGTAAGCGTGACGCGCAAAGGCAGCGGCGATATCGAGGTGAGCGAGGTCACCGGCAGCACTCGGGTGCCTGCAGACAAATGATGACGACTTCTTTCAGGACACGGGGGAATTGCTGATGAAATTGCTTGTTTCGGCGGTAGTGATGAGCGTGTTGCTGGTGGGCTGCGGCAAGTCCGAACCCACTGCCCAGGTCTCCGGCCAGGCCAACGGTGCCGGCGTGATCTTGAACGGGAAGAGTTTGACGCTCAAGCGCGATGGCCTGCCCGCAGCCAGCATCGGTGTGGATGGGGTGCTCAGCATCGATGGCAAGCCGGTGGACTTGAACGAGGCGCAGCGCAAGGCAATGCGCGATTACTACGCACAGGTGCAAGGCCTGGCCAAAAAGGGCATCGATATCGGCAGCGAAGGTGCGGCGTTTGGCGCACATGCGGCGGGCGAAGCGATCAAGGGCGTGCTCAGCGGGAATCCCGCTCAGATCGGCGACAAGATCGAAGCCCAGGCGGATACCTTCAAAACCAGCGCGATGCAGATCTGCCATCAGTTGGCCAACTTGCGCACCGCACAGGATGCAGCGGCGCAACTGGTACCGGCGTTTGCACCGTATTCGAGCCTGACGCAACACGACATCGACGATTGCCGCACATAGAGCGGCTGACGACAGGACTGCGCTCGCCGCCAGGCGGGCACGGCCGGCACTTGTGGCGGCATCTAACGCGCATACACTGCGTTTCCTGTCGGCCGTCTACGCCCAGCTGAAGGCCGCGGGCGGCGCTTGATGGCGCTCCAGACACCGCCACCAGGTGGCTGCGCATGGCCAGGCCTGCGTAGCTGCTGTTCGATCATCGAGAAGGCGCCGCGACACGACGCTGCGTGCACGGGGACCAAACGGTCGATGCCCTGCGACATGTTGGGCAGGCGTTGGGCGGCCACTTGGCCGATCCGCGGACCGGAGCCGGATTACACTAGTGCGCTCTCCTCAGTGCATCGACCCCATGAACAAGTTCGTGATGCTCTGCATGGCGCTTCTGCTGTGCACGCTCGCCGCCTGCGGCGACCAATCGTCCCGCCGTGCCGAACGCGGCAAGCCGCGCGTTGCGATCACCACGCAATCGGTGATGATCCGTCGCCCGCCGGCTGCCAACGCCGAAATCACCCCCGACGGCACGCTCAAGATCGACGACATCGCGCTGCCGCAAAAAGAACCGACACGCGCCAAGTTGCAACTGCTGTTCGGCCACCTGCAAATGTTGCGTCAGCAGGCGGTCAACGAAGCTGGTCCGGATCCGGAGTACAAATCGATCAAGTTGACCGCCACACCGCAGATCCAGACGCTCAGTGGCGAATTACTGGATGAAATTCCCTCGCTGCAGCCGTATCGCGAGAGTTTCAGCAACGTACAGGCCGAGCGGCACTGACGCTCAAGCAGCGTCGCCAAGCGACGACAAAAGCAGCGAGAACCCGGTAGGAGCGCTGGCGCGCGATGAGGATCGATCGCACCTCATCGCGTACCGGGGCGCTGATGCATGCATCCGTCGCGATCAGCCGCCGCTACCACCGCCGGCCTGGATGCCGCCACGCGTCAACGCGGCCGGGTCGAGCAATCGCCGCAGTTCCGCTTCGCTGAGCCCGCTGTCTTCCTTGGCCACATCGAGAACCGGCCGCTGCTCCTTGTAGGCACGCTTGGCGATGGCCGCCGCCTTTTCGTACCCGATGATCGGATTCAGCGCCGTCACCAGAATGGGATTGCGGTCCAGCGCCTCGCGCACGCGCTCCTGACGCACCTTCAGCCCGGCAATCGCCGTGTCGGCCAGCAGACGCGAGACGTTGCCCAACAAGGTGATCGAATCCAGCAGGTTGTAGGCGATCAATGGCAGCGTCACGTTCAATTGAAAGTTACCGGTCTGCCCGGCCACGGTGATCGCGGTGTGGTGGCCGATGACTTGCGCGCACGCCATCACGGTGGCTTCGGGAATCACCGGATTGACCTTGCCCGGCATGATCGAACTGCCCGGCTGCAGCGCCGGCAATTCGATTTCGCCCAGACCCGCCAAGGGGCCGGCATTCATCCAGCGCAAATCGTTTGCGATCTTGATCAGCGCCACCGCCAGCGCGTTGAGCTGGCCGGACAATTCCACCGCATCGTCCTGTGCGGCGAGCCCTTCGAACTTGTTTTCCGCGCTTTCGAACTTGGCGCCGCTCAGGCTGGACAAGGCCTTGGCCACCTTGTCGCCGAAACGCGGATCGGCGTTGATGCCGGTCCCGATCGCGGTGCCGCCCAGCGGCAACCGCCGCAAGCGCTTGAGCGCATCGTCGATACGCGCCTGCGCCGAACTCAGCTGCGCCGACCATGCACCGAACTCCTGACCGAACGTCAGCGGCATCGCATCCATCAAGTGCGTACGACCGGTCTTGACGACCTTGTCCAGCGATTTCGCGCGCTTGTCGATGGTCTTGCGCAGATGCTTGAGCGCCGGTTGCAGGTGTTCCTGCACGGCGAGCAATGCCGAGACGCGAATGGCCGTCGGCACGACGTCGTTTGAGCTCTGGCCGAGGTTGACGTGGTCGTTGGGATGCACCGCGTCCTTGCCGGCGCGCGTGGCCAATGTGGCGATCACCTCATTGGCATTCATGTTGGACGAGGTGCCCGAACCGGTCTGGTACACATCGATGGGAAACTGCGCATCGAAGCTGCCATCGGCCACCTGCAGCGCAGCCGCCTGTACCGTCTTGCCAATCGACTTCGGCAGCAATCCAAGCTCGGCGTTGACGCCGGCGGCGGCCGCCTTGATCAAGCCCAGCGCGCGAATGAAACCACGCGGCATCGGCTGCCCGGACACCGGGAAATTCTGCACTGCACGTTGGGTCTGCGCGCCCCACAACGCATCGGCGGGCACCTGCAGTTCGCCCATGCTGTCGTGTTCGGTCCTGAAACGTTCGCTCATCTGCACTCTCCGCACTGATTGGGTTGTGGTGATGGATGGCTGGCAGCGGGCGTGCCCACGCTGGCGAGGCTCTCTACGATACTCGCTCGCTGCGTTGCGAGGATGTCGCTGGTGGCCGGCAGCACCTCGATCTTCCGCCTGGAACGCCTGCTCGGCCAGGACCTGAGCGCCCCGGATCACGTCAATTCGGTCGGCGGGTTGATGGTGTACCGGTTGCAGCGGCTACCCGAGGAAGGCGAGACCCCGGAGCTGGACGGCCACGTGCTGACCGTACGGCGCATGGCCGGCCACCGCATCCAGACCATCACGGTGCGACCGGTGGGCGACGTCGGCACCGGGGCCGGCGACGCCGTCGATTCATTCAGCGGACACGCGAGACGCTTCGCCGATGCGAAACCAGTAGCGGTAGTCGCGCGACTGCCCGCCGAACCGCACCGTGCGGATGGTCACGTCGTAGATCACACCCGGCTGCAAGCGCGGCACCCGGAACTGCAGGCTGTTGGGCACCCCGAAACCCTCGTTGTCGTGGCTCAGGTTGCGCACCTGCAATTGGCGTCCACCGCGCTCGCTGATCTGCACCTGCACATCGGCGTAGTCGACATCGCGATTGGCGAACTTGCGGTTGCGGTCCGGCAATGCGGTGAACGACAACAGCGCATCGTCGGCGTAGTAGCGACGCGGATACTCGCCGATCGGCCAGGCGATGAAATCGTCGCGCGTCCGCGCGGCGACGCCGAGTGCCGGAACGATGCGCAGCGCGGCACCGCTACTGAACGCGGAGCCGTCGCGGCCGGCCACCATGCCGAAGCCGACGCGTCGCAGAAACGGATCCAGCAGCCAGCGGCGGTGTCCCAGTCCGCCAGCGCTGACATTGTTGGCATCGGTCAGCCACTCGATCACGATCTGTTCGACGCTGGAAAACCGCAGTAGCGGCGAGCTGACCCCGCCATAGATCAGGCTACGGCGCGCGCCCTTTGCCGCCGTGGCGGAATAGCAGCGCCAGTCCGGCGTCGGCGTATGGCTGAGGCGGCCGTTGGCGGCAATGACCAAGGCCGCCTGGGTGGCTTCGGGCTCGGCCGCCGGGTCGTCGTCGACCGCGTCGAGACCGTGCAAGCGACGGATGTCGTTGATCAGCGCCAGCACGCGTTGTCGCTGCGCCGGCTGCAGCTCTCCGGCACGGCAAGCAGTGATCGCGGGCACGGTGCGATACAACGCCGCCGCCTGCGCCGCGAAGTCGGCATCCCGCGCAGCGGCGGGCAGCGCGGCGGGCAGAATCGCGATGGCGAGGCGAGCGAAGATCGGACGCATGGCAGACCGGACAGCGCGGAGAGCTTTACCATAAAGTGTACGTCGCGCTGTGTCGGGCTCCGCTGCTGCACAGGTCGCCCGCCGTTCAGGCCGCGCTGGCGTGGGCTCGGCGGCCCGCTTTGCAGCGCACTGGGCCTGACCGCAGCGCCGGCGGCGTAGAATGCTGGCCCCACCGTCGCCGCTGCCTCTCTTGCCCATGTCGGACTCTACCCTGCTCGCCCTGTCCCCGCTCGATGGCCGCTACGCCTCCAAGGTGGATGCGCTGCGCCCGATCTTCTCCGAATACGGCCTGATCAAGGCGCGGGTCAAGGTCGAAATCGAATGGCTGCTGGCCCTTGCGGCCGAGCCGGGCATCGCCGAGCTGGCGCCGTTCTCGGCCCCTGCCACGCAGCGCCTGCGCGCGCTGGCCGATGGCTTCAACGTCACGCATGCCGCCCGCGTCAAGGAGATCGAGCGCACCACCAACCACGACGTCAAGGCGGTGGAGTACTTCATCAAGGAGCAGCTCACCGACGACGCCGAGCTGGGCCCGGCACTGGAATTCGTGCATTTCGCCTGCACCAGCGAGGACATCAACAACCTCAGCTACGGCCTGATGCTGGAGCAGGCACGCCGCGAGGTGCTGCTGCCCAGTCTGGACGGCATCACCGCTGCGCTGCGCTCGCTCGCCCACGCCCAGGCCGGCCAGCCGATGCTGTCGCGCACCCACGGCCAGACCGCCTCGCCCACCACGCTGGGCAAGGAAATCGCCAACGTGGTCGCGCGTCTGGAGCGCCAGCGCAAGCAGATCGCGGCGGTCGAGCTCACCGGCAAGATCAACGGCGCGGTCGGCAACTACAACGCGCATCTGGTGTCGTATCCGGACCTGGACTGGGCGGCGTTCGCACAGCGTTTCGTCGAGAGCCTGGGCCTGGTGTTCAACCCGTACACCACGCAGATCGAGCCGCACGACAATGTGGCCGAAATCGGCGATGCCAGCCGCCGCGCCAATACCATCCTGATCGATCTGGCGCGCGATATCTGGGGTTACATCTCGCTGGGCTATTTCAAGCAGAAGCTCAAAGAGGGCGAAGTCGGCTCCTCGACCATGCCGCACAAGGTCAACCCGATCGACTTCGAAAATGCCGAAGGCAATTTCGGCATCGCCAACGCGCTGTTCGAACATTTTTCCGCCAAGTTGCCGATCAGTCGATGGCAGCGCGACCTCACCGATTCCACCGTGCTGCGCGCACTCGGTACTGCCTTCGGCCACACCCAGGTGGCGCTGGATTCGCTGGCCAAGGGCCTGGGCAAACTCACCGTCAACCCCGAGCGTCTGGATGCGGACCTAGATGCGGCCTGGGAAGTGCTGGCCGAAGCCGTGCAGACGGTGATGCGCCGTCACGGCTTGCCCAATCCGTATGAACAACTCAAGGCGCTGACCCGCGGCCAGGGCATCACCGCCGCCTCGATGCAAGCCTTCGTCGAAAGTCTGCAATTGCCGGACGAAGACAAGCAGCGCCTGCGTGCGCTCACCCCGGGCGCCTATACCGGCCTGGCCGAACAGCTGGCGCGCGCGATCTGAACTGACCGCCCCGCCCTTTGTGCGCGGGGGCCGGGTCACGTCATTGACGATCATCGGCGAGGGTTCTTCGGCATCACTGCATGCAGATGAAGCACCTCCGAGTTCGGTGATACCTACGCCACGACACGCGCCGCACGCACGCACGACATATCGAGACCGGCCTGGACAGCGGACGATGGCCTGCACATGGTGACCGAACCGGACTGCTATCGTGCCGGCCTCACTCATCAGGAGATCGGCGATGCGGGTCACTCACACAGCACTGTCCCTGTTGACGCTGGCAAGCGTCGTTGCGCTGAGCGCATGCGGTGGCGACGGACCTGCCGCGCAGGCGCTGTCGGCGGTGTCGCCCACGTTGACCGATCCGGCCAGCGGCGCAGACTGCGTCGGCAAGGACGTCCGGCTGACCCGCAACGACAGCGAGTGGATCCTGCACGGCGAATGCGGCGCGGTCACCATCACTGCCTCACGTGGCGCAATGTAATGTTGACGCCGCGCGCAGCATTCGGGTGGAGGGAAGCAACTTCACGGTACTCAACAAGCAACTTGGTCAGCTCAGCGTGACCGGTCACGACAACACGCTCAATCTGACCAATGTCGATCGCGTGAACATCCAGGGCAACAAGAATCTTGTGCTGGCACGCGAAGTGAAACAGGTGCGGTTTTCAGGCAACGACAACACCGTCAACCCATCCAGCAAACCCACACTGGACGACCGCGGCAGCGGTAACCAAGTGATGTGATGCGTGCCGGCGCGTTACGCGCGCGCGGCGATCGGCCATGCGCGGCACGCAGCACCCCGCCGCTCGCACAGCCATCAGACCACTAAGCCATCGGACACGCTGACCAGCACTGCGGCGGCGAACGAGGCACCGGCGCGCCGCGCAGGTGCATATCCGGCTCGGCCAGTCGACAATAGGCCATCTGCGCGCCGATGCCGCGCCCCCCCACTCTTTTTTACACCGTGTAAGGACCCCCAAATGGCCGTACGTAAAGCGACCCCACTTGCCATCGAAGTCCAGGCCCGTCCGGGACAGCCGCTGGGCATGCCGGTCGAGCGTTTCCTGCGTCATTACTGGCACAAGCACCCGCTGCTGATCCGCAACGCGTTCGCGGATTTCGCCTCGCCATTGCAGCCGGAAGACCTGGCTGGCCTGGCCTGCGAAGACGGCGTGCTGGCGCGCCTGATCCGCCACGACCGCGCCACCGACGGCTGGGATGTGCGCACGGGTCCATTCCAGGAAACCGATTTCCCCGGCCTGCCCGACCACGACTGGACCCTGCTGGTGCAGGACGTGGACAAATGGGACGCGGACGTGCGCGCCGTGCTGGAGCACTTCCGCTTCCTGCCGCGCTGGCGCATCGACGACATCATGATCAGCTTCGCCGCCACCGGCGGCTCGGTGGGCGCACATGTCGACCATTACGACGTGTTCCTGCTGCAGGGCCAGGGCCACCGCCGCTGGCAGATCGACGCACGCACCGTCCAGGGCCGCAAAGCCACCCCGCTGGCGTTCCGCGACGATGTCGAGCTGAAGCTGCTGCGCGAGTTCAAGCCCACCCACGACTGGGTGCTGGGTCCGGGCGACATGCTGTATCTGCCGCCGTTGATTCCCCACCACGGTGTGGCCGAAGACGCCTGCCTGACCTTCTCCATCGGCACCCGCGCCCCGTCGTCGGCGGAGCTGATCGGCGATTACCTGGACACCTTGATCGCCGATGCCGACGAGAGCGTGCGCTACCACGATGAAGACCTCAAGGTCCCGGCCGACCCGTACGAGATCGACGTCACCGCAATGAACCGCGTGGTCGCCGCACTCAATGCGCTGCGCATGAACGACCCCGATCGCCTGGGCGACTGGTTCGGCCGTTTCATGACCACCTATCGCGCCTCCGGCGACGTGGTGCCGGCCCCGGAACCGATTCCGCGCGAAGCGGTGGAGCAGGCCTTGGAAGAAGGCGTGCTGCTGCATCGTCACCCCTGGTCGCGGCTGGCCTGGCGGCGTGCCAAGCGCGGCGCCACGCTGTTCTGCAGCGGCCTGGAGTTTGCGCTGTCGGCCAAGGATGCGTCCCGTCTGGCCGCGGCCGAAGAGATCGACGGCGCACTGTATGCGCAGTTGTCGCCGCGCGGGCGTGAGGTGGTGCTGGAGCTGCTGGCACGGGGCCACTACCAGCGCGCCCACGAAGACGCCGACGGAGACATCGCCGACGATGACCACGCGCATGCATTGAGCGTATCTTCCTACCACGACGACGAAGACGCCGACGACGATGTGCCGGAAGCGCACGAGGACATCGCTGCCGACGTGGATGTCGAACAGGTCGCCGACGACGCCGACAACCCGGCAGAGGCGCTGGATGCCGATGTCGAACGCGGGGATGACGCCCAGGCCGAGCAGGACGACGAGCGCGACATCGCCGACGACGCCGAATCCGACGACAGCGAAGACACCACCAAACCTGCATGACCCCACACGCCAGCCCGCAGATCGTCACGCTGCACCCGGCCGCCGACGCCGCGGCGCTGCGTGCGCTGCGGCTAGCCTGCGCCACCGCTGGCGAGACCAGCGGTGGCGAATGGGATGCACTGGATCCGCTTAGCCTGCATCTGGCCGCGCGCATCGAAGGCCAGCTGATCGCCTCGGTGCGGCTCACCGCCGACCGCCGTCTCGACCGGCTCGGCGTTCTACCCGACTGGCGCCGCCGCGGATTGGCGGATCAATTGCTCGCTGCCGCCGTCGGCACGGCCCGGCAGCACGGCTGGCCCAGCCTGCACGCGAGCCCCAGCCCCAACGCGGAGGCGCTCTTCGCACGCCAGGGCTTCCTGCCCGACACCACCCCACTCCCCTTCCCCGAGCGCGTCGGCCAGACACACGCTGCGCCCGGCATCGTCGTGCACCGTCGCCTCGACGGCCCGATGGCAGTGGAGACCCTCACCGCAGCGCTGGCCGCCACCACTGGTCTGCTCTACGCCGCGCGCCGCCAGGTGCTGATCTACACCCGCGCCCTGGACCCGCCCCTGTTCGACAACGCCGTGGTGCTCGATGCGCTGCGCCGTTTCGCCACCGCCCGCCACGACAAGCGCGTGCATGTCTTGGTACAGGACCCCGCCAGCGCCAACGCGGGGAACAGTGCAATGCTGCGGCTGGCACAACGCCTGCCCAGCGTGTTCCGGTTCCGCGCAATCAGCGACCCGGTCGATGCAAGTTTTGCATCGGTCTATGTTGTCGGCGACGACGCCTACTACTTTCGTTCAACAGGTCATCGCTTCGATGATGGCGAAACCTGGTTGTCCGGTGCAGCGCGCAGCCGCCAGTTAGAGCGCGAATTCGCGCAGATATGGGAGCGCAGCGCGCTTTGGAACGAGCCACGCGCGCTCGGCATCTGACGCCGCAGCGCCCCTCCCACGTAGGCGTGCGCGCAATTGGTCTACCCCGCCGGTCAGCTCGCAGACGCCCCCTCACAAGCACAAGGGGGTATAATTTTTCGAGATTTGAGACCGACCGATAGGGCATCTCGCCCTGCCGCTTCCGCACAATCATCCCCACAGCAGACCCGACTTACCATCGTGGATAATCTCCTAAAGCAGTTCGCGCAGTCATCGCAACTCGCCGGCGGCAACGCCGCCTATATCGAGGATCTGTACGAGCAGTACCTCGTCGCCCCGGACAGTGTCGATCCGAAGTGGAAGAACTACTTCGATGGTTTCGAAGGTCGCAGTGCCGGTGATGTTCCGCACTCGGCAGCTATCGCCCACATTCTCTCCGCCTCCAAGCAGGCCGCCAATGCCGGAATTGGCGCAGGTGCCAGCGACGAGCGCGAGCGCAATGTCGGCCGCCTGATCACTGCCTACCGCGCCCGCGGTCACCTCGGCGCGCAGCTCGATCCGCTGGGCCTGACCCCGCCGGTCAACCCGCCCGATCTGGACCTGCCGTTCCACAGCCTGTCGCAGGCTGACATGGACAGCGAGTTCAGCACCGGCGGCGTCGGCGGCCAGCCGCGGATGAAGCTGAAGGATCTGCTGACGCGCCTGAAGGCGACCTACGCCAGCACCATCGGCGCAGAGTTCATGCACATCCAGGAATTCGACCAGCGCCAGTGGATCTACAAGCGCCTGGAAGATGCCGGCGGCAAGATCGCCGGCGATGCGGCCAGCCGCAAGCGCACCCTGGAGCGGCTCACCGCCGCCGAAGGCCTGGAGCGCTACCTGCACACCAAATACGTCGGCCAGAAGCGCTTCTCGCTGGAAGGCGGCGATTCGCTGATTCCGATGATGGACGAGATCATTCGCCAATCCGGCAACGATCAGGTCAAGGACATCGTGATCGGCATGGCCCACCGCGGCCGCCTCAACGTGCTGGTCAATACGCTGGGCAAGAACCCGCGCAAGCTGTTCGACGAATTCGAAGGCAAGTTCGAGCATGCCCACGACGACCGCGCGCATACCGGCGACGTCAAGTACCACATGGGTTTCTCGGCCGATATCGCGGTCGGCACCGACAAGCAGGTGCATCTCGCGCTGGCGTTCAACCCCTCGCACCTGGAAATCGTTGACCCGGTCGTGGTCGGCAGCGTGCGCTCGCGCCAGGAACGCTTCGGCGATGCCGAACGCAAGACCGTGCTGCCGATCCTGATCCACGGCGATGCCGCATTCGCCGGCCAAGGCGTGGTGATGGAGCTGTTCCAGATGTCGCAGGCGCGCGGTTTCGCGGTCGGCGGCACCGTGCACATCGTCATCAACAACCAGATCGGCTTCACCACCAGCACCCGCGACGACGCCCGCTCCACGCTGTATTGCACCGACGTGGCCAAGATGATCGGCGCGCCGGTTTTCCACGTGAACGGCGACGACCCGGACGCGGTGATGTTCGTGTCCAAGCTGGCCTACGAATTCCGCCAGCAGTTCAAGAAGGACGTGGTCATCGACCTGGTCTGCTACCGCCGTTGGGGCCATAACGAGGCCGACGAACCGGCAGCGACACAGCCGGTGATGTACCAGACCATCCGCAAGCACAAGACCACCCGCGAGCTGTACGCCGCCAGGCTGGAAAGCGACGGCGTGCTGAGCGCCGACGAGGCCAAGGCGCTGGTGGACGGCTATCGCAACAAGCTCGATTCGGGCGAATACACCACCGAACTTGCCAAGCGCAAGCCGGACGAATTCGCCATCGAGTGGTCCAAGTATCTGGTCGGCACCGCCGCCGATCCGGTCGATACGCGCGTCCAGCGCGCGCAGCTGGACCGTCTGGCCAAGCTGATCACCACCATCCCCGAAGGCGTCGAGCTGCACGCCCGCGTGGCGAAGATCTACGAAGATCGCGTCAAGATGGCCGCCGGCGATCAGCTCGGCGACTGGGGCTTTGCCGAAAACCTGGCCTACGCTACGCTGCTGGCCGAAGGCCACAAGCTGCGTCTGGTCGGCCAGGACGCCGGTCGTGGCACGTTCTTCCACCGTCACGCGATCCTGCACGACCAGAAGACCGACAACTACTACCTGCCGCTGCGCCAGCTGGTGCAGAACCCGGAAGACGCCACCGTCATCGACTCGTTGCTGAGCGAAGAAGCGGTGATGGGCTTCGAATACGGCTACTCCACCACCGATCCGAACGCGCTGTGCGTGTGGGAAGCGCAGTTCGGCGACTTCGCCAACGGCGCGCAGGTGGTGATCGACCAGTTCATCGCCGCCGGCGAAGCCAAGTGGGGCCGCATCGCGGGTCTGTCGCTGTTCCTGCCGCACGGCTACGAAGGGCAAGGCCCGGAACACAGCTCCGCACGCCTTGAACGCTTCCTGCAGCTGTGCGCGCTGGAAAATATGTTGGTGTGCGTGCCGACCACGCCGGCGCAGTGCTTCCACATGATCCGCCGCCAGATGCGCATGACCACCCGCAAGCCGCTGGTGGTGATGACGCCCAAGTCGCTGCTGCGCCACAAGCTGGCGGTATCGAGCCTGGAAGACCTGGCCGACGGGCAATTCCAGCACCTGATCCCGGATGCCAAGGCCAACGCGGCCAAGGTCAAGCGCGTGGTGCTGTGCTCGGGCAAGGTCTATTACGACCTGCTCGAAGACCAGACCAAGCGCGGCCAGGACGATGTGGCCATCCTGCGCATCGAGCAGTTGTACCCGTTCCCGCGTGCGCAGCTGGCCGCCGAGCTCAAGGGCTACGCCAACGCCACCGACGTGGTGTGGTGCCAGGAAGAACCGCAGAACCAGGGTGCGTGGTACCAGATCCGCCATCACCTCAATTTCTGCCTGACCAGCGGTCAGAGCCTGCATTACGCCGGCCGTGCCCGTTCGCCCTCGCCGGCCGCCGGCCACATGGCCGACCACATCATCGAACAGCAGAAGCTGGTCGCCGATGCGCTACTCAATCCGTTCAACGACCAAGTCGCTGAATAACTCCTCTTCCCCAAAGAACGAAAACCCTAGGACGCTCCCCGAATGGCCACCGAAGTCAAAGTTCCGGTACTGCCCGAATCCGTTTCCGACGCCACCATCGCCAGCTGGCACAAGAAGGCCGGTGAAGCGGTCAAGCGCGACGAGAATCTGGTCGACCTGGAAACCGACAAGGTCGTATTGGAAGTTCCTTCGCCGGTCGACGGCGTGTTGAAGGAAATCAAGTTCGAAGCCGGCAGCACGGTGACCAGCAACCAGATCCTGGCGATCATCGAAGAAGGCGCCGTGGCTGCTGCCGCGCCGGCCGAAGAGAAGAAGGCAGCTGCACCGGCCGCAGCTCCTGCTGCCGCGCCGGCACCGGCTGCCGCCGCTGCGCCGGCCGCTGCCTCCAAGTCCGCTGCCGATGCGCTGCCCCCGGGTGCGCGGTTCTCCGCGATCACCCAGGGCGTGGACCCGGCGCAGGTCGAAGGCACTGGCCGCCGCGGTGCGGTGACCAAGGAAGACATCGTGAACTTCGCCAAGGCCGGCGGTGTGGGCAAGGCCTCCGGCGCCCGTCCGGAAGAGCGCGTGGCGATGACCCGCGTGCGCAAGACCATCGCCAAGCGCCTGATGGAGTCCAAGAACTCCACCGCGATGCTGACCACCTTCAACGAGGTGAATCTGGCCAAGGTGTCGGCTGCGCGCAAGGAACTGCAGGACGAGTTCCAGAAGGCACACGGCATCAAGCTCGGTTTCATGAGCTTTTTCGTCAAGGCAGCCGCCAACGCACTGCAGCGCTTCCCGCTGGTCAACGCTTCGATCGACGGCGACGACATCATCTATCACGGCTACAGCGATATCTCGATCGCGGTGTCGACCGAGAAGGGCCTGGTCACGCCGGTGCTGCGTAACGTCGAGCGCCAGTCGTTTGCCGAGGTCGAACAGGGCATCGCCGACTACGCCGCCAAGGCGCGCGCCGGCAAGTTGGGTCTGGACGATCTGCAGGGTGGTACGTTCACCATCACCAATGGCGGCACCTTCGGCTCGCTGCTGTCCACCCCGATCATCAACCCGCCGCAGAGCGCCATCCTGGGCATGCACGCGATCAAGGAACGTCCGATCGCCGAGAACGGCCAGGTCGTGATCGCCCCGATGATGTATCTGGCGCTGTCCTACGACCACCGCATCATCGACGGCAAGGATTCGGTGCAGTTCCTGGTCGACATCAAGAATCAGCTGGAAAACCCGGGCCGGATGTTGTTTGGTCTGTAAGCCTTGAAGCCCCTCTCCCATCGGGAGAGGGGTTAGGGTGAGGGCACGGGTGCACTTGCATCTCCGCGTGCCCGCCCCAACCCAGCAGCACAGTCGGCAGCGCCATCCCGCTCCGCCGCACCCTCATCCGGCGCTACGCGCCACCTTCTCCCGCAGGAGAAGGGAAAGGCAAAGGACTCTAGAAATGGCTGAAAACTACGACGTCGTCGTCATCGGTGCCGGTCCGGCCGGCTATCACGCGGCGATTCGCGCAGCCCAGCTGGGCATGAAGGTCGCCTGCATCGACGCGGCAATCGGCAAGGACGGCAAGCCCGCCCTGGGCGGTACCTGCCTGCGCGTGGGCTGCATTCCGTCCAAGGCGCTGCTGGATTCCTCGCGCCAGTTCTGGAACATGGGTCACCTGTTCGGCGACCACGGCATCAGCTTCAACGACGCCAAGATGGACGTGCCCACCATGATCGGCCGCAAGGACAAGATCGTGAAGCAGTTCACCGGCGGCATCGCGATGCTGTTCAAGGCCAACAAGATCACCCCGTACTACGGCTTCGGCCAGCTGCTGCCGGGCAACATCGTCAAGGTCGCCCAGCACGAAGGCGGCGAGATCGAGCTCAAGGGCACCAACGTGATCCTGGCGGCCGGTTCGGAATCGATCGAACTGCCGTTCGCCAAGTTCGAGGGCGACACCATCGTCGACAACGTCGGCGGCCTGGACTTCACCGCCGTGCCCAAGCGCATGGCCGTGATCGGTGCCGGCGTGATCGGCCTGGAGTTGGGCAGCGTGTGGAAGCGCTTGGGCGCCGAGGTCACCATCCTCGAAGCGTTGCCGGACTTCCTGGCGCTGGCCGATGCCGAAGTGGCCAAGACCGCGTTGAAGGAATTCAAGAAGCAGGGCCTGGACATCAAGCTGGGCGCCAAGGTCAGCAAGACCGAAATCACCGGCAGCGGCGACGCCAAGCAGGTGGTGCTCAGCTACACCGACGCTGCGGGCGAGCAGACCCTGACCGTGGACAAGCTGCTGGTGGCCGTGGGCCGCAAGGCCGCGACCAAGAACCTGCTGGGCGAGGGCACCGGCGTCAAGGTCACCGACCGCGGCCAGATCGAGGTCGATGGCCATTGCCATACCGGCGTCGACGGCGTGTGGGCGATCGGCGACTGCGTGCGCGGCCCGATGCTGGCGCACAAGGGCTTCGAGGAAGGCATCGCGGTGGCCGAACTGATCGCCGGCCTGCCGGGTCACGTCAACTTCGACACCATTCCCTGGGTCATCTACACCGAGCCGGAAATTGCCTGGGTCGGCAAGACCGAGCAGCAGTTGAAGGCCGAGGGCGTGGCCTACAAGGTCGGCAGCTTCCCGTTCGCGGCGATTGGCCGTGCGGTGGCCATGGGCGAGCCGGCCGGCTTCGTCAAGGTGATCGCCGATGCCGAAACCGACCGCGTGCTGGGCATGCACCTGGTCGGCGTGGGCGTCTCCGAGCTGGTGCACGAAGGTGTGCTGACGATGGAATTCAACGGCTCGGCCGACGACCTGGCACGCATCTGTCACGCGCATCCGACGCTGTCCGAAGCCATCCACGACGCCGCGATGGCGGTGAGCAAGCGGGCGATCCACAAGGCCAACTGAGGCCGGGATGAGCGGATTGGGGATTGGGGATTCGCAACAGCGGATTCAGGCCCCGGCCCGCACCCGGCGATGGCACAACGCCGGGTGAAAGCCCGGCGTTATGTTTTTAAGCCCTGCAAGAAACGCGGTACCCCTCAGCGCAGCCCTGCCGACATCGCATAGGCAACCCGCAGCCCGCTTGCGCTGTGACGAATCCCGACTCCCGACTCCCGAATCCCCGATGAAAAGCATCTGCGTCTACTGCGGCTCCAACGC
The DNA here is from genome assembly GCF_900092025.1 of Xanthomonas bromi. Lineage (GTDB taxonomy): Bacteria > Pseudomonadota > Gammaproteobacteria > Xanthomonadales > Xanthomonadaceae > Xanthomonas > Xanthomonas bromi. The sequence continues at coordinate 131,843 of NZ_FLTX01000011.1, forward strand.
CGGCAACAAACCCGCCTATGTCGAACGCGCCACCGCGCTGGGCCAGCGCATTGCTGCGCAGGGCCTGCGCTTGGTCTACGGTGGCGGCAATGTCGGCTTGATGGGCACGGTGGCCAATGCGGTGCTGGCGGCCGGCGGCGAAGTGACTGGCGTCATTCCGCAGCAGCTGGCCGACTGGGAAGTGGCGCATCGCGGGCTGACCAGCCTGGAAATCGTCGGCTCCATGCATGAGCGCAAGATGCGCATGTTCGAGCTGTCCGATGCGTTCGTCGCCCTGCCCGGCGGCTTCGGCACCATGGAAGAGATCTTCGAGATGCTGACCTGGCGCCAGCTCGGCATCGGCAACAAGCCGTGTGCGTTCCTGGATATCGAAAATTTCTACGCACCCTTGATCGGCATGATCGATCGCATGGTGGAAGAGCGTTTTCTGCATCCGGACCAACGTGCCGACCTTTGGTACGGCGACGATATCGAGCAGATGCTGGAATGGATGCAGCACTACACCCCGGCGCAGGCGTCGAAGTGGATCGACGAGAAGCGTCGCTCCACCCTGGTGTAACCGTTCGCCAACAAGCCCCCTCGAGTCGGCGGCGCTGTGTACGCGCGCGACAGGTTCCCTGCGCGCATCACCGCAGCCGCGTCGGCAAGCGCGGTGCCGGCCAGTAACACGGCATTCTGCAGCGACACCCTAGAAAGACCACAGCGCGGTCACACCACCACCGCATCCATCTGCCCGCTTGCAACGGCAGTCACGAGGGCCGTCGCAATCCGCACGACCGCCTCGCATAGAATGGCGGCGATGCTCGATACCCTCGCCGCTGATGCGCACTACAGCCTGGACATCAAGCACAGTCGCTTTCTGGCCCACGCTGCCGCACTGGACGCTCCCGCGCATGCGCTGGAGGTGGTGCAACGCGTGGCAGTGCCGGATGCGACGCACAACTGCTGGGCCTATCGGTTCGGGCAGGACTACCGTTCCAGCGACGACGGCGAGCCGAGCGGTACCGCCGGCCGGCCCATCCTTGCGGCCATCGACGGCCAGGGCGTCGACCGGGTGGTGGTCGTGGTCACGCGCTGGTACGGCGGCATCAAACTCGGTGCTGGCGGGCTGGTGCGTGCCTATGGCGGCACGGCGGCCGAGTGCCTGCGGCTGGCGACGCGGCAGCCGTTGATCGCGTTGTCGCTGGTGCAGGTGCAATGCCGGTTCGACGACCTGGGCCTGGTGCACGCAGCGCTGGCGGCCTTCCATGCCGACAAACTGGACGAACATTTCGACGCCAACGGTGCTGCGTTGCGCGTGCAACTGCCTGCAGATCAGCTCGCCGGCTTGAAAACCCGCCTGTGCGACGCCACTCGCAATCGTGTCCATCTCTCAACCCCGGAAGCCGCATGACCCAGCCAGCCGCTGCACGCCCCAACCCGTTGCGGAAGCTGGGTAGCCTGCGCACCTTGTGGCCATTCGTGCAACGCCAGCGCGGCCTGTTCGCCGCCTGGCTGATCGCGCTGGCGATCTCCGCGACCGCCACACTGAGCCTGCCGGCAGCGGTCAAGCGCATGATCGATCAAGGATTCTCCGGCGATTCACAGATCAGCCAGGCGTTCTCGCTGCTGTTCGCCGTGGCAGTGGTTCTGGCGTTGGCGACCGCCGCCCGCTTCTATTTCGTCGCTCTGCTGGGCGAAAAAGTGGTCGCCGACCTGCGTGGCCGGCTGTACGCGCACCTGATCGGTCTGGACGCCGGGTTTCATGACCGCAGCCGCAGCGGCGAACTGGTGTCACGCTTGTCGGCCGACAGCGAATTGCTGCGTGGGCTGATCGGCAGCACCATGTCGGTGGCCTTGCGTAGCGTGGCCACGGTGATCGGCAGCGTGGTCATGTTGTTCGTCACCAGCCCGCGTCTGGCAGGCTTCACTTTGATCGGCATCCCGCTGGCGGTGCTGCCGATCGTGCTGGGCGCACGCCGCCTGCAGAAGATTTCGCGTGCCAGCCAGGACCGCGTGGCCGACGCCAATACGCTGGCGGCCGAAACCCTGGGTGCGGTGCGCACCGTGCAGGCGCATGCGCGCGAGCGTTACGAAAGCCAACGTTTCAGTCGCGCACTGCTGACCGCCATCGAGACCGCAAAGGCGCGCATCCGCACCCAGGCCATCGTGACTGCGGTAGCGATCATGCTGATCTTCGGCGCGATCGTCGCGGTGTTGTGGCTGGGCGCGCACGATGTGGTGTCTGGCCGCATGACGCCCGGCACGCTGGGCCAATTCGTGTTGTACGCGATGATCGGCGGCGGTTCGGTCGGCGCGCTGGCCGAGGTCTGGAACGAGTTGCAGCGTGCCGCTGGCGGCATGGGCCGGGTGGGTGAATTGCTCGACGAACAACCGGCCATCGTGGCGCCGGCCACACCGCAGGCGTTACCGCAGCCGCTGCGCGGCGCGATCCACTTCGATCAGGTGGTGTTCCATTACCCGCAGCGTCCGAACGCGCCGGCGCTGGATGGCTTCGATCTGCATGTCAGCCCTGGCGAAACCGTGGCACTTGTCGGTCCGTCCGGGGCGGGCAAGAGCACGGTGCTGGCGATGCTGCTGCGCTTCCACGACCCGGTCAGCGGCAAGGTGCGCATCGACGATATCGACCTGCGCGACACCGACCCGGTCCTGTTGCGCGAACGCATCGCCCTAGTGCCGCAGCAACCCACGCTCTTTGCCGCGAGCGCCGCCGACAACATCCGCTACGGGCGCCTGCAAGCCAGCGATGCCGAGGTGGAAGCGGCAGCCGGAGCCGCCGAAGCCGATGTCTTCATCCGCGCCCTGCCCCAGGGCTACGCCAGCGAACTGGGCGAGCGCGGCACCCGTCTGTCCGGTGGCCAGCAGCAACGCGTGGCGATTGCGCGTGCGCTGCTCAAGGACGCGCCGATCCTGCTCCTGGACGAAGCCACCAGCGCGCTCGATGCGCAAAGCGAACGCGCCGTACAGCAGGCGCTGGACCGGCTGATGGAAGGCCGCACCACACTGGTCATCGCGCACCGCCTGGCCACCGTGCTCAAGGCCGACCGCATCGTGGTGATGGATGCCGGCCGCATCGTCGCGCAGGGTACCCACGCGCAGTTGATCGCCGAAGGCGGCCTGTATGCGGAGTTGGCGCGGCTGCAGTTCATCGACCAATGAAGCTCCTCGGGCACCGTGTTGCCAGCGATAGCATTTGACGCGGCAAGCAACACGACCGCGCTCACCGGCATCGGGCGGCGGCTCGCTCGATAGTGTTGGCGCGCTTGGCCCGTCCTGTCTCACCGGCTACGCCGGCCCTGCGCTCCCACGCTATCCGACGTCACGATGTGCCCATGCCCCGCCCTAAGACCACCCTTCGCCAGCTGAGCTACTTCGTCGCGCTGGCCGACACCGGCAGTTTTACCCGCGCGGCCGAGCAGATGGGCGTCTCGCAACCATCGTTGTCGCAGCAGATCCGCGCCTTGGAGGCCATCATCGGCGCGCCACTGTTCGAGCGCGGCGCGCAGGCGATCCTGACCCCGTTGGGTCGCGATCTGCTCGACCGCACACGCAGCATCCTGCTCGATGTCACCGATCTGGAAGAGGTCCGCGCCACCGCCGCCGATACCTTGATCGGCACCATCCGGCTCGGCGTGTCGCCCACGCTTGGCGCCTATCTGATGCCGAGCCTGGTGGCACGTCTGCATCGCGAGCATCCGGCCCTGCGCGTGCATGTGCGCGAGGGGCTGCCGACCGCGCTTGCCGCCGATCTGGGCAGCGGCGTACACGATCTGGTCCTTGCGCAACTGCCGGTGGCCGGCCGCGGCCTGCATAGCGAGCGGCTGTTCCGCGAACCGCTGCATGTGACCATGGCCGCCGACCATCCACTACGCAGCAAGTCCTGCATCACGCCGGCGGATCTGCGCGGCGCCAACCTGCTGACCTTGATGCCGGAATACCGATTGGCAGAGCAGATCGCCGCAATCGCGATGGATGTCGGCGCCAATGTATTGCGCGATTACGAAGGCACCAGTCTGGATGCGATCCGGCAAATGGCCGGGATGGGGATGGGTCTTGCCTTGCTCCCGGACCTGTACGTCCGTCAGGAAATCCGCGAAGGCGACGACGTGGTGGTTCGTCCAGTCAAAGGCGGACGCTACTATCGGGAGATCGGTCTGCTCTGGCGGCAGGGCGCGGGCCGCGCACCGGCCTTCGGTTTGATCGCCAATTTGCTACGTTCGGTGGCTGCATAGGAAAATCCTATGCGGTAAATAAGCGCTCTGGCCTTGTTTGAAGGCTGGCAACTCGTCAATGTTTCACTGAACTCATCAACGGATAACGCATGGCGGGCAAGCGGATTGGATGGCGGGAAGCGGCAAGCTGGCTGACGGAAATCGTCGGCCCGGACATGCCGTATGTGCGCCTGACCCTGGTGTACGGCGTTGCGATCAGTCTGCTGTCGCTCGCCACGCCGATTTCGGTGCAATTGCTGATCAACAGCGTTGCCAACACCGCGCTGCCGACGCCGCTGTGGACCTTGTCCGGCTTGTTGCTCGGCTTGCTGCTGCTGGTGGCGGCACTGAGCGCGATGCGGGTGTGGGTGATGGCGCTGTTCGAACGCCGCCTGTTCGCACGCGTGGTGGCCGAGATCACCGTACGCGCAGTACATGCGCAGAACCCGTTCTTCGCCGACCAGAACCGTGGCGACGTGTTCAACCGCTACTTCGATCTGGTGGTCGTGCAGAAAGCGGTGCCCAGCCTGGCGGTTGGTGCGTTCACCATCGTGTTGCAGTCGGCGGTCGGCCTGATCGTCACCAGCTTCTATCACCCGTTTTTCCTGGGTTTCAACGCGCTGCTGCTGCTGACCATCTTCTCGATCTGGATGATCTGGTCGCGCGGCTCGATCCGTTCGGCGGTCGAACTGAGCCAGGCCAAGCACAACGCCGCGCACTGGCTGGAAAGCGTCGGCGGCTCCAACGGTTTCTATAAATCCAGCCGCCATCTCAACTTCGCGATGGATCGCTCGGAAAGAGTCACCGCCGAGTATGTCGACCGGCATCGGCGCCATTTCCGCTACACCTTCACCCAGACGCTGGCGTTCCTGCTCACCTATGCGGTGGCCAGTGCGGCGTTGCTGGCGCTGGGCGGCAGCCTGATCCTGCGCGGCGAACTGTCGATCGGCCAACTGGTGGCAGCCGAGCTGATCCTGAGCGCTGTGTTCTACGGCATCGCGCAATTGGGCTCCTACCTGGACATGTTCTACGACCTGGTGGCCAGCGCGGAGGAATTGTCGCTGCTGTACGCCATCCCGCAGGAGCGCCCGGTGGCTACCGCCGGCGAGGCACCGCGCAGCAGCGCCGTGCGCCTGGATGGCGTGGTGATCGAGGGCGCGCGTTTCGATTTCGCACTGGAGGCCGGCGAGCAGTTGGTCACGCTGGCCGATGGCGGCGCCCAACGCCTGCTGGCCCTGGTGCTCAAGCGCCATGTCGTTCCCGACCGCGGGCTGGTCGTGGTGGGCGGCGCGGACATGGCCACCTTCGATATGTACTTGCTGCGTTCGGAGGTCTCCGTGCTCGACCGGCCGAGCATCGTGGAAGTCACCATTCGCGAATACCTGGCGATGGCCTCGGCCGATGTGACGTCCGAAGTGATGCTGCAAGCCATCGATGCGGTGGGGTTGCGCGCGCGCATCGCCGCCTTGCCGCAAGGCCTGGATACCCGGCTTGCCGCATCCGGTTTCCCGCTATGGATCGGCGAGGTGATGGCGCTCAAATTGGCCAATGCGTTGCTGGTGCGCCCGCGTGTATTGATGCTGTCGCAACTGTATGACCTGATTCCAGTCGAGCGCCTGACCCAGGTATTGCGACGCTTGAAGGATGCAGGAACCACCGTGCTGCTGTGCACCGGGCGGCCGGAGGACATCACCCTGGATGGCTGGTTCCGGCTGGAAGCGGAGCGTCAGCAACGCTATGCCACGCGCGCCGAATTGATCGCGTCCACGCAGGAGGCCAGCGATGCACTACGCCTCTGACCGTGACGCACACTTCCCCACCCTGGCGGCGATGCGCCCGCCCAGCATCGCCAAGGCAATCGCCTGGATGCTGTTGATCGGCATTGGTATCGCTGCCGCGACCCTGGCGCTGGCGCCGTGGGTGCAGACCGCCAGTGGCAAAGGCCAGGTGGTGTCGTTGGACCCCAGCGACCGTCAGCAACAAGTCACCGCCTTCGTGCCGGGCCGCGTCGAGCGTTGGTACGTGCACGATGGCCAACATGTGTCCAAAGGCGATCCGATCGCGCGTGTCGGCGACCTGGACCCGGACCTGCTGACCCGCCTGGCCAGCGAACGCGCACAGGCGCAGGCGGAAATTGCCGCCATCCAGCAATCGCGCGCGGTGGCCAGCATCGATGTGGAACGCAGCCGGCAATTGCTGGCCGAAGGCCTCGCCGGCCGCCGCGACTACGAGCTGACCCAGATCAAGGTGGCCGAAGCCGACGCCAAGCTGGCCGAATCGCGCGCCAAGCTGACCCGCATCGACATCCAGTTGAATCGCCAGTCTGCACAGTTGGTGCGCGCCCCGCGCGACGGTCGCGTGCAGCAGCTCAATGCCGCCAGCGGCAGTGCCATGGTCTCGCCAGGCACGGTGTTGGCGGTGATCGCGCCGGAACGGGTGGAACGCGCGGTCGAGCTGTACATCGACGGCCGCGACGTGCCGCTGATCCGTCCCGGTCGCCCGGTGCGGCTGGAGTTCGAAGGCTGGCCGGCGATCCAGTTCAGCGGCTGGCCGTCGGTGGCGCACGGCATGTTCGACGGCAGGGTGCGCGCCATCGACCCAAACGCTGCGCCCGATGGCCTGTTCCGCATCCTGGTGGAGCCGATGCCGGGCAAGCCGGCGTGGCCAGCGCAGGAATTCGCCCGCCAGGGTGGCAAGGTGCGCGGCTGGGTGCAGGGCGAAACCGTCAAGGTCGGCTACGAACTGTGGCGCCAGCTCAACAACTTCCCGCTGGAATTCGGCCGGCGCCCGGCTGCGACCACGCAGGAAGAGGGCAAGGCCAAACCGGCCGCGCCCAAGGCCGAAGACGAAGCGACGGGTAAGAAATGATCGGCCGTCTTGTAGTCCTGCTGATCGCACTCTGCCCCGGTGCGGCATTCGCCCAGGCCGGTGCGCTGACGCTGGACGAAGTGCTGCAGTCGTCGGCCCGCTCTGCGCCACAGATCGTCGAATCGCTGGCGAAGGTGCGCCAGGCCGAGGGCAAGGGCCTCTCGGCCGACGGGTCCTTCGACACTGTGTTCGACATCGAAGGCCGCTCGCGCGAGGCCGGCTATTACGACGGCAGCACGGTCGAAACCGGCGTCAAGCGGCCGTTCGAAGACAACGGCGGCTATTACTACGGCGGCTACCGCTCCTCGCGCGGCGCGTTTCCGGTCTACGAGGACAAGTCCTATACCGACCGCGGCGGCGAAGTGAAGGTCGGCGCGCTGTACGCGCTGCTGCGCGACCGTGTGATCGACGAGCGCCGCACCAAGCGCAGCGTTGCCAGTACCGATATCGATGTGGCCAAGTACGAGGCGGAAATGGTGGCCATCGGCGTGCAGCGGCGCGCGGTGGACGCCTACCAGAGCTGGGTCGCCGCCGGGCTGAAGTTGCGTGCCTACAACGACCTGCTGCAACTGGCCGAGCAACGCCGCAATGCGATTTCGCGGCAGGTCACGCTGGGTGCGCGGCCGACCATTTTGCTCACCGAAAACGACCAGAATTTGGTACGCCGGCGCGCGTTGGTCGTCCGCTCGGAACAGGACTTCGCCACCGCGGCCAACGCCTTGTCGCTGTATCTACGCGACGACGCGGGGATGCCGCTGATCGTCTCCGCCGAGCGCCTGCCGGCCGATACGTCGGCGCTGGAAGGATTGGCCGGCGCCAGCAAGATCACCGCGCCGGTGGAGCGCCCGGATTACCGCGCCGTGCTCACCCGCATCGACCAGGCCACCGCGCGGCTGATGCTGGCGCAGAACGATCTGAAACCCCGTCTGGATGTCAGTGTGGAAGTCAGCAAGGATCTGGGCCCGCCCGGCGTCGGCGGCCCGAATCGTTCGCTGACCGATGCCATCATCGGCTTCCGTTTCAGCGTGCCGCTGGAAAACCGCGCCGCCAAGGGCCGCGTGGCCGAAGCGCGCGCCGAGATCGAAGCGCTGGACCAGCGCAGCCGTTTTCTGCGCGACCAGATTTCGATCGAGGTCGAATCGATCGTCATCTCGCTCAATGCCGCCGAACGGCTGGCCAAGATCGCCGATGAGGAACGCGGCCTGGCGGATCGGCTGGCCGCAGCCGAGCGGCGACGCTTCGAGCTCGGCTCGGGCGACTTCTTCCTGGTCAACCAGCGCGAGGAAACCGCCAACGACGCGCGCGTGCGCCTGATCGATGCGCAGGCACGCATTGCCTCCGCGCGCGCAGAACTGGCCGCAGCCACAGCCGACCGGGATGCGTTGCAGCTGAGTCGCTAAGCGTTTTGCCATGCGTCGCGCAGGCGCGGTGATGCATCGGGCGGTTTCAGCGCATCTCAGCGAAGCAGTCGGCCGCCAGTTGTGCGAAGCGACTGCGCTTCAAAACGCTGAAACCCTGGTCGAGATGCGACGACCGCTGCAGTTTGCTGTGTCGCTACTGCGCGTTGGCATTGCAGCTTGCCAGGCAGCCAATGGCCGCGGCTCCCACGCTGACGAGCTCAACTTGCAGGCTTTCGGACCTCACCGCATAACGACGCCTGGGTAACACCTGCGTGCGCATGCTCGTCCTACCGGCTCGGCGCCGGGCATGTGGATCCAGCGCGATCTGCACTGCAACCTTAGGAACGTTCGGAGGTGCGTATGTCTTTCCGGCAATTTCCCGCAATTGGTGCAGATGGCGAGTCTTACGTCATCATCGAATTTCGCGACGAGCAGCTGCCGCGCGCGAACGCGCAACCAGCGCCGCGTTACGAGCTTCCCGATGGGCGACATCTGCAACGACAAGGACAGCGCTTCGTCACCGACGGCGGCGAACTGCGCCTTTCCAGCCTCTAAGCGCGGCGCTTAACACGTAGCGAGCAGTTGTCAGGTGGACGTCGACGGCATATAGGGATCTGCGTGTCCGCGTCGTACACGCTCGAGTCCGGGCTCCGGGCACGCCCACCTGGCGACTGCGCTGCAGTTTCGTTAGCTGCTCGAAGACACCATTGATCAATTTTTGACCATCTATTGCACAGCCCCTGTGCTGCATGGGCTGCGCAGAGTTATCCACATGCTTGTGCAAGTTTCATCCACACCCTCTGTGGATGAAGCGAAGAGTGGTCTCGTATCGCGATTAGCAGTCGGATCGCTCCAGTACACGCCCCGTCCCACTGCGGTCAATCTCGCTCGCCGCTTGCGCCAATGCAGCGCGATCGCTTCCAGCCTCAAAGCCGATACGGAAATGCAGCTCGCCCATTGGGGTGCGCGAGGAATGAATCGACGACAGATTCACCCCATGCCGCTCGAACACATGCAGCAAGGCACGCAGCGAGCCGGGCTGGTCTTCGGGCAGATACACGCTCAGGGTCAGCGGCTCGGTGAGATCGGCCAGCAGGTAGCCCACGCGCTCATAGGTGTAATTGCCTGCCGCAAGCGTGTCGTGCCGCAGCGCTTTCGCGTTGTCGTGCAGAAATTGACTGCGAAATTGCGTGCGCGCCGCATCGTCGCCTTGCGCGACCAATGCGCGCAACTGCTTCAATTGCAGCAACAGCCGATCAAGCATCTCGCCGACATACGGGTTACCGAACTGGATGTCTTCGTAGATCGACGGGTTGAGCGAGAGAATGCGCGCGATCACCGCGGTATCCAGCTCGAACGAGGCCGAGCGATACGGCATCAGCGCGCGTAACTCGCCCAGCAGCGGTGCGTAGTCGCGCAAGGTCCCGGCCTGCGCCAGGTGGGTGGCATGCACCATCGCCTGCACCAGCGCCATGACGCGGTCGTGGTGCTCGGGAGTGGCGTACACGCATTCGGCTTGCAGCGCGCCGCATAAGGTCTGCACCCATTCCGACCAGTGCTGCAACCGCGCCTGGCAGACCACCATGACGCGCCCTTTCAATGTCGGCGATTTGGGCGGTGCGGTCATCGGGTGCAGGCCGACCACCTCCGCGTGCGAGGTCAGCATCGCAGCAACCGGCGCCTGTTTGATCGAGGTGACATCCAGCCATAGCTGCGAAGACGCGCGTGCGCCGGCAAGTTCCACGTATCGCTCGATCAATGCGGCGGTATGGCGAATCGGCGCGGCAAACATCAGCACATCCGCACGCTGCGCCAGCGTGGCTTCGTCCATGCTGCTGCGGTCGGCCGGATCGAAGCCGATCACCTCCAGCTGCATGCGCGTGCGCAGGAACTGCGCCAGCCAGCGCCCGTACGCACCGGCGATGCCGACGATGCCGACCACCGGCTGGGCGATCATGCCAATCGCTCGACGGCAAATCGCGGCGTCGCGGCGAGTGCGGCCGGCGCCGCGGCCAGCACGTCGAACTCTTCGAAGCCTGCCGCCAGCGTCGCTTCCAGCGCGCTGTGCACGCCACTGAGCGCGTGGCCCACCGCCTGCTCGAACGGCACATCGCGCAACAGCAGGCCGATCAGTAATGCCATCAAGACATCCCCGGTACCGGCAACATCCACCGGAAGATGCGGGCTGGCCCAGCGATAGACCGCCGCATCGCTGACCGCCAGGGTCACCAGCTCACCCGCGGCCCCGGCCACGCTGTGTGCAAGTACCCACCGCGGCCCACGCGCCAGCAACGCGCGCGCGGCAACGATGGCATCGTCCTGCTGCAGACTCGGCAAGCCGGTCAGCCGCCCCAGCTCGAATGCATTGGGCGTGACCAGCCAGGCATGCGGCAGCAAACGCTCGGCAAACACGCGCTCCAGCCCCGGTTCCACATACGGGCCGGTGTGCGTGTCGCCAATCACCGGATCCAGGCAATAGCGCAGCTGCGGCGCTTGCGGCAAGGTCTGCTCCAGCCAATCGGCGAAGGCTTCGCCATTGGCCAGGCTGCCGAAATAGCCGGACACCAGCATGCGCGCACGCTGCGGCAGCCCGCGCTCGGTGGCGCCCAGCAACAGATCGGCCAACCACTCGGCGGGCAGGATGCGCCCGCGCAGGGTCGCGTAGAACGGCGCATTGCTCAGCAGCGTGGTGGGCACTTCCGCCACACGCAAGCCCAGCGCGCGCAGCGGCGGCACCGCAGCGCTGTTGCCCGCATGGCCATAGACCAACTGCGATTGCACCGAGATCACATCGATCGGCGAAGGACCATCCGGACGCTGGCGGCGACCGTGGACGAGGTGGCTGTCGGTTGCATCGCTCATGAGGGCGGCCGGGCTGGAAGGAGATGGCAAGGATTATCCGCGCAAGGTGGCAAGAGTGCCGTGGATGCACGGTGCGATCGGCAGGTGGCGCGTTGGAAACAGCGCACTCGATCTCACCACATCGAGGCCAGCTGGCTACGCCAGCCCGCGCAGCGTTCGTCGTAAGACCGACGTTGAGCAACGCAAGAACGCTCAACGCGCTCGAACGATGATGCAGGTGGATGGCGCCAGTTGCATGATCAGCGGTTGGCGTAGCCCACGCTGCGGCGACCATGCGCCCGACCAGACGACGTAGTGGATGCGCCGAGCCGGCAAGCGCCATACGCGCATACCGGTTCTTTCCGCAGCGTCAACCCATCCCGGCTGCATGCGCTGCCCGGGCCGCGGGCAGCTTCCAACCAGCACAAAAAAACCCGACGCACAGCAAGCCGCACGCCGGGCCATTGTGACCTCACACCGCCTGCGTCAGGACGTCATCCGGTCCCAAAACCCCTTGACACCATCGATGAACGTGGCCGACTTGGGCGAATGCTTGCGGGCATCCTCACCGGTGAACGTCGCTTCGAACTGGTTAAGCAGCTCGCGCTGATCGGCAGTCAGATTGACCGGCGTCTCCACTACCACGCGGCAATACAGATCGCCCTCGCTGCGGCTACGCACCGAACGCACGCCCTTGCCGCGCAGGCGGAACAGCTTGCCGGTCTGCGTCTCGGCCGGGATGCGGATTTCCGCTTCGCCGCCCAGGGTGGCAACACGCACGGTGTCGCCGAGTGCTGCCTGCGAAATGCGGATCGGCACTTCGCAATGCAGATCGTCGCCGTCGCGCTGAAAGATCGCGTGCTCGCGCACGCGCACTTCCACGTACAGATCGCCCGGCGGCGTGCCGGCCGGACCGGCCTCGCCCTCGCCTGCCAGACGAATCCGATCGCCGGTATCCACACCTGCAGGTACCTTGATCGACAGCACCTTGTTTTCTTCCACGCGACCGGCGCCGTGGCAGACCTTGCACGGATTCTGGATCAGCGTGCCGCGCCCATCGCAATGCGGGCAGCTCTGCTGCATGGCGAAGATGCCGCGCTGGATGCGCACCTGGCCGCGCCCATGACAGGTCCCACACACTTGCACCTTGCCGTCTTCCGAGCCGCTGCCATGGCAGGGCATGCATTCGATCAGGGTCGGGATCTCGATACGTCGCTCGATGCCGGCGACGGCCTCTTCCAGATCCAGTTCCAGAACGTAACCGACGTCGGCGCCACGTCGCGCAGCGCGCGGACCGGCGGCGCCACCGCCGAAAATATTACCGAAGATATCCCCAAAGATATCGCCCATATCCGGGCCGCCCGGCCCGCCGCCACCGCCCATGCCGTGCTCGAACGCCGCATGGCCATGCGCGTCGTAGGCACGCCGCTTATTGCCGTCGGAGAGCACTTCGTAGGCTTCCTTGCACTCCTTGAACGCCGCTTCGGCAGCAGCATCGCCAGGATTGCGGTCGGGGTGGTGCTTCATGGCACAACGTCGATAAGCCTTCTTCAGCTCCTCGTCGCTGGCGCCGCGGGCAACGCCCAGCACTTCGTAGTAATCGCGTTTGCTCATAAGCCGGGATTCGGGATTCGTGATTTGAATTCGTTGAAACGCGAAGGCGGACAGCGTGTGCTGGTCCGCCCTGGCGACGCGACGCGTAGAGGATATCGGGGTGGGAACTCACCCGCACGGCGGCGTGCGAATCCCCACTCCCGACTCCCGAATCACGACTTACTTCTTGTCGTCCTTGACCTCGGTGAACTCGGCGTCCACCACGTCATCGGCGGCCTTGGAGGCCTGTGCATTGCCGCTGGCCGCATCGGCGTTGCCGCCCTGCTCTGCCGCGGCGGCCGCTGCATACAGCGACTGACCGGCTTCTTCCAGGGTCTTGCTGCGCGCTTCGATCTGCGCCTTGTCGTCGCCCTTCATGGCGGTTTCCAGGTCGGCCAGCGCCGCTTCCACCTTGCCGATCACATCGCCACCGACCTTGCTGCCATGCTCGGTGATCGCGGTGCGGGTGGCGTGGATCAGGCCATCGGCCTGGTTGCGGGTCTGCACCAGTTCCTGGAACTTCTTGTCTTCCTCGCGGTTGGCTTCCGCGTCGGCGACCATGCGCTGGATCTCTTCGTCCGACAGGCCCGACCCGGCCTTGATCTCGACCTTCTGTTCCTTGTTGGTCTTCTTGTCCTTGGCCGACACGTGCAGGATGCCGTTGGCGTCGATGTCGAAGGACACTTCCACCTGCGGCATGCCGCGCGGCGCCGGCTCGATGCCGGACAGGTCGAACTTGGCCAGCGACTTGTTGAAGCGGGCCTGCTCGCGCTCACCCTGCAGCACGTGCACGGTCACGGCCGACTGGTTGTCCTCGGCGGTGGAGAAGGTCTGCGAGGCCTTGGTCGGGATGGTGGTGTTCTTTTCGATGATCTTGGTGAACACGCCGCCCATGGTCTCGATGCCCAGCGACAGCGGAGTCACGTCCAGCAGCAGCACGTCCTTGACGTCGCCGGCCAGCACGCCGCCCTGGATCGCAGCGCCCACGGCAACCGCTTCGTCCGGGTTGACGTCCTTGCGCGGTTCCTTGCCGAAGAAGTCGGCCACCGCCTGCTGCACCTTCGGCATGCGGGTCTGACCGCCGACCAGGATCACTTCGTTGACGTCGCTGGCGCGCAGGCCAGCGTCGTTCAACGCGGTGCGGCACGGCTCGATCGACTTCTTGACCAGGTCTTCCACCAGCGCTTCGAGCTTGGCACGGGTCAACTTGATGTTGAGGTGCTTCGGGCCCGACGCATCGGCGGTGACGTACGGCAGGTTCACTTCGGTCTGCTGGCTGGACGACAGCTCGATCTTGGCGCGCTCTGCGGCGTCCTTCAGGCGCTGCAGCGCCAACGGATCCTTGCGCAGATCGATGCCCTGATCCTTGTTGAATTCGTCGACCAGGTACTCGATGACGCGGTTGTCGAAGTCTTCGCCGCCCAGGAAGGTGTCGCCGTTGGTGGCCAGCACTTCGAACTGCTTCTCGCCGTCGACTTCGGCAATTTCGATGATCGACACGTCGAAGGTACCGCCGCCCAGGTCGTACACAGCGATCTTGCGGTCGCCGCCGTTCTTGTCCAGGCCATAGGCCAGGGCTGCGGCGGTCGGCTCGTTGATGATGCGCTTGACGTCCAGACCGGCGATGCGGCCGGCGTCCTTGGTGGCCTGACGCTGGCTGTCATTGAAGTACGCCGGCACCGTGATCACCGCCTCGGTGACCTTCTCGCCGAGGAAGTCTTCGGCGGTCTTCTTCATTTTTTCCAGCACGCGCGCGGAGATTTCCTGCGGCGCCATCCGCTTGGCATCGCTGGTCTGCACCCAGGCGTCGCCGTTGTCGTGCGCCAGGATGCCGTACGGCACGTGCGAGATGTCCTTCTGCACTTCGCCGTCGGTGAACTTGCGGCCGATCAGGCGCTTCACCGCGTAGAAGGTATTCTTCGGGTTGGTCACCGCCTGGCGCTTGGCCGAGGCACCGACCAATACTTCGCCGTCCTTGGTGTAGGCGACGATCGAAGGCGTGGTGCGATCGCCCTCGGAATTTTCGATGACGCGGGCCTTGCCGCCGTCCATGATCGACACGCACGAGTTTGTGGTGCCGAGGTCAATACCAATGATCTTGCCCATGGATATGCTCCTAATGAGTCTGTAGCTGTGTCCGGCGACGCCGGGTCTGGCTGAGATGTGGGGGTGGTGCGCAGGTGTTCAAGCCACCGGCGCACATCTGTGTTTCATGCCTGCGCCTGGCAGTTCAGCCGGCGCTGCAGTTCAGTCGTGCTTGGCCACGACCACCAGGGCCGGGCGCAGCAGGCGATCGTTGAGCAGATAGCCCTTCTGGAATACCTGCACCACGTGGCCGGGCGCGATCCCCTCGGCCTCGCCCTGGCTGATGGCCTGGTGCTGGTCGGGGTTGAACGGCTGGCCGACCGGATCGAGCAGGGTCAGGCCGTTGTCGGCGGCAACCTTGAGCAATTGCTTATAGGTCATATCCAGACCATCGCGCAGCGGGCTAGGCTCGCTGCCGGCTGCCGTCAGCCCCGCATCCAGGCTGTCGAATACCGGCAGCAGTTCACCGAGCAACTTTTCGTTGGCGAACTTGCGCGCGTTTTCCACATCGCGGGCGATGCGCTTGCGCTGGTTTTCCAGATCGGCACGCTCGCGCAGGGCGTCGGCCTTGACCAGGGCGATCTCGCTGCGCAGCGATTCGATCTCGGCCTTGAGCGGATCGGTCTCGGGGGGGTTCTGGGACAGGTCTTCGGAGTCGAATTCGGGGTGGTCTTGGTTCATGTGCAGTTCCCGGGCAAGCGGAACGCCCGCCCCAACGTCACCCCGTATATGGGCGCTCGCGCGCGTTTCAAGCAAACGCATCGCGCCGATCGATGCCGTTTATCGCGTGCCGGGCGACTCCATCGCCGCACCGAGGACGTCGGCGGCGGTCTGCACCAGCGGAATCAGGCGGTCGTAGGCCATGCGTTTGGGCCCGATCACCCCCAGCACGCCCAGCACCTGGCCATTGGCGGCGTAAGGCGCAGTGACCAGCGAGACGTCTTCCAGCGACACCATGCCGGTCTCTTCGCCGATGAAGATGCGCACGCCCGGCGCCTGGATGGTGCGTTCGAGCAATTGCAGGATCTCGCGCTTGCTGGCAAAGGCCTCGAACAGCTCGCGCAGCCGGTCCAGGTCCGACAGATCCTGCACCCCCATCAGCCGGGTCTGCCCGGCCATCACCATGTCCTCGGCATCGGCCGGCACCAGCGCCTCGCTGGCCAGGTCCACGCTGTGCGCCAGCAGTTGCTCCATTTCGTTCTTGGCCATGCGCAGTTCGCGCAGCAGGCTGGCGCGGATATCCGACAGCGCGCGCCCGGCGAACTGCGCATTGAGATAATTGGCCACCCGTTCCAGCTCGGCCGGCTCGTAGGCGCGACGCGGCTCGATCACCCGGTTCTGCACCTCGTTGTCGGCAAACACCAGGATCGCCAGCACGCGGCGTGCGTCCAGCGCCACGAAATCGATATGCCGGAACGCAAACTGCTCGCGGCGCGGCGCGCTGACCACCCCGACGAAGTGGCTCATCGCCGACAGCATCTGCGAGGCGCTGCCCAGCAGCGACTGGGTGCCATTGCCGCTGGCCAGCTCCGCGCGCAGCCGGCGCACTTCCTCCTCGCCAGGTGGCTGCATCTGCACCAGGCTGTCCACGAACACCCGGTAGCCATGCGCCGTGGGCACCCGCCCGGCCGAGGTGTGCGGGGAGCTGAGCAGCCCCACGTCCTCCAGATCGGCCAGGATGTTGCGGATGGTGGCCGGACTGACATCCAGCCCCGCGTGCTGGGCCAGCGTCTTGGAGCCAACCGGCTCGCCGTCGCGGATGTAGCGCGCGATCAGCGTGCGCAGCAGCTGACGGGCGCGGGGGTCGAGCATTGGGGACTGGGACGCGCGCATGGGATCATCCGGTGAGACAGCGCATAGATAATGTCTGGCCCCGGGGATGGCAAGCGTCCGATTCCCCGTCTTCCCTTCCCACCCTAAGCTTCCCCAAAGCGTTCACACTCGACCCCATGCTCAGACACCTCTCGATCAAGGATTTCGCCGTCGTCCGCGCCACCGAACTGGAATTCGGGCCGGGCATGACCGTGGTCTCGGGCGAAACTGGCGCCGGCAAGTCGCTGATGGTGGACGCGCTGGGCTTTCTGTCCGGCCTGCGCGCCGACAGCGGGGTGGTCCGCCATGGCGCCGACCGCGCCGAACTGTCGGCCGAATTCCAGCTGCCGGCCGAGCACCCGGGCCTGAGCTGGCTGGCCGACAATGAGTTCGATGACGAGGCCCAATGCCAGCTGCGCCGGATCATCCGTGCCGACGGCGGCTCGCGCGCCTGGATCAACGGCCGCCCGGTCACCTCCTCGCAGTTGGCCGAACTGGCCTCGAAACTGGTGGAAATCCACGGCCAGCACGAACACCAGGCGCTGATGGCCCGCAACAGCCAGCTCGCCCTGCTCGACGCCTACGCCCGCAACAGCGCCCAGCGCGAGCAGGTGCGCCAGGCCAGCCAGCGCTGGCAGGCGCTGCTGGACGAGCGCGATGCGCTGTCGGCACAGGGCGATGTCTCCGACCGGATCGGCTTTCTGGAGCATCAGCTGGCCGAACTGGAACGCGAGGACCTGGACCCGGCCGCGATCGCCGCGCTGGACGTCAATCATCGCCGCCAGGCGCATGCCACCGCATTGATCGGCGCCTGCGACAGCGTGGCCCAGCAGCTCAACGGTGATGACGGTGCCTCGGCACTGGGCTTGTTGCAGGACAGCCGCCACGATCTGGCCCGCGTGGCCGAGCACGAACCGCGGCTGGGCGAAGTGGACGCCCTGCTGGACAGCGCCGTCATCCAGATCGAAGAGGCGCTGGCCCTGCTCGACCGCGTGCGCGACGATCTGGAGGCCGACCCGGCCCAGTTCGAGGCCATGGAACGCCGCCTGGGCCGCCTGCACGACCTGGCGCGCAAGCACCGTGTCACCCCGGACGAACTGGCCGCGCATCGCGATCACCTGAGTGCCGAGGTCGAGAGCCTGCGCGGTGCCGACGAGCGTCTGCAGCAGCTCGACAAGCACATCGACACCGCCACCGCCGCCTGGCGCAGCGCGGCCGGGGTGCTCAGCGACAGCCGCACCACCGCGGCCGCGGCGTTGTCGGCCGCCACCACCACGCTGATCGGCGAGCTGGGCATGGGCGGCGGGCAGTTCCTGATCCAGCTGCAGCCGCACGACAGTGCGCGGCCGGACCCCAACGGCGCCGAGCGGGTGGAATTCCTGGTCGCCGCCAATGCCGGCCAGCCGCCACGCGCCTTGCGCAAGGTGGCCTCCGGCGGTGAGCTGTCGCGGATTTCGCTGGCGATCGAAGTAGCCGCACTTGGGCTGGACAGCGTACCGACCATGGTGTTCGACGAAGTGGATTCGGGCATCGGCGGCGCGGTGGCGGACATCGTCGGGCAGAAGCTGCGGGCCTTGGGCGAAGAACGGCAGGTGCTGTGCGTCACCCACTTGCCGCAGGTGGCTGCCAAGGGCCACGCGCACTACCGGGTCAGCAAGGCGCCGGTGGACGGCATGACCCAGAGCGCGGTCGAGCTGCTCGGCCCACAGGCCCGCCAGGAAGAACTGGCCCGCATGCTGGGTGGCGTGGAAGTCAGCAAGGAAGCGCGCGCGGCAGCCCGCAAGCTGCTGCAGAGCGCCTGATAGGGCCGGCAGCGCGCCATCGACGCGCCTCCCTGCCTCGTCAGCGAGGATGCCTTCTCCGCTGACAAGCTCCCTTACCCCGCCCGCGGGGAAGGTGCCCGAAGCTTGGATGATGAACGGGTAACGCAGCGATTGCCCCAACGCGCGCCAGAATGCACAAGGCGGCCGAAGCCGCCTTGTGCATTCATACTTTCAATACGGCTGGCTCAGCGCGGGCGCTTCTTGCGCACGTAGAGCACCAGCGAATGCTCTTCCAGCTCGTAGCCGTGCTTGGCGGCGATCTGACGCTGCAGCGCCTCGATTTCCTCGCTCTCGAACTCGATCACATGACCGGTATCCACATCGACCATATGGTCGTGATGACCGCCGCGATCGAGCTCGTACACAGCTTGCCCGCCTTCGAAATTGTGCTTAAGTACCAGGCCGGCGGCCTCGAACTGGGTCAGCACCCGATACACCGTGGCCAGCCCGATCTCGTCGCCATGGTCGAGCAGCTGGCGGTAAATGTCTTCTGCGCTCAGGTGGTGGTGATTGCTCTTTTGCTCGAGCAATTCCAGGATCCGCATGCGCGGATGGGTCACCTTGAGCCCGACTTTGCGCAGGTCGTGGGTTTCCATACGTTCTCCGTTCATTGGCGATTTAGCGCCAGCTGCCATCAAACGGGTCGCGGCGACCGGCGGAAGTGTATCATCGGCGTGATTTCCTCAGCACTTAATCCCCGATGCGTAATCTCCTGCTGGTCGCCGCCGTTGCTCTTTCCACCGCTGGCTGCGGCATCATCTACAAGCAGCCGATCTACCAGGGCAATCTGATCAAACAGAACGCCGTGGAGCAACTGCAGGTAGGCCAGAGCAAGCAGCAGGTCAGCGCGTTGCTGGGCACCCCGTCGATTCCTGACCCGTTCCATGCGCAGCGTTGGGACTACACCTCCACGCAGCGCGTGGACCGTCTGGCCCGCACCGAGGTCAAGAATTTCACCGTGTTCTTCGAAAACGAACAGGTCGTACGCTGGGAAGGCGACTATTTCCCGTCGCAGGACGAGCAACTGGCAAAATCCGCGCCCAAGCAGTTCGGCCGCAACCTGGCACGCGACAAGAAGAAGCAGCGCGGCCGTTGATGCAGTTGCTCGGCAGTCTGCGTGTCCGCATGACCAAAGAACGCATCCCATCGAACGGATGCGTTTTTTCGTTTTTCGTTTTTGCCTGGTGCTCAAAGCGCGCTTCGATGAAGCTCTGCAGCGCTGATCTCAAGACCGATCCATCGCCGCTTCTGTCACCTATCTCGCGTCGCTGCGCTTGGTCGAACTCGACGAACCCGCCTGATCTTTTCACGAAGAGTTCGCTTTGCAGCAACGCCCACGTGCGTCGCAGGGCCGGCAAACCGCTAGGTGTTGGGACCAGCTTTTTTACTTGGTCCGGCACGGCGACGCCGCGCTTCCTTCGGATCGAGCAACAGCGGCCTGAGCAATTCGACCCGGTCGCCGTCGCGCAACACCTGCTCCGGGCGGGCGATCAGCCCATGCACCGCCTGCGCCGCAGGCGTTTGCTCCAGCGCTAAACCCGAGCGGGCGATTGCTTCTGCCACCGTTGCGCCATTGGGCAACTCCAGCTGCACCGAGCTGTAGCGATCCGGCCAAGCCAGCACGACCTCGATGCGCATGCCGCCGTACTGCCTAGACGTCGCCGCGGTCGGCGACACGCACGAAATCGTTGACCATGCGGTCGGCCAAGCCCTGAAACCCCAGCGCCAGCGCCGGGCCCAACAGCCGCGAGCTGGTCTCCACTTCCAGGGTCAGACTCACCTTGCAGGCGTTCTCGCCCAGCGCCTGGAACTCCCACAGGCCCTCCAGGCGCTTGAACGGGCCATCGCGCAGATGCATGACGATGCGCTGGGGGCGCTCGAGGATGTTTTCGGTGGTGAACCAGGTGCGGAACGACCCCAGCCCCAGATCCAGGCGCGCCACGATATGCGCTTGGTCCTGCTCGAGCACATGGGCAGCGTCGCACCAGCCAAAGCGGCGCGGATAAGCGGCGACATCATTGACCAGATCGAACATGCGGGTGGCGCTGTGTTCGACCAGGGCGCTGCGACGGATGGTAGGCATTCGCTAACTTGTGAAAGACGGAAGATCGTTTGACGACACCGAATCGGCGACAATGGACGGATGAGCAAGAAACCGACCAAGGATAAAGCAAACGGCGCGAAGGCCACGAAAACCATCGCGTTGAACAAGCGTGCGCGCTACGAGTACCACCTGGAAGAACGCTACGAAGCCGGGCTGGCGCTGCAGGGCTGGGAGATCAAGGCGATCCGCGCCGGCCGCGCCAACATCGTCGACGGGTACGCCTATGTGCGCTCTGGCGAGATCTACCTGATCGGCGCGCAAATCACTCCACTGATTCAGGCCTCCACCCACACCGTGCCGGTGGAACGTCGCGACCGCAAACTGCTGCTGCACCGGGCCGAGATCGACAAGGTGCTCACCCGCGTTGAGCGCGAGGGCTACACGCTGGTGCCCACCGCGCTGTATTGGAGCAGCAACAAGGTCAAGCTGGAAATCGCACTCGCCAAGGGCAAGCAGAATCACGACAAGCGCGACGCCGCCAAGGACCGCGACTGGCAGCGCGACAAGCAGCGCGTGATGCGGCGGCATAATCGGGATGCGTAAGGGGCCGGGATTGGTGATTCGCAATTAGGGATTCGTTACAGCAGTCGTGTGGAGGTCTTCAGACTGCTGGCTTGCGACGAACACACGCAGCAACGCAAGGCTAGCCCGCGGCTCTTGCAAATCTCCAATTCCTAATCCCGACTCCCGGCTTTCGAATCACGTCGCTCCAAGCATGCGCATCAAATTCGGCACTCCCCTGCCCTGCACATAGCGATCGCGCTGCAGGTCGGTACTGGTTTCCAGCAGCAATTGCTTGACGCGGTCCGGGAAGCCGATGAACTCGCGGCGCGCCGATAAGAAGCCCGCCAGCACGCCGGAGACATGCGGTGCGGCCATGCTGGTGCCGCTCATTTCGACCATCAGGCTGGCCGGATCGTCCGGATCGAAATCGTAGTAGGCCGACAGGATCTTTTCGCCTGGCGCGACCACATCCGGCTTGCTGCGACCATCGGCAGTGGGGCCGCGCGAGGAAAAATACGACACGCCATAGTTGTGCGGGCTGCTCTTGTGTACCGAGCCGACCACGATGGCGTCTTCCAGATTGCCCGGGTCGCTGATCGACAGATCCATGTTGGCCGCGTACGCATCGCCATCGTTGCGCATCAACCACGCAAGGCCTTCGTTGCCGGCCGCCACCACGACCAATACGCCTTGCCGCCATAGCCGGCGCAATTCGTTGCACATCGGCGTAAAGCCGCAGCCGTAGCTCTCCGGATCGAAGCAGCCGCCCAAGCTCAGATTCACACCATGAATCACCAACTCGCCGGCGCGTTCGTTGATTGCGGCGATCTGCTGCACGGCCTTGATCATCCACGAGTCGCGGCCGTTTCCGGCATCGTCGAGCACCTTGAATCCATACAGCTGGGTGTCTGGCGCCATGCCGACAAACTCCAGCGTGTGGCCGGGAGTGCCACTTGCGTCCAGGATCGAAGCACGGCACTGGCCGGCGATGATCCCGGCGATGTGCGTGCCATGCCCATGCCGATCGAGTCGGGTAAACGCAGCGCCGTCGGCGCGGGTCAGCCGTTTGGGCGCACCGCGCCGCGTGCAGTCCCACTGTGCCATCACGTTGTCGCGCTCGCCCTCGACGAAAAAATGCGGGTGACTGGCCGCGATGCCGCTATCGAGCACCGCCCAACCGATCTGTTGACCGCGCGCGCGATAGGCCGTGCGCGCCGCATCGGCATGCAGCACATTGCCGGACACATGGATCAACGCGCGTTTGCCGGCGTCGCGCCACACCCGTCGAAAGCCCAACGCGCGATAGCGATCCTGCAGCGATTCGATCTCGAACCGGGTCAACCGCGCGGACACGAAGCGCTGCAGGCTGTCTTCCAGTTCGATCGCCTCATCCAGCGCATCGCCGCTCAAGCCGGTGGTACGCGCAGCGGCCTCCCGCACGTGCTGCAACAGCAATGCGCGCACACCGGCGGGGTCGTTGCCCAATACGCGGCGATCCAGCTCGATCAGCACGTCGTGTCGGTGCTCCGGGCCATGCGCTTCGAGCTGCTCGCTGAGATCCTTGATCAGCACCGCATTGGACACCGGCTGATCGAAGCCGACCCCCACGGCTTGGCGCACCGCTGCGCGCACCTGCGGAATCGACAGATAGCCCGAGGCCGAATGCGGGTTGTGCTGCCAGTCCAGGTTCAAGCGCGCCGCGGCCAAATTTTCGAAACGCCCTTTCGCGTTGGCGATGTCGTCGGTGAGATCCGGGTCCAACGCGATCGGGTCGCGCGTTTCGGCCACATTGATCCAGCGCTGCACACACGCGGGGAACGGCAGTTTGCGCGTGCCGGTCCGGCGCTTGAACATGCTGCGCACCTGCGGCAGCCCGAGCGGCGACCCCAGGGTCAGGAACAGTGTGACCTCGCAGTCGGCCGCCTCAAGCTGGCGCAGCACGTCGTAGGCGATCATCGAGCCCTGGCTATGGGCGACCACCACGAACGGCCCGCCCCCTGCACGCAGCCGCTGCGTCAGGCTGTCGCGCATCGACGCCGCGCGTTCGGGCACGAAAAACAGATCGTGCACGTCCTGCAGCAGCGCCGCGGAAATCAGCCGCAGCAGCACGCGGTTGATCGCATCGATCGGCCCCTTTGCCTGCAGCACGCTGCCGGGTGCGCTCGCAGCCTCCAGTTCGTCGAGCAAGCGATGCAGGTCGGCCCGCTCCTGATCGCTCTGTGCCAATGCATCGGCGAGCACGTGCAGATCCTGTCCGCCCGGCACCAGGCCAAGCGTGGTCAACGCACGCTGCACGCTCTGGTTGAGCGCCGGCCCCACATCGCGCCCGTCGCAATTGCCCGGCTCGGCCACCGGATACCGCTCGCGATTGACCCAGTACGCCAGGCGCGTGCGCTCGCCCATCGGCCGCCCGAACAAGGCCTTGTCCCACTGACAACGCAGCACGTCGGCGGGCGGTTTGTTGCCGATACCGTGGATGTAGATCACCGTGCGCGCTCTACCCTGCACGCGGGTCAACGTGGGCTCCTGGACCTCGGCCTGCTGCGCGCGCCGCGCGCGCGCGGGTTTCGAACGTGGGGGCTTGCCTGTCGCCATCGCCTCGCTCCTTCGTTTACAGAATGTTCCGTTCGGTACGGGACTGAAGCCACTGTAAGCGCTGCGCATGTCATCACTTGTGACAGGGCGCTCCGATCCCTACACTAGGCCGGTCAGCGTTTTATTGCTTTCCCCGGGGGTGCACTGGTTTCGACGGGGGTCGCGAAGTCGCTTGGCGCATGCCGAGGGGGCAGCTTTCCTCGTTAATCCAGCAGCAAACTTTTAGTTGCCAACGATGACAACTACGGTTCGGACTTCGCTATCGCCGCTTAATTGGCTTTAGTTGTAGTTCTACAGCCGCCTAAGGCGAACCCCCGAACCTACTTGTGCCCGTGCTCGTAGGTGTAGGGTCATTATCACGGAACCATCGGTAGTGGCTGCCTGTCAGCTACCGGTTAGATAAAGCAGGCTGGTTTCCAGGTGCGCTTTGCCAACCGTGCTGCCTGGGAATGAGATCTAACGGCGGGCTAAGCATGTAGTGCTGGGGATGGAGTGCTTCCGGACGGCGGTTCGATTCCGCCCACCTCCACCATCTGATCGCGGAAAAGAGCACTAAGTGCTTGATTCTGCGAAGGTTCGGCCCGGGGTTTGATGTTCAGTTTGAGCCTGCGTTAGGTATCAAACGAGGTATCAAACCCCGTGCCGAAGCCTTATTTTCTGCGTCGCCCTGCTGGGCTCTACGTGCGCTTCTTCGTCCCGACCGACCTCCAAGCCCTCATCGGCTCACGCTACCTCGTCCGTCCCGTTCGCTTGGCCCTTGGTGATGCTGCACGTCTGGCCGTAGCTCGAACGGCTGTGGCACTCTCCGAAGCATTCGATCGGATGCGGCAGGGAGCAAGCAGCGTGAAGGACGATTTGCTGAGCCAGGCTTTGGCCGCATTGCAAGGCAACGAAGCCAGCCCCTACACCATCAAGGTCGGTGGCATGGAACTGTCTGCTGACGGGGCCGAAGATCATGCCCGGTTGCTCGAAGCGCTGAAAAATCTTTGATACGCCCAGGGTTCCGTAGACACTCAAGACCCTCGTTGCGCGTAGCGCCGTTCAAACTCTACAGGGGACAGGTCCTCCGTTGAACCA
>NZ_FLTX01000022.1 GCF_900092025.1 Xanthomonas bromi
CCAACGATTACAACGAATACACCAAGGTCATCGGCCAGTACGCGCGGCCGGACAACCCGGCCTGGGTGTCGGAGACCGGATTCGAAGCGGCGACGGCGCCGTACCTGTTCCATGTGCTGGGGCAGGGCGGGGTGGGCTTCTCGATCTTCGGCATGGATGGCAACCCGGACAGCGAGGCCAACCGCGCCGCCACCGCTGCGCATGCGGCCAATTTCAAGTTATTGGCGCCGCTGCAGCGGGTGCTGGCGCAGGCCGCATTCGAAGGCCGCCTGCAAGGCGTGGCCGAACAGCCGGGCATGCCGCAACGCACGCTGCGCTTTGGCGATTGGCAGGCCAAGGTGTCATTCGGCGCACCGATGTGGGGCGATGCGCCGGCGATCCTGCCGGGCAACGACGACCACGATGGGCGGCTGCTGGTGGCGCAGCTGGGGCCGGAGGAGTTCCTGGTCACGGGCATGGCCGCGCGCATTGAATTTTTCCGCGAGGCGGCCGATACCCGTCATGGGCAGCTGTTGCGGGTGGAGCAGGGGCGGTATGTCGACGGACGCTGGCAGGTGGAAAAACAGCTCAACGGCGACCAGACCGACTACGGGCTCAACGTCGGCCGTGGGGGCCCCGCCAGTCCCGACCCGGTGGTGCTGCGGGTGCGGGTCGGAACCTATTGACGGATGCAGGCGCTGCGGCGACTTGGTCCGTAGGGTTGCCAGCCTGCTCTTGAAGCCCGCATCGCCTCACTCCATTGATCCCGCATCGCCTCAGCCACTTGCATAACGGAGCCACCATGAGCATCAGCAGTATCGCCAGTTCCGGAATGCAGGCCGCCGCGCTGCGTCAGCAGGTGGCCGCCAGCAACGTCGCCCGCCAACCGGTGGACGGCAGCCCGCGTCAGTCCGTGGCGGCCAGCACGCAGGCCAATGGTGGCGTGTCGGCCAGCGTGGTCGATGCGTCATCCGATCCGTCGGCTCCGGTCACCGATCTGGTCGACGGGCTATCGGCGCGCAACGATTTTCAAGCCAATGCCGCCGTGCTGCGGCGCTCCGATGAAGCGGTGGGCAGCTTGTTTGACGTACTGGCCTGAGAGCAGCGCGCTGGCCTGGTGCGGCAGCGTCGACCACGGCCCGCGTCACGCGCGCAGCGCCGGTGTCCATCTCAGCACGCTTGGCCCAAGCGGCGAGCGCCACGCTGGCTGCACGGCTCCGTAGCCGCCGTGCAGCCAGCCACGATAACCGCGCGTACCGCGCTCAGTCGGGTCGCAGCACGGCGGTCAAGCGTGCGCCATCGGGTACGCCCAACCCCGTGTTGGCATCCCAACCGGTGGATGCGCGGAAGCCGGCGTTGTCGCCGGCGACGATGTCGCGGAATGCGTCCGGTTGGCCGTACAGGCGTGGCAGCACGAAGTGGGGTTGCATCCCGTTCGCGCCGTAGATGCGTGCCAGCAGGGCGGCCCATAACGGTGCAGCGGCGCTGGTGCCGCCCATCACCGCCGGCTGCCCGTTGATCGAGAGGTAGTAACCGGTCTGCGCATCGGCGTTGGCGGCCACATCGGGGACGCCGCGCATGCTCAGTTGGCGCGACTCATGCTGTGCATCGGTCAGGTGCAGGTCCTTCTGCCAGGCCGGGCGTGCGAAGAACTTGCTCTGCCCGCCGCCGCCGCGTGCCCACGCCTGCTCGTTGGCGCTGTCGGCCGTGACCTGCAGCCGGGTGCCGCCACAGGCGAGCACGAACGGGCTGGATGCGGGGAAGCAGACATTCAACCCCGGCTGCCCGTCGCTGGCGCCATCGTCGCCGGCGGCGACGCACACCGTGATGCCCATCAATGCGGCGGCCTGAAACGCACAGTCGTACGCCTGGCGCGATTGCGGCGTCCATTGCGATTCGCTGAAGCCCCAGCTGATGGCGATGATGCCCGGGGAATGCTCGGTGTCGTGGATGGCGGCGTTGATCGCTTCCAGAAAGCCGTTGTCGGTGTTGGCTGCGAAATACGCCACCAATGTGGCGCCCGGCGCGATGGCGCCGGCGATCTGGATATCCATCTGCGCTTCCACATCGGCATTTGCGTTGCCACCGCTAACCGTGTTGGTGGCGCCGGGCAACAGCACGTCTACCAGTGTCGGCATGGGGACGTGCAGTTGCGCGAAATACGCGGCCATCTGCTCGCGTGCATAGCCGGCACCCAGCACGATGATGCCGATGCACTGCCCGTGTCCGTCGTGATCGGGGAAGCCGTACAGCTGCGCAAGCTGCGGCGGCGTGTATTGCATGAGCGGGCCATCCTGCTTGTCGGTAGGCGCGGGCGGCTGCGTCGCCGTCGGCAAGGCCGCAGACGCGTCTGGCGTGCTGGGCAGCGTCTGCGCCTGCGGACGCGCATCCAGCCCGAGCACGGCGGTGACAATGCCGGTCAATGCCTGCGGAATCGACACGGCGCCGGTACGGCCGCGATAGCGCAAGCTGCCATGCACGTATTCGCGTAGGCTGACCTGGAAGGCGGCTTCGCACTGCTGCACGGTGCCCTCCAGCATCACATTGCCGCTGTCTGCGTGCGCGCGTTCGACGGTGAGACCATAGCGGGCGGCAAAGTCGGCAACGGCCCGCAGGTCTGACGCGCTGGCAGCGAAGCGTTCGCTGAACTCCGCGCGCGTGAACGCAACCGGCAGCGTGTTGGCCTGCAGTTGCAGCAGTACCTCGGCGGCGGCATTCAATGCCGGCATCCGCACCGCGAGCATGATGCGCAGGCGCTCGTCCTGCGGCGGCTGGCCGGCCTCGACGGTGGAGGGTGCGGTACGGCGCTCACTGCCGGCAAGGATCGTGTGCATGCGGGGAGAACTCCATCGAGGTGGGTGAGCCGAGGTCGGTTGGTGCAGGTCTAAAGGGAGCTGCGGCGTGCTGCACGACCACCGCAGCACGCATGGCTGCCGGCGGCAATGCAGTCTGCATTCAATGCCATGCGCAGGTTATATGCGCAGCCACCGTCACGTGCGATTGATCGCGATGCGAAGCGCTGACGCAGCGTCCGGTGGACCACTCGCCAACGCCCCGCAATGAGAGATGGGCAACGAGGTCAGCATCACCGGCCTGCGCCTCAGATGCTGCGACAGCGTTAGGCACTGCGGCCTGGGCCGCCGGGGCTACCGCGAGCACACCCGCGAGCAGCTCCGTGCACCTTTGGCTCTATGCAGATTTCCGCACGGCTGTCCGACCGCTGTCACAAGACGTGGTGTGTGAAGGCGTGCACGATGGGCAACGATCATTCGAGGGTGCAACGATGGACCGTAGGACCTTTCTGCGTCAGGGCATGGCGGCCACAGCGGCTGTCGGTGCAGGTGCCGCGCTGGCAACGCCGGTTACCGGCGCAGCGGCACCGCCTGCGCCGGTGCTTCCCCGGCTGGAACCGCTGCCTTCGGCGGCGCATGTCGGCAGCACGCTGTGCAGCTTCACCCACTTGCAGCAGCATTGGACGGTCTACGAGCATCTGGACGACGCGCAAGGCCAGCTCACGTTGTGGAGCGACCGCGGCATGCTGCGGCTGGACAAGCGCACCGAGCCGGCCTATCCAGCCGAGGGCGAGCCGTACTTCGGGTTGCCGCTGGCAGAGGTGGCGATGGCCGAAGCCGACCTGTTGGCCGACCGCCTGCTGCGCGACGGCGACCCGGACGAGGCGCAGGTGCGCGATGTGGCGCCGCCGCCGGCCTCCTTGCTCGACCCCAAGGACAATGGTGGCCGCTGGCCGTGGACCACCTTCGTCGGAACGCGCGAGAGCCTGGACACCATGCCGATCCTGCCCAACGGCCGCAGCCGCACCTCGCGCCCGGAACACGCGTTCGCCGAATTGGGCGAAGAAGCGCTGATCAAACGGCGCGAAGAAGGCATGCTCGGTGGCTGGATGCCGGCGGTGCGCAAGGTGTTGCGCCGCGAGGGCGAGCCGGACAGCTGGTATGACGTGTTGGTGTTTGCCGATGTGCGCGCGCGCGATCGCTTCGTGGTGCAAACCTGGCACCGCACCATGAAGGTAAAGGGCGGCGCCATCGTCGCGGTGCACTACACCCACAGCTACCCCGAATTTGCCCCAGCGCGCAGCGCCGCCGCTGCCGAACAGTTCTACGCAGCGTTGATCGATTTCGCTGCCTACTGGCAGCAGGCGCTGGACGGCACCGTGCAGGCGCAGCTCCCTGATACGAGCTGGAACGACATGGCGCAGTTCGCGTTCGCACGCGAGCTGGTAGTACGCCCCGGTGGCGACTACCCCAAGTACGGCGCAGTGGAGCGCGACTACTACGGCAACGAATACGACGGCTTCCAGGATACGTTTACCAGCGCGTTCTATGCCAATCTGGAGTGGGGCCGCTTCGCACAGGCCGCGGCGGTGCTCGATAACTACTTCGACGACTTCGTGCAGGACGACGGCTTGCCGAACATGCGCGGGCCGGAAGTGGGGCAATTTGGGCTCACCTTGTCGTTGCTGGCGCGTTACCTGCGTTACACCGGCGATGCGCCACGGCTGCGCCGCTTGCTGCCCCAGATCGCCGCCACCGCGCAGGTGTTGTGCGCCTTGCACGACCAGGCGCTGGCATTGCCGCGCACGGCGCATGGTCATGGACTGCTGCACGGGTGGAACGAATCCGATGCCTGCCTGTTTCCAGATCCATCGTTATGGTGGAAACCGTATTACGCCAACAGCGCATTGACCATCCGCGGCTGGGAAGACATCGCACAGGTGTGGAGCACGCTCGGTGGCGATGCCGGCCAAGCATCGCACTGGCAGCGCCGCGCCAAGCAACTGCGTGCGCGGTTGGAAGCCAGCCTGCGTGCGAATGTGCGTCGCGATCTGTCGCCGCCGTATGTGGGCCCGTTGCCCGGCACCACACTCACCTTCCGCCAATCGCTGCTGCAGGAAAAGCCCAGCGAACAGCAATGGCCGCACCGTGCCTATGCCGAACTGCTGCAAGCCGATGTGTTGCCGGCCGATCTTGCCAATCTGGTGGTCGATTGCGTGCGTGGCCATGGCGGTACCAGCCTTGGCGTGGTCGCGAATATCGCGCCGCCGGAGCCGGGCAGCCGCGATCTGCTCGGCTTCATTTCCTACGGCTACGCGCAACAGCTGCTACGGCTGGATCGCATCGAAGAATATCTGCTGTTCGTCTATGCGCACCGTTATCAGGTGCACACGCGCGGCAGCTGGACGGCGGGCGAAGTCAGCGGCATCACCGGCGGCATGCCGTTGTTCTGCATGCCCGCACAGATGACCATCCCGCTGCTGCTGCGCTGGATGCTGGTCAGCGACGACAGCGCAGGCGAACAGTTGTTTCTTGCCCGTGCGGTACCGCGTGCATGGCTGGGCAGCGGTGCGCCGGTGGGCATCACCGCTGCGCCTACGCGTTGGGGCACGGTCACGCTGACGCTGCGCACCAACGCTGCAGCGCGCTGCATCAGTGCCGATGTGCAGTTGCCGGAGCGTGCGCCAAAACGCACCTGGCTCACCCTGCGCGCACCCGCAGGCACGCGTCTGCAGCGCCTGCTGGTCGATGGCAAACCGGCGCGACCGCAGGGTCCGCATGCCGATCGCGTGGCCTTGCCCGGCGCTGCTGCACGGGTGAAGGTCCAGGCGTGGTACGTGTGACGACAGCAACGCGATGATCAAACGTTGCTGACGCACGACTGCGCCGTGTACGGCAGCGGTCGCTGCTGCGGTGCTCTGCACAGAGCGCGCCGCCGTGCCAGCCAAACTGTTACGGCGCACATGCTGTGGTTGCTCACAAAAGACCAGGGCACATCGGATGGCCGCGCCGACATGTCGCTGCTCAGGCAACGCAGGCATGCCCGGAAGCAGGCACAAGCACGCGATTTTCCGCATGTGGCCCGACTAAATTCGTCAAGACGGCGCAGCGGCATTGCCGCAAGATTTTTTAACGTAAACACTGTGTGTCAGGGCACGCGCTCTCAGGGGAGAGTGGTGTCATTGCAGTTGTCGTCCTTGCATTCGTAGACACCTGCCGTTGAGACGGCAGGCCGCTGCAGTCTCCGTCGTGATCGATCTCCCATCTTTGCGCTGCGCCGGCGCGGCCTCGCCGTGCACGGGGACGCATGAAGGTGGGCCGTTTCCCCGTGTCAGCACAAGGATTTCCGATGTCGCCCAGCCACACCGCCGTTCTTCCGCACAAACGTGCCTTGCAGACCACCACGCTCGCTAACGCACTGATAGTGGCACTGGCGCTCACCGCTGCGCCGGCGTTCGCGCAGCAGCGCAGCGATGGTGCAGACGATGCCACCCAGACGTTGGATCAGGTCAACGTCACCGGTACCCATCTGCGCCGCGTCGATGCCGAAACCGCCAGCCCGGTGGTGGTGATCGACCGGCAGCGTATCGAAGACAGTGGGCAGAGCACGCTGGGGCAACTGCTGCAACGCTTGCCGATGACGGCCGGCTTCCAGGCCGGGCCTGCAATCAATTCCAACTTCAGTCACGGCCGCGCGCTGGTGTCGCTACGCAACCTCGGGCCCGAGCGCACGCTGGTCCTGGTCAACGGCCATCGGATGGCGGGGCCTGCCAGCAGCGTGGCATCGGCACCCGGCGTGGACGTCAATGCGATCCCCGCAGCGATGGTGGAGCGCGTGGAAGTGCTCACCGACGGCGCGTCGTCGGTGTACGGCTCCGACGCGATCGGCGGCGTGGTCAATGTCATTCTGAAGGACAAATACGACGGTTTTGCCGCCACCGTGGACTCCGCGCAGAGCACGCATGGCGATGCCAATCGGCGCACGCTCGGGCTGGAATGGGGCAAGACCTGGGACCGCGGTGGGTTGATCCTGGGGCTCAGCCAAAACTCGATGAACCCGGTGTTCAATCGCGACCGCAGTGATGCGGCCAAGGCGGTGGAATATTTCGACGGGCAGGTCAGCCAGATTCGCGGCGGCAACACGCGCGCATTCCTGACCGATGGCCGCAGAGTGACCCCGATCGATGGCATACCGCCCGGGCCGGTGGGCCAGGATGCGTTCCGCCCGTATCAACCCGCCACCGACAGCTATAACGTCTACGACAGGCAGTACCTGATTACGCCGATCGAGCGTACCAATGCCTCGCTGCACGCCAGTTTCGATTTCACTCCGAGCGTGCAGGGCTACGTGGACGTGTTCTGGACGCGCAGCAAGACCACCTCGCAGCTGGACGCATACGACATGGAGATGCAGGATGCGGTGGACAATTACTACAACCCGTTCGGCGATGCGCTAGACCTCTACCTGCTGCGTTCCACCCAGGCCAATACGCGTGTCTACACCTCCACCATGTTCCAGGCCAATGTCGTCGCCGGCTTGCGTGGACGCGTGGACGACACCAGTTGGCAATGGAATGCGGGGGCCGGCTACGCGCGCTACAAGGACACCTTGGTGCGTACCGGTTTCTCGATCACCTCGGCATTGAACAACGCGGTGGGCGCCTCGTTCCTGGACAGCGACGGGGTGGTGAAGTGCGGCGCGCCGGGCGCAGTGATCGCCGGCTGCATGCCGATCAATATCTTCAACCCCAACGACCCGGCCACCATCGCCGCACTGCGTGGGACGCAGCGGCCGGTGGATCTGATCGACGAAAGCCAGATGCGCTTTGTCGATCTCAGCGCCAATGGCGATCTGTTCAAGCTGCCGGCCGGCGCGGTGCAGGCCGCGGTCGGCCTGGTCTATCGCACCAACAAGTTCGCGCAGGGAACGACCAGCGACGTGGCCGCTGCCGATGCCGATGGCAATTGCGACTACAACGATGGCTGCATCCTCGAACAGGGGCGCGACGAGTCGGTAAGAGAGGCTTATGCGGAATTGCTGGTGCCGCTGCTGAAGCAGGTGCCGTTCGCCAATGTGTTGAACCTCAATCTCGGTTCGCGCTATTCCAGCTACGACGCCTGGGGCAGCACCACAAACAGCAAGGTTGCGATCGAATGGCGGCCGGTTGCGAATCTATTGGTACGCGCTACCGGCTCGCAGGTATTCCGTGCGCCGGCGTTGGGCGATTTGTATGGCTCGCCCTTCAACAGTGTGGTCGACAACACTGGCGATTTTCAGGACCCGTGCACAGGGTTCACGGGCGCGCCGAATCCAGCCTGCGCGAATGTGCCCAATGATGGCAGCTTCACCAATACCGCGCAGTTCAAGGTGGTGACCTCCGGCGCCAACAACCTCGGCTTCAAGCTCAAGCCGGAGCGTGGCCGCTCCTACAATGTCGGGTTGGTCTACGACCCGGATCAGGTGCGCGGGCTATCGCTCAACGTGGACAGCTGGCGGGTCGTGCTGGACGACATGCTCAGCGGTAGCGGCGTGCAGAGAGTGGTCAACGAATGCTTCGATGGAAGTCACCCCGCGTTCTGCCCGCTGATTCAACGCGATGCCACGGGAGAGCTGACGCGCGTGTCGGTGCCGTTCGCGTACAACAGCGGTAAGGTCGATATTCGCGGCTACGACGCCGGCATCCATTACACGCTGGCCGATACTGCCTGGGGCGCGTTTGCGGCAGGGTTGGATGCCACGTTCTTTTCCAGCTATCGCTTTGCGGGCGAGACGCATAACTACGTTGGCGAAAATTCCAGCTGGGGCAACATGCCGCGTTGGCGCGCGGTCGCCAATCTGGCCTGGGACAAAGGTCCGTGGCATGCGAGTTGGAGCACCCGCTATCTGGGCCGCACCGTCAACGGTAGCCAGTACGAAAACTTCTGCGCCGACACCAATGCCGATGGAAGTTGCGCCTATTTCCGGATTGGCTCGGTGGTGTATCACGACGCCTCGTTGAGCCGGAAGATCGCCTCGCTGCATAGCACGCTGGCGGTGGGCATAGACAACGTGGGCGACCGCAAGCCGCCCCGGTTCTACAGCTACTCCAATGCGGCCAATACCGAAGCGACCACTTACGACACCTTGGGGCGGTATTTCTGGAGCCGGCTGCGCGTGGAGTTTTAGCGCGGCCGACGAAACGTAGCGAGCTTCGTCGGGCGGATGTGGACGGCGCGTAGCGGTGTTCGCTTTGCGTCGCTGCACTTCGTTTTGATGCAGGTGTTGTCAACGCAAACAACTATGGTGAGAGGCGCTGCGTTACCTGGGGCGTCATGCAGCGGGGAGTACCGCAGTCTCTATCGTCCGATGCGTGCCAGCCGCCGCGTCGATCGCGCTGTCTTGCACGCTACGCTAATGGGATAGATGCATGAGGGATTTACGTTGCAGGTCATTTCTGGCTCGGCACCGGCGCTGGTTGCGCTTGACCAAGCGCACCGGTACCGCTGTGCTGTTATGGACATGCACCCTGCTGGGTTGGCCACTCGCGATCGCGCAGGAAGCGCCGGTCGCCCAGCCCAACGCGATGATCGGTGAGCCGCTGTTCCGCGGGTTGGCCCACCCGGTGCCCGACAGCGCAGTGCCGTTCGCGCCCGGCGGGCAACTGGCACGGATCTATGCAGCGGACGTTGCGCATGGGGCAGGCCAGGCGCCGGGCACGGATTTCTGGATCGATCGCATGCTCGCGCGCGAAGGGACCGGCGGTGGCTTCGACGATCGGAACGATTGGCTGTTTACCCGTGGCCGCGCCGCGTATCTGAGCTATCACGAACCGGATCAGCCGGGATTCGTCGGGCAGGTGGCGTATTGGCATGCCACCGATTACGACGCGCTGTTCCGCATCCACGCCACGCTGGGCAAGCGCCATGTCCAATGGAAGGAGCGTTCGCTGGAGCGGCGGCAGACGCCGAGCTATTTCACCACCGTGTTCGAAGATGCCGGCGCAGGCGTCCGCATGCGGCTGGTCAAGTACATCACCGAGCAGAACGTAGCGGTCGCCAGCGTGGTGCTGTCCAGTCTGGATGGCGCGGCGCACACGCTATCGCTGCAAGCGGTCTCGCCGATCGCGCAGCACGCCGACGGCCATGAGTTGACCGGTGCATTCGATGCCTACAACCACATCACGACGGTCTTCCCCCGTCTGTCCGGCGACGGTTTCCGCGTCGAGGGGCAGCGTCTGGTGCGCGATGTGGACATCCCGGCGAGCGGCGAAACCGCGGCGATCAAGCTGCAGCTCGGCATGCTCACCCACGAGTTGCCCGAAGCGCGCGCCGAGTACACGCGCATCGCCGCGCAAACGCCGCAGCAGGCCTATCAGCAGCATGTGGCCAGCTACAACCGCTGGTGGGTGGACAACCTGCCGTACCTGGACACGCCCGACGAGAACATCAGCAAGAGCCTGTTCTATCGCTGGTGGGTGCTGCGCTTCAATTTCCTCGATGCCAACGTCCCCGGCAACGACTACCAGTTTCCGGTCGCCATCGAGGGCGTGCTTGGCTACGACAATGCCATCGTGCTGACCGCCGGGATGTTCCTGGACGATCTGAAATACCTGCGCAATCCGCTGTATGCCTATGGCACCTGGCTCAGCGCGGGCGAGACCGCGGGCGGTGGCAAGTACACCGACAACCCTGGCTCGCCGGAGAACTGGTCCAATTCCTACGCGCAATACATCACTGCCGCGGCATGGCGGTCGATGCAGATCCACGGTGGGCCAGCGGCGTTGGCCGGTAAGCTGGCACGCTATGGCAGCGGTGACGTGGATGGCGTGCTGGCGGCCTACGATCTCAATCACAACGGCTTGATCGAATACGACTGGGCGGCCATGACCGGCAACGACGCCGATGCGGTGTCGTTCGACTGGGCCGACCAGCACGGTCAGATCCGCATGGATCGCACCGAGAGCGCCTACGTCTATGCCAATGCGCAGGCGGCAGCGCAGGCGGCGGTGCTCGCCGGCGATACCGCCACGGCGCAGCGCATGCAAGCCACCGCGCGCCGCATCCGCAAGGCCGTGCTGGACGTGTTGTGGCAGGATCATCGCGACGCGCCCGACTCGGTCGGCCTGTATGGCGATCTGCTCAAGCATCGCCAGGCCGATGGGCCGCGGCTGGCGGTCGATTGGAAGGAAACCAACAACTACTATCCCTTCAGCGTGGGTTTGATGCCCAAGCAGGGCGATGCCGACTACGCCCCCAAGTATGTGCGCGCCTTGCGGCTGTTCGCCGACGCAGCGCAATACCCGTTGTTCCCGTTCTACACCGCCAACCAGGTGGACATGCAGGCGCGGGGCAGTGGCACCGATGTGGGCAGCAACAACTTTTCCACCATCAATGCGACCGTGGCATTCCGTCTGTTCGGCTCGGCCTTGCGCGATTACCCCAGCCCGTATCTGAACGCGCAGAGCTACCGCAAGCTGCTGTACTGGAACGCCTGGGCGCCGTTTATCAATGGCGACAACCGCTACCCCGACCAGAACGAATTCTGGTCCAAGGGCAGTGCCAGGAACGGCGGCAAGATCAGTTATCGCTCCTGGATCCACCATACCCAACTGGGTGCGACCAACTTCACCATGATCGAAGATGCGATGGGCTTTCGCCCGCGCAGCGACGGCAAGATCGAGTTGTACCCGATCGATATCGGCTGGGACCATTTCGCTGCCGACAATCTGCGCTATCGCGACCGCAATCTGAGCATCGTCTGGGATCGCGATGGCAGCCACTACGGCGGCCGGCTGCCGAAGGGCTATAGCGTCTATCTGGATGGCCAGTTGGCGTTCCGCGTGGACCGGCTGGCGCATGTGGTGTACGACCCGGCCAGCGGGCAGGTCAGCCCAGCGCCGGATACAGTCAATCGTAATGGCGATGCGCAAGTGCTCGAAGCGCATCCTGTGCCGCTGGCGTCGATGACGCAGGTGCCGTTTGCGGCTGGCACGCGGATCGCGCAGATCCTGGCCAAGGCCGGTGTGGATGTGACGCTGCCGCCAGCGCACAGCCGCGACCTTGCCGAGGGCGCACGTGTCAGTGCCAGTTTCGCCGCCGCCGGTTTGCCGGCGAAAGCGGCGGTGGACGGCAGTACCGCCAGTCCGCCGTTCTGGGGCACCGCCGGCTCGCCGTCGGCCAGCGACTGGATCGCACTGGACCTGGGCGGTATGCGGACGCTGGATCAGGTCGTGCTGTACTTCTATCGCAGCTCCTCGCCGGGCGGCGATCAGAACGGCTTTCCCTCCGGAACGCTGCCCGGCTACGCGGCGCCGTGGATCTACACCGTGCAATATCAGGATGGCAGCGGTGGATGGAAGAACATTCCCGGCCAGGTCCGCGATGCCACGATGGTGGAGGGCAATCGCAATCGCGTGCGCTTTCCGGCCATCCGTACCGCCGCGCTGCGCGTGGTGGTGACACACGCTGGCACGGCACGCACCGGCATCAAGGAAATCCAGCTGTTCGATAGCGGCTTGCCGGCGCCGGCGTTTGCGGGCAATGCGCCGCCGCAGGTGCAGGCATGGCAGTTGGACACGCCCGGCGCCGATGGCGCGGTGGTGGTGCAGGCACGCGTGGGCGATGACGGCTTGCCCAATAACACGCTGCAGGCGCGCTGGCGCGTGCAGCAGGCACCGGAAGGCGGCGATGCGGTGTTTGCCGATGCTGCCGCGCTACAGACGTCGGTGCGTTTCACCCGTGCCGGGCAATACACCTTACGGTTGGTCGCCAACGATGGGGCGCTGATGGGGCATGCCGATGTGCAGGTCAGCGCAGCTGCCTCTCGGCCGCTGCAGAGCATCCCGTTGCAAGCCATGGCCGGTGTCAGTGCGCAACTCACCGGGATGCAGTACCGCGTGCAGGCCTTGAACGATGGTTTCATCCCACAGGCGGGCAGCGTTCCCAGTGGCAGCCTGCGCTGGGGCAGCTACGGACTCGACCAGCCAGCGACGGTGTGGTTGCAGTATCAGTGGCCACGTCCGGTGCGCTTGTCCTCGAGCACGCTCTATCTGTGGAACGACCAGCCCAATGGTGGGGTGGCAGCGCCTGCCGGCTGGAAATTGCAGATGCTGCAGGACGGACGTTGGCAGGACATCGTCAGCAAGAGCGGCTACCCGATTGCCGCGGGGGCGACGGGTGCGGCGAGCACTGCCAGCTTTGCGCCGGTCGTGACCACCGCGCTGCGCGTAGTGTTGACGACGCAGACCACGGGCGACGGACACGCCGCCATCGGTGTGGACGAATGGCAGGCGCTGTCCGAGCTGCCAAAACAGGTGGAGGCGATCGATCTGCGCACTGCACCTGGCCAGCAGCCGACGCTGCCGCAGGAGATTACCGCGTTCTTTGCCGATGGCAGCGTGCTGCCGGTGGCGGTGCAGTGGTCCGAGCTGGCCGCCAGCCGTCTGGACCACGAAGGAGCTGTGGAATTGCAAGGCTTGGTAGAAGGCGCGATTCCCGTCAAGGCCACCATTTGGGTACGCGCAACGCCACCCGGTCAGATCAACACCGTGCAGCCGTTGCCGACGGTGAGCACGGTGGTCGGCCATGCACCGACGCTACCGGGCTTCGTTACGGTGCAATACAACGACGGCTCGCGTGAACGCTTGCCGGTGCAATGGCCAACGTTGCAAGCCGCGCGTTACGCACAGCCCGGCGAGATCCAGCTCACCGGCACGGCGCAAGGGCGTGCACCCACCGGGAAAGTGTCGGTGCCGCTGGTATTACAGATCAAGGAGGCTTCGCCATGATGCGCAGGTTCTCAAGCGTGTTCGTGCTGGCTTGCGGGATGTCGCTGGCCAGCATTCCGGCCTGCGCCATCCCGCCGCCGCAGGGAACGCAGCTGCACTCACCCGGCAATCCCATCATTGCCGACGGCAGCACGTATTCCGCCGACCCCGCGCCACTGGTGGCCGATGGCAAGCTGTACATCATTGCCGGCCGCGATACCGCTGCTCCCAATCTCAATGACTTCGTCATGCCCGGCTGGCAACTGTTCGTCACTAGCGATCCGGCCAGCGGCGAGTGGACCCACTACCGCGATCTGCTGCGGCCCAAACAAGTCTTTGCCTGGGCAGACAAGCGGTATGCCTACGCGTCCCAGATCGTGCAGGGCCCGGATGGGCGCTATTACCTGTATGCGCCGGTGCAGCAGCGCGATTCGCCAAACCCCGATCCGTTCGCGATCGGCGTGGCGGTGGCCGACAGTCCGCTCGGCCCGTGGACCGATGCACACCCGCAGGGGCCAGTGGTCTCGCAGTCGGTGCCGGGTCGCAACGATATCCAGAACATCGACCCGACCGTGATGGTCGACGACGACGGACGCGTGTATCTGTATTGGGGCACCTTCGGCGCGTTGTATGGCGTTGAGTTGCAGCGCGACATGGTTACCTTCAAGGGGACGCCGATCCTGGTAGACACGCTGGACGGCTATTTCGAAGCGCCCTGGCTGTTCAAGCGCAAGGGCACCTATTACCTGGCCTACGCAGCCAACAATGCCGGTCGTCTTTCGCCGTGCACGCCCACGCTGTATCACGCCTGCATTGCCTATGCGAGCGCGCCATCCCCGCTGGGTCCGTGGACCTATCGCGGCATCGTGCTGCCGCCGGTGTCCTCGACCACCTCGCATCCGGGCATCATTTCGTTTCAAGGGCAGTGGTATCTGGTCTATCACACTGCCGACGCGCAGGGCGGCGGGCATTTCCGCCGCAGCGTGGCGATCGACCGGCTGCAATGGGACGACAGCACCCGACCGGCCAGTCTTCGTACCGTCGTGCCGACGCGGCGTCCCATGCCGCCCGTGCCGCCTGTGCGCAATCAAGCGCCGTCGGCCTATGCAACCGCGTCCAACGGTCCGGATATCCCGCTGCAGTACTGGATCGCCGCGCTCAACGACGGCATCGTCAAGGCCAATCCGTTGCCGCCGGAGATGTGGGCCAGCTGGACGGACGACAACCCATCGCAGCAATGGCTTCAATACAGCTGGGCGCAACCGATCACCGTGGATCGCACGCGCATCGTGTTCTGGGCCGATCACCCGGCAGGTGCCGACGCCGGTGTGGCGCCTCCAGCGCGTTGGCATCTGGAATACCGGCACGGTGGGCGATGGCTGCCGGTGCAGCCAAGCGATGCTTATGGCACGCGCACCGATCGCTATGAAGCGGTGTCGTTCGCGCCGGTGACAACGCGCTGCGTGCGCGTGGTCATGGACGCCTCCGGTGGCGGGTCGCATTACGCCGCGCTGGCGGTCCAGGAGTGGGAGGTGCTGGCACCGCAGCCGCAGCGGCTCCCGTCAGCCAGTGCGGACGACGCCGCCCGATGCGATGTGCAATGAGCCTGCTCCGCAGGCAGACGGCCAGCGTCGACTTCGCCTAGGCCATCGCACCCTTCTTCGTAAAGATCATTGCGCGTGTGCGCAGTGCTTCCATCGTGCGGGCTGCGGGCCCGCAACGCCCAGCCATGAACAGGATGCCGTGATGCCAGTGGCTGTGTTGACTGCTTTGAAGATTTCACCGGTTGTCGCGGCGTACTGCCTTGCCGCGCTGTTGCTGCAGCTGCCGATGCAGGCGAAAGCCATGGAGACGCCGACACCGGCGCAGTACGAACAGGCGATGGGCCTGGACGAGCGGTACGCGGCCTTGGTCGATCACGAGCCTGCCGAGCCGATCTGGGTCGATGCGCAGCAGTTCCTGTATCGGCGCAAGCTGGTCCGTCCGGGTCACTCGCCGGCCATCGAGTACCGGCTGGTGGATGCCGAAAGCGGCAGCAGCCGACTGGCTTTCGATCACGCGCGCCTGGCTGCGGCCTTGACCCAGGCCGGTACGTCTGCGGTGGATGCGTCGGGCTTGTGGCTGCGTCAACTGACGCTGCAACAGCAGCAGCTGCGCTTTCAGTTCAACAAGCTCGGCTGGTAGTGCGATCTGGCGCGTTATCACTGCCAGCGCCTGCCCGACCAGGATCTGTTGCCGGACAACATGGACATGGGCTTGCCGCTCAAGCAGGGCGAGCGTTACGCCAAGCGCTCGCCGGACGGGCGTTGGCAGGCCTGGGTCGAGCAGGCCAACGTGGTAATCGCGCCGGTGCAGGGCGGTACGCCTCGGCAACTCAGTCACGACGGCACGCCCGCCGACTTCTACGCGATCGACTCGCTGGTGTGGTCGCCGGATTCGCAACACCTGGCTGCCTATCGCATCAACACGCCGCCGCAGCACATCGTCTACTACATCGAGTCGGCGCCGCCCGATCGCGTGCAGCCGCGCTTGCACCAGCAGGTGTATCCCAAGCCCGGCGATCCCCTGCCGGTCAGGCAGCCGGTGCTGTTCGATGTCGCCAGCGGCGCCGCGCGACCGGTGGCGATGACCTTGCTGCCGAATGCCTTCACCCTGAGCGACCTGCAGTGGTGGAACGACAGTCGCGGCTTCACCTTCGAATACAACGAACGCGGCCATCAGCGTTACCGGGTGATCGAGGTAGACGCGAAGACTGCACAGGCGCGCTCGCTGATCGAGGAAACGTCGCCGACCTTCATCGAATACTCCAAGCTCAGCGGCGTGAACGAGGAGGGCGGCAAGCGTGTGCGCCACGATCTGGCCGACGGCAAGCAGATTCTGTGGGCTTCCGAGCGCGATGGCTGGGAACATCTGTATCTCTACGATAGCAGCAGTGGTCAGGTCATTCGCCAGGTCACACATGGCGACTGGGTGGTGCGCAAGCTCGATCGGGTCGATGAGGCCGCCAGGCAGGTCTATTTCACCGCTGCAGGCGTCGTGCCCGGCGAGGACCCGTATTACCGCCATGCCTATCGCATCGGTCTGGATGGGACTGGCCTGACCGCGCTGACGCCATCGTCCGCCGACCACCAGGTGACGTATTCGCCCGACGGCCGCTGGTATCTGGATCTGTATTCACGGGTGGACCTGGGTCCGGTGCTGGAGCTACGGCGCAGTGCGGACGGCAGCCTGGTGCACCCCATCGAACGCACCGATCTGAGCCAGCTGCAGGCGGCCGGCTGGCGACCGCCATTGCCGTTCCACACGCCGGGTCGGGACGGCAAGACCGAGATTTGGGGCGTCATCTATCGTCCGCAGTCGCTCGATCCGCAGCAGCGCTACCGGGTGGTCGAGGATATCTATGCCGGGCCCCATGGCTCCTTCGTTCCCAAGACCTTCATTCCCTGGGTGCCGGCACTCACTGGGCTGGGTTTTGCGGTGGCGTCCATCGATGGCATGGGTACCAACAACCGCTCGCGCGCCTTCCACGATGTGGCCTGGCGCAATCTCAAGGACGCCGGGTTAGCGGACCGTATCGCCTGGCACAAGGCCGCCGCCGCGCGCTACCCGTGGTACGACATCGGCGGCGGTGTGGGTGTGTACGGCACTTCGGCAGGTGGACAGAACGCATTGGCGGCGCTGTTGTTTCATCCGGAGTTCTATGTGGCGGGCGTGGCCAACTCCGGCTGCCACGACAACCGCATGGACAAGATCTGGTGGAACGAACAGTGGATGGGCTGGCCGGTGGGTCCGTGGTACGCCGAATCGTCGAACGTGGAGAACGCCGCGCGCCTGCAGGGGCACCTGTTGCTGGTCACCGGCGACATGGACATGAATGTCGACCCGGCCAGCACCTTCCAGGTGGCCGACCGCTTGATCAAGGCCGGCAAGGACTTCGATCTGCTGGTCGTGCCGGGCGGCGATCACGGTGCCGGCGGCACCTACGGCAGGCGCCGTCTGCTGGACTTCTTCCTGCGCTGGATGCAGCAATCGCCAACGCCGGAGTGGAATCGCAACGCAGCAACGCCAGTCGCACCGGCGCCGTGATGCGAGAGGCTTGCAACGCACGCCGCTGAATTGATCGCGTGCGTGCCGCGTCGAACGCGATCCTGCGGCCTGCGCGCCGATCCTTGTCGCTGTGATCTACCGCCCTGTCATCCCCGCATAGCTGTGTTCAGGCGTGCGGGCGCGGAGTGCGTTCACGCCATCGGCGCATGATCGTTCAGTTGCGAACCATGCTGTTTTCCGCATGTGCTGTCGCCAAATGCGACAAGACGCAGCG
Organism: Xanthomonas bromi; assembly: GCF_900092025.1. Classification (GTDB taxonomy): domain Bacteria; phylum Pseudomonadota; class Gammaproteobacteria; order Xanthomonadales; family Xanthomonadaceae; genus Xanthomonas; species Xanthomonas bromi. The sequence continues at coordinate 17,838 of NZ_FLTX01000022.1, forward strand.
TCCGCGCACAGGCACATTGTGACCAACTGCTGAAACTGGAGCGCATGGGCGCATCCGGTGCGGAACTCACCTCCCTCCTGACAACACGCGTTGCTGCGCGACGCTCCGTCGCCTGTGTCGCAGGTTGTTTGCGTGTCTGCAACACGGCCGTTGCCCGCGGTTTCGCTGCAGCATGCGTCTGCCATCTACGTTGACCTGCGCCGCTGCACGCCGGCACGGGCGTGTGTTGCCCATGGTCTGTCTTTCGTACCTCTCAGGAGCCTTGCATGCCGATGTTGCCGTTGCCTTTCTTCCGCACCACTGGCACAACCACGCGGCCGATGCCAAACATGCTCACCTCCGCGCTGTTGCTGGCGCTGTCGGCAGGTGCGGTCACGCCGGCGTCTGCGCAACAGGCCACCGGTGGGGATGCGACGCAGACCCTGGACAGCGTGGTGGTCACCGGCTCGCGCCTGCGCCGCGTGGATACCGAAACCGCCAACCCGGTGGTCACCGTCAGCCAGGAACAGATTGCCGCCACCGGCAAGGCGACCGTGGGCGATGTGTTGCAGGAATTGCCATCCATCGCCGGCAACGCCACCAACCCCTATACCAACAACGGCGGCGGCACCGGTGCATCGGCGGTCTCGCTACGCGGCCTGGGCGACAAGCGCACGCTGGTGCTGGTCAACGGCATCCGCCTGGCCTACAACGACGTCAACGCGATTCCTTCCGGCATGATCGAACGCATCGAGGTGCTTAGCGATGGCGCGTCTGCGGTGTACGGCTCCGATGCGATCGGCGGCGTGGTCAACTTCATCCTGCGCTCGCGCTTCGACGGCGTGCAGTTCAGCAGCGACTTCGGCACCAGCAGCGAAGGTGAGGGCAACCGCCGCAACTTCACCTTGACCGCCGGCAAGACCTGGGAGCGCGGCAGCCTGATCGGCGGCCTCTCGCACCACAACATCGATCCAGTGTCGGCAGGCGCGCGAGGTTACTCCAAGGACGCGCTCGCCCTGATCGATGGGCAACCGGTGAAGCAGGGCTCCTCGGCCACGCCCACCGGCACGGTCAACTTCAACGATGGCTCGGATCAATCGTTGCTGCTGGCGCAGTCCAATGGCTGCGGGCGCGTCACGCTCAATAGCGGTGTCAATGGGCGCGCCGGCCCAGGCGATTTCCATTGTTACAACGCCACCGCAGATTCCTACAACTATCAGTCGTTCAACCTGTTGCAGACACCGCAAAAACGCACCAATGCGTTCCTGTTGGGCACCTACCGCCTCAGCGATAGCGTCGAGGGCTACGTCAATACCTGGTTCAGTAAAACCGAATCGGCCTCGATCATTGCGCCGATTCCGATCTTTTCCAACGGCGACAACATCCTGGTGTCGGCGCAGAGTGACTACAACCCATTCGGCGTCAACTTCGGCACCGACCGCACCACCGGCACCTCCTATAACGACCTCAACACGCGCGCCACCGTGCTGGGCAACCGCAGCTACCAATACAATACCTACAACTTCCAGATCAGCCCGGGTCTGCGCGGCCGCTTCGGCGACAGCTCCTGGCAGTGGGATGCCACCTTCAACTACGCCAAGGTCAAACAGAAGTCGATCAATAACGGCTTTCTTGACTATGCCGCATTCAATCAAGCCATCGGTCCATCGTTTCTGGACAGCGATGGCACGGTCAAGTGCGGCAGCGCGGGCGCAGCGATTGCCGGCTGCACGCCGTTGAATTTCTTCAATCTCAACGACAGCTCCAACCTGGCCACGCTGCAGGGCATAGTGCTCAACCCCATCGTCACCAGCGTGTACACGGTCAAGCAATTCGAGGCCAATGCCAACGGCACGCTGTTCGCGTTGCCGGCCGGTGCGGCCAGCCTGGCGGCCGGCATTTCGTATCGCAAGGAACGCTCCACCACCGCCTCGGACCCGCGATGGACCGGCGACGAAAACGGCCTGTGCGGGGTGATCGAATTCTGCTCGTCCACACTGAGCGGCACTTTCGACGTCAGGGAAGCCTATGCCGAAGCGCTGTTTCCGCTGCTCAAGGATCTGTCCGGCATCAATGCGCTGAACCTCACCGTGGGCACGCGTTTCTCCGACTACAGCTCGGTGGGTAGCAAGACCAATAGCAAGCTCTCGCTGGAATACCGCCCGATCGAAAACCTGCTGGTGCGCGGCACCGTCTCGCAGGTGTTTCGCGCACCCAATATCACCGAGTTGTATGCCGGCGTGGCCGGCGATGCGGCCACCGTCAACGACCCCTGCAATGGCTATACCGGTGGCAACACCGTGGCCTGTGCCAATGTGCCCACCGATGGCAGCTACCAGCAATCGGACGGGCAGGTGTCGGGCAAGGTCTCCGGCGCGGCAGTGGCGGGCTACCAGCTCAAGCCGGAAACCGGTAAGTCCTACGACGTCGGATTCGTGTACGACCCGCAGTGGGTCGAGGGCCTGTCGCTGAGCGCGGACTGGTGGCGCATCGACCTGGAAGACACCATCACCACGGTGTCGGCGCAGACGGTGCTCAATCAATGCTTCGCCAACTCGGCAAGCGCGTTCTGCGCACTGATCCATCGCAACGGCAACGGCACCATCAATTACATCGCCGAGCCCACCGTCAACCTTGGCAAATTGTGGGCCAAGGGCATGGACTTCAACCTGACCTACCGCCTGCCAGCGACGACCTGGGGCAACGTCACCGCCGGCCTCAACGGCACCTATCTCACCCGTTACGACGTATTGCCCGACACCACCGACCCCAGCTCGGTCACCATCCACAACGTGGGCCGCTACACCCAGGCCTACGGCAATTTCCCGCGTTGGCGCGCACTGGGCACGATCAACTGGGCCTTGGACGACTGGAGCGCTACCTGGCGCATCCGCTATGTGGGACATACCGCCATCGGCAATGCGGATCTGAGCCAGAGCCTGTCGGCCGATTCCGGCACGCCCGGTGTGGTGCGCAACATCGGTGCCTACGTGTACAACAACCTGCAGCTTGGCTATAACGTGGAGGCGTGGCATACGCGGTTCGAAGTGGGCGTAGATAACATCGCCAACAAGCAGCCACCGCTGTATTACGCCAACAACGTGGGCAATGCGAATACGGACGTTGCCACCTACGATCTGCTCGGACGTTTTTACTGGGCACGCGCGACGGTGAAGTTCTGAGTGCGCCGTTGTCTCGCTGCGTTACGCGTCCTGGTGCGACCGCTTGCACACAGGCCACGCCACGGACGGCGCTGCCTGTGCAGCAGCGCCCACGATGCCGTTCAACGCGCACGCTACCTGCGCGCCGTCAGGAGTTAAGCTGATCCCATGACCGAGGCGCACGCCAGCGAATCGACCTGCAATCACACACCGTCGTTGTCGCGACGGCGCTTTCTGGCCTGGAGCAGTCTGGCAGTGGCTGCCGGCTTCCTGAGGTTTCCGGCCCAGGCCAGCGCTGCGCAACCGGGCAGCGTGCGTGCGGTGCCGCTTGCCCAGGTCAGGCTCACACCCTCGCTGTTCCTGGATGCGCTGCACACCAATCGACGCTACCTGATGCGGTTGCAGCCGGACCGCCTACTGCACAACTTCCTGCTGTATGCCGGCCTCGATCCCAAAGCGCCTGCATACGGCGGTTGGGAAGCGGATACCATCGCCGGACATACGCTCGGCCACTATCTCAGTGCGTTGGCATTGATGCATGCGCAGACCGGCGATGCGCAATGCGCCACGCGTGCCGCGTATCTGGTGAGCGAACTGGCGCGCTGTCAGGCGCATGCCGGCGATGGCTATGTTGCTGGTTTCACCCGCAAGAACGCCGCTGGAAAGATCGAGAGTGGGCGCGCGGTCTTCGACGAACTCAAACGCGGCAAGATCGACCCGGCGCCGTTCTACCTCAACGGCAGCTGGGCACCGCTATACACCTGGCACAAACTGTTCGCCGGATTGCTCGACGTGCATGCGCATTGCGATGACGCGCAAGCGCTGCAGGTCGCGGTGGATCTGGCCGGGTATCTGCAGGGCATCTTCTCCGCGCTCGACGAGGCGCAATTGCAAAAGGTACTGTCGTGCGAATTCGGCGGCCTCAACGAATCGTTCGTCGAGCTGCATGTACGTACGGTTGATGCACAATGGCTGGCGCTGGCGCAGCGCCTGCATCACCACGCCGTGCTCGACCCGCTGGTCGCACAGCGTGACGAATTGGCGCACCAGCATTCCAATACCAACATCCCAAAGCTGATCGGTGTGGCCCGCGAGTACGAGGTCACCGGCGATGCCGCATCCGGCGCCGCGGCGCGCTTCTTCTGGCACACCGTTACCGATCACCACACCTATGTAATCGGCGGCAACGGCGACCGCGAATATTTCCAGCAGCCGAACAGTATTTCGAAGTTCCTCACCGAGCAGACCTGCGAGCATTGCGCCAGCTACAACATGCTCAAGCTCACCCGGCACCTGTACCAATGGGGACCGCAGGCGGAGTTGTTCGATTACTACGAACGCACACTGCTCAACCATGTGATGGCGCAGCAGCACCCACGCACCGGCATGTTTACCTATATGACGCCGCTGCTGGCCGGCGAAGCGCGAGGCTGGTCGTCGCCGTTCGACGATTTCTGGTGTTGCGTCGGCAGCGGCATGGAAGCGCACGCGCAGTTCGGTGATTCCATCTACTGGGAAGACGGGCAGGGCGTCTACGTCAATCTCTATGTGCCCTCCACGGTGCGCGATGCCGCCGGGTTCGCACTCAGCCTCCGCAGCACGCTGCCCGAGCGGGGAGAGGTCACACTGCAGATCGATGCCGCGCCTGCGACGGCACGCACGTTGGCGCTGCGGGTGCCCGGTTGGGCCGGAGCATTCACGCTGCAGGTCAACGGCCAACTGCAGACCTTGCAGCCAGTCGATGGCTACCTGCGCATCGAACGGATGTGGGCCGCTGGCGACACCGTGTCCCTGCAATTGGAGATGCCGCTGCGTCTGGAGCCCACCCCCGACGATCCTGCCTGGGTGGCGGTCATGCGCGGCCCGCTGGTACTGGCCGCCGATCTCGGCGACGCCGTAACGCCCTGGAACAACAACACACCCGCGCTGATCGGCGGCGACGAAGTCCTGCAACGCCTGCAGCCACTACCGACGCACGGCCATTACCACTACACCGACGGCGCGCAGCAGTGGCGCCTGTCGCCGTTCTATGCCCAGTTCGACCGCCGCAGCGCGGTCTATCTGGAACATCGTGATGCCGCCGGCTGGCAGCAGCGCCATGCCGAAATGGCCGCCAGCGCGCAACGACAAAGGGCACTGGACGCCAGCGCGCTCGACTACGTGGCGCTGGGCGAGGACGCCTCGGAGAAAGCCCATGACCTGACCAGCGCCAGCTCTTACGCCCTCAGCTATCGCCGCCGCGCCGGCCGCGACGCCCGCACTGGCGGCTTCATCGCCTTCACCCTGCGCAACACCGCACAGGCCCGCATCCTGCGCCTGCGCTACTGGGGCGACGAAACCCGCCGCCGCTTCCGCCTCCTCGCCGACGGCGAACTCATCGCCAACGAACGCCTGGACGGCAATCGCGGCCTGGATTTCGTCGATGTCGACTACGCCTTGCCCGCAGCGGTTGCAGGCCGCGCCACCCTGCAGATCCGTATCGAACCGGAGACCGGCTATTCGGCCGGGCCGGCGTTTGGGTGTTGGGTGTTGGAGTCGGCGTGAATGCCGGAGTCTGTGCGCTGTCGATCTTGCTGCAGCGTGTCTTGTAGATGGGGGAAGTCCTACCACCAGACGGCGAACGCAGGTGCACATCAATTCAGCACAAACTTTCCGGCGTGCAAACAAAGCCCCTCTCCCCTCGGGAGAGGGGCTGGGGTGAGGGTACAGGGCGAAGCCTAGTGGCGTTCCAATCGCACGGAGACTCGCCTTTCAGCTTCACCGTATGGAATCTTCCGCCATCGTCACCACCAGTTCGCCATTACGCGCAGTGATCTGCAGCTTGCAGCCAACCGCAAACCCCAACTGTTCCAGCCACAGCCCGCGTAGGCGCACGCTGGGAATCCGCTGGCTGTGTGGCCGACCGGGTTCTGCCTCGTAGAACGCATGGCCCACCGTACAGCGCATGGGCGTGCGTGGCTTACGAGGCGGGCGTGGTGGAATCTCATCCGGATGCAGCGCAGTCCGGTGGTCGAAGGCGAGCTTGTCCACATCGAACGTGGGCGATGGCACCAGCCGCATGGGCTGCGCGTCTGCTGCCGGTTTGGCCACTCGCTTGGCGGTAACGGTGCGATTGGCGTTCGGCTTGGAACGCTTTGCGGTCGGTGACTGCAGCCGGCTCATCGCCTCGGCTCCGCCAGCACTACGGGGCGACGACGTCCACCAACCTGCAGGATCGATACATTTGCCATGACAACGCCTCCTTCGAAGAACACGCACCGTCGCCGGCTAGCGACGGGATGTCGGGAGGTTAGAAACCGTGCATAGTCGGCGGGCATATTCCTCCCGAAGGAGTGTTGTATTAGCCGCCCTCCCGACGCAGGCATCGCGTCGGCTTGCACCTGCGAACAGGTACAAAAAACCCACCGATTTGACGGAGGTGGGTACCGCTATGCACGGAGTTTCTACGCTCCTTGAGGTAGAGGTTGCTAATGGTTGCTTGGGATGTCAAGTGCCCGAAATAAAGATTCAGTAGTGTGAGTGGCTAATGCTAGAAATTTACACGTAAATCCGGAAATTAGTAATTATTCGGTATAACCCAATCGGTTCATTGATCGATTGTGGTGGATTGGCCCGATTTTACTCAGGCATTGAGATGTCTAGGATACCCTGGGCGTATTAGCCGCCTCTCCGAATGAGTACTAAATTCAAGTTGGATTGCTCATGAATTAAACCAGCATCCTCCGTAAGCACTAATACTCCTTTGCCAAGATATGACCAGTCACGCTCACTGTATCCCTCCGCATAATCTGCTTGGTCGATAATTGCCACAACAGTTCCACCCAGATCAGATCCAAGTGAAACAATATCGCCTAGAAGAATTCTCTCGTCGCTTTCATAATTCATGGCATCACCTAATTCAAAAAATCAGCTATGGGGATGGAGCCAGGGGGCGGCGGTAAACCGTTAGATGCATCGCTGGCTCCAATGTTGCCCCAAAAGCATTGGCAATTGTTAGGGTTTTGATTTGCACGGTATAGGTTATAATGGTCGCCTGGATAAGGGTGGTGAGGCTTCGATGGCGGAACCAGATCATGCCTATATCCAATCGTTCCAACAGGGACAGTGAGGCCATTCACTGTTTTGCAAGGAGGACATGGCTTTTCATCTGGGCAAGCTATGCCAGCTGTTAATCCACCTAGTATTCCTCCTGCTGAAGCTCCTCCCATTCCACCTAATTGTGACCCTGCCACAAATCCAGCTGCATTTCCTGCTATTGGAACTTCGGAGCCAGCCACACCCCCTAAAACACCACCGCCCCAGTATCCTACTCCACCGCCGATAACAGAGCATGCTGCGATCCAGCCAGCAGCGCATGCCGGATTAGGTGCCAATCCTAGAGGGTCAATAAGCGAGAGCGGATTGCCTAACGCATAACCATAAGCGCTAATTCCACCTTCGAATCCAATCGGATCACTCTGCCCATACCGCCCAGTAGCCGCTTCATAGTCCCGGAAGTAGTTCTGATTCAACCCACTCGCCGCATCAAACCGCTGCCCCGGGAACCGCATATCCAGCACCAGCGCCGCGCCATCCCCATCAGGGTCCTGGTTCGGCGCGGTGTTGCCGAAGGCCTCGCCCTTCAAGCTCCACGTCCAC
>NZ_FLTX01000016.1 GCF_900092025.1 Xanthomonas bromi
CCCGCGCCAATGGTGCCATCAGCGCTTCGACCTCGGCCAGCAGTTGCCGCACCGAGAACGGCTCCAGCTCCAACTCCAACCGCCCGGATTCGATACGGGCCAGATCCAGCGCATCGTTGACAAGCCGCAGCAGATGCGCGCCCGCACGACGGATGGAATCGGTGTAGCTGCGCTGTTTGGTATCCAGCGAGGTCTTGAGCAGCAATTCGCTCATACCCAGCACACCCGTCATCGGCGTGCGTACCTCGTGGCCGAGCGTTGCCAAAAAACGCGTCTTGGCGAGTGACGCCTGCTCGGCCACTTCTCGCTTGTGCACCGCCAACTGCCAGGCATTGAAGCGACGCAGCCGGCGGCGGTACAACAAAATGGCCGCAGCGATCACGCACAAGCTCAGCAGGGCCAGCAGGCTCAAGCCCCACGGCGACAGCCACCATGGTGGCAACACCTGAAAACGTAAGGTCTGGCTCGCCGACCAGATACCATCTGCAGTCCGTCCCTGCACCTCCAACGTGTAACGACCCGAAGGCAGGCGCGAAAACAAGCGCTCGCCACTGGGCCCGACATCGATCCAGTCCGGGTCGTAACCGCTTAAACGAAAGCGATAGCTGGTTGACTCCGAATGCGTGAAGGTCGGCATGCGCGCGACGATATGCAGATCGCGATCGCCGTCCTGCAGTTGTAGCGGCTCTATGCCAGTGACATCCACTCCGCGCTCGCCACGACGCAGACCCACCCGCTCGATCAGTAGCGCCGGCTGGCGTGTATTCGGACGTATTTGGCTTGGATCGAACAACACAACGCCATCAGGCGTTCCGCCTAGAATCTGGCCGCCCGTTGCCTGTACAAGCGTGTTTTCCTGAAATTGCTGATTGGGAAGCCCATCATGAACCCCGTAGACCCGCACCATCTTGCTGGCAGGGTCCACTCTGATCAGACCGCGCGCGCTGGATACCCACGCCACGCCTGCAGCGTCTACTACAAGTCCGTTGGGCGCCAACATGGGGAACTCTTGTCTACCGTCAATCGTGTCCAGATGTTTGAGTTGGGTGCCATCCCATAAGTAACGACGCAATTCACCCATCAACCCGATCCAGACAACGCCCGAGTCGGCAAAACGGAATGCATAGTTCGTCGAAGCCGGCGCACCTCGAACCATGACGAAAGTGTCAGCCTTCGGATCCCAGCGCCTTAAACCGGTCGTACTGGCCAGCCACATTTGGCCATCGGGACCGAGCCTAAGGTCGTAGACGTTCGCGGTATCAAGGCCATGACTTCCGTGTGGTATCTCTCGAATCAGTCGACCCTCTTGATCGCGAATCTGCAATCCGGCATTAGTTATATAAGTCCACAACCGATCCTGCGCATCCAGCGCCAGGCGTTCGGGATTGTCGTAATTCATCGATGCCGAATCGATAGAAAGCGGCCAGCGCTTCCGTCGTTTAGTGCGAGGATCATAGCGAACAAGCGATTTAGCAAGGCCTATCCAAACGTAGCCGCTTCGACTTTCAATCAGGGAAACTGGCCAGCGCAAGTCATAAATTGGATGCAAATGACGTTCTACCGAACCGCTATTTGGATCTAAACGCTCAAGAACGCCACGTGTCCCGGCAATCCACAATCCGCCAGATGCGGAAACTGCCGAGGCCTTTACGAACGGATTGGAAATCGATTGACGATCATCGGTGTGATACGACAGTACAGCAAAGGTGTTCCAATTAGGAGGCAAATGCCAAAGACCACCATTAAGGCTGGCAAACCATATACCGCCTTCACGATCTTCGTATGCACTGGACCAGCTCGGCTTTAACAGTCCATGGGCAGAGAGGCTGTAAATCGGTACGTTAACGACATCCTTACCGTTCGAAATCCCCAAACCGGCCATCGTATCAAGCCAATAGCGCCCAGACCGATCACGCAGCAACACACCTCCGACGCGCTGATCGTTTTTATTTTCATACCACGGCTGCGTCACAAATTGTCTTTTTGAATTCAGCTGATATAGCTGGTAACTTCCGTCAGTGACCCAGAGAGTCCCATGCGAATCCAGGCGCATCCCGTTAGAAGATTGCGTGTTTCCAGGCAGTGACACACGTTCAAAGTCTCTACCTGTCCAGCGGGCCACGCCTGAGTTGCCTCCAATCCATAACGACCCGTCAGGCGTGACACGTAAGGCATTAATGCTGTTTCCCGGCAAGCTCTTCGCATCGTCTGCCGCAAACGTGAAACGCTGCATGCTGCCGTCCGGCCGCCGCCGATATAGACCGTTTCTGGAAGTTCCAAACCATAGATCTCCGTCAGGCGTCTGCGCGATCGCCCATACGGTGATGCGTCTAAGCTCAGGAAACTGCGTGCTCTCCAACGGCTTGAATGTGCGTCGTTTAGCATCCAGAACACCCACGCCATTATCGAAACCGACCCATACCGCGTCGTCGGCATCGACTCCCACAGTCCAGACATAATTGTCTGTCAGCCCGTCTTCCATCCGCCAGATGCGGTAACTGCGCCCATCGAACCTGGCCAGACCATCGGCAGTTGCCAACCACAGGTAGCCGTTTTTATCCTCGGCAAAGTCGTTCACTGTGTTGGAAGGCAGTCCGTCGGCCACAGTGAGCTGGATCGGCACAGGAGTGGTGGGCACTGCCGCAGAAGCAAGCACCGGCACCGCTGTGAGCAATAGGACCAACCACCATGCAGCGAGGTTGCGGCCGAAATCGGGACAAAGAAGTAGGCGTGACATCAACATTTCACTGCAGTTCGCCGCATAGTGCGAGCCTCGCCGTGCGTGAGCAAGCATGCATTCGTTCACTTCACTACGCCCGATGCAGCGCCATTGGCCCGTGCTGCGCACGAACTCGCCGCGCTGCGCGCAGCCGCGATCGCTTCCACCAGCAAATCGGCGGTGACCGGCTTGCGCAGAAATCCGTCGAAGCCTGCGGCCTGCGCCTGGGTTTCGGCGGCGCCATCGGCGCGCGCCGTGACTGCGAGCAACGGGAAGCGGTGACCGAGCTGGCGCAGTTGCGATGCCAGGGCAAAGCCGTCCAGCCAAGGGAGATCCAGATCCAGCAAGGCCACATCGAAACCGCAATCCATCGCTTCCGACAACGCTGCCAGCCCATGCGCGGCAGGCACCACGCGGTGCCCGCGGCCAATCAGCAGGCCGCTGATCACTTCGGCCACCGTGGGGTCGTCTTCCACCAGCAAAATGCGCAGCGGCTCGCCTTCAGGCGTCTTTACCCGACCAGTGGCGATGCGCGTGCCGGAGCGATCGATCGGCAATGGCAAATCGACGGTGAACTGGGTGCCAACGCCAAGCCGGCTACGCACGCGGATTCTGCCCTTCATCGCCACGGTGAGTTCCTGGCTAATGGCCAGCCCCAGTCCGCTGCCGCCGTAGCGTGAACTGGTACGCGCGCCCTCGCCTTGTTCGAAGCGCTGGAATAGGCGCTTCTGCTGTTCCGGCCCGATGCCCGGCCCGGTATCGCGCACCTTGAAGCGCAGATTGTCGCCGTGCTGGCTCAGGGTGAGCGACACCTCGCCGCGTTCGGCGAACTTGATCGCATTGCCCAGCAGGTTGATCAGGATCTGACGCACCCGCGTTGCGTCGCCCACGACCATCAGCGGCGCGGGCAACCGATTGCGATACTCGAAGCGCAAGCCGCGCGTGTCGGCGATGGGATGCATGAAATCGGCTAGCTCCTGCGTGAGCTGCGCGGGGTCGAAGGGCTGCTGCACCAGCTCCAGTTTACCGGCTTCGATCCGCGCCAGATCCAGTGCGTCGTTGACCAACCGCAGCAGATGCGTGCCGGCATTGCGGATCGCATCGACATGGCTGCGTTGTTTGGCATTCAACGGTGTGGCCAGCAGCAGCTCGCTCATGCCCAGCACACCGGTCATGGGTGTACGCACTTCATGGCCAAGCGTTGCCAGGAAATGCGATTTGGCGATCGATGCCTGTTCGGCAAGCTGTTGCCGTTGTTGCGCCAGCACCCATTCCTGTTGTCGCCGCACGCGTCTTCTCCTGGCCCAAATGCACAGACACAGCAGCAGCATGTACAGCGCTGCCGCCGCCAGTTGCGCGGGCGTGCTCAACCACCACGGCGGTCGTACTTCCACGTGCAACGCTGGCGCGGCGACCCAGGCGCCATCGCCGGCACGCGCCTGCACGTCGACGCGGTCATTGCCCGGTGGCAACCGCGAAATCACGCGCTCGCCGCTGGCCCCCTCCTCCACCCAACGCGCGTCGTAGCCATTCACACGATAACGGTAATGCGCGGAGGCAGGATCGACGAACGACAACAGCCGCGCACTGATGCGCAGATTGCGATCGCGCGCCTGCAGGATCACCGGCCCTTTGTGCGCAATCGTCTGCGGACGCTCGGCATCGTTACGCCGCACCTGCACCGACTCGATCACCAGGCGGGCCAGCGGCGTCGGCGCAAACGGCTGCGATGGATCAAACACCACGATGCCGCCGGTGGTCAGCGCCAGTACCTGTCCGTTTGGGCCGGTAACAGGTGGGCGCATCGAAAATTCGCTGTCCGGCAGGCCGTCGCGTTGACCGAACCGGTTCACCTGCGGCTGGCCGCGCTTGTAAGCGAACAGGCCACGCGAGGTTGTGGCCCACACCGTATCGCTGCCGCCCAGTGCCAGGCCGGGTATTTCTGTGGAGGGCACCCAACCCGCTCCAACAGGCGCGCCTGCTGACCGTCCCAGCCGTAGCGCTCCAGTGCGCCGGGACGCCCGACCCAAAACTCGCGCGGTGAAACGAAGGCCAGCGCAAAGACTTCATGATTGGCATCCTTGATCACCGCGCGAAAGCGCTCGCCCTGCCAGACCCACAAACCGTCACCGGCTGCGACCCAGACAGCGCCGTCCGGCCGCACCGTCAGTTGCTGCGCCGTGCCATTGACTTCACTGAGATCGCTGCCGAATCGGAACTTGGCCAGCAGTCGTCCATCCGCAGCACGTCGCTGGACGCCGCCTTCCAAGATCGATAGCCAGAACTCGCCATTGATGCCAGGCGTCGTCAGTTCAACCCGATGCGTATCGGAAATACTTACCTGCATCGCGAGCTTGCGCTTCTGCCCTGTCGCTGGCGTATAGCGTGCCACGCCCTCGCGCAGCGCGATCCACAGACTCCCGTCACCGGCCGGCAGCACCGACTGCACGGTGCCACCCCCCAATGCGTCGCTGTGCACGATCGGCACCAGCTCACTGTCGTTGCCGAGCCGGTATATCCCTTCGCCGGTGGTCACCAGAAAGTTGTCGCCATCCGCGGCGGCATTGACCAGGTACAGACTCTCAAGAGGCTTGCCTTGGCTCTCGAAAATAGTGGAAAACCGCTGCCAATCGGGCGGCAGGTACGCGACGCCTTGCGAAATCAGCCCAAGCCATAGCCCGCCCTGGCGGTCCTGCATCACATCGATCACACCGCTGTGGGCGGTGAGAAAGCCGCTGCCACGATCGCCTTCCATCAGGCGCAGTGCGGTTTCTCCAGGCGCCACCCGGAAAAATCCATCGGCGGCGCCAATCCAGTAGCCGCCGTGCACATCGTGCACCACGGTGGCGGCACGCACGGCGTCGGCCCCAGCCCAGGGCGCGCGTTCCAGCACACCAGCCGGGGTCACCCTGTACAAGCCCTTGCTGGTCCCGACCCATAACGTGCCGTCGGCATCCTTGCTCAGTTTGAAGACGGTCGCGCTCAACTGGTCTGGCGCGACGCGCACGAAGCGCTCGCCGTCGCGCATCACCAACCGGCTCTCGGTGCCGATCCACAGCCGGCCGCGCGCATCGGTGACCATGCTCATGATGGTGTTGCTGGGCAGTCCGTCGGCCGCGTCGGGGGTGGCGCGGAACGCCGTCACCCGGCCATTTTCCTCGCGCCGACACAGCCCGGCGCTACTGGTTCCTATCCACATCGCACCTCGTGCCTGCGCCAGCGCCCACACCTGCGCATCACATGCTGTGCCGACGTCGGGAAACGTCGTCACTATCGTGCGCGTCGCATCCAGCATGCTCGGCGGTGAGCCATTGATGCCAACCCAGACCCGGTCGCGATCATCGACAAACAGCGTTTCCACTTCGTTGCCGGGGAGCGAACTGGCAACATGCGGGTCGTGCTGCCATACCTGCATCCCGATACCGTCGTAGCGCGCCATGCCATCGCTGGTCGCCGCCCAGACATAGCCTTGCCGATCCTGCGCCAATGCCAGCACCATCCGCGAAGGCAGGTTTTCGGCGGTACCGAACCGGCGCATGCGCGGTGTTTCGATCTGATTGACCGCCGTCGCCTCCAGGCCGATCGACAGCAGCAGCAGGGCCAGCGCCGACAACAGCAGGTTTTTCATCGTCATCCCCGTCCCCATCGCCGCGCGTACAGCCATGCGTTCCCCTGTTGGGGCTGCACTTTACCCGGTACGCAGCACTGCTTGGTTCCAGAGAGTGGCTGGCAGCTGCTTGGCCGCGTTAGTCGTTGTGCCAGTGGTGGCCGTAGCCGGCACGGCGTGCGACCCCGGTCTTTGCAGGAGTATGCCGAAGGTGCCTGTGTGCCTGGCCCTGGTTGCGCCAGCCGCGCCGCCCGTTTTCCCGTCTACCCTGCTGAGAAGAGAGACAGTGCAAGCGCATCGCGCCTGGCGCGCACCCGCAACGCTTTCTATGGCGACCTATCCGTCGCCGGCATCGCTGTCGCTCTCTCTATCGCCGGCATCGGCAATCACCCGCGCCAATGCCTGCGCGAGCAAATCGCCCGTGACCGGTTTGCGCAGAAATCCATTGCAGCCCGCAGCCATCGCCTGCGGTTCGGCATCGGCATCGGCACGTGCGGTCACGGCCACGATCGGGAAGTGCACGCCGCGCGCGCGTAGCTGCGCCACCAGCGCCGCGCCGTCCAGACCCGGCAGATCCAGATCGCACAAGCCTGCATCGAAACTGCGCGTACTCACTTCCGCCAAAGCCGCAAGACCGTGCAATACATGAGTGACGTGATGCCCCCGCGTTTGCAGCAGGCCCACAATCACCTGCGCCACGGTCGCATCGTCTTCGACCAGCAGCAACTGCAACGGCGCCTGCTCGCGCAGCGAGGGCGCGCGCGCTGTAGACGGCATGACGGCGGGTAACGTGGACACCCAGCGCAACGGCAGGTCGACGACGAAACAGGCGCCCTGACCCAACTCGCTGCTCACCGTCACCGCGCCGCCCATCGCCGCCGCAAGTTCGCGGCAGATCGCCAGCCCCAGGCCACTGCCGCCGTGCCGCGCCAGCGTTAGCGCGCCTTCGGCCTGTTCGAACCGCTGGAATAGCCGCCCGCGCTGCTCGGCGCTCATGCCCGGCCCGGTGTCGCGCACTTCCACGCGAATGCCCTGCTGCATGTGCTGCGACAGCGCCGCAACCTGCAGATGCACGCTACCGCGGTCGGTGAACTTGACCGCGTTGAACAGCAGATTCAGCAAGATCTGCTGGACGCGGCTGGCATCGCCGTGCAGTGCCGGCGGCAGCGCATCGTCCAGCTCGCAGTGGAAGGCCAGCTGCTTCTGCTCAGCGCTTGGACGCACCAGTTCCGCCACCTGTCCGACCAACTGACGCAGGTCGAAATCGCGATAATCCAGCGGCAGTTTGCCGGCTTCGATCCGCGCCAGATCCAGCGCATCGTTGACCAGACGCAGCAGGTGCTTACCCGCCAGCTGGATCGCGCTCGCATAACCTTGCTGGCGCCCGTCCAGCGGGGTCTGCAGCAGCAATTCGCTCATGCCCAGCACGCCGGTCATCGGCGTGCGCACCTCATGCCCCAACGTGGCCAGAAAGCGTGTCTTGGCCAGCGACGCCTGCTCGGCCAACTCGCGTTTGTGCTGCGCCAGTTGCCACTGCGCGCGCATGCGGATACGTCGCCGATAAGCGGCGGCCAGCAACGCACTCAATAGCAATCCAAGCAAACAGATCAACGCAATACCGATGTCACTGCGCCACCACGGCGGTCTGACCGAAAACTGCAGCGAACGCACCTGCGAGCGATTGCCCAGCGGGTCGATGCCCTGCAACGCGAGCTCATATTGACCAGCAGGCAGGCTGGCGAATTCGCGGACCCCCGTGTTGCCTGTGGTCTGCCAGTCCGTGTCGAAGCCTTTCAGGAAGCTGCGATACCGATTGGAAAGCGGGTCGCTGTAGGACAACAAGCGGCAGACGATCTGCAGCTGACGGTCCTCCGGACCCAGCTGAAACGGGCGATCCATTGGCAGGGCGATACGCGCGCCATTGCGCAGCACACTGACATGTTCCAGCTGTAACGCAGGAACGAACGGCGCAACATCCGGCATTGCGGTATCCAGCAACACCGTAGAGCCGTCGCTGGTTGCACCGATCAAGTTGTCGCCCGACATCAACAGGCAATGCTGGATGAATTCCTGACTGGTCAAGCCATCGCGCGTGCCGATATTGCGCACCCGTGCAGGATGCACGGAGGGGTCGATCCGCCACAGCCCGCGCAGACTGGAAATCCAGATCCGGCCACGCGGATCGATCTGCATGGCAGAGGCATCGAAGCCGCTCAGACCATCCGCTTCGCCGACCTGACGGACCCGCTTCCAACGGTCTGCGATCTGTTGCCATTGCTCGGCACCGGTGGCCCGATATACCCAGACCGTCTTCGCAGACTGGCTGGCAAATGCCTGGATGGGCATTCCTTCCAGACCTGCCACCGGCACGAAGCGTTGCGATGTGTCGTCCCAGGCGAACATGCCGCCTTCGCCGGCCACCCACACACGTCCGTCGGGGCCTTGTTCCAACTGCTGGACGTCGATCGCGCGCAGGCCATGCAGGTCTTGCTGGGTAATGCGCTGCAAGACCTTGCCACTGTGCAGATCGCGCTGCTGCACCATGTCGAGGAAGGCCATCCACACGGTATCGCCATGCTCGACGATCCAGTCCGGCGCCGACAACGCCGATGCCGGCTCGGGCCCATCGGACGGCCAGTGAAGGAACTCACCAGTGCGCAGATCCATCCGCGAAAGGCCAAAACTCAGATTCCCCAGCCACACGCGCCGCTGCCGGTCTTCCAGCGCAGACACCACTTCCATCCCCTTGAGTTGTGGCGACTGCAGGCCTGTCTGAAACGTGTCGCCCGTGCTCGGATCCGTGCGCAACAGACGCCCCTGCGCATCGACCTGCCACAATCCGCCTGAGCGTTTGGCAGGCGCCAGGTTGCAGTAGATCGCATCGCCGGATGGCACGGCGGGCTTGAGCACGGCACTGCGTTTCCAGTCGGCGGGCAGATACCCCAGGCCGGTGCCATGCATGGGCACCCACAAGCCGCCATCGGCTGCCCCCATCAAACCGATCACGTTGCGACGCGACAATGGCCCCTCGCCGCTCAAGGCGGGCACCGGTGGACGTTCGCCGCGCGTGCGCCACAGACCGCGGCCGCTGCCCAGCCAGAATTCGCCATCCGGCGCAGCCACCGCACCCCAGAATTCATTGCCGGAGCCGAACATCGATGACCAGGCAAGCGGCTGCCAGTGACCGTCGGCACGCAGCACATGCACGCCCGATTCGCTTCCCAGCCATAGGCGGTCGCCGGCCCACTGCAAACCGAAGATGGCCGCCTGCGGGTTCGGTTCGTCCGGGATGTATTCGCGACGCAGTTGCTTGCCGTCGTAATAGGCCAGGCCATGGGTGGTGGCGATCCATAGACGGTGCCGATCGTCCACCGCCAGGTTCATGACCATGGCTTGATCCAGCTCGCCATCGAGCTCGCCCAGATTCAACGGCGACATCTGTCCGCTGGCATCGATCCGCACCAGCGCACCGGTGGTGGTGCCGGCCCAGATAGCGCCATCGAACGCGGCGATGCTGTAGATCTCGCCGTCCTTCAGCAACGGATAGTCGACGGCGCGATAGTGACGGAAGCGCCTGCGACCGGCATCCAGGACACTCAAGGCCTTGCCGCAGCCCACCCAGACCCGGTCCTGCGCATCGATATGCAGCGCCTGCACCGCGTTGCAGGGCAACGAGGCGAGGTCGGCCGGATCGTGACGCCAGGTCCTGAATCCTGCGCCGTCATAGCGCACCAGACCGTCGAATGTGGCAAGCCACAGGTAGCCAGCGCGATCCTGGCTGATGGCCACCACCATCGTCGAAGGCAATCCCTCGCTGGGCCCGACGATCCTAAAGCGCGGCACTTCCGGAATCTTTGCCGCGCACGGCAAGATCGCCAACAGCCCGGCCAGCACCACGATGAGTACACGCATGTGGGAATCCCTTCCACGTCCAGCCAGCATGCTCGCAACGGATCGTTGCGAGCGCAAGCCAAGCGCGCCTTGCCGGGATGTGTCTAGAATCCGCCCATGACAATCCTCGCCCGCCTGTTGCTGTCCTCTGCCCTGGCCGCAACCAGCCTCGCCGCTACCGCTGCGCCGGAGCGCTACGCGCTGGACCCGGTCCACACCCGTGTGCTGTTCGCGGTGGAACATGCCGGCTTTTCCAAGGCATTGGGCACCGTTTCCGGAAGTAGCGGCACATTGGTCTTCGACCCGGACGACTGGGCCGCCGCCAAGTTGGATGTCACCGTGCCGCTGCGCCGCGCCGACCTGGGCGATGCCAAGTGGAACCAGGCCACCCTGGCACGCAACCTACTCGACGCCGAGCGCTTTCCCGACGCGCATTTCGTCTCCACGCACGTGGAATCCAGCGGCGAAAACCACGCCAAGGTCACCGGTAATCTGACCCTGCACGGGGTGACCCGCCCGGTGACCCTGGACGTCACCCTCAACGCGCTCAAGCGCCACCCGTTCCCGCCGTTCCGCCGCACCACCGGTTTCTCCGCCACCGCCACGCTGAGCCGAGCAGAGTTCGGAATCGATGCCTGGAAGTCGATGATCGGCGACAGCGTGGAACTGCGCATCGAGGCCGAAGCCGTGCGCGAAGGTCGCGCCGGCGACGATACGCACGAGCCGCAAGCCGCACCCACCACGTCGGACACCGCCGCCAACCAGGAATCGGGAACATGAGCCTGAAGAACGTCGAACGCTGGGGCGGTGTGAGCCAGACGTTGCACTGGTTGATTGCGCTGTTGATTTTGGTGCTGGGCATCGTCGGCCTGACCATGGGCGAGCTACCCAAGACCCCGAAATACTTCTGGGTCTACACCGCGCACAAGTCGGTAGGGCTGACCGTCCTGGCCTTGGTCATCGTGCGGCTGTGCTGGCGCATTTACGCCGGCGCACCGCCACCGGTGGCCGGCACGCCGCGCTGGCAGGAACGCATCGCCGGGTTCACCCATTGGCTGTTGTACGCCATGATCTTCGCCATGCCGCTGTCGGGCTGGTTGTACGACTCCACCAGCGGCCTGCGGCCCTTCCGCTGGTTCGGCCTGTTCGATGTGCCCAAGCTCAGCCCGCCGGACGAACAACTGCGCGCTACCGCGCATTTCATCCACGAGTGGGGCTTCTGGTTGCTGATTGCCGTGGTGCTGGCGCATGCCGGCGCCGCGTTCTACCACCACCTGTTCCAGCGTGACGCCACCCTGCTGCGGATGTTGCCGCGTGGCTGGCTCTCCCCCAAACCATAAGGATTTCCCATGTCGTCCAAGTTGTTTGCCTCTCCGCTGCTGGTTGCGGCCTCGCTGGTTGCCACGTTCGCCGCCGCGCCGGTGCTCGCCGCCGATTACGTGCAGGCGCCGGGTTCGAGCCTGGTGTTCGCCAGCAAATACGACGGTGAAGTGTTCACCGGCAAGTTCCCCGGCTTCGACACCACGCTGAGCTTCGATCCGGCCAACCTGGCCGGCGCCAAGCTCGACGTGCGCATTCCGCTGGCCAGCGCGGTCAGCGGCAACAATGACCGCGATTCCACCCTGCAGGGCCCGGACTTCTTCAACGTCGCCAAGTTCGCCACTGCGCGCTACCGCGCCAACAAGTTCCGCGTCCTGGGCGGCAACCAGTACGCTGCCGACGGCACCCTGGAGCTGCGCGGGGTCAGCAAGCCGGTCACGCTGACCTTCACCTGGACGCCCGGCGCACAGCCGGTGCTGGCCGGCAAGGCAGTGGTGAAGCGGCTGGACTTCGGCGTGGGCGGCGGCGACTGGGCCGACACCAAGACCATTCCCAACGAAACCGCGATCAGCACCAAGGTCGTGTTGAAGGCGAAGTAACGCCACAGGCCGCAACCGGACGCGGCCACTGAGCGACGGACTACCTCGTCGGGTCCGTCGCTTTTTTATGCCCGCGCGTCCAGTGCCACGCCAGCGCGCCGCGAGAGCCACTCAGAAACGCCGCCAATACGCACACTGGACCAATCGCGCCGCTGCACTACCGATTGCGCTTGCGGCGCTTGGCAGGCTGCGATTGCCTCTCAGCTCTCTACGGCATCCAGCCATGCGCGGACGCAAGTACGATCGAACGGCCAATCCAGCTCGCGTCCCAGCGCATCGCGCAGCACCGGCACACGCTCGCCGTAGGCGGCCTCGAGCGCTGCATCCTCGTCGATAAAAACGCTCTCGAAATCGCCCGCGCGCGTCTGCGCCAGCACTTCCACGGCCTGGTCGCACAGGTGGCAATCGTCGCGCTGATACAGGGTCAGGGGGGGCATCCAGTGCGCTCTCATGCTGCGCTGCAGCCGTGCCGCAATCGCCGAACGACTAGAATAGCCGCCTTTACGCTCACCTCCTCGGCACGCATGGCTGTCAGCACGTTCGACCTGTTCAAGATCGGTATCGGTCCGAGTTCTTCTCACACCGTGGGGCCGATGCGCGCTGCCGAGCGCTTCGTACACCGCTGGCTGCTCGACGCCGGGCGCCTGCAAGACGTCGTGCGTATCCGCGCCGAAGTGTTCGGCTCGCTCGCCCTGACCGGCCGCGGCCATGGTACCGACAAGGCGGTGCTGCTGGGGCTGGAAGGCCACCGCCCGAACCTGATCGACCCCGACATCATTCCCGCCACGCTGGAGCGCATCCGCGCCAGCAAGCGCATCACCCTGATGGGCCAGCACACCATCGCCTTCGAGGAAAAGCGCGACCTGCCGATGAACAAGCGGCAGAAACTGCCGTACCACACCAACGGCATGCGCTTTACCGCCTACGACGCCGACGATGCGGTCATCGCCACGCGCGATTACTACTCGGTGGGCGGTGGCTTCGTGGTCAACCAGGACGACGCTGCCGACGATCGCATCGTGGCCGACGAAACGCCGCTGCCCTACCCGTTCCTCAGTGGCGACGAACTGCTTGCGCAGTGCGCACGTAGCGGCTTGAGCATCGCGGCGCTGATGTTCGAAAACGAAAAGAGCTGGCGTAGCGAGGACGAGATCCGCGATGGCCTGCGCGCACTATGGGCGGCAATGCAGTCCTGCGTGGAGCGCGGCATCCGCCAGGAAGGCACGCTACCCGGTGGCTTGAATGTGTCGCGGCGTGCCCCGGCCTTGTACCGCGAGCTGTCCTCCAAGCCGGAAGCAGCCATGCGCGACCCGCTGACCACGCTGGACTGGGTCAACTTGTACGCACTGGCAGTCAACGAAGAAAATGCCGCCGGCGGCCGCGTGGTCACCGCGCCGACCAACGGCGCAGCCGGGATCATTCCGGCGGTGCTGCATTATTTCGACCGTTTCTGCGTGGGTGCCTCCGAGCAACGCATCTTCGATTTCCTGCTTACCGCAGCGGCCATCGGCATTCTCTACAAGGAGAACGCCTCGATCTCCGGTGCCGAAGTCGGCTGCCAGGGCGAAGTGGGCGTGGCCTGTTCGATGGCCGCCGGCGGCTTGGTCGCCGCGCTCGGCGGCAATCCGGGACAAATCGAAAACGCCGCGGAAATCGGCATGGAACACAACCTGGGCCTGACCTGCGACCCGATCGGCGGCTTGGTGCAAATCCCATGCATCGAACGCAACGCCATGGGTGCAGTGAAAGCCATCAACGCCAGCCGCATGGCCATGCGCGGCGACGGCAAGCACAAGGTGTCGCTGGACAAGGTCATCAAGACCATGCGCGACACTGGCCGCGACATGCAGGACAAGTACAAGGAAACCAGCCGCGGCGGCCTGGCGGTGAACGTCATCGAGTGCTGATCCGGGCGCGGTCCTGAGCCGCGCCATGCATCTCCACCGAGCGCGCCAACACTGTACGTCCCCACGACATTCCCCCGTGTACCGTCTGATGCCCGATTCCGACGGAGATCGCGATGCGACAGCTTGTCTGCACTCTCGCCCTTGCCTGTGGGCCATTGATGGCGCAGGACACCCGCTATGGCCCGCGCCTGGAAGGCTTCGATTACCCCTATCCGGTGAAGACCTACGCCTTCACCTCGCAACAGCAGCCGCTGGAAATGGCCTATCTGGATGTCGCGCCCACCGGCAAGCCCAACGGGCGCACCGCAGTGCTGCTACATGGCAAGAATTTTTGCGCCGCCACCTGGGAATCCGGCATCGCGGCCTTGAGCAAGGCCGGCTATCGCGTGATCGCGCCGGATCAGGTGGGCTTTTGCAAATCCAGCAAGCCCGCGGCCTATCAATTTTCGTTCGCCCAGCTAGCCGACAACACGCATGCGCTGCTCAAAAATTTAGGTGTCGAACGCGCGGTCGTGGTCGGCCATTCGATGGGCGGCATGCTCGCGATCCGCTATGCATTGATGTATCCACAGGCCACCGAACACCTCGCATTGGTGGACCCGATCGGACTGGAAGACTGGAAGGCCGAAGGCATCCCCTGGCGCAGCGTGGATGCGTGGTACGACAACGAGCTGAAGATCAGTTTCGAGCGGATCAAGAAGTATCAGATGGACGTGTACTACGCCGGTCAATGGACGCCCGACTTCGAACGCTGGGCGCGCATGCAGGCCGGCATGTCGCTGGGCCCCGGCAAGCAGGCGGTGGCCTGGAATCAGGCGCTGACCTACGACATGGTGTTCAACCAACCGGTGGTGTACGAACTGCCCAAGCTCACGGTACCAACCACCCTGTTTATCGGCCTCAAGGACCGCACCGCGATCGGCAAAGACACAGCCCCTCCGGAGGTCAAGGCACGCGTCGGCGACTATCCCACGCTTGGCAAGCGCGCGGCTGCGGCAATTCCGGACGCAACGCTGGTCGAATTCGCCGACCTCGGGCATTCGCCGCAGGTGCAGGACCCCAAGCGTTTCAATGCGGCCTTGTTGAAGGCGATTGCGCAGCAGTAGCACGTCATGCAGTGTTGAAGCGTCATGGTGTGTTGGTCAGCCGCATCCTGCACAAAAGGGTGCGGCTCGACATTGCGGTGCTTGGCTGCCGTCAGATGACGCGCCGAGCAACAGCACGCAGATCGGACGAGCAAGCGTTC
This sequence comes from Xanthomonas bromi, assembly GCF_900092025.1. Classification (GTDB taxonomy): domain Bacteria; phylum Pseudomonadota; class Gammaproteobacteria; order Xanthomonadales; family Xanthomonadaceae; genus Xanthomonas; species Xanthomonas bromi. The sequence goes on from NZ_FLTX01000016.1 coordinate 15,290, forward strand.
TGCGGCGATCAAGATAACCGCTCAACATAAAGTAGATCGCCAGACGCAGCATTGACAAATCACCCACTGCCCCTAAGTGTCGGTGGCAAGGCACTTTCACCCAGTGCTAGTGCGCAACATGAGTTCGGCCACCAATCGCCTGTCCAAGCGACGAGCGCGACTGCCTGAACGGCGCAGCCGCTGATCTTTCAGCGCATTACCCGGCCACGATCCGCATCACATCATCCAGCAGCGCCGCCGCAGTCACTTCGGCACCGGCGCCCGGCCCCTGGATCAACAACGGCTGTGCGCGATATCGGTCGCTGCTGATCGCCACCCGATTGTCGGTACCGGCACCGCCGGCCAACGGATGATCCAAGGCCAACTCGCGCAAGCCCACGCTTGCACCATACGCATCCACACGACCCACGAACCGCAGGCAACGCCCAGCCGTACGCGCCTGTTGCCAGCGCGCACCCACGACTGCATCCAGTGCATCCAGGTGGCTTTCCAACTCGACAAACGGCAGCGTGACGATGGCGGCCGGCACCAGCGATTCCACGTGCACCTGCTCGGCCTCCAGCTGCCAGCCCGCAGCGCGCGCCAGGATCAGCAACTTGCGCCGCACATCCTCGCCGGACAGATCGATGCGCGGATCCGGCTCGGTGTAGCCGGCTGCCATCGCTTCGCGCACGCAATCGGAAAACGCGCCATTGCCGTCGTAACGATGAAACAACCATGCCAGCGATCCCGACAACACGCCTTCGATCGAATGGATGTGGTCGCCGCCGGCCACCAATGCGCGCACGCTGCTCAACACCGGCAATCCCGCGCCCACGGTGGCGCTGTCGCCATAATGCGCGCCGCTGGCATGGCGCGCTGCGAGCAGGGCCTGCGCACGCGACAACGCGCTGCCCTGGGCCAGCTTGTTGGCGGTGACGACATGCACACCGCGCAGCAACCATTCGACATGCCAATCGGCGACGACGTCGCTGGCGGTGGCGTCTACCACGACATCGCCGGTACGCAGTGCAGCGGTTTCTGCCCACGGTTGCAAGACCGCTTGCCCGCGCGGCGCGGCATTGGCCTGCAGCAATGCCTGCTCTGCGCTCACGCCACAGTCCTGCGCGATGCGCGAATTGGCCAGCCAATCGAAGCGCGGCAAGCGCAGTTGGCGCTGCTGCAGCGCGGTGTAGCGCGTCACGAAAGCGCGTCCCACGGTGCCGGTGCCCAGCAAGGCCAGCCGCGGCGTCGGCGTCACCGCAGCGACCGGAGCACGGCGCGACACAGGCAGCACAGTGCTCACGCGTCGACCTGTTTGCGGTTGGCGGCGGTCAAGGTCGCTTCTGCGCGGGCCAGACCGGCGCGCAGATCGATCAGCAGATCTTCGGCAGATTCGATCCCGATCGACAACCGCAGCAACCCATCGGAAATGCCGGCCGCCGCACGCGCTTCGGCGGTCATCGCCGCATGCGTCATCGAGGCCGGGTGGGCGATCAGGCTTTCCACGCCACCCAGCGACTCGGCCAGGGTGAAGTAGCGCAGGCCATCGACGAACGCGCACACGGCCGCTTCGCCACCGTCCAACTCGAAACTCATCATCGCGCCCAAACCCTTCTGCTGGCGCGCCGCCAGGGCATGGCCCGGATGCGCCGCCAGACCGGGGAAATACACCTGGTTCACCGCCGCATGCCCATCCAGCAGCGCAGCGATCGCATCGGCGTTTTCCTGATGCACGCGCAGACGCGCGTCAAGCGTGCGCAGACCGCGCAAGGTGAGGAAGGCATCGAACGGCGAGCCGGTCAGACCCAGCGCGTTGGCCCACCACACCAACTGCTGGTGCAGCTCAGCATCGCGCGCCACCACGGCGCCGCCCACCACATCGCTATGACCGTTGATGTACTTGGTGGTGGAATGCAGCACCAGGTCGGCGCCGAAGTCCAGCGGCTTCTGCAGCGCCGGCGACAGGAAGGTGTTGTCGACCACGGTCAACGCGCCCACCTTCTTCGCCGCTTCGATGACGAAGCGCAGGTCGGTGATGCGCAGTAGCGGGTTGGACGGGGTTTCGATCAGCACCAGCTTGGGCGACTGCGCCAATGCATCGGCCAGCGAGCGCGGGTCGGTGAGGTCGGCGGTAATCAGCGCGAAATGCCCTTTCTTGGCCAATGCATTGAACAGCCGCCAGCTGCCGCCGTAGGCATCGTGCGGCACCACCAGCGTATCGCCTGGCTGCAGCACGGCATTGAGCACCAGGTTGATCGCGCCCATGCCGGTGGAGGTGATGACGCCGCCTGCGCCGCCTTCCAGTTCGGCCAACGCTTCGCCAAGCAGATCGCGGGTGGGATTGCCGCTGCGGGTGTAGTCGTACTGACGCTTGTTGCCGAACCCATCGAACGAAAAATTCGAAGACAGCACGATCGGCGGGGTCACCGCTCCATAGGCGGTATCGCGGTCGATACCGGCACGCACGGCGGCAGTGGCAGCAGTACAGGGGGCGTCGGTGGGGTCACGAAAGCTCATACGGTTTCTCCGGTGATGCGAAGGGCAGTCGTCAGGATCGCGTCGATGCGATCGATTTCTTTCAGGAAGGCGTCGTGGCCGTACGGCGAACGCAAGACACGCAGGCTGCCGCGCGGTCCCAAGCCTTCGACCAGGCTGACCATGTCGGCCAGCGGCACCAGGCGGTCGCCTTCCACCGCCACCACGACGGTGGGCACGCGCACCTGCGCCGGGTCGATGCGATGCAGGTCGATAGATTCGGACAGGCGCAAGTACGCGGTGACCGGCGTGCGCGCCACGTATTGCGCACCGGCGGCGTCCAGATAGTCTTCGGCGGCCACGCGCACGCGGCCATTGATCACTTCCGGCGGCGCATCGAAGCGCTCGCTGAATTCTTCCGGCGTGCGGTAGCTGAGCATGGCGAACTGTCGTGCCAGCGCCAGGCCGTGATGTTCCGCGCACTGCAGTTGGCCCAGCGCCACTGCGCGGCGCTGCAAAGCACGCCAGGCCGCGGCATACGGGTGCGCGCGGTGCGCGCCACTCACCGCAACCAAGGTGCCCACACGGGCCGCATGGCGGATGGCGAACTGCAAGCCTACCAGGGCACCGTAGGAGTAGCCGACAAAACCATGCAAACGTCCGATGCCCAGCGCGTCCAGCAAGGCGGCAATCACATCGGCCTGGTCGGCGGTATCGATCGGCGCATCCAGGTCGCCATCGGCGCCGAGAAAATCGAATGCCAACAGACGCCGCGCAGCAGGATCCAGCGCGCGGCCGCTGCCGACCAGCCCATCCACCCAGCCCTTCTCGGGAAACACCGCACTGGCGGCCAGATGGCGATGCGCGGAGATGCCGCCTGCCACCAACACCACCGGCGCATTGGCCGCGCCGATCAGTTCATAGCGCAGTCGCAACTCGCGCATGCCGGCATGGCGCATCGGCAACGACACGGCGATGTCGCCGCGCAACGCGATCACGCCGTCGAAGTCGGCGGCAGGAAGGTCTAGGTCATCAAGTGTCGTTGGCGATGCTGTAGTCACGAGGCTCATGGCGATATCCGGGGTGGATCGGCCATCGAGCTTCGCGGAGCTCGCGTTCGACGTGCGGAAGGCACGATTCGAACCATCTTTCGGCGGACGCTGAAGTCCCCGCAGGATTTGGCACCAAACGCGGACGCTCGCGCGTTCCGCTGGCTGCCCCGGCATCAAAGGGCCTGTCCCTCCGCCGGTCTCGATGGTGAGGCTAAGATGCCACCGGATTTTTGCGAAGTCAATCTCTTCATGCGGATGGAAAGATATACTTTCATTCGATACCACTCCGACCTGTCCACTCTGACCCGTGGTGGGCCGCATACTTGCGCCCCTTGCTCACGTCGATGCCGTGCCCGTGCCGCGCACTGTCCTACCCGCCCTGATCACGACGCTCGTTCTGTCGCTGGCCTGCGCGTCTCCGGCACACGCACAGCAGCATTGGCATTGGCCCCGTCCTGCCACAACGCCCTCGCCCCAGACACCTGACGCGCAACCGGTGCCGGCAGCCACAGGCAACGACACTGCACTGCGGCTGGAATGGCAGCCACCGGTCTATCTGGTCTGGGTCAGCAATCCGCTGGCCGGGCCTGCGCAACTGCGTCTGAGCGCACCGCCCAGCGAGGATTACCGCGCCGTGCCGCAGTTGCCGCTGACGTTTGAGCTGTCTGCACACGAGCGCCGCCTGCTGACCCGGCTGTATGCGGCCAGCAATCAGCGCACCCTGGGCGGTTTCGGGCTCACGCTAGACGTGGTGCCGGGCGACCCGCGGGCCACCCCGCAGTCCGTCCGCTACCAATTGCCATTCCGCAGCGTGCCGGTGCAGGTCGCGCAGGGCTTCGGCGGGCACTTCAGCCACGCCGATCCGCCCAATTGGTTCGCGGTGGACTTCGCCATGCCGCAGGGCACGCCGGTACTTGCAGCGCGCGACGGCGTGGTCATGCAGGTGCAGCATGATGTCGTCGACAACAGCCCGCACGACCCCGCAGCTGGCGGCGGCAACCTGGTGCGCGTGCTGCATGCCGACGGCAGCATGGCGCTTTACGCCCACCTGGCACACGACGGCGTGGCCGTGCGCCTTGGCCAGGCGGTGCGCACCGGCGAACGGCTGGGCACCTCCGGCAACACCGGCTTCAGCACTGCGCCGCACCTGCATTTCTCAATCCAGCGCAATGCCGACATGCAGTTGCTCTCGCTGCCGTTTCGCATGCTCGGCCCGCAGGGCGAGTTGCAGTTCCCCTCGCCAGCCCCCTGACGGTCGCTGCCCCGGCCAGCGTCCACCGCCCAAATCGCAGGGGCCACCCATTGCAGTAAAAGCGTGCCTCGGCGAAGCCGCTATAATCACCGGCTACCTCCGTTTCCGCAGGCGTCCGAACGGGCGCGCTCAGCCTATGTCCGATGTCACCAACGAAGCCGCGCGCCGCCGCACCTTCGCCATCATTTCCCACCCCGACGCCGGCAAGACCACGCTGACCGAAAAGCTGTTGCTGTTCGGCGGCGCGATCCAGATGGCCGGGTCCGTGAAGGGCCGCAAGGCCGCACGCCATGCCACTTCGGACTGGATGGCGCTGGAAAAGGAACGCGGCATCTCGGTGACCTCCTCGGTCATGCAGTTCCCGTACGAGGGCAAGATCGTCAACCTGCTCGACACGCCCGGTCACGCCGACTTCGGCGAGGACACCTACCGCGTGCTCACCGCGGTGGACTCGGCGCTGATGGTCATCGACGTGGCCAAGGGCGTGGAAGAGCGCACCATCAAACTGATGGAAGTCTGCCGGCTGCGCGATACCCCCATCATGACCTTCATCAACAAGCTCGACCGCGAAGGCAAGAACCCCATCGATCTGCTGGATGAGGTGGAAACCGTGCTCGGCATCCAGTGCGCGCCGGTCACCTGGCCGATCGGCATGGGCCAGCGCCTCAAGGGCGTGGTGCACCTGATCTCCGGCGAAGTGCATCTGTACGAACAGGGGCGCAATTTCACCCGCCAGGATTCGACCATCTTCCCGTCGCTGGATTCGCCTGGCCTGGTCGAAAAGATTGGCGAGCAGATGCTGACCGAGCTGCGCGACGAACTGGAGCTGGTGCAAGGGGCCAGCAACCCGTTCGATCTGCAGGCCTATCGCGCCGGCCAACAGACCCCGGTGTTTTTCGGTTCGGGGGTCAACAATTTCGGCGTACAGCCGCTGCTGGACTTCTTCATCGAACACGCTCCGCCGCCGCAGACGCGCGAGACCACCGGCCGTCGCGTAGAGCCGACCGAAGCCAAACTGAGCGGCTTCGTGTTCAAGATCCAGGCCAACATGGACCCACAGCATCGCGACCGCGTGGCGTTTATGCGCGTGTGCTCAGGCAAGTTCACTGCCGGCATGAAGACGCTGCATGTGCGCAGCGGTAAGGACGTCAAACTTGCCAACGCACTGACCTTCATGGCCTCCGATCGCGAGATTGCCGCCGAAGCGTGGCCGGGCGATGTGATCGGCATCCACAACCACGGCACCATTTCCATCGGCGACACCTTCACCGAAGGCGAATCGCTGTCGTTCACCGGCATTCCCAACTTTGCGCCGGAGCTGTTCCGCCGCGCGCGCCTGCGCGATCCGCTCAAGCTCAAGCAATTGCAGAAGGGCCTGGCACAGCTGTCGGAAGAAGGCGCCACGCAGTTCTTCCGCCCCTTGATGAGCAACGATCTGATCCTCGGCGCGGTCGGCGTGCTGCAGTTCGACGTGGTCGCGTACCGGCTCAAGGACGAATACGGCGTGGACGCGATCTTCGAACCGGTCAGCGTCACCACGGCGCGCTGGGTCCACTGCGACAACGCCAGGAAGCTGGAAGAGTTTCGCGAGAAAAATGCCGGCAACCTGGGCATCGACGCGGCCGGCCAGCTGGTCTATCTGGCACCGACCCGCGTCAACCTGCAGCTGGCCCAGGAACGCGCGCCGGACGTGCGCTTCTCGGCCACCCGCGAACACGCGCATGCCAAGGCAATCGATTGACTTGCGCGTGACCTGGAGCAAGCGTGCGGCAGTGCTGGCGATGCGAATTGCTCGCAATTACGGTACATTTTTGGCATGAACGCAGACGCCTCCCCCTCGACCGACCTGCGCGACGAAATCGCCAGCGCCGTGACCCACGGCCTGGGCGCCATTGCCGCCCTGGCCGGTGGTTCGGTGCTGATTACGCTGGCCGCCATCTACGGCGATGGCTGGCAATTGGCCACCGCCATCGTGTTCAGTGCCACGCTGGTGTTGCTCTACGTCGCCTCCACGCTATTCCACGCCATCCCGCACGCGGGCGCCAAAGCGCGCCTGCAGGTGCTCGATCATTGCGCGATCTATCTGTTGATCGCCGGCACCTACACGCCATTTACGCTGATCAATCTGCGCGGCCCCTGGGGCTGGGGATTGTTCGCCGCCGTCTGGACGATCGCCGCCGCCGGGGTGATCTTCAAGCTGTTTTTTACCGGCCGCTTTCGATTGCTGTCGACCGTGCTGTATCTGGCGATGGGCTGGCTGATCATCGTGGCGATCCAGCCGTTACTGCGCTCCGTCGATACCTGGTCGCTGTGCTGGCTGCTGGCCGGCGGTCTCTTTTACACGCTAGGCACGTATTTCTATCAACGCGACAACCAACGTTACTTCCACGCGATCTGGCACCTGTTCGTACTCGCCGGCAGCGCTTGTCACTTCGTTGCCGTGATTGCGCAGGTGATGTGAACCGTGACCTTCGGCGCGTTCGCGCGCCGTGCACGAGGCATCACCAACCATTGCGCACGTGAACAACGTGCCCCCCTCCCCGGCTTCTTCGGCTTCTTCGCCCTCCCGCGTCTCGCGCCGTCGACGCGGGTGGATCGCACTCGGCATCGTTGCTGTCCTTTTGGCGATCCTCGTGCTGCTGTTCGACTGGAACTGGTTACGTGGGCCGGTAGAACGCGCGGTCAGTGCGAAGACCGGGCGCGAATTTCATCTCGGTCATCTGGATGTCGATCTCGGCCGCATCACCACCGTGCGCGGCGAGCGAGTGCGTCTGGGCAATGCGTCGTGGTCCAAGCGTGGCGCGATGGCCGAGCTGGACGCGGCCGAGATCGATGTCGAATTCTGGCCACTGCTGCGCGGCACGCTGCGGTTGCCGGAAATCCGGCTGGAGCACCCCACGCTGTTGCTGGAAGCAGGCAACGACAGCCACCCGGGTAACTGGGTCTTCGACCAGACCGATGACGACAGCAGCATGCCGCGCCTGGGCCGCCTATTGGTAAACAACGGGCGCCTGCACTATATCGACGATGCCAACCGCTCGTCTGTGGATGTCGCCATCAACAGCCTGGCACCGCCCAGCAAAGACCAGCGCGCCGCCCCGATCGGCATCGACGGCAAGGGACGCTGGAAGGGCTACCCGTTCACGCTCAAGGGCAATACCGCATCGCCGCTGGAATTGAGCCAAAGCGAGCATCCTTTCCGTATCGATCTCCACGGCAGTGCCGGCACCACGCGGACGCATGTGCGCGGTACGTTGACCAATCCGTTCCAGTTCCGTGTATTCGACCTGCAGATGGCGCTCAGCGGCCAGGACATGGAAGACCTGTACCCGCTGATTGGCGTCGCGATGCCGTCCACGCCGCCCTACAAGCTCGATGGCCGCCTGCGGCGCGATGGCGATGTCTGGCGCTACGAAACGTTCACCGGCACCGCCGGCGACAGCGATCTTTCCGGTACTGCAGCAATCGACCTGCGTAACAAGCGTCCATTCCTGCGCGCGGACCTGGCTTCCAAACGGCTGGATTTCGACGACCTGGCCGGTTTCGTCGGTGCACCGCCCAAGACCGGCACTAACGAATCGGCCAACGCGGAGCAGAAGAAACAGGCCGCGCGGCTTGCCGCCAGCGCGCGCGTTCTGCCGACCACGCCGTACGATCTGTCCAAATTGCGCGCAATGGATGCCCAGGTGCATTGGCGCGCGCAGCGCATCAATGCGCCGTCCTGGCCATTGGACGACATGGATGCCGCGCTGACGTTGAGGGACGGCGTGCTGCAGCTGGATCCATTGAACTTCGGCGTCGCCGGCGGCGATATCCGCTCCACCATTCACATGGATGCGCGCAACCCTGTCATTTCCACGCACCTGAAGGCCGGCATTCGCGGCATTCGCCTGGATCGACTATTTCCCGATGCCAAGCTCGCCAAACAGGCCTCGGGTGCGATCGGCGGCGAGCTGGATCTGCGCGGCCGCGGCAACTCGATCGCCGCGATGCTCGGCAGCGCCGATGGAAGTATCGCCGTGGGGATGGGCCGTGGCCATGTCGGCAACCTGATCATGGAACTGGCCGGCCTGGACATCGCCGAGTCGCTGAAATACCTGATCATCAAGGACCGGCAGATTCCGGTGCGCTGCGTCTTCGGCGACTTCGGCGTGCAGAACGGGCTGATGCAATCGCGCGCGATGGCCTTCGACAGCACCGACACCATCATCATTGGCGAAGGCAGCATCAGCTTGAAAGACGAAACGCTGGATCTGTTGCTGCGCCCACGCCCGAAAGACCACAGCATCCTGAGCCTGCGCTCGCCATTGCGGATCGGCGGCACCTTCAAGGACCCGAGCTTCCATCCCGACTTCAAGGCATTGGGTCTGCGCGGCGCGCTTGCGGTCGGCCTGGGCATGATCGCCCCGCCGGCTGCCTTGCTCGCGACCTTTGAACCGGGCCCGGGCAAGGACAGCGATTGCGGTGGCAAGTACGCGCACTAACGCAGCGCCACGATCTCAACTGGCGATGTAACGCTGCAGTTGGTCGATGTCCTGCTGCTGCGCTTCGATCACCGCCTTGACCAGATCACCGATCGAAATCACGCCCTGCACGCGGCCGTTGTCGACCACCGGCAAATGCCGGAAGCGGCCGTCGGTCATCAGTTGCATGCAACGCTCTACGGTGTCCGATGGCGACACCGTCACCACCTCGGTACTCATGATTTCGGCGACGCTGGTGGTCGACGACGAGCGATCGTAAAGCACCACCTTGCGTGCATAGTCGCGCTCGGAGACGATGCCGATCAGGCGCGGGCCATCCATCACCAACACCGCGCCGATGGCCTTCTCGGCCATCACACGAATCGCCTCGATCACTGCGGCATCGGCCGCAACCGCGAACACCTCAACCTGTTTGGTCCCCAACAGCTGTCGTACGGTCTGCATGACCCGCTCCGCGCTTGGTCTGGTGATCGCAGCCTACTCCCACCGCGCCGCGGTGGGTATCGACCAGATACAGCGGGCGCTGCTTGGCCTCGTCGTACAACCGGCCCAGGTATTCGCCAATCAGCCCTAAGGCAATCAGTTGGATGCCGCCGAGAAACAGGATCACCGACATCATGGTCGGCCAACCCGCCACGGGGTCGCCGATCAGCGCGGCCTTGACGACGACCCAGCCGCCGAACAGAAACGCCAGCAACGCCGTCAGCAGGCCCAGATAGGTGGCCGCCCGCAGCGGTACCGTCGAAAAACTGGTGATGCCGTCGAGTGCGAAATTCCACAGCCGCCATACCGTGAACTTGCTGCGCCCGCACAGACGCGGCGCGCGCCGATACGGCAGCGCCACCTGACGAAATCCGACCCAGCCGAACAGCCCCTTCATGAAGCGGTGGCGCTCGCGCAGCTGTTGCAAGGCCTGCACCACACGCGGCGACAGCAGGCGGAAATCGCCGGTATCGGCAGGAATCGGGGTGCGCGACAAGCGCCGGATCACGCGATAGAACGCATGCGCGGCGCTACGCTTGAGCCAACTCTCGCCTTCGCGAAAGACACGCGTGCCGAAGATGTTGTCGTAGCCGCCACGCCACAGCGCAACGAATTCCGGAATCAATTCCGGCGGGTCCTGGCCATCGGCATCCAGCAACACCACCGCACCCGGCAGCACGTGATCCAGCCCGGCAGAAATCGCCACGTCCTTGCCAAAGTTGCGCGACAGCCGCACTGCACTTACCTGGGCATCGGCGTCGGTGAGTGCGTGCAAGACGTCCCAGGTGCCATCGGTGCTGCCGTCGTCGACATACAGCACATGCGTCTGCAACCCCTGCAACTGCGCCAATACTGCGCACAGGCGCGGATGCAGCCGGGGAATGCTGGCTTCTTCGTTGAACGCCGCGATGACCACGGTCAGGCGCTCGGACGCGGGCCGTTGGGCGTTATCGATGGCGCTCATCCTACGGTGTCTGCAGATAGGCAGGCCCACCCAACTGGCCCGCCTGCCGTTGGATCCACACGGCACGCCGCTGCACGAATGCCCCCGGGCGACGCGCGTCGTAACGCCGCGGCGATGGCAACACCGCCGCCAGGCGCGCCGATTCGGTCGGCGACAAGCCTGCCGCATCCTTGCCCCAGAACTGTTGCGCAGCCGCTTGCGCGCCATACACGCCGTCGCCAAATTCGGCCACGTTGAGATACATCTCCAGGATGCGTTGTTTGGGCCAGAACAGCTCGATCAACACCGTGTACCAGGCTTCCAGCCCCTTGCGCACCCAACTGCGGCCCTGACACAGGAACACATTCTTGGCGACCTGCTGGCTGATGGTGCTGGCACCACGCACCCGCCCGCCGCGGGCATTGTGGTCGCGCGCCTTTTCGATCGCTTGCAGATCAAAACCGTGATGCATCGGAAACTGTTGATCTTCTGCCGCCACTACCGAAATCGGCAGGCTCGCGGCGATCCTGTCGTAATCGCGCCATTGCTGGTGCAGCGAAAAACTCCAGTCGCCCTCGCCCCAGGCTTCCAGATAACGCCCCACCATCATGCTGCTGATCGGTGGATCGATCACTCGCAAGACCAGCACCTGCAGCACGCTCGCCGCTGCGAACAGCAGCGGTGCCGCCATCAGCCAGGGCAACCAGCGCCGTGCGCGTCGCGGCGCCGCCGCCTGCTTGCCATCCCATGCCTCCGTCCCCATTGTTCGCTACGACCCTTAATCCCGATGCCTGCCGCATTATCCGGCAACACGCGTCCCTTACGCCCGATGTTTCCATGACCGATCACGATCAGCTTTCCCGTTTCCTGCTGCCCGCCGCCGGTGTGCGCGGTGTCCACGTGCGCTTGACCAAGGCCTTGCACGACATCCAGGGCGCAGCCGAGTACCCGCCTGCCGCGCGCCAACTACTTGGCGAAGCGGCCGTGGCCGCTGCCCTGTTCACCGGGCACACCAAGGTCGACGGGCGTCTGTCGGTGCAGCTGCGCGGCAATGACACCTTGCGCACCCTGTTTGCCGAATGCACCGCTGCTGGCACCTTGCGCGGCATCGTGCAGTTGGCCGACGGCGTCGATGCCCCGACCGATCTGCGCGAGTTGGGCGACGCCGCGTTGCTGGCGATCACCATCGAAAACCCCGGTCTGGACCCGCGCGAGCCGCAGCGCTACCAGAGCCTGGTCGGCATGCAGGCACCGGACCTGGCTGAAGCGTTCGAAACCTATTTCCAGCAGTCCGAACAGTTGCCGACGCGTTTGTTGCTGGCCGCTGGCCCGGATCAGGCCGCTGGCCTGTTGTTGCAGAAGCTCCCCGGCGACGAAGGCGATCACGATGGCTGGACCCGGATCGGCGCCCTGTTCGACACCCTGGGCGCACCGGAACTGCTCTCGGTCGCCGGCCCGGACCTGCTGCACCGGTTGTTCCACGAAGAAGAACCACAGCTGCTCGGCAGCAAACCGCTCCGTTTTGGCTGCTCCTGTTCGCGCGAGCGGGTCGCCTCCATGCTGCAGTCGCTGGGCGAGGAAGAGGCGCGCGCGGCCGCCGAGGCGACTGGCGAAGTCGAGGTGCGCTGCGAATTCTGTGGCCGTGAGTATCACTTTCCCTTGACCGCGCTGGACGTACTTTTCAGCGCAGCGCGGCCCTCGCAGGAAGCGCCGGAAAGGTTGCAATAGATAGGATGGCAGGTGCATTCGGGGAGCACCGCCACTTGTTAAATAATCATAAACGGCCTAGCATCCCACCTGCCCGCTTTCGGGAACTTAACAACTGGCCCTGGGTCTGACTTCTGGTATGCGACACCTTCTGCGCCTCCCGCTAGCTTTGATGGTTGCCCTCGCGGCGACCGCAGGCGTGCACGCGCAGTCGACGCAGCAGCAGTTGCGTGAGAGCACGATCCTGCCGGTGTGGAACAAGGGCAGCGGCAAGGTCGAAGCGTTTCTGTATCTGGAGCCGACTGGCGAGCAGAAGGCCGGCGCGCGCTGGCATTTCGGCCGCAATTCGCTGGATGCCGCGTTCGGCCTGACCTCCGGCGACTCGCTGGGTCTGCTCTGCAACAGCAGCCGCGGCACCAATATTAGCGGCCTCGCCAGCCACTGCCTGCTGGCAGGCATCGGCGATGACGAAGAAGACAGCGCTGCTGCATCGCGCCGCGTCTCCGGCACGCTGGGTTTCAATCGCGGCGGTAGCCGCGTTGGCGTCACCGCCGGCACCGGCCGCGACACCCTGCCCGCCTGGCTGATCGGCGCCGGCAAGGCCCCGCTGACGCGTGTCGAACAGAACGACCTCACCGTCTTCGGGCAGAAGAACATCGGTCGCGAAGGCTTCGTCTCGATCGGCGGCACCTACGCGCGCGCGCGCCTGGTTCCGCTGGCCGACGTCTCGCCCGCTATCGCCGACCAATGGGACAGCAAGACCTTGAGCGTTGGCGGCGGCTATGGCGCATTCAGTGCGAACGTCATCGGCCGCGTTGTCGACGTCCCCGGCCAGCCCGAAAAGTGGGAAGGTCTGGGCCTTGGCCTGACCTGGCGCACTCCCTGGAGCGGCCAGCTCACTGTCGGCGCCGAAAACGTCATCTCCCGCGGCAAGAATCCGTTTGCACCGAGCAACGAGAGCAACAGCGACGGGACTGTTCCGTATGTCAGGTACGAACAAGACCTCTAACACCCTGATTTTATAAGACTTCTTTCAATGCCATCGACCTGTGGTCGGTGGCGTTTTTCGTTACAGATCGTGCGCCCGGCGAGCACCTTCACAGCTTTCTTCTTTTTCATTAACGGGACTTTAATTTCTCTCGCAACGCATATACCATCGGTTCACCCTGGCGTTTTGGATCCGCTTCTTTCGGAACCCCCGACAGGCAAACAACCCTTGGCAGTACCCAAGATCACTTGGAGAGAGAGCTAATGAATTTTAAGTCCAACAAACTGCGAGATGCAGTTGTGTTCGCGTTGGTGCTAGGCACCGGCAACGCTGTTCTGTCTTCCACTGCGGCCGCGCAGACTAAGCCCGCCGATGAAGCAGCCACACTAGACACGATCACCGTCACCGGTAGCCGTATCTCGACGCCCGGCTTGACCACCAGCAGCCCGGTCACGAGCATTGAGCGTGAAGAGTTCATGCGCACGCAGCCTGTCGCCGTGGAAGAATTCGTCAAGCAGCTGCCGAGTGTTTCACCGACAGTTGGTCCTGGTACGAATAACGGCGCCACGGGTGCAGCAGAACTCGATCTGCGCGGCCTGGGTTCGAACCGCACGCTGGTGCTGGTCGATGGGCGTCGTCCGGTTCCTTACGATCTGTCCGGTGTCGTTGACACCAACACCATTCCTGTAGCGCTTATCCAGAGCGTGGACTTGCTGACCGGTGGCGCGTCCGTGGTTTACGGCGCTGACGCCATTTCTGGTGTCGCCAACTTCATCCTGCGCCGCGACTTCGAAGGCGTTGAAGTTCAGAGCTCTTACGGTCAATCCAAATATGGCGATGGCGCACGTCAGCGCATCGAAGCCACGATGGGCGCCAACTCGGCCGACGGGAAAGGCAACGTCGTGTTCAGCGTTGGCCACACCAAGGTTGACCCAGTTTTCCAAGGCGACCGCGCTTGGGGCAAAGTGTCACGCTCGTCCGGTAACGGCCGCCCACAGGGCTCGGGCACCACGGTACCTTCGCTTATCGTGGGTCCGCCTGGCGTATGGGGAACCCCAGGTGATGACGGCACACTGGACGGCAGAGGTCAGATTGACCCGACCACCGGTCAGATCGTCAGCAATGTCCAAACGTACAACTTCAATCCGATCAATCTTTTCCAGACCGGACTCGATCGGTATCAGGCAACCGCGCTGGGCCGTTACGAAATCAACGAGCATGCTGAAGCCTATGGTCAAGTGAACTACACGCGTTCGCGCGTGGAGGCATCGCTGGCACCGAGCGGCTTGTTCCAAGAAGCGTTCGACATGCCGATTGGCAACCCCTTCATTCCTGAGCCGGCTCGCCAGCAGCTCTGCCAAGCGTATGGCATCGATGCTGCCAACTGCGTTCCGGGCAATGCGACCATGATCGAAGGCCTGACCATTGGCCGTCGCTTGACGGAGCTTGGTCCGCGTCTCAATCGGTTCGATACCAAGACCTTCCAGGTGACTGCCGGTCTGCGTGGCGCGATCACCGATAACTGGAAGTACGACGCTTTCTGGTCGCACGGTGAATCTGAGCGGCTCGCCGAATCTCGCAACTGGGGCTCGCTGTCCAAAACCCGCCAGGCATTGATGTCTCTCGATGGCACCACTTGCGTTGATCCGAGCAATGGCTGCGTACCGCTCAATGTCTGGGGTCCGGAAGGCTCCGCTTCGCCCGAAGCACTCAAGTTTATTAATTTGAGCGCTTTCTCGATCCAGAACGTTGAGCAGGACAATGCGGCACTCAACTTCAGCGGTGATCTGGGTGGATTCAAGAGTCCTTGGTCGGAATACCCGATCGGTGTGGCTGTCGGCGCCGAACATCGTCGTGCAACGGCTGGCACACGTTCGGACGGCCCGAGCCAGATCCAGGGTGAAGTCATGGGCACCGGTGCGCCGGTCCCGGATCGCCAGGGCGGCTTTACGATCAACGAAGCGTTCGGCGAATTTATCGTCCCGCTGATCGATAACGCACCGGGTGTCTACGCGCTCTCACTGGAAGCCGGCTACCGCTACTCCGATTTCAAGACCAGCTCCAGTACCAGCGACGAGTACGGTAGCTTCAAGTACGGTATTAACTGGGCGCCGATCGAAAGTCTGCGTTTCCGCGGCATGTTCCAGCGCGCCAACCGCGCACCTGGCATTGGTGAGCTGTTCGCTCCTCAGGTCACCGGCCTGGATAACCTGGATACCGATCCGTGCGCCGGCGGTGCAATCAACGTGGCACAAGCGAATGTGCCGGGCACACTGTCCAACCTGTGCGTACAGACCGGCGTTCCTGCCGGTTCGGCTG
This sequence comes from Xanthomonas bromi, assembly GCF_900092025.1. Classification (GTDB taxonomy): domain Bacteria; phylum Pseudomonadota; class Gammaproteobacteria; order Xanthomonadales; family Xanthomonadaceae; genus Xanthomonas; species Xanthomonas bromi. The sequence continues at coordinate 30,975 of NZ_FLTX01000016.1, forward strand.
GCCTGGTTGCGCAACCTAACGCTGGTCAGGTGAATGTCCTTACCGGCGGCAACTTGCTACTGACTCCGGAGCAGGCGGACACCCAGACGATTGGCTTGGTCTGGAACCCCAGCTCCAACTTCGCCATGACGCTGGACTACTGGAAGATCGAGATGGAAAAAACCATCTCCTCACAGAGCGTCGATGACGTCGTTTCCGGCTGCTATGACCCCGCGTTCAACCCGGGGCTGACCTTCAACAGCAATTGCGCCCTGATTGGTCGGTCGCCGTTGACAGGCACCTTCAACGGCACCACGTCTCGCGGCATTTCGCTGATCCTGAGCAACCAGGGTACGCTGAAGACCGACGGCTTTGATCTCGGCCTAAAGTATGGCTTCGATCTGCCGGGCTCGATGGGCCGTCTGAACTTCGCCTACGACGCAACGCTGGTGACTACGCTGGAATCGCAGGCCACTCCTGAGTCGGAAAACCGCGATTGCCTGGGTTACTACAGCGTTAGCTGCACGCCCAACTCCAAGTACCGCTCCATCCTGCGCTCCAGCTGGTCCTACAACGATCTGTCGGTGTCCTTGGCATGGCGTTACAACAGCAAGATGGAAGTGGAGCCTGAAACCGGCACATGGTTTGAGAGCTACCGCGAAATCCCGTCGTACAGCTACTTTGATTTCGGCATGAACTACAAGCTGCCCTTCAATGCCGAAGTGAACCTGTCGGTCGCTAACCTGACCGACAAGAAGGCGCCGGTCGTTGGTAACACGATCGGTAACACTGCTGAGAACAGCGGCAACACCTTCCCGAACTTCTACGACGCAATCGGTCGTTTTTACACGCTGGGCGTGACGTTCTCCTTCTAAGCGGAGGAGTCGTTGCGAGTTCGAAGGGCGGGCCGAAGACGGCCCGCCCTTTTTTATTCATGCGAGCGCGAAGAGCAGCTACTCAGTGCTGTCTCACAAGGCCCACTTACCCCGGAATCAACGTCTGAATCACATGCTCGACATACGCCTCGAAATCTTCGCGGGCCTGCTTGGGCTGTTGCAGTTGCAGTGAAAGCTGCAGGAAGCCGACATAAGCGGCGTAGGCCAGCCGGGCGCGGTGCTGGGCGTCGGTGCGGGACAGGCCGGCCTGGCGGAACGAGGCGATCAGGTAATCGAGACGTCGCTGCGAGACGCGGTCGATGACCGGCCGGACCGCAGGGTGATCCAGGGCCTTGAGCAACTCGCTGTAGATAACGTGCGGTTTGACTTCGTGCGCGACCAACTGGAACAGCGCGCGCAGGCGGGCGCTGGGGTCTGGCACGTCTTCCAGGCTGCCGAAGACTTCCTTCTGTTCGAAAATTTCCCATCGCTCCAACGCAGCCTGCAACAGGGCATCGCGCGAGGGGAAGTGCCAATAAAAGCTGCCCTTGGTCACGCCGAGCCGGCGCGCCAGCGGCTCGACGGCAACCGCGCCCACGCCTTGTTCGGCGATCAGGTCGAGCGCGGCCTGTGCCCAATCGTCCGCACTGAGGCGGTTGCCGCGACCGGAGCTGGCGCGGGGCGTGGTGAGGCTGGAGTCGATGGTGTCGTTCATAGCGCGATTTAACCATACGCTTGGGTCAGCTGCAGTATGCATCCCGCAATTGAAATACGAGCATGATGATTTAATGGCTTAACCGTCCATACGATTGAGTATTGACAGCCGCCTGCATGCATCCATACCATTAAGTATGGTTACATCACCCTCTAGCCTCGCCTCCATTGCGTCAGTGTCCAGCGTCAACGCTGGCGATGTGGTGCTTGCCGTGTCGATGCGGGGGGCCGAACACACGCCGACGGTGCTGTTCGCGCATGGCTTTGGACAAACCCGCCACGCCTGGGAGAGCACTGCCGCGATGTTGGCAGACAGCGGCTACCGGACGCTGTCGTACGACGCGCGCGGGCATGGCGATTCCAGCGTCAATGCGGTGGATCTGCCCTATTCGGCAATACAACTCACCGACGATCTGATCGTGCTGGCCGGCGAGCAGCCCGAACCACCGGTCCTGGTGGCCGCATCCATGGGCGGCTTGTTCGGGTTGCTGGCGGAAGCACGCTGGCCGGGCCTGTTCCGTGCGATCGTGCTGGTCGATATCACGCCACGCTGGGATACCACGGGTGTAGAGCGCATCCTGCGTTTCATGACCGCGCATCCGGACGGTTTCGCATCACTGGATGCGGCCGCCGATGCGATCGCCATGTATCTGCCGCATCGGCCACGCAAAACGGCGGGGCAACTGCAGGCATTACTGCGGCAGCGTGCCGATGGGCGTTGGTACTGGCACTGGGATCCACGCTTGGTCGATGAGTTGGCCGGCCAGGGTGCGCAGCTTCAGCAGCATGCGTTGTTGGACGCGGCAGCACAGGTGCGTTGCCCGATGCTGCTGATCAGCGGTGGACGCAGCGACTTGGTCACGCCGGCCAACATTGCCGAATTCCTATCGATCGCCCCGCATGCGCAGCACGTGCATCTGCCAGATGCCACGCACATGCTGGCCGGCGACGACAACACCACTTTTACCGCCACCGTGTTGCATTATCTGGACGCACTGCCCTCGGTTGGCACCATTGCGACGTCCAACATTACCGAGCATCTCACTGGAGCAAGACCATGAGCATCGTTGCACCGTTCCTCCTCGTCATCCTGGCGGCGGGTATCGCTGCCTATCACCGGATGCGCCTTGCCACGTGGGTTGCGATCAGCGCCTGTGTGCTGGTGGCGTGCTGGCTGTTGGGCGCCAATCTCACCGCCACCATCGTGGCCGCTGCGCTGGTGGTGCTGGTGTCCGCACCAGTGCTGTTGCCGTTCCTGCGTAAGCCGCTGCTGACCACGCCATTGATGGCGTTCTTCCGCAAGGTACTGCCGCCGCTGTCGCAGACCGAGCGCATCGCTCTGGAAACCGGTTCGGTCGGTTTCGAAGGCGAGCTGTTCACCGGTGACCCGGATTGGCAGAAGCTGCTCAACTACCCCAAGCCGCAGTTGACTGCCGAAGAGCAGGCGTTCCTGGACGGCCCGGTGGAAGAGTTGTGCAAGATGGTCAACGACTGGGAAATCACCCACGTCCACGCCGATCTGCCGCCGGAGCTGTGGGATTTCATCAAGAAGAACAAGTTCTTCGGCATGATCATTCCCAAGCAGTACGGTGGCCTGGGCTTTAGCGCGCTGGCGCACCACAAGGTGATCCAGAAGCTGTCCTCGATCTCCAGCGTGGTGAGCTCCACCGTGGGCGTGCCGAATTCGCTTGGGCCGGGTGAGCTGCTGCTGCATTACGGCACCCCGGAACAGAAAGACTATTACCTGCCGCGTCTGGCCATCGGTGCGGAAGTGCCGTGTTTCGGTCTGACCGGTCCGTTCGCCGGCTCGGATGCCACCTCGATCCCGGACTACGGCATCGTGTGCAAGGGCGAGTGGAACGGCGCCAATGTGCTGGGCGTCAAGCTGACCTTCGACAAGCGCTACATCACCCTGGCGCCGGTCGCTTCGCTGATCGGCCTGGCGTTCCGCGCCTACGATCCGGACGGCCTGATCGGCGACAAGAAGGACATCGGCATCACCCTGGCGCTGCTGCCGCGCGAAACCCCGGGCGTGGAAATCGGCCGTCGCCACTTCCCGTTGAATTCGCCGTTCCAGAACGGCCCGATCCATGGCGAGGAAGTGTTCATCCCGCTGAGCCAGTTGATCGGCGGCGTGGAGATGGTCGGCAAGGGCTGGAACATGCTCAACGAGTGCCTGGCAGTCGGTCGCTCGATCACCCTGCCCTCCACCGCCAGCGGCGGCAGCAAGGCCGCTGCCGTGGTGACTGGTGCGTATGCGCGCATCCGCAAGCAGTTCGGCCTGTCGGTCGGTCGCTTCGAGGGTGTGGAAGAAGCGCTGGCGCGGATCGGCGGCAAGGCGTATGCCATCAGTGCGCTGGCGCAGGCCACCGCCGCGGCGGTGGATCGCGGCGATGTGCCGTCGGTACCGTCGGCGATTGCCAAGTACCACTGCACCACCATGGGCCGCGAAGTGGTGAGCGACATGATGGACGTGATCGGCGGCAAGGGCATCATCCTGGGACCGCGCAACTTCGCCGGTCGTGCCTGGCAGGCCGCGCCGATCGGCGTGACCGTGGAAGGCGCCAACATCATGACCCGTAGCCTGCTGATCTTCGGCCAGGGCGCCATCCTGTGCCATCCGTGGGTGTTGAAGGAAATGCAGGCCGCGCAGGATCCCGATACCCGTCGCGGTCTGGAGCAATTCGACCAGAACCTGTTCGGCCACATCCGCTTCGGTATTTCCAACGCGGTACGCTCCTTCTGGTTCGGCATGACCGGTGCGCGCATCGGCGCGGCCCCAGGCGATGCGTATACCCGTCGGTTCTTCCGTAAGCTGGATCGCTATTCGGCCAACCTGGCCTTGATGGCCGACGTGTCGATGCTGATGCTGGGCGGCAAGTTGAAGTTCAAGGAATCCTTGTCCGGTCGCCTGGGCGATGTGCTGAGCCATATCTACATGACCAGCGCCATCCTCAAGCGCTATCACGACGAGGGCGCACCGGCGAGCGATCAGCCGCTGCTGGCCTGGGCATTCCACGACAGTGTGCACAAGATCGAAACCGCACTGTCGGCGGCGCTGCGCAACTTCCC
>NZ_FLTX01000069.1 GCF_900092025.1 Xanthomonas bromi
CCTGGGCCAACGGTGCCATCAGCGCTTCGACCTCGGCCAGCAGTTGCCGCACCGAAAAAGGCTCGAAATCCAGTTCAAGCCGGCCCGATTCGATCCGCGCCAGATCCAGCGCATCGTTGACCAGCCGCAGCAGATGCGCACCCGCGCGGCGGATCGACTCGGTATAGCTGCGCTGCGTTGCATCCTGCGAGGTCTTGAGCAGCAATTCGCTCATGCCCAGGACGCCAGTCATCGGCGTACGCACTTCGTGACCGAGCGTGGCGAGAAAACGCGTCTTGGCCAAAGACGCCTGCTCGGCCAGTTCCTGTTTGTGCACTGCCAGCTGCCAGGCATTCAAGCGACGCAGCCGACGGCGGTACAACAAGGTGGCCGCAGCGATCGCGCACAAGGTCAGCAAGGCCAACAGGCTTAAGCCCCACGGCGACAGCCACCACGGCGGCAATACCTGAAAACGTAAGGTCTGGCTCGCCGACCAGATGCCGTCGGCAGTGCGCCCCTGCACTTCCAGCGTGTAATGCCCGGAGGGCAGGCGCGAAAATAACCGCTCGCCAGTGGAGCCCACCGCGATCCAGTCGGGATCGTAGCCACTCAGGCGAAAGCGGTAACTCGCAGATTCGGGATTGGTAAACGTGAGCATCCGCGCAACGATATGCAGGTCGCGATCGCCGTCCTGCACTTGCAGTGGCGCCTTGCCGGTGACATCCAGTTCGCGCTCTCCCCGTCGCAGGCTGACACGTTCGATCAACAGCTGCGGTCGACGCAGATTCGGACGGATCGTGGCTGGATCGAACACCACGATGCCGTCGGATGTGCCGCCCAGGATCTGGCCCGTGCTTGCCTGCACCAGCGTAGCCACCTGCATGGGCGAACTGGGAAGACCGTCATGCACGTCGTACACACGCACCAGCTTGCTGCCGGGGTCGACCCGAATCAGCCCACGATGACTGGAGACCCAGGCCACCCCGCCGGCATCGACCACCAGGCCGGTCGGCGAGACCATCGGAAATTCCTGATCCTTTCCCACCGTATCCAGATGCGTGAGCTGCGTGCCGTCCCAGAGATAGCGCCGCAGTTGACCCGCCAATCCAAGCCAGACGATGCCACCATCTCCCTGGCGAAACACATAGGTAGGCAGGGACGGCGCGCCACGTACCGCAACGAACTGGTCGGCCTGCGGATCCCATCGCCACAGCCCGGCATTGTTGCTCAGCCAGATCTGTCCATCCGGTCCGATCCGCATGTCCAGCACGGTCAGCGCTTTCAGCCCGTGGCTTCCGTAATCGATCGTCCTGAGCAGCTGGCCCTCGCTACTCCAGAGTTGCACTCCGTGCGTCAGCAATGCGACCCAGATGCGTCCTTGCGCATCCTCGGCCATCCTGCCTGGCCTGCCCGCGATCTCGGGGTCGGCTCCGGGATTTTGCATCTGCTTGAGCAGCGGCCAACGCTTGACCTCACGTGTTCGCGGATCGTACCGAACCAGCGTGCCCTGTACACCGATCCAGACAACCCCCATCTTGCTTTCCATCACGGTGTCGGGAACGCGCTCTGGATCGACCCGGGCCAGATGTTGCTCGACGCGGCCGGTGACCGGATCGAAGTGTTCAAGAACACTGCGTATACCGACCAGCCAGATCCCGCCCGTGCGGGAAGGCGCTGTCGCAACAACCGAAGGATTGGCAATGGACTGCGGATCATCTCCGCGATGCGAGAACACCGCGAAAGTGTCCCAACGCGGGGGCAGATGCCACAGCCCCCCTTCCAGACTGGCGAACCACAGCCCTCCTTCGCGGTCCTGGTAGGAGGCAATCCAATTCCGGTTGACCAGACCGTGCGCTGAAAAACTATAGATCGGCACGCGTTCGACGGCGCCGCCGCTGGCGCTCATCCCAATGCCGGTATCGGTATCCAGCCAATAGCGCCCGAGTCGATCGCGCAACAGCACGCCGTTGACATGCGGCGTGGCCGTGACGCTGTGCCAAGGGCGCGGCGTGGACCGCCCGACGGTGTCGAACTGGACTGTATTGCCCTCGATATCCGCAACCCAGAGCACCTTGCCGTCGGACTCCTTGTACAACCTGTTGACTGCCTGCGACGGACCAGGTAGCGGCACCCGTTCCATGCGTCGGCCATCCCAGTGCACTAGCCCGCCCCAGGTGCCGATCCATAGGGAGCCGTCGGGCGCAACTTCGAGACCCACGATGTTGTCGGACGGCAAGCTGGCAGGATCGTCTGCCTTGGCGGAAAAGTGCTGCATCTGCCCGTCGGGCCGATAGCGATACACGCCTTGCTTCGCAGTCCCGATCCAGACCTCGCCGTCTGGTGTCTGTGCCAACGCCCACACCATCATGTCGCGCAGTTCGGGAAAACGCGGATCTTCCAGCCGTTTGAACGTGCGCGTGTTCGCTTCCAGATAGCCAACGCCACCATCCTCGAAGCCCATCCACACCCGGTCCTTGGCATCGACACAGATGGCCCAGACCACATTGCTGGTCAGGCCATCTTCCATCCGCCAGATGCGGTAATTGCGGCCGTCGAACCTGGCCAAGCCGTCATCGCTGGCAAGCCACAGATATCCCTGCTTGTCCTCGGCCAATTGACTGATCGTGTCGGACGGCAGTCCATCGGCGATCGTCAGCTGGATGGGCACCGGTGTTGCGGGCGTACGCGCCTGCACTGGGCGCGCTGCCAGACACAGGCACGCCCAGAGCACAACGAGCAGCCAATGGGGCAAGCGGGATAGAAAGCGCACCGGATCAGTTTCACGACAAGTCGGCGCATAGTGCGGGCCACACGCGGTGCGGGCAAGTCCGCGTCTGCGCTTACTGCTGCGCATACGTTCAGTCCCCGCGGCACTTGGTGTAGCGTCATTGGTAAACCGCAGTGGTCGCCAGCAGCGGGCCTAACAGCGCATTCCACCTACGTTTGCTACGCAACTGCTCGGCGCGCTTCAGTGCGTAGGACACGCGCAGCGCCCTTTCGTCTGCCAACACCATCGCGAGCCTGCATGCCTGTTCAAGCAGACCATTGCCGGACGAACGCAGCGCGTGACACCCGATAGCGCTCGCTCCGGCGACGGCGCATCCGCACGACTTGTTATCGCTTGCTGCGTAACGCCT
>NZ_FLTX01000039.1 GCF_900092025.1 Xanthomonas bromi
AATGGAGCCTCTGGGATTCCCGGGGCGGTTCAAGGTATCAAACCCCGTGCCAACACCTTATTTTTTGCGCCGCCCAGCTGGGCTCTATGTGCGCTTCTTCGTCCCGACTGACCTTCAAGCTCTCATCGGCTCACGCTACCTTGTCCGTCCCGTTCGCTTGGCCCTTGGTGATGCTGCCCGTCTGGCCGTAGCTCGAACTGCTGTGGCACTCTCGGAAGCATTCGATCGGATGCGGCAGGGAGCAAGCAGCGTGAAGGACGATTTGCTGAGCCAGGCTTTGGCCGCATTGCAAGGCAACGAAGCTCGCCCTACACCATCAAGGTCGGTGGCGTGGAACTTTCTGCCAACGGTGCCGAGATCACGCCCGGCTGCTGGACGCACTGAAACACCTCCCCCTTCAGCAACTGGCTCCTGTGAAAAGCACAGGACCGTTGCTGTCAGAGCGCGCCACCATCCACATCAGTGAGATGCGGCGTGTGGGGCGAAGCGCCAAAGACGTGATCGATACCGAACACAGCCCGGGTCTTTTTGTAGCGCTTGTTGGCGACAAACCGGTCGAGGACTACAAGACTGATGACGTCCGAAAGTTCCTGGATGCGCTTGAGCACTACCCCAGCAACGTCACCAAGAACGCGGTGTTCGCCGGTCTCACCCCTGTCGAAATCCTGAACAAGGCGCGGCAAGGTTGTCACGAACTGCTGAGCATGCGCACCAAGGAAAAGCATCGGGATCGTATTGCGTCCTTCTTCAACGCCTTGGCGAACGAAGACCTGATTGGCAAGGCGCCTCACAAAGCCATCCTCAATCGCGCCAAGTCGCTCACCGATGAGCCGAGTCGTGATCCGTTACCCGGGCTGAGCTTGAAGCGCTACTTGAGGTGAATGCATTCACCTCTTGGGCCAAGAAGTACCCGCACCGATGGTTCGGCACGCTGCTAGGATTTGCAACGGGTGCTCGGGTCAACGAAGTCGCTCAGCTCTATATTGACGACATCGGCAAGGTCGGCGATTTCTGGGGCGTGCATTTCCGAGGAACAAAGCCGGATCAGCGCTTGAAGAACTTTCACCCTTCCCGCTTTGTGCCCCTGCCCACATCTCTGATCGAGGCTGGGTTCTTGGTCTATGTGGACGAGGTCAAGCGCGCAGGCTTTGAGCGGCTTTTCCCGCATTTGCCCTACAACGCCGAAAACGGCTATGGCGACGCGCTAGGGGATCAGTTCCGTGCCTATGCGATCAAGCAAGGGCTGACCCAACGGCTCAAAAGCTTTCATTGCTTCCGACACACCTTGTCCAATTCATTGGTCAACGAGCATGGCGTCTCGCTTCCGATTTCCCAACAAATCACCGGGCACGAGTTGACGCTTCCGCCAGGCTTGAAGCATTACGTCGATCCGCCTTCCGTCCCCGCTCGCTTTTCAGCCATTGAACAGTTTGGCCCCACGCTTCCCCTGCCCGCTTACACGCCAGGGCAATTTGATCGTGCGTTCAAGCAGGTTCGGCACATGGAACGACGACGCGAACAGGTGGCAAAGAAAAAGACGTCCAAGACGCGGGCCACAGGGTAAAATTCGACTAAAGAAAGCTGAAAAAATGCCCCAACGCTGGAAGCGCTGAGGCACCTTGGATAGAGAGCTTAGAGCGCTGCACAACAACATCAGATTTAGAGGTTAGCCGACGTTCTCTGGAGGACCTACGTCAACAACCGGCATTTTGCCGCCACAGCTACCGTAGCAGCCGCCACCGATCAATACACCACCATTATTGCCGCCACCTGATCCAGCACTACCGCCGCCGCCCGAGCTACGACCGGTCGATGTCTGCTGCTGGATCTGCTCGGCCATTTCCTGAGCTTTTTTACCGCAAGGCTTTTCGATGTAGACCATACCACGACCGGTATACATCAAAATCTTGACTGTATAGGACACATACCCTTTATAAGAGTTGGCCACCCAGTTACTCTCACCCAGCACTCGTGATGCAGAAGTATCAAGCTTCTTCATGAATGCTGCGTTGGCTGGGTTTGAATAATCGCTAAACTTGGGCAGATCGGTCAAACTAACCTGGATGGGCGGCAGTGGCGGCATCGGCAATTCAGAGCACGCAATCGCAACGCCCACCAAGCCACTCAAGGACAAAACAGCAATACCAACCCTTTTTGCAATTCCCATTTCAACTCACTCCTTGATAAAACAACAGAAAACTATTGCCCCCCGATGGGACGTTTATCCAAAACCGGCGCGACGCCGTGCTTAGAAATATAGATTTGATTTATTGCCTGATTCAGGCGCAAAGCCTCAGATTCGCCAAGCATTTTCTGCTCGGCCGTAAGGGGCTTTGCCATCATGACTTCTCTGGTTATTCCCGCTCGAGAATCGCCACGCATTTCCGCCACACGCGACACCGCATAGGCCGCCACAGGATCGCCATTGGCACTTCCCCCCTGATAAGACGCAAGCATATTCAGTGCGAAAAGGTTGCCTTCCGCTCCTGCATCCACAAGACGTTGTTGAGCTTTTGGATCGGCTGGCAGCAGCCTCGCGTCAAGCATCGCTTGTGCCGCTATGTCACCTGCCTCGGCAGCTTGCTTGAGAAGCGCCTCTGGAGCCAGCATATAAGCTTCTAGCTGCTTCTCGTTTGGATAGCCATGTCGGTCGAGCCACTTTTGCTCGGCTTTGCTTTCGGCAAATCCTGGATCGTTCTCGAAACTCATTCCATCGCGTGTGCGAGGAATTTCAGGAAACGGGTGTCTAACGTTCGATGCCGATGACTGAGTAAGCCGCTGGATAGATGCAGCCAAGCCGGAGGAACCGGACATTTTTTCAGTCGAAGATTTATTCTTTTCTGAGCTTACTTCCTGCTGAGGGGCTTCATTTTTTCTAGCCTCCTGCATCCAAACAATGCCACCCACAACAACAGCTAAAACAAGGGCACTAAGCCCAACTGCTTTATTACTCATGACGACCTTGGAGTATTCCCGTTACAATTGCACCGCGTGCAGGCCCCTTTCCTGTGCAAATGCTGCTGCCGCGCTCGCTTGATGTCAATCAGCGTTTCACGCACTTTGCGAAGATTGGTTGCGAATAACGAAGTCAAGATTGAACTGCCTTTTACCCTCTACAATCCCATTCATCCGATCGCTCACAAGGGCTTGTACGCTTAATAGCGTTTAGGTCACTGATGTTGGACGACTACATACGCCAAGCAAGTGGACGCTGATACCAAATAAACTGGACGAAGCTATGAGTCAAACTGGACGGCGGCGTCATTTAGGCTGGACTATTGTGAATTGGCAAAAGTCAGCGCAACTAGGCAAAGAGGATGCAACTCGCACAGCACTGCTGGTCAGCGGCAGCGCCTGGGTAATCCCCCGCCGAATAGCAGACGTCAGAAGTGGAATTTTCTCGTCATCTGACCCGAGGAGGTTCCATGAAGAAGTCCCGCTTTACCGACAGCCAGATCATCGCCGTGCTCAAGCAGGCCCAGGCAGGCACACCCGTGCCAGAGTTGTGCCGCGAGCACGGCATCAGCTCGGCAACGTTCTACAAATGGCGCAGCAAGTTCGGCAGCATGGACGCCTCGTTGATGGCCCAGCTCAAGGAGCAGCAGGATGAGAATCGGCGGTTGAAGAAGATGTACGCCGACGCCCAGCTCAGTGCCGACCTGCTGAAGGAGGCGATGGCAAAAAAATGGTGAGGCCATCTCAACGCCGGGAGATGACCCGATGGGCGGTGGAAGGCGGGCGAGCCACGATCCGGCATGCGTGCAGGACCTTCGAAGTGAGCGAGACCTGCTTTCGCTACCAAGCCAAGGCGAACGAAGACAATGCCCGGATCGCCGACTGGCTGATCCGACTGACCACGGCTTACCGCGACTGGGGCTTCGGGCTATGTTTCCTGCATCTGCGCAACGTGAAAGGCTTCGGCTGGAACCACAAGCGCGTGTATCGCATCTACCGCGAACTGGAATTGAACCTGCGCATCAAGCCGAAGAAGCGGCTGGTGCGGGAGAAGCCCGAGCCACTCTCGGTGCCAGAGACGATCAACCAGGTCTGGTCGATGGACTTCATGCACGACCAACTCAGCGACGGCCGCAGCTTCCAGCTGTTCAATGTGCTAGACGACTTCAACCGCCAGGTGCTAGGGATCGAGGTCGACCTGTCGCTGCCTTCGGCACGCGTGATCCGTTCACTGGAGCAGATCATCGAGTGGCGTGGCAAGCCGGGCGCCATTCGCTGCGATAACGGCCCCGAATACATCAGCCGTGCGCTTCTGAACTGGGCGCAGCAGCAAGGCATCCGGATCGAGCATATACAGCCTGGCAAGCCCCAGCAGAACGCCTACATCGAGCGTTACAACCGCACCGTCCGATACGCCTGGCTGGCACGCACCCTGTTCGACAACATCGAACAGGTGCAGAACACAGCCACGCGCTGGCGATGGTCCTACAACCACGAGCGCCCCAACATGGCGCTTGGCGGCATCACGCCAATGCAGAAATTGGCATTGGCTGCTTAGCTCCACTTCTGGCGTCCGCTAAATGCGGGGGGATTACCCTGCCTTGCTGGACGGTGGAGGCCCGTATCTGGACCGGCTCAAGCACCGAGACCCCCGGGCCTGCGCCGACGCACCGCTGACCGAGACCGACGACTCGGCGAGGCGGCCGAACTCAACGTGAGCCGGCAAAGCGACGCCGATCGCGCGGTCGGAGTCGCCTTGCGCGTGGCCTGGGTGAGCTGCTTACTGACCTGCCCCACTCGCGCAAAAAGACACTGAACTTCTGCGCTTCGACATGAACACTCCTCAGGATCCGACTTGACCTATCGCAGGTTTTCATGATAACTGGATTGAAACCTGAGACCATTCCTAGATGAATATCTCAGCTGGAACCAGATAAAGATCAACGATGATCGCGCCCCAAGCTTTATAGCTAAATTTCATGTGCGTTTCGGCTAAATTACCTTGCCTCAGCTCATGCGGCGCGTACTATCCAAACCGACAGATAAACCGTGGATCGTACAGCCACATAGATTATTATAAAAAATAAAATACAAAATAATAACGAAACCATCGTCGACCGACCAGCTTCGTTATCATCACTGATCACAGGTTACGTGAAAGCGCTGCTTTATGCCCCCACAGTTTATAAATACTGAGACTTCCACATGTGTTCAGAGAAATATTTCTTAATGACACCGGGTCCGTTGGCTTTGCGCGACGAAGTAAAATCACAGATGCAATTCGACATGGGCTCAAGAGACGAAAGCTTTAGGATCACGACTTCCTCGATGCGTAACCTTGCGATCAACCTAGTCGAAGGGCAGGAGTCACATTCGGTCATCCCCATCCAAGGCAGTGGAACCTACGGCATCGAAGCAGCGCTGGCGACATTTATAAGTCAGTCCGACAAACCGCTTGTATGCATAAACGGTATTTATGGCGAGCGTATGCTGAAGATACTTCAGTTACGCGGAATACGGGCTGCCAGCATGAAGGTTCCTAGCGACAAGCCGCTTTCGATCGCCGATATAGTGGAATATCTTGAAAAAGATCGCACGATCACCCACATCTGCTTCGTTCATTGCGAGACGACCACTGGTGTCATTAATCCACTTAACGAAATCGTCAAGCTGGCCAAGCGATACGGAGTCGTTACGATCGTCGACGCAATGAGTTCTTTTGGCGCAATTGATATTAGTGTCAAAATCTCCCCTGTCGACGTCCTTGTGACTTCAAGCAATAAGTGCATCGAAGGTCCGCCTGGCATTTCGTTAGTAATAGCCAAGCTGGCCATGCTGAAAAGAAAAAAGACACATCCGGTCAATTCTTTCGTTTTAGATGTTCGCGACCAGTGGAAAACCCTTGAGGAGACAGGAGAGTGGCGATCAACGCCTCCTACTCATGTGGTACAGGCATGCGCCAAGGCACTCGAACTGTTGACCCTTGAAAGTGTGGCCAACCGCAGAAAGCGGTACTGTTTGGTGCGAGAAGAGATCATTCGCGCAACGGAGCGATACGCTGTTCCGTTACTAAGTGCGAGTGCGCGGTCTCCGGTGTGTCTGGCGCTCACTGCGAAGGGAGTGATTGATACCGAAGAGGATTTCAAGGAATTCTATCGGCATCTTGTCAGATACAACCTCTACATATATGCAAAATTCCACGTTCAAACGCGAAGCTTCAGAATCGGCTGCATCGGCGCAATCAAGCCGGCATGGATACTCATTCTGGCGAAGGCGTTTCGTGAGTTTTTTGAAGACCACAAACACCGCCTGGTAGAAGCGGCACTTGACAATCCTTAACTCGAAAGCGGAGCGGCCTAATGTCATCTCGCACCCACGAAAAAAGCCTTTCGATGGAAACAGCCCTTCTGCATGCGGGTTATCGGCACGATCCAGCCACCAACGCTATTGCCGTTCCCATCTATCAGACCACGGCTTATGAACTCGATGATGATCTGGCCGCCGTCTCGGATATCTACAATGTCAAGCGCGACGGTTTTACCTACACGCGGATCATTAATCCAACCACCCGCGTCCTAGAGCGCCGGTACGCCCAAGTGGATAACGCAGCGGATGCGCTTGCCGTGGCTTCCGGACAAGCCGCCACCTTTCTTGCGCTGATGAACTTGTGCAGTGGCCGACCAGGCGACAACGTGGTTACATCGAAGTATCTATACGGGAATTCCTGGAATTTGCTTTTTAATACCTTCAAGCGCTTAGGGATTGAGGCAAGATCTGCTGACCCGCATGAACCAGAATCCTTCAAGCGGCAGATCGATGACAGGACCATCGCATTATTCGGCGAAGTCTTTTCTAATCCTTGCGTCATTCCGTTACCGGTATCGGAGCTTGCCGCGATTGGCAAGGCGCATGGCATTCCCCTCGTGGTTGACAACACGACGACGCCTCTTGTGTGCAGGCCCGGGGCGCTGGGCGCCGCAATCAGCGTTTACTCGGCAACCAAGTACATCTGTGGCCACGCCACCACACTGGGAGGACTGGTCGTCGACAATGGAAACTTTTCTTTTGATGATGCCTCCCGCTTCCCATTGCTAAATAGCCCTGACGAGGCGCATGGCGACATATGCTGGCGAGATGCTGTGCGCCTTCTGAATGACTTAGGGAACAGTGCTTATCTTTTGAAAGCACGTATGACTTGGCTTCGCGATACAGGCGCGGCGATCAGCCCATTCGCAAGCTTTCAGCTGATACAAGGTCTGGAAACACTAAGCCTGCGCATGAAGCGTCACTGCGAGAACGCTGCGTCGGTTGCCAGTTTCCTAGCAGGTCATCCCAAGGTCAGACGCGTTTCGTATCCTGGCCTTGCTACTGGACGCGACCGAGACGTCGTAGATGAACTGGTCGACGTGCAAGTCGGCTACGGCGCAATGATCGTGTTCGAGTTAGAAGATGAGGCTGCAGGCAGAAAATTCGTGCAGAACATCCGTCTCATGTATCACGTTTCAAATGTGGGAGATGCACGCACACTCGTGACGCATCCGGTCTCGACCACCCATACTACCGTCCCCAAAACTCAGCGTGAGGCAGCCGGAATATTTGATGGGTCGATCCGCCTTTGCGTCGGCATAGAGAACATTGACGACATACTTGATGATATAAAGCGCGGTCTTGATGCCGTTTAATGGCTAATTAGCCGGGAGAAGCATCATGGAAAAAGAGAAAATTTGGGCGCTCAGAAATAAGCGATTTGACACATTCCGTTTTTCTCGCGAAATCATGCGCGAGCTGTCTGACTTGCGTCCCGACAATATGACTGGCGCCTTATACATAATAAAGGACTATACAGTAATGGTGGCCTGCGCCGTTGCGACGGTGCAACTCAGCTGGTGGCTTTACCCATTGGCATTATTAATTATCGGCGCGCACCAGCGCGGTTTGACGACGATCTCACACGACGCGGCGCACCGAATACTAGCAAAGAATAGACCATGGAACAATTTCCTCGGGACGACGTTCGCCGCTTATCCTATATTCCAGCGGCACTGGGCATATCGCGTGTCCCATGTCTATCTTCATCATCCGCACCTTGGTGATCCGGAGCAGGATCCCGACTTGAAGTTCTTTATCAAATCGGGGGTTTATACGGTTCGCGAGCCGCGCGAGTACAAATCCTTTATTCTCTGGAAAGCGATCTTCGGCGGGGCCACGTTTCGTTACTTGAGCTATCTTTGGAGCAACCGATTCTTTGTTTCGGGAGACAGAGAGAAGAGCGTCGATAAGTGGGGCGCCCTTATCGATTCTTACGGTTTCGCGGCATTCTGGATCGCGGTAGTCGCCGGCTTTACCGCAGCGGACGCTCTACATCTTCTTGTGCTTTTTTGGCTAATCCCTTACCTCACCACGTTTCAGGTGTTGGGTTGGTTCACCGAGCTGGCTGAGCATTCGCCCATGTGTGAAAGCGAGGTGGAGAATGTTTATTTGACGAGAAATAGGAAGGGCGGATTCATAGAACGCTTATTGTTCGGCGTCAATTACGACGAGTACCATCTTGAACACCATCTTTCGCCGGGCGTCCCATTCTGGCTATTAAAAAAAGCACAGAAAATCCGAATGCAAGATCCAATATATGCGAGTATCGGAAAATCCTGGGGAGGTCTATTTTCGCGCGGCCCGCAGGGGCAGCCAAGCGTGATCTCGCAATTGCTTGATCGGAACCGTCGCCTCTACGAAATTAGCCTGCATAAATGATCCGGAGCACATCCACAATGGAACATGTCTCTGATTGCGTGATTCGACCTGTTGTTGGAGTGACATCAAATCGCCATATCGATGATGGCGTTCATCGTGACAGGTTGCGACGACGCTACATTGAAGCTCTTGATACCTACGCTGCTGTTGAATGCGTCATTCTTCCGACTGTAGACGGGGATCTTCCTTGGGATACAAGCCTTAGAAAATTTCGTTCCCTGATGCATCGTCTAGACGGCCTGGTCTTGACTGGCGACGAATCAAATCTCGATGCAGACATCATTGATGGACGACAGCGCCGTTGGGAACGTGCCGACGACGACGTTATCCCTGGGGAACGAGACCGACCCAGGGATCGCCTGTCGTGTGTCGCGTTGTCGATCGCAACAGAGCTGGATATGCCAGTCCTCGGCATTTGCCGCGGGTTGCAGGAAATGAATGTTCAGCAAGGCGGAACGCTTGTGGCACATCTGCCGGCCACGGAGTTCGGCATAGTGCACAGCGAGCCCATGAACGTAACCCGCGATCAGCAGTATCTGCCATCGCACGGAATTCGGATCGTGTCCAACGGAATACTTGCCGATATCCTCGGGGAGGGAAACGATTGGCTCCAAGTTAACTCGCTTCATAACCAGGGAGTGTTCGAGCCGGCGCCCGGGGTTCGAGTCGAGGCCATAGCCGACGATGGCGTCGTCGAGGCAATTTCCTACCCCTCCTCGACTTTTCAGCTCGGAGTACAATGGCATCCCGAATGGCATGTCAGACACGACCCCGTAAGTCAGAAGATATTCCACCTCTTTGGCGATGCGTGCCAGGCATATGAAGCGAGGCGGCATGCCGGAAGTAATCCGGCATCCTTCCACAAGGCAATATATTGAAAAATTTCCAACATTACATAATACAGTGACGAGATAATGGATCTACATCTGGTGGCTCTGTTCGCCATTGCGTTTACTTGCGCGGTCGCCGTGCCGGGGCCGAACGTAGCATTTGTTGTGGCTCAATCTCTCAAGTATGGCCGCAAGATTATAGTTCCCTGTTCGTTTGGCTTTGGACTGGCTACTGCGATTCACGCCATTGTCGCGCTGTCTGGGGTCGGCTTGATCATTCACGAGCACTCGTCGCTCCTCGGTTATCTGCGTTGGATAGGAGCGATCTATCTCACGTACATTGGTTTAATCTCTTTCCTGCCCCAACCGGAACATCACAGCACAGAAATAATCGCTTCTAGTCCGCGAAAGGTGTTCATCGATTCATCACTTGTCGCCCTGACTAATCCTAAGGGATGGCTGGCCACTTTGCTTACCTATCCAAGCTTTGTCAGTCCTTACTATTCTTACACGCACCAAGCAATTGCGTTGAGTCTGGCAGGACTGCTTATTTCTCTCTTAATCTATGGTGGATATGCGTTGCTTGCACAAAGGGCACGTACCCTTTTCAGGAACGAACGCAATATAAACCGGGTCGCCGGCGCGATCTATCTGCTTGTCGCAGTTTTCCTAGTGCTTTCCTGATTGAGTCAAAATTTCTCATGCGAGACACGGCCGATGCGGGCCGTTCGCTGAAGAGGGCCGCAATCTCATGTCAATACTAATCCCTAAAGGGCTGCCAGCAGGTTGTGCTCTTAAAAACGAAGGCATCACCGTTTTAGAAGATGAGGCAATGATCCATCCGCATTGCCGATCTATAAGCATAGGGTTGCTTAACCTGATGCCAAATAAAATCGATACCGAAATCCAGATAGCGCGTCTTTTGGGTTCCACCCACTTCCAGGTTGAGTTGACGCTTGTCAGGATATCCGGCCACTCATCGAAGAATACACCTGTCGGACACTTGAAATCCTTCTACAAGGACTGGCGGGATATTAATAATCGTAAATTTGATGGGTTTATAATAACCGGGGCGCCGCTTGAGAAAATTCCTTTCTGCAGCGTCGATTACTGGGATGAGCTCGCTGGAGTATTTCGGTGGACGCAGACCAACGTCCGTAGTTGCTTTAACATCTGTTGGGGGGCGCAAGCTGCTTTGCATTTTTTCTATGGTGCGCCAAAGAACGTCTTGAAAGAAAAGTTATTTGGCGTATTTAAGCATCATATTCATGATATCGACTCCCCTTACTTGAAAGGCTTTTCCGATGAACTTTACATTCCCGTGTCGCGCTGGGCGGAAATGCGTCGCGTCGACCTCCCTATTGATAGCGGTGTTTCCGTTCTCATTGATTCGCTCGATACCGGGCCTTGTTTGCTTAGCGATCCCAAGCATCATTCTTTGCATTTCTTTAATCATATTGAATACGATTCGAACACTCTTGCAGACGAATACTTCCGCGATCTAGCCGCAGGAAGAAACATCCATCTACCCATTAACTATTTTCCAGACGATTGCCACTATCTTCCACCGACGAATCGATGGCGCAGCCATGCAATTTTATTGTTTGAGAACTGGATCGGCCATATTCATAAAACGTCCTTGGCGGATCTGGATATGGTTGATCGATGTCGATGAGCTGCCGCCAGCAGACGCCCAGCTCTCGTAAAACTCTCATATATACAACACTCATTTAAATGGCTGTGGGAATCTGTCATGAACTTCGATGAACTCCGGAATTCTGTCAAGTCTGGCGCGATCGACACGATATTGGTATGCATAGTCGACATGCAAGGTCGGCTAATGGGAAAACGCTATCATGCCGCTACATTTGTGGGTCACGATTACAACCAAGGCCATGCCTGCAATTATCTATTGGCCAATGACATGGAAATGGTCCCGGTGCCAGGTTACGCGAATGCCAGCTGGAGTGCTGGTTACGGCGATTTCGTCCTCAGGCCTGACTTTTCCAGCTTTCGACTGCTGCCTTGGCTGGACGCAACGGCATTGGTGATTTGCGATGTCTACAATGACAACGGCGAGCCAGTGGTGCAATCGCCCAGATATATCTTGCAAAGGCAGTTACGGCGGCTATCCGACCGCGGAATGCGTGCCTGTTTCGCATCGGAGCTTGAGTTTTACCTTTTCGACGAGACTTATGCCGAAATTTCGAGAAAAAATTATAATTCACCAGCGGTATTTGGAAATTACAATCAGGATTACAACATTCTGTCGACAACGCGACAGGAGTGCGTCATGCGTCCGATCAGAAAAGGCCTATATGGCGCTGGTGTCGCAATTGAATGCACAAAGGGTGAGGGAGGCACTGGCCAGGGGGAAATCAATGTTCGGCATTCAGACCCGCTGTCGATGGCCGATCAGCACACAATCATCAAGCACGGCAGCAAGGAAATAGCAGCACAGCACGGTAAGTCAATCACCTACATGGCAAAATGGAACGATAATTATGCAGGGTCGTCCAGCCACGTCCACTCGTCGCTATGGTCGTCTGACGGCCGACCCATGTTTTATGACGAAGCAGAACCGCAGGGAATGTCCGTTATAATGAGGAACTACGCGGCCGGAATCCTTAAGTATGCGGGAGATATTACCCTCTTGTTGGCACCTTACATAAACTCCTACAAAAGATTTCAGATTGACACGTTCGCACCCACTAAGATCGCATGGGGCTACGATAATCGAACGACCGGCTTACGCGTTTGTGGCCGGGGCTCGGATAATCTGCGCGTCGAGTGCCGCATTGGTGGTGCCGATATGAATCCTTACATTGCGTTCGCCGGACTGATTGCAGCTGGCTTGGCGGGGATTGACGAGAAACTGCCGTTGGGCGAGCCGTGCAAGAGCGACGCATATCGTGACACGGGATTGCCGGACATCCCGAAAACACTGAGAGCTGCCATCGGCATCAGTTCGAGCTCGAGTTGGCTCCGCGAGGTGCTGGGAAGCGGGGTTGTCGACCATTACGTCCATGCCGCGCAATGGGAACAATCCGAATACGATAGGCATGTAACCGATTGGGATTTGCTCAGGGGTTTTGAACGTAGTTAGGGAAGGTCTGGTCAATGCGTTTGATACGCCCAGTGATACGCCCAGGGTTCCGTAGACACTCAAGACCCTCGTTGCGCGTAGCGCCGTTCAATCTGAACCGCCCCGACTTTCTTGAAGGCCGCTTAGTTTGAGTCAGGCCGCCTCGGCCTGACCGGTTTGTTGCCGATAGTAAGCCGCTTCGGCTTCCGCTGGCGGGATATGCCCGATCGGCCCCAGCAGTCGCTTGTGGTTGTACCAGTGCAACCAGTCCAGGGTGGCCAGTTCCATGCGCCACGACCTGCTCGCGATTCTGCGGTGGATCACCTCGGCCTTGTACAGTCCGTTGATCGTCTCGGCCAGCGCATTGTCGTAGCTGTCGCCCACGCTGCCCACAGACGGCTCGACCCCGGCCTCGGCCAGCCGTTCGCTGTAGCGGATGCTCACGTACTGCGATCCCCTGTCGGAGTGGTGGATCAACTCCCCGTCCCTCTTGTCGGGCGTGCAGGGCCTGCTCCAAGGCATCGAGCACAAAGTCCGTCGTCATCGATGTGGAGGCCTTCCAGCCCACGATCCGCCGCGCGTACACATCGATCACAAACGCCACGTACACCATGCCCTGCCAGGTCCAGACATAGGTGAAGTCGCTCACCCACAGCGCGTTCGGTCGCTCGGCCTGGAACTGCCGGTTCACCCGGTCCAGCGCGCACGGCTGCGCCTTGTCGCCGCGCGTGGTCTTGACCACCTTGCCGCCGACCACGCCCCGCAGGCACAGCCGGCGCATCAACCGTTCCACCGTGCATCGCGCCACCTGCCAGCCTTCACGCAGCAACTGCTTCCAGACCTTGCGCACGCCGTGGACCTGGAGGTTATCGTCCCACACCCGGCGAACCTGCGCCTCCAGCGACGTCCCCCGTCCTGAGTAGCGGCCGGGTTTAGAGTCCGGGGTTGATGATATCGGTATTGGCCAGCTGTTGGGCATACGCCGATGGCGTCATGCCGTCGATTGCCTTCTTGGGTCGCTCCTCGTTGTATTCGCGTCGCCAGCGCTCGATCTCGGTGCGTGCATGCAGCAGTGTCGGAAACCAGTGTTCGTTGAGGCATTCATCGCGCAGGCGGCCGTTAAACGATTCGATATAAGCGTTTTGATTTGGCTTGCCCGGCTGGATCAGCCGTAACTGCACGCCACGCGCATGCGCCCAGGCCACCATCGCCTTGCCGCAAAACTCCTTGCCGTTATCGGTGCGGATCACCTGCGGCAGACCGCGACTGTGCGCCAGTCGGTCCAGCACGCGCGTCACGCCATGGCCCGAGATTGCACGCTCTACCTCGATGGCGACCGCTTCGTGCGTGGCGTCGTCCACAATCACCAGACACGTGATCGCCCTGCCTTCGGCAGTGCGGTCGAACACGAAGTCCATCGACCATACCTGGTTGGCCTGAGATGGCCGCAGCAGCGGCTGACGCTCGCCCACTGGCACTTTCTTGCGCTTGCGGCGGCGAACCTGCAGCTGCTGCTCGCGGTACAACCGCTCCACCCGCTTGTAGTTCACGATGCGGCCTTCCTGTCGCAGTTTGAGATAGATCATCCCCACGCCATAGCGGCGATGGCGATGCGCCAACGCAATGATGCGCTCGCGCAGCTCGACGTTGCGATCCTCGCGGGGACAATAGCGCAGCGCACTGGCGCTCATACCGATCGCTGCCAGTGCGCAACGTTCGCTGGCGCCGCTTTGGACCCACTCGCGCACCAGCGCACGACGCGCCGGTGCGCTCACCATTTTTTTCGCAGCGCATCCTTGATCAGATCGTTCTCGAACAGCTGCTCGGCCAGCAGCTTCTTCAGGCGCGTGTTCTCGGCCTCCAACTCCTTGAGTCGCTTGGCATCGGGCACGCTCATCCCACCGAACTTGCTGCGCCATAGGTAATACGAGGCTTCGCTGAAGCCATGGCGCCGGCACAGATCTTTGATCGCCACGCCGCTTTCGGCCTCGCGCAAAAAGCCAATGATTTTTTCCTCGGTAAAACGCTTCTTCACGTCCAATCTCCTCGAGATAGGGAATTGGACTCCAAACCGATGTGCTACTCAAACTCGGGGGGACGTCGCGTCAGTTAGCGACGCGCGCTGCATGTTCGTGCGCATCGTGACGAACAACAGCGCCTGCAAGGTGGTCAGCAGTTGCGCAGCGCTGAAGGCCATCGCCGCGGAGTCGATCGAATAACGCGAGCAACGCGCTGGCTTCGTGTTGCAGCAGGAACAGGGCGCTTTTGTTGGACTCTTCCATTGCACGTGCTCCAGAGACGCTCGGCGACAGCCTGCTGACGTCCGAGCACACCGCGTGCCAGCATTCAGAACCTGTGGCTCAAGCGTGCTCGCGCTGCTCTTGCGCCTTGGCGTGCATGGCTTCAAGCGTGACCATACCGGCGATGCGGGCGGCGGCCATGGCGCTGCGGCGGTCGGGGAAGGTTGGCGAGAGCGCAGCGCCTGCCAAGTCTGTGGCCAGGCCGACGCCGATCTGTGCGATATGCCAGCCGGCAACCCAGCCATGGGACGGGGTGTCGCCTTTGGCAGCGTGACAGGTGAGTTGGTAACTGCCTAGAAAAATGACCAACGGGCGCGCTCTTCGATAACGATCCATCAGGATACCGCCGCCGCGTTTCGGCCGGGAGCGCCGTGCTGGCTGTTGGCTGACTCGGCAAGCGAAGTGGAGCGTAGGCACGCGGCTTGCATCGACCTCAACCAGACAATCGTGCCGGGGAACGCGGTGTTGACCAAAAGAACGAAACGCCGCGCTGCCGGGGCCCTGTTGGTGGGCGGGCTGATCTTTGTGCTGATCGGCGTGTGCGGGTATTTCACGACGCAGCGTTCGCTGTCGGACGCTGGCTGGGTGACGCATACGCAGGAGGTGATTGCCAGCATCGACGAAATCCAGGCAGGCATGCTGTCGGCAGAATCGTCGTCACGCGGCTATGTGTTGACCGACAACGCGGCCTTTTTAGGGGTGTATGCCGATGCGATCGGCCGCCTGCCCGAGCGCATCGTGCGGCTGGATGCCTTGGTGCAGGACAACTCGGTGCAGCGCCGCCATGTCGTTGTGCTGAGCCGTTTGGTGGACGCGCGCCTGGTGCAGATCGACGAGCTGTTGCATGCCTATCACAGGCAGAGCCTGGACGGCGCACGTGATTCGATTGCGCGCGGGGCGTTCCAGACCTCTTCGTCGCTGCGTCGCCAGGTGCAGACCATGAAGGAGCTGGAGCAGCAGCAACTGGTCAAGCGCAACGCCACCACCACGCGTAGCGCGCAGTGGGCGCTGTGGGTCACCGTGATCGGCATCGTCAGCGGTCTGCTGGTGATGCTGCTGGCCTACCACGTGTTGTCGCGCGAGCTGGAACGGCGCACGCGTGCCGAAGACGAGGCCAGCCGTACCAGCGAGCGCCTGATCGAGTCGTTTGCCGCACTCGAACGCACCTCCGCTGGTCTGGAGGCGCTGGCGCGTTACTCCGGGCTGCTGCAGAACTGCCGCGACGCCGAAGAAGCGCTGGAAATCACGGCACGCACGATTGCGCCACTGATTCCCGGCGCTGCGGGCGCGGTGTACCTGCTGCGCGCCTCGCGCGATCGCGCCGAACAAGTGGTCGCCTGGGGTGAGATGGCCGACGACGCCAGTGCCAGCATCGCGCCGGACAACTGCTGGGCACTGCGCCGCGATCGCACCCATGTGGTGATGGACGCCGGCCAGGGCATGCTGTGTCAGCATGCAGGCTTCAATCTCCCGGCGAATGCGGCGACGGCCTGTATTCCGCTATCGGCGCAAGGCACGCAGTTGGGGATGTTGGCATTGCATAGCGAAGACCCGGTCGATCTTGCCTCGTTGACCGTGGCCGAGGCGGCAGCCGAACAACTATCGTTGGCGCTGCACAATCTGCGCTTGCGCGAAACGCTGCGTCAGCAATCGATCCGCGACCCGCTGACCGGCCTGTACAACCGCCGCTATCTGGAAGAGACGCTCAATCACGAGTTGGCGCGCTGTACGCGTCGGTTGCTGCCACTGTCTGTGCTGATGCTGGATGTGGATCACTTCAAGCAGTTCAACGATCTGCATGGGCACGGCGGCGGCGATCGCGTGCTGGCGGCCATCGGGGAGTTGTTGCTGTCGCAGACACGTGGCGAGGACATCTGCTGCCGGTACGGCGGCGAAGAATTGACGATCATCCTGCCCGAAGTGGATCTGCCCACCGCCTGCATGATGGCCGAGAAGCTGCGCACCGGCATCGAGGCCTTGCAGGTCATGGGCGATGGCGTCTCACGACCGAAGGTCACCGCATCGTTCGGCGTGGCGAGCTTCCCCGATCACGCCGGCAACGTGGCGCAGTTGCTGCGACGGGCAGACGAGGCGCTGTATCGCGCCAAACAGAATGGCCGCAATCAGGTCGTGAGCGCGGACGTGCTTGCCGCCCTGGTCTGAACGCAGACGGCCAAGCATGCTTCGCTGGCCGCCTGCAGAGGCATTGGTTGCGTGGTGGATTCTCGCGTGTGCGTCACGCACTTGCCCCTGGCGGCTCTGGGCGTGAGCGCCTGCGCGACGATGCCAGCGTCACGCACCCATTCGCGCATTACAGTGATGCTCTATTGAGCATACAAAATCACACTTAGGCGGGGCATCAGCCGCAGGCATGGCCAGCATCGTCGGTGGGAATCAGGCCGGCGCCGGTCAACATATCGTCGATGCGCGTGCGTACAAACGCTGCATCGTCCTGCGCGGCACTGCGCAGGATCGCGTCTGCACGCGCCTGAAAATCCAGGTAATCGAAGTCCGCATCTTCCTCTGCAGACAACTGCGGCAGCTCTTCCTGCAACGCGTCAAGACGCGTTTCGAGTTCTTCGCGGGTGGGCATGTCAAACTCCGACGACAAAGACGATACGGTTGCGGCAAGGCCGTCAAGAATGTGCGAAGCCTTGCGCTGCAACGCTTCATTTTTCCAATCGGCGCGCAGATGAACACACGCTCAACTTTGACGACACCCGGCCGATAATGTTGCCGACTCCGACAGAACCTTCCCTGTGATCCTCCACCTGCGGCGGGATTTCCGCCTTGGCATCATCAAGATGCTTGGGCCAATCACTGCGCTGTTGCTTTGCCTCTATGCGGTGTACCTGGCCATGACGGGTCAGGCGATTGCTTGCCTGGTCACCACGACGCTGGGCTTGCTCGCGGTATGGCGTGGCTGGCACATGCGCAGCGCAGAACAAACCGGCGCTGGTGGCCTGTGGCTGGCGTCGATCAATGTCGGCGGGTGCCTGACCGCGTGCTGGACCGGTGGAGACAGCGCCCTGCCCTGGCTGTTCCCGGTGTTGGCCACCAATTATTTCTTGTGCGGGCCGCAACGCGCAGTGTTGTTGAGCTTGCCACTGCTGGCGGCCTTGTTGTTGTTGCCGGGTTTGATCGTGAGCCCAGGCCAGGGCATTTCGACGATCGCGGTCACGCTGGTGACGTTGGCGGTGGGCTACGCGTTTTCGCTGCGGATGCAGGACGACCGCGTGCATCTGGAAGAGCTGGCTTCGCTGGATGCGCTGACCGGCTTGCCCAACCGCCGCATGCTCGAACGCGCCCTCACCCATCAGATCGATCAGCGTCAACCGCAGGATCGGCTCAACAGCCTGATCATTTTGGATGTGGATCATTTCAAGGAGGTCAACGATCTGTACGGGCATGCCGCAGGCGATGCGGCGCTGTCGGATCTGGCCACCATCTTGCGCTACGAAGTGCGCGACCCGCATCAGGTGTTCCGCTTTGGCGGCGAAGAATTCGTGGTGCTACTGCGTGCGGGGTCGCTGGCGGAACTGGAAGCGGCTACCGAACGCTTGCGCAAAGTGATCCGCAATGGGTTGCGTGGCCCGGGAGGGCGCATCACCGTCTCGCTGGGTGCGGCGCGCCACGACGGCGAGACGCATTGGCAGGACTGGTTTTCGCGTGCCGATGCAGCGCTGTATCTGGCCAAGAACAGCGGACGCGATAGCGTGCGGGTTGCCGAGTAAGCGCTACCAGTACGCGTACACGCGGCTGCGCATGCAGACGCACGTGGCAGCTGGATCGACAGCATCGGTGGCGAATGCGACTGCGCTGCCGACAGCGTTGGCAGCACGCGTGTCAGCCGAGGTGAGCGAACTCCCGGCCTCGGATGCATGGCCGATTTCGCTAACGGTCACGCGCAGACGGGTTGGATCACAGCCAGCGGCCTATCGCCCTGACGCGACAGCCAACACTGCGGGGCAACCCATCGGCCGCCCCGCCTGCATCGTTCAACGATTGACCACCGCCACCGGTGCCGCAGGCGCTTGGTCCTGCTTCCAACCACCGAGCGCCTTGTAGACGCCGACCACGCCGACATTCACTGCTGCCTCGGCCTGCGCCAAGGCATCGTCGGCCGCCAGCTGGGTGCGCTGTGCATCCAGCAAGGTCAGGAAGTCCTCCGAACCTTCGCGGTAGCGGATCTGCGCCAGCTGCTCGGCACGCCGCGCGGCATTGGCCTGCTCCACCACGATGCCAAGGCGCGCCTGCTGGCGGCCATAACCGATCAACGCGTTTTCGGTGTCTTCCAGCGCCAACAACACCGCTTGCTGGTACTGCGCCAGCGCACCGTCGGCCTGCGCCTTGCTGGCACGCAGGCGTGCACGCACGGTGCCGAAGTCGAACGCGGCCCAGCTGATCGACGGGGTGATCGACCAGGCCTTGGCATTGCCCTGGGTCAACCTGGCCGCATCGCCGAACAGAAAGCCGACAAACCCGCTGACGCTGATACGCGGGAACAGATCGGCCGTGGCCACGCCCACCTGCGCGGTGGCTGCGGCCAGCCGGCGTTCGGCGCTACGCACGTCCGGGCGCTGGCGCAGCAATCCGGCCGTATCGCCCAGCGGCAACGGGCGCGCAAACGCCGGCATGCTGCGTGCGACCAGGGTGGCATCCAGCGCATTGGGCTGTTGGCCAAGCAACACGGCCAGCCGGTGGCGGTACTGCGCCTCGGCGGTTTCCAGCAACGGAATATCCGCTTCGATGGCTTTCAACCGCGCCAGGCTGCTCTGCACATCCAGCTCGCTGCCGGCGCCCAGGTCCCAACGCGTCTGCGTGAGCTTCTGGGTGTCGCGCAGATTGGTCAGGGTGCGCTTGGAGACATCGAGCTGCTTCTGGGTGCCGCGCAATTCGAAGTAATTGCTTGCCACCTCGGCCGCCACCGTGACCTGCACGTCCTGCAGGTTGGCCTGCTCGGCGTCCAGATCGGCGCGTGCCGCTTCCGAGGCGCGGCGCTGACGACCGAACAGATCCAGCTCCCAGGCCGCGTCCAGGCCCAGCGTGGTTTGTTCGGTGAGGAAACGCTGATTGCCGGCGATCACCTGCTGCTGTTCGCGCCGATCGAAGCTGCCCTGCGCGGTGATGTGCGGGGCCTGATCCAGGCGACGCTCCACGAACACCGCACGCGCCTGCTTCACCCGCGACACTGCAATGCGCAGATCGTGATTGGCGAACAACGCATCGCGCACCAGCTGTTCCAGCACCGGGTCGTCGAACTGCGACCACCAGCTGCCGACCGGCGATTCGGCGCTGAAGGACGCATCCTGCGCGCCCTGCAGCGTGACCGACGGCGGCGGGTCGGGCCGGTAATCCGGCCCCACCGCACAACCGCTGAGCACCAGCGCGGCCAGCGCCGCACCAAGCAATGTTCTTACCATGGCAAGGTGTCTCCCAGGTGGGTAAAGCTGCCGGTGGGGCCGTGCGCATCGATCAAGGCCATCTGCACGCTGCTGTGCGCGCCCTGCTCGATGTCGATCTCGCCCTCGCCACCGTTCATGTCGGTTTTGACGTAGCCGGGGTGGATGGTGTTGACCTTGATCGAGGTGTCGCGCAGCTCGTAGGCCAGATGCACGGTCCAGCTGTTCAAGGCGCTCTTGGACGCGTTGTAGGCCGGCACCTTGAAGTCATAGATCGGCGAGCCGGGCTGGCTATGCAGGGTCAACGAACCGAGGATGCTGGACACGTTGACGATGCGACCGGCCAGCGAGCGCTGCAGCAGCGGCAGCAACGCCTTGGTCACGCCGACCACCGCAAACAGGTTGGTGTCGAAGGTGCGCTTCCAGATGTCCGGGCTTTGCTCGGACGGCTTGCGCTGGATGTCGTCGATCATGATGCCGGCGTTGTTGACCAGGATGTCCAGGTGGCCGTGACGCTCCTTCACCGTGCCGACCGCCGCAGCGATGCTGACATCGTCGTTGACGTCCAGTTGAATCGCTTCCACCGGCAGGCCTTCGGCCTGCAGCTTGAGTGCGGCGGCGGCGGCATCGTCGCGCTTGCGACCGGCCAGCAGCGTGTGCACGCCGGCCTGTGCGAGTTGACGAACGGTTTCCAGGCCGATGCCGCGGGTGGCGCCGGTAACCAGTGCGATCTTGGTGTTGCTCATGGTGTCAGTCCTTAAAAGTGAGGGATTGGGTAGATCACGCCTTGACGGCATCATGCGAAACGGCAGCCGGTGCAGCGGGACCGCGACGGGTCACCCACTTGCGCAGCGCCACGTAGAACACAGGGGTCAGGAACAGGCCGAACAAGGTCACACCCAGCATGCCGGCGAACACCGTGATACCGGTGACCGAGCGCACTTCGGCGCCGGCACCATGGCCGAACACCAGCGGCACGGTGCCGGCGATGAAGGCGATGGAGGTCATCACGATCGGGCGCAAACGCAGGCGGCAAGCTTCCAGCGCGGCTTCGACGATGCCCTTGCCGTGCATTTCGAGTTCGCGGGCGAACTCCACGATCAGGATCGCGTTCTTGCACGCCAGGCCCATCAACACCACCAGGCCCACCTGCACGAACACGTTGTTGTCGCCACCGGTCAGCCACACACCGAACAACGCAGACAGCAAGGTCATCGGCACGATCAGGATCACCGCCAGCGGCAACGTCCAGCTTTCATACAACGCGGCCAGCACCAGGAACGCCAGCAGCACCGCCATCGGGAACACGATCAATGCCGAGTTGCCCTGGGTGGACTGCTGATAACTCAGGTCGGTCCATTCGATGTTCATGCCGTTGGGCAGCACCTGCGGCGCCATGCCGGACAGCTTGTGCATCGCTTCGGTGGACGACAGAACGCGCGGGTCCGCTTCGCCGATCAGGTCGGCGGCCGGGTAGCCGTTGTAGCGGATCACCGGGTCCGGACCGTAGGTCTGGCCCAGCGTAACCATACTGCCGATCGGCACCATCTCGCCATTGGCATTACGGGTGCGCAGGTTGGCGATGTCTTCGCCGCTATCGCGGAACTGTCCATCGGCCTGGGCGATCACCTGATAGGTGCGGCCGAAGCGATTGAAGTCGTTGATGTACGACGAGCCCAGATAGGTCTGCAGCGTGTCGAACAGGTTGGTCAGCGGCACGCCTTGGGCCTTGGCCTTGTCGCGATCGACCTTGGCATCGAGCTGCGGCACGTTGGCCTGGTAGGTGCCGATCGGGTACTGCATGCCGGGCGTTTGCGAGATCGCGCCGGACATCGCATTCACCGCACTCTGCAACTGGCCATAGCCCAGACCGGCACGGTCCTGGATGTACAGCGAGTAGCCCGAGCCCTGCCCCAGGCCAAGAATCGGCGGCGGCATGAAAGCGAACGCAAAGCCCTGCTGGATCTGGCTGATGCGCGCATTGATTTCCGCATTGATCTGCGACGCGCTACGGGTGCGCTGACTGAACGGCTTGAGCGTCAGAAACACCGTGCCGGTGTTGGGCGTGTTGGTGAACTGCAGCGGATTCAGCCCCGGGAACGCAATCGCGTGGTCCACGCCATCGGTCTGCAGTGCGATCTGGGTGATCTGGCGGATCACCTCGTTGGTGCGCTCCAGCGACGCACCTTCCGGCAGTTTGGTCCCGGCGATCAGGTACAGCTTGTCCTGGGTCGGGATGAAGCCGCCCGGCACGATCTTGAACATGAAACCCGTGCCGACCAGCAGCAACAGATACACCATGAACACCGCACCGCGCTTGCTCAAGCTGCGCGACACCGCACCCTGATACTTGTGCGAGCTGCTGTTGAAGAAACGATTGAACGGGCGGAACAACCAGCCGAACAACCGATCGATCAACCGCGACGGGCCGTCCTTCGGCGCGTCATGCGCCTTGAGCAGCATGGCTGCAAGCGCCGGCGACAGGGTCAGCGAGTTGATCGCCGAAATCACCGTGGAAATGGCGATGGTCACCGCGAACTGCTTGTAGAACTGACCGGTCACGCCCGACAGGAACGCCATCGGCACGAACACCGCGCACAGCACCAGTGCGATGGCGACGATCGGCCCGGACACTTCGCGCATCGCCTGATGCGCAGCCGCCAACGGGCTCAGGCCTTCCTCGATATTGCGCTCGACGTTTTCCACCACCACGATCGCGTCGTCGACCACGATGCCGATCGCCAGCACCAGCCCGAACAGGCTCAGCGTGTTGATCGAAAAACCCAGCAAATACAGCGCGGCAAACGTACCCACCACCGACACCGGCACCGCCAGCAACGGAATGATCGAGGCACGCCAGGTCTGCAGGAACAGGATCACCACCAGCACCACCAGCAACACCGCTTCCAGCAGGGTGTGCACCACTGCGCTGATGGAGTCGCGCACGAACACGGTGGGGTCATACGCCGCCGACCAGGCCATGTCCTGCGGGAACTGCTTTTCCAGCTCGGCCATCTTGGCGCGCACCGCATCGGACAATTCGATCGCGTTGGCACCGGGCGACTGGAACACGCCCATGCCCACCGCGTTCTGGTTGTCCAGCTGCGAACGCAAGGTGTAATTGCCGGCGCCCAGCTCCAGACGCGCCACGTCGCTCAAGCGCACGATCTCGCCGCTGTTGCCGCTACGGATGACGATGTTGCCGAACTCTTCTTCGGTGGTCAGACGGCCCTGCGCATTGATCGACAGCAGAAAGTCGCTCTTGTTCGGCATCGGTTCTGCGCCGAGCTGGCCAGCGGAAACCTGCACGTTCTGCTCGCGAATCGCCGCGACCACGTCGCTGGCAGTGAGCCCGCGCGCAGCCACCTTGTCCGGATTCAACCAGATGCGCATGGCGTAGTCGCCTGCACCGAAGATCTGGATCTGGCCCACGCCAGGCAGGCGCGATAATTCATCCTTGACCTTGAGCAACGCGTAGTTGCTCAGGTACAGCGAGTTGTACTTGCCCTTGGGCGAGGTCAGATGCACCACCATGGTCAGCGTCGGCGATTGCTTCTGGGTGGTGACACCCTGCCGGCGCACGTCTTCGGGCAGGCGCGCCTGCGCCTGGCTGACGCGGTTCTGCACCTGCACCTGTGCCTGGTCCGGATCGGTGCCGGGCTTGAAGGTCACGGTGACCACCAGCACGCCATCGGAGCCGGCCACCGACTTCATGTACATCATGTTTTCCACACCGTTGATGGCTTCCTCAAGCGGCGTGGCGACGGTCTCGGCGATGACCTTGGGGTTGGCGCCCGGATACACCGCGCGCACCTGCACGCTCGGCGGTACCACTTCGGGGTATTCGCTGATCGGCAGCAACGGCATGGCGATCAGGCCGGCCGCGAAGATGATGATCGACAGCACCGCAGCAAAGATCGGCCGGTCGATGAAAAAACGGGAAAAGTCCATTGGGGTGGTCCTGAAAGAGGTTGCCGCCGGGCGGCGGCGCGGCACAACAGCCCCGGACGGCCTGACGGGGAGACCGGCGGTCATGGTTTGCGATGCAGCGATACATCAGTGCAGCCGTGGCAGGTGGTGCGCAATCACCGGACAGGCGCGACTGCGCGCAACGTGCGTTGGCGAGACCTAGTTGGAAGCGGTGCGCTTGTCCGCCGCCGGTGCCATGTCCACGGTCTTGGCATCGACCGGCATGCCGGGCATGAAGATCTTCTGCACGCCGTCGACCACCACGCGGTCGCCGGCCGCCAGACCCGTGCGCACAATGCGCAGACCATCGGCGCTGCGGCCGAGCTCCACATCGCGGCGCTGCGCCTTGCCGTCCTTGTCCACCACGTAGACGTACTTGCGGTCCTGGTCGGTGAGCACGGCCTTTTCGTCGACCAGCATGGCCTTGAACTGGCCGCTGCCCAGCAGCTGCACATGCGCATACAACCCCGGCGTGAACTGCCGCTGCGCGTTATCCAGCACCGCGCGGACGCGGATGGTACCGGTGCTGCGAGTCACCTGGTTGTCGAGGAAGTCCACGCGACCGGTATGCGGGAAACCCTGCTCGCCGACCAGCCCGATACGCACTGGCAACTCGCCGCCGCGTTGGTCCGGGCGCTCGCCGTTGCGGGCCATCTGCGCATAGTGCAGGAAGGTGCCTTCGTCGGCATCGAAATAGACGAACACCTTGTCCAGCGACACCAGGGTGGTCAACATGCTGGCGCTGTCGCCGGCGGTGACCAGGTTACCGGCCGTGACCATCGCACGCCCGGCGCGGCCGTCGATCGGTGCGCGCACACGTGTCCAATCCAGGTTGAGCTTGGCGGTGTCCACCGCCGCCTGGGCGGCCTGCAAATCGGCATCGGCCTGATCGGCGGCGGCGCGGCGCTGCTCCCAGGTTTCGGTGGAGATGGCCTGCTGCTCGGACAGTTTGCGCGCGCGTGCCGCCTCGCTACGGGCCAACGTGGACTGGGTGCGGGCGCGGACCAGCGCGGCATTGGCACGCGCGAACTCGGCGCGGTAGCTCCGCTCGTCGATGGTGAAAAGCACATCGCCCTTCTTCACTTCCGCACCTTCGGTGTAGTTGACCTTGTCGATGTAGCCGGACACGCGCGGACGCAACTCGACACTTTCCACCGGCTCGATGCGGCCGCTGAATTCGTCCCATTGGCTGATCTGCTTCATCAACACCGGCGCGACGCTGACGCTGGGCGGCGGCGGTGCGCCGGTCTCGGCAGCCTTGCTGCCGCAACCGGCCAGCACGACCGCGAGCACGGCGCCCGCCAACACGGTACGCAAGGGAAAACGGAACGGGGGGGCGTTCGTGATCATGGGGAAATCTCTCGGGTGGGGATGGGAACTTGCAGACCAGCCAGCCGGCTCGCCGACGGTGCGGCCTGGGGGCGACGACTGACGGTCACGATGGCTTGTCCGGGCTGGCCGGGCCCGGCGATCAGGGAAACGGCGGCGCGACCGAGATCCACGGCGCGGATCCATTCCGGACACACGTCCTTGCTGCGACCGGGGGTACACACTGGCTGCTCGACCGACAGCAGGTGCACGCGCACGCCAAGCGGCTTGGCTTCTTCGTGCAGCACTTGAGCGAGCATGCGGGTGGCGGCCGCGGCAATCGACATATCGCCGTGCGCGGACCAGGCACGCAATGCGCACGGGCTGCCCAGCAACACGTAACGCCCGCCGCCATCGGCTTCGGCCAGCAGCGGCAACAAGTGACGGGCAGCAGCCAGGTGCGGCAACACATCGCGCTCCATCCGGCGGCGCAGCGCGGCGATCGGACGGTCGAGCAGGCGGCCGGCCTTGAGCGGGCTGCCCAGGCTGGCGATCACCGCCGCCAGCGGCCGCTGGCGCTGTGCCAGTTCGATGGCCAGCGCTTGCGCCGAGGCATCGTCGCCAACCGACCCTTTCACCGTGTCCAGCAATGGCGAGTGCCAATGCTGCGCGCGCAGCGCGGCGAGTTTGGTGGCATCGCGCCCAATCACCACGGTCGGCATACCGGCGTCGAGCAGCGCGGCAACGACGCCTGCGCCCACATTCCCGGCGCCACCGATGACGGCTGTTTCGGATTGGACCATCCCAATCATGGGACTTTCACTCCCGAGATCGGGACAATTCCACGCTGTGCCCAGCGCGTTTGCAGTCCAGTCCGCTGTGCAGGCGCGCCGCCAGCCTGCCGCCGTGGCGAGCTGAAGAATTCGTGCGAAACGCTGCTGCGAGGCCGATTTCCAGCGGAAATGACCGGATCGAATGCGCTTTCAATCGCATTGCGGGTACTGGAGGGCAAACCGAAAACATCGCACAACCACATGGCCGTGCTCCTGCGTTGAAGGGATGCTGCATAAGCTAGGCCTCAAAGCAGCACTTGATTAGTCCGGATTTAGGGGAATAATCGTCCCGTAAGCGGTCTAATTCCTCCTGCGCCCCCGGAAGGCAATCCATGACTCACGATCTCAACGACACCTTGATCTTCGTCAAGGTGGTCGAACAAGGCAGTTTCATCGCCGCGGCCAACGCGCTTGGCCTCCCCAAGACCACCGTCAGCCGCAAGGTGCAGGAGCTGGAAACGCGCCTGGGCGCGCGCTTGCTGCATCGAACCACACGCCGCATCGGTCTCACCGAAGCCGGCTCGGTCTACCACGAACATTGCCAGCGCATCGCCCGCGAGCTGGAAGAAGCCGAAAGCGCG
Organism: Xanthomonas bromi; assembly: GCF_900092025.1. GTDB lineage: Bacteria > Pseudomonadota > Gammaproteobacteria > Xanthomonadales > Xanthomonadaceae > Xanthomonas > Xanthomonas bromi. The sequence continues at coordinate 27,012 of NZ_FLTX01000039.1, forward strand.
GTGGGGCAACTGCAATCCGGCCCGCGCGGCTGGTTGCGTTTCACCGTGCCGTATTCGCTGGGCATCACCTGGATCGCGCCGTTGCTGGGCGAATTCCATGCGCAATATCCGGAAATCCAGCTGGATATGCATCTGGGCAACGAGAAACTGGACCTGATCGGCGGCGAAGCCGATCTGGCATTGCGTGTCGGCGCCCTGCCCGATTCCAATCTGGTGGCACGCAAGCTCGGCAGCTTGCGCACGCAGGTGTTCGCCAGCCCGTCGTACATCGAACGCTATGGCGAACCGTTGCACCCGGACGAACTGCAATTCCACCGCACGCTCGCCTTGCGCAAGAACCGCAACGTGCACAACAACCGCTTTTTCTGGTCGCTCAGCGACGGCAGCGATGTGCGCGATTTCCCGGTCAATCCGCTGATGGTGGCCAACGATACGGCAGCGCTCAACGGTGCGGTGCTGTGCGGCGAAGGCTTGTTGCTGACCGGCGACGTGATGGCCAAACCCTTCGTGCAATCGGGCCTGGTGCGTCGCGTGCTGGCTGGTTGGACCGGGCCGGAAGTGGATTTCAATGCCGTGTTTGCCGGCGGTCGATTGGTCTCGCCCAAGGTGCGCGCGTTCGTGGATTTCCTGGTCACGCGGATGAACTTCGACGCCGACTACATGATGGCGCAATGCCCTGCCCGGCTGGCTGCGCAAAAAGCCAACAGCGAGGCGGAGGTGGAAGTCGAACTGGAAGCCCAGCGTGCGGAAGGCAAGCGCATTCTGGAACACGCAACTGCGTAAGCCAGACTGAGATGACGCTCTGAAGATGCCTCGCTTACCCCTTCTCCACCGGGAGGAGGGGCCCAAAGGGCGGGTGAGGGGACGCGCAGAGGAGGAACTGACGCTAGCAGACAGCACGTTTTTCGCTCTGCGAATTTTCAGTCGACACCATGAAAACAGGCCGCTTTCGCGGCCTGCTTCATGACTGCGGCGCTGGCGAATCACTCGCCGTGCGCCGCATGAATGCGAGCCCTCAACGCATACCGGTATCGCTGGCAGCGCCTTCCGCGCGCAACGGAATCAGGCGGATTTCGACGCGACGATTCTGCGCACGTCCGGCATCGGTGCTGTTGTCGGCAATCGGATAACGCTTGCCGGCGCCCATGGTTTCCATGCGCTCGCGCTGCACGCCCTGCGCGGTCAGGTACTGCGCCACGGCACCGGCGCGTTCTTCGGACAGACGCTGGTTCACTGCATCGCTGCCGACGCTATCGGTATGGCCGACCACTTCCACCATGGTCTGGTTGTATTCGCGCAGCGTCGAGGCAACGCCGTTGAGCGCGCCATAGAACTGCGGCTTCAACGCCGATTTGCCGAAGTCGAAGGTGATGCCGTCCGGCAGGTTCAAGGTGATGTTGTCGCCCTGGCGCTGCACGTCGATGCCGGTGTTGGCGGTGCGCTCACGTAGTGCGCGCTCCTGGCGATCCTGGTACTGGCCCACGGCCGCACCGCTCAGCGCACCGATACCGGCGCCGATCATCGCGTGCTGGCGGCGTTCGGTGGCGCTGTCGCCGGTGAGCAGGCCGGCAGCCACACCGATGGCCGTACCGATCAGCGCGTTGCGCCCGGTGCGATTCTGCTGTTGGGTCTGGTCGCCGTACTGATCGCGCTGCACATACGAACCGCCGGTCGCGCAGGCGGACAACGCAATGGCGCTGGCCAGCGCAACGGCAAGACTCTTGGTGGCTGCTATGGACATGGTGTTCTCCTATTCGCCGGATCGTCCGGCACTCAATCGTGTGGGCGAGGATAAACAGCGCCACGCGACTGGCACATGATGAAAGCGCGCATGAAAAGCCCGCAGCAGGCTCACCATTCAGGAAAACGTTTTCGACAGCACGCATCGCGAAACCGAGCGGCAGCGCGCGTGCCCGCAGCCATCCGGCAACAGAAACGGCGTAAACAATCTCGGCTGTTGAACGCCTGCACTACAGACGGCGCGCTGACCTGACGTCTTCGAAAGATCGGAGTCCGAACGTCTTCGAAAGATCGGAGTCCGAGACGACCACACCGGACTCCAATCACACGCCGATCAAACCAGCTGCGCCGACAGTGCATCGATCGCTGTGGCAGCCCGGCGCAAAAGCGCTTGCGCGTTTATCCGCAGCAACGCACCTACTCGACGCAGATGCGCTACCCGCGTGTCTTCGCATACGCCGCCAGGGCCGCATCGCGCCCCTCGGCCAGCCCGATGATGGGCGCGCGCGGGTACTCCGGCGCCAGGCGTGCCAGCGACAACGGATGCTGCCACGGCGCAAAGCGCTCCTTCACTGCCAGCTTGCCGAGTTCGGGCACCCAGCGCGTGATGTAGGTGGCTTGCGGATCGAACTTTTCCGCCTGCGTCACCGGATTGAACACACGGAAATACGGCGCGGCATCGGCACCGGTGCCGGCCACCCACTGCCAGCCCAGCGTGTTGTTGGCCAGGTCCGCATCGACCAGCGTGTCCCAGAACCAGCGCGCGCCTTCGATCCAGTGGACGCGCAGATGCTTGCACAAAAAACTGGCAACGATCATGCGCACACGGTTGTGCATCCAGCCGGTGTGCCAGAGCTGACGCAGGCCCGCATCGACGATGGGAATGCCGGTGCGGCCGCGTTGCCAGGCCTGCAGCGCGACCGGATCGGCCTTGGCCCAGTCGAACCCTTCGAAGCGCGGATTGAGATTCTGGTTGGTGGTGTCCGGAAAATGGTGCAACAGGTGATAGGCGAAATCGCGCCAGCCCAGCTGACGGATATAGCCATCGATCTCCGCACCGTTGCGCGCGTTGCGCTGTGCGTTCAACGCAGCGGCGATCCGCCACGGCGCGATCTCGCCGAAGTGCAGATGCGGCGACAGCTGCGAGGTGCCGACACGATCAGGCCGGTCGCGATTTTCGCGATACCCGTCGAGCGCACCGTCGATGAAGATCTCCAGCAGTTCATGCGCGCCGGCTTCGCCGGGCTGCCAGTGCTCCCAGAAGCCCTGGTCCCAGTTCACGCGCGGGACCAACTGCAGCGTGTCGAGCGCTTCGGTCTTCAACGTCGCAGGCAGCGGCGGCAGGCTGCGCGGCGCCGGCTTCGTGTCGGGCAGCTGCAACTGCGTCAACGCATTGCGCCAGAACGGCGTAAATACCTTGTACGGGCCGCCCTGCTGCGTGGACAGCTGCCACGGCTCGAACAGCAATGCGCAATTGCAGCTCTGTGCCTCGATCCCGCGCTCGCGCAATTCGCGCTTGATTTGCGCATCGCGTGGCTGCGTGGCTGGCTCGTACTTGCGATTCCAGTACACCGCCACCGCGCCGGTCTGCGCGATCACCTCATCCAGCACCTGCGCGCTGTTGCCGGAGCGAATGACCAGGCCGCTGCCGAGCGCACGCAAGCTCCCATCCAGCGCCGCAAGCGAGCGATGCCGCCAGCTGCGCGAGGCCGCGCCCGGTGTCCACTCGCCCTCTTCGTGCGGCGCGTCGATGTAAAGCGGAATCGGCTGGTGCCCAGCATCCAGTGCAGCCTGCAAGGCCGGGTTGTCTTCCAGACGCAGATCGCGACGGAACCAGACGATGGCGTATGACATACGAACTCGGCGGCAGCGGTGAGGCTGCGCAGCATAAGCCAGCCGGCGCAACGATGGCGCGATGCCCGGCTTGCTCGACGTGCGGGCGCATCGGCAAGCGTTGCGTCGCAGTGGCTTGCTGAGGCGTTACCGTCGCGACAACACCTAGATGCATGCTAACAGCCAAGGCGTGTGCTACACGGCGCCACTGACGTCCAACTGCCACCTGCAACCGCCTACAGAGCGGTCGCAAGGCCGTTACTCGAAGCTACCCACCGAGTCGTGCGCCAGATTGTCGAAGCGGGTGTATTCGCCGAAGAACTTGAGTTTGCACGAGCCGGTCGGGCCGCCGCGGTGCTTGCCGATGATGATTTCGGCCAGGCCCTTGTCCGGCGAATTTTCCTTGTTGTAGTAATCGTCGCGGTAGATGAAGACGATCATGTCCGCGTCCTGCTCGATCGCGCCGGATTCGCGCAGGTCGGCCATCACCGGGCGCTTGTCGGTACGCGTTTCCAGCGAGCGGTTGAGCTGCGACAACGCGATCACAGGCACGTTGAGTTCCTTGGCCAGGCCCTTGAGACCACGCGAGATTTCCGAAATTTCGGTCGCGCGGTTTTCGCTGTTGCCCGGCACCGACATCAGCTGCAGGTAGTCGATGACGATCAGGCCCAGGTCGTGTTCGCGCTTGAGCCGGCGGCACTTGGAACGCAGCACTTCCGGCGACACGCCCGGCGTGTCGTCGATGAAGATCTTGGTTTCCTTCAGCATCTTGATCGCGCCGGTGACGCGCGCCCAATCCTCGTCTTCCAATGCACCGGTACGCAGACGCTGCGCGTTGATGCGGCCGTTGGAAGAGATCAGACGCATCGCCAGCTGCGAGGCCGACATTTCCATCGAAAACACCGCAACGCCCTTCTTGGACTTGATCGCAGCGTATTCGGCGATATTCAGCGCCAGTGTGGTCTTGCCCATCGCCGGACGCGCGGCCAGGATGATCAGATCGGTCGGCTGCAGGCCGGCGGTCATCGCATCGAAGTCGGTGTAGCCGGTCGGCAGGCCGGTGATGTTGCCGCCGTTTTCGAAACGGTTGCGCAGCTCTTCGAACGCGTCTTTCAAGGCGCCCGGCATCGCCACGAAATCGGTACGCCCGCGCGCGCCGGCTTCGGCGATCTTGAACACCGCTTTTTCCGCCGATGCGAGCAACTCCACGCTCTCGCGGCCTTCCGGCTGGAAGCCGTCGTTGACGATGGTGGTGCCCACTTCGATGAGCTGCCGCAGTACCGCCTTGTCGCGCACGATTTCCGCATATGCGGCGATATTGGCGGCCGAGGGCGTGGTGCTGGCCAGCTCGATCAGGTAGGCGCCATCGCCCACCTGCTCCAGCTTGCCCTGCGATTCGAACCATTCGCCCAGGGTCACTGCGTCGAACGGACGATCTTTTTCGTTCAATTCGCGAATGGCGCGGTAGATCAACCGGTGGTCGCGTCGGTAGAAGTCGTTTTCGGTGAGCTGGTCGTTGACCCGGTCGAATGCATCCGGCGCCAGCATCAAGCCACCCAGCACGGCCTGCTCGGCCTCGACCGAATGCGGCGGCACCCGCAACTGATCCAGACGCGGTTCGGGACGATCATAATCGTCGTCGTCGCGATCGCGATTGCGCTTGGAACGGAAACCAGGACGAGCGGACATGAAAGGACAAACCTGACGCGGGGAGACGAGGGCAGGAAGCATAGTCATCAAGGGCGCCGACGACCATGCACAACTCTGTGGATAACTGGTGGACAGTCAGTGCATCACCCTTGTACGCGAGCGCCGTCGCAACAGCCGCGACCGTTGCCCTGCGTGGCTTTTGGCGCAATGAGCAGGCTGTCTGGCGAACGCGCGCCCGCCAGGACAACGCTGTGATCAACTCACTGCTTGAGGTGCGTGACCAGACCGAGAAACGCGTCGACAAAGCCTTGCAGGAACTTGCGGCTGTCGGCGTTGGCGATCTGGTCGTCCGGCCCGAACAGGCCGTCCTTGTACTGCAGGAACACTTCCGGTTGGCCGAGCACGTGCATATCCAGATACGCCAGTACGTTGCGCAGATGCTGCTGCGCGGTAGCGGTGCCAATCGCGCCGACCGAAATGCCCACCACCGCTGCCGGCTTGCCGGGAAACGCGCTATCGCCGTAGGGGCGCGAGCCGGTGTCGAGGGCGTTCTTGAGCACGCCGGGAATCGAGCGGTTGTATTCGGGCGTCACGAACAACACCGCATCGGCCGCGCGGATCTGCTGCTTCAGGCGCGTGCCCTCGGCAGGGTAATCGCCATCGCGGTCCTGGTTGTAGAGCGGGATATCGCCGATCTCGACATACTCGAACACGGCCTTGTCGCCGGCTAGATGCTCCAGCGCGCGCGCCAGCTGACGGTTATACGACTCTGCGCGCAGGCTGCCGACCAGCACGGCGATGGTGACTTTGCTCATGGAGACGCTCCGTGGAAACAGGGCCCCACCCTACTCAGCGCGATGCTCAGAGCCGGTGAAGTGCAGGCTGCCGGTCGATCAACCGCAGCGGCACGCAAACGGCGGCGTCTCCGTCTGCAAGGCGCTGACGCCCCTACCCGGCCTGATGTCCGAGCGGCAGTCCAAGCGTCACGAACAACTCAGTAACTGCAGCGCGGTCTCGCACGCCGCGCAGCGGTTGGTCGCCGCGCGCAAGATCCACGCGTTGACCAAGATCAGCGCGTCATCGCCGCGCGTTGCTCGCGCCAATGCGCCTGCCAGGCCTGGAACATCAGCACCGTCCACAGATGCGTATGCCATTTGCGCTCGCCACCGTTGAAGTCGCGCCACAGTCCGGCCACGGTGTTGGCGGCGAACACGCCCTCGCGCTGCAGCGCGCCGTGCGCCAGCAGGTCGTCCGCCCAGCCGTGCAGATCGCCGCGCAGCCAGGCACTGACCGGGGCGCCGAAACCGCGCTTGCCGCGGTACACCATCGCATCCGGCAGGTAGCGGCACAGCACGCGTTTGAGCAGATACTTGCTGACCCCGTCGCGGTACTTCAGCGATAGCGGCAGCGACCAGGCGAATTCGGCCACGCGCCAGTCCAGCAGCGGCGCGCGTGCTTCCAGCCCCACCGCCATGGTGGTGCGGTCCACCTTGCACAGCAGATCGTCGGGCAGATACGCGGCGAAATCGGCCAGCATCATCGCGTCGGCCGGCGTGCCGGAGCCGTGCAGCGGGTCTGCCAGGCTGTAGAAACTGTCCGGCTCGGTGCCGCCCAGCACCACCGCGGCCGGGTCGCGCCAGCGCGAAATGCGGTTGCGGTAGATATCGCCGATGCCACGCGCGCCGGCGTCGGCCACCAACGCGGCCAGCCCACCAGTGCGCGAGGACTCGCCATTGCTGCGCGCCGCCAGCGCCATCAGCCGACGCAGCGGGCCGGGCACCAGGCCATGCATGCGCCAGTTGCGCAGCGCACGTTGATAGCGGCCATAGCCGAAAAACAATTCGTCGCCACCGTCGCCGGACAGCGCCACCGTCACCCCGCCGCGCGCCAGCCGCGCCACCAGCGCAGTGGGCACCTGCGAGGCGTCGGCGAAGGGCTCGTCGAACATGTCCGGCAACGTCGGCACCACCGCCAGCGCATCGGCACCGCTGACATAGAGCTCGGTGTGGTCGGTGTGCAGATGCGTGGCCACTTCGCGCGCCAGCGGCGCTTCGTCGTGATGCGAGCCTTCGAAGCCGATGCTGAAGGTGTGCACCGGCTGCGCGCTCTGCGCCTGCATCATCGCGGTGACGATGGACGAATCGGTGCCGCCGGACAGGAACACACCCACCGGCACGTCGGCCACCATGCGCAGCGCCACCGCATCGCGCAGCACGCCGTCCAGCTGTTCTTCGGCCTGCGCGTCGGTGCCGGTGAACGGCGTCGCCAACGCACGCTGCATCGCCTCGCGCGCATTCCAGAACGGTTGCTGCGCCTGATCGGGCCGATGCGCGGCCGCACCGGCGGCGACAGTTTGCGCATCCAGGCGCAGCACCCGGCCCGGCATCAGCTTGAAGGTGTGCTCGTGGATGCAGGCCGGCGCTGGGATATACCCCAGCCGCAGCAGCAGCGTCAGCGAATCGCGATCCACGCCGTTGTCGAAGTCCGGGTGCTGCCACAAGGCTTTGAGCTCGGAACCGAACACCAATGTGTCGCCGGCCCAACCGTAGTACAGCGGTTTCTTGCCGACGCGGTCGCGGGCCAGGAACAGGCAGTTGTCGCGCTCATCCCACAACGCAATGGCGAACATGCCGTTGCAGCGGGTCAGGGTGTCGTCCAGCCCCCACTCCACCACCGCCGCCAACAGCACCTCGGTATCGGAGTGGCCGCGGAAGCGATGCCCGAGCGCGGCCAGCGCCGCGCGCAGCTGCGCGAAGTTGTAGACCTCGCCGTTGTAGGCCAGCACGTAGCGGCCATCGGCCGAGCGCATCGGCTGATGGCCCAGCGGCGACAGATCCAGAATGCTCAAGCGCTGATGCGCCAACGCCACGCCGGCCTGCGCATCGCACCAGGTGCCGGCATCGTCGGGGCCACGATGGCGCAGGGCCGCGCCCATCGGCCGCACCAGCGCATCGAGCTGTTCGCCGTGCAGGCGCGGGGAGGCCAGCAATATTCCTGCCAATCCACACATCGTCAGTGCTCCTGCCGGCCGGCAGCGGGTAAGCGTGCGTCGCCGACACTCACCACGCGCAGCGCCCGCCCGCGCAAGCGCAGGACGAATGCCGATACCGATGGAAGAACGTGAAGACAGACGTCCGTCGAGCACGCAGCCCTGCGGCCCTTAGCACAGTGCAGATCGCGCAGACGGCTCATGCCGACACCAACGCAGCGGCCGGCATCGGCACGAAGCGCGGCAGCGCCTGCACGCGTTGCAACCATGCGGTGATCGCCGGCCAACGCTCCAGATCGAAACCGCCGTCCTCGGCGCAATGGGTGTAGGCAAACAGCGCGATATCGGCGATGCCGTAGTCGCTGGCGGTGAACCAGGCGTGCTGCTGCAGGTGCTGTTCCATCACCGCCAACGCCTGTTCGCCGCGCACACGCAGCTGCGGCAATTCGGCACGACGTGCGGCATCGCGCGGCGTCCACAGGCTGATGAAACGTGCCACCGCCACATACGGCTCATGGCTGTACTGCTCGAAGAACATCCAGCTGAGTGCCTGCGCGCGCTGCCACGCGTCGGTGGGCAGATACGGGGTGCCTTCTGCCAGCCAGAACAGAATCGCGTTGGATTCGGTCAACACGCGGCCGTCGTCGCGCTCCACCATCGGCACTTTGCCGTTGGGGTTCTTGGCCAGGTACTCAGGGGTGCGGGTCTGCCCGGCCACGCTGTCCACCTCGACCCAGTGATAGCGGCTGCCCAGTTGTTCCAGCAGCAGGCGCACCTTGTAGCAGTTGCCGGAACTGGACATGCCATGGACGGTCAACGGGGGACGCACGGTCGACATCTGGCGGGCTCCGCGGCAGCAACGAGGGGCTGGCAGTGTCACAGCCCCGCGTGCCTTTGCAAAGCCCTGCACGCAGCAGCGGCACGCCGATGCCACGCTTGCGTGCGCTGCCGCGTCGAGCGAGTTCAGGCGAATGCCACAACCGCCACCGGCACACTCAACGCGGCGATCAGGATGCCCAGTGCCGACACCGTCAGCGCCCAGGCACCGAAGGCGCGTGTGCACGCACAGCCGCTCGCAGCGGCCACCGCCTGCACCGAACACACCGACCACCACAGCCCGCCCAGCATCAGCAGCAAGATGCACGCCGCCAGTTGCGCCATCCCGGCCGGATCGGTCGCGCCGTTGCGCAGCAACGCCACCTGGCCCTTGAGCGCGACCACGGCCGGCAGCACCTGCGCGAGTTGGGCGCTGCTGCCCATCCAGCGCAAGATCTGCTTGAGCAGCACGCATCCGAGCAAGCCGATGGCGACGACAGTGACGACGCCGCCGGCCTTGGCCCACCACGGCAGCGCGTGCAACCACACCCAGGCCGACAGCAGCATGGTCGTCGCAAACGCGGCCCAGGCGCTCCGACGCAGACCGGGGTGCTGCGGCATCCGCGTCACCGTGGCATGTGGATCGAACACGATTCCGCCCAGCCCACCACCACGCCACCAGAAAAAGCACGCCAGCAGCAGCACCAGCAAGGCGAGCAAGCCGGCCAGCGGGTAGCTGAGCGCACGCCAGTCGGGCGGCTGGGCGCGCCGTTGCGGCTTGAGATCGTGATTGAAGTACAGCAGGTCGCGCGCACGTTCCATGTCGGCGGCCGCACGTGCCACGCCGTTGGCCGGAATACGGTCGGTGAAGCGCTGCCACTCGCCCACGATGACCATCTTTCCGTCGCGCATCGCGATGCTGCGCGAGAAGCGGAACCACGGATTGGCGATCACCTGCGTCTGCGCCTTCACTTGCGTCGCCGGGTCGCTCTGCACGCGCACGGTCTGCCGCGCCAGTTGCGGGCCGGCCAACGCCAAGGGTCCTTTGCGTGCCTCCCTGGGTAGCGCGTCCATCCACTCGCCGAGCTGGAACAACGGAAAGCCCAGCTCATCGCCCTCCTCGGCCGGCCACTCCAGCCGGTACGCCTCGTGCGTGCGCACACTCAGCGCGTCTGCATCATCGATACTCGGCACGCGTACCTGCGTCACCGCGGTGTAGTACTGCTGCATGAATTCAAGATAGCGCTCGCCCACGGTCTGCGCGCCATCGTCGTCGAAGTTGCTGGCGACACGGTCGCCGCGGCCTTGGCGATAGACGGTGTCTACCGAGAAGCTTGCCCAGCGCTGCGGCTTGCGCAGCGAAATGGTGACCTCTTCGTTCACTTCGATTTGCGGCAATGCCGGCATCGGCGCCGGGACGTCGACCAAGGCGTCCTGCCCTGCAAGCACCGGCAATCCGCGCACGAACGGTAGCGGCCGACGTTGCGCCAACGGACCGTCTTCGCGGTCGCGCGTGGCATCCACCCACACCTCTCCCTGCGGCAGATGCGCACGCACCACCACGTGATCGAAGGCGTACGGGCTGGGCAGCCGCTTCTCCAGCCCGTGGCCCTTGTCGCTGTTGACCAGCACCGGCTCGGCACGGATACCCGCCAGCTGCAGCAGTGCGATCAGCAGCGTCGCCTTGTCCTTGCAGTCGCCGTAGCGGTTACGCAGCGTCACTTCGGGCGGGTGCGGGGCGTGCGAGTTTTCGCCCATGTCCAGGCCGACGTAGCGGATCTCGCCCTGCACGAACGCCACAGCGCGCAGCAACGCACCTTGCGGGTCGTCGCTGTGCAATTTCAGGCTCTGCACCATGCTGGCAGCCACTCGCGCGTCCTTGAACGACCCCGGATACAGCTGCGCCGCCCAGGCCGCCACCGCGCCCCAGCTACCAGCGGTGGACACTTCGATCAAACCATAAGGGTCGACATCGTCCGGCGCATGTTTTTCTTCCTGCACCGCGGCGACGTTGCTGGCGCCGATGTTCAGCAGCGTGACCCCATCGGCGGTGCGCACATTGCGGCCGAACCCCGGCGCACTGATGCGCCACTGCAGCGGCATGTGGGCGGGATAGCGCACCCGCACCCGGCGCTCGCCCAGCGGCACGCCGTAGCGTGCCTCGAACACGTCGTAATAGCCTTTGCCGAACACCGGGTTGCTGCCGCTGATGGTCACGCCATAGTCGACACGGTCGCCCACGCGCAGGTCCGGCAAGGTGATCGACAGCGTCAGCGCGCCATCGATCAACCCATTCTCCAGGCCGCTTTCGCGCCGCAATTTTGCGTAGTGCGCCTGCGTGCGCATGTCGATGCGCTTGCCGGCGCGCCAGACGTCCAGGCTGTTGAGTTCAAATTGCTGGTATTGCGGCTGATAGTCGATGGAAATCTGCCCGGCTTCCTCCAGGCTCTTGGCGCGTTGAACGGTGTAACTGAGCCGGCGGTACGCCTGCGGTACGCGGCCGGTCAGATCGACCTGGTCGGACACCAGCTCATAGCGCAGCGCGGTGGCGCCGGGCACGTTGTCGGGCACGGCATCCGCCACCACCCAGTCTGGCGTCGGCGCCATGCGTGGCGCCTCGCTGGCCTGCGCTGGCACGATGCCCATGCAGGCTAGCGAACAAACGGTCCAGAAGACGCCGCGCAGGCGTTGCATCACATCCTTGCTGATCAAACACCCATTCCTCGTCAAAACGCATTGAGTCCTGTCAGCGCACGTCCCACCACCAGCTGATGCACGGTCTCGGTGCCCTCGTAGGTGATCACCGATTCCAGGTTCAGCGCATGCCGGATCGCCACATGCTCGGTGGTGATGCCGGCCGCTCCCAGCAGGTCGCGGCACTCGCGGGCCACATCCAGCGCCATGCGGCAATTATTCCACTTTGCCAGCGAGATCTGTTCCGGCCGCAGCGTACCGGCCTCCTTCAAGCGGCCGAGCTGCAAGGCCAGTAGCTGGGCGGTGGAAATTCCGCCGCGCCATGTCGGCCAGCTTGATCTGCGCGCTCTGCGTGGCCGCCAGCGGCCGCCCGAACAGGATACGCTCGCCCGCATAGGCCAGCGCCTCGCGCAGGCAGGCCACTGCCGCGCCGATCGCGCCCCAGGCGATGCCGTAGCGCGCCTGGTTGAGGCAACTCAGCGGCGCCTTCAAGCCGGCCGCCTCCGGCAGCCGCATCTGCTCCGGTACGAACACATTTTCCAGAAAGAGACCCGAGGTGACCGACGCACGCAGGCTCATCTTGTGGCTGATCTCGTGCGCACTGAAACCGGCGCTGTCGGTTTCGACCAAAAACCCGCGCACGCCATCGTCGGTATGCGCCCAGATGATCGCAAGGCCAGCGATGCTGCCGTTGGTGATCCACATCTTGGCGCCGCTCAATCGCCAGCCGTCGCCCTCGCGCACCGCGCGGGTGGTCATCGCGGCCGGATCCGACCCGCCCTGCGCCTCGCTCAGGCCGAAGCAGCCGATCACGCGGCCTGCCGCCATCTCCGGCAGCCAGCGCTGGCGCTGTTGGTCGCTGCCATAGGCGTGAATGGGATACATGCACAGCGAGGACTGCACGCTGACGAAGCTGCGCAACCCGCTGTCGCCGCGCTCCAGTTCCTGGCAGATCAGCCCGTAGGAGACCGCGCCCAGACCCGCGCCGCCATCGCGTACCGGCAGGCTGGCGCCCAGCAACCCGAGTTCCGCCAATTCCGGGATCCACTCGCGCGGGAAGCGCCCGGCATCGAAGGCATCGCCGATCGCCGGCACCACCCGCGTGTCGGTGAAACGCGCTACCGCTTCCTGCACCGCCCGCTCTTCGTCGGTGAGCAGCGCGCGTACGTCGAACAGGTCATCAGGGCGCACCGGCATGTTGGCTTCCATCGCAAGGAGAGACCGATTATCTGCCAGTTGCAGGCCGCACAGCGCGGTGCCGCCCAGCCTGGGAACGGCATCAACGAAAAGAGCCGGCAATGCCGGCTCTTTTCTCACTACTGCGTTATCTCGTGCGGCGTGGCCTGCCCGTTATTGACGGGTGCTCAAACCATCCTGACGCATGTTGGCGTCCCCCACCGTCGATGCGGTCTGGGTCACCAGCTGACCATCGACCACCGGCAGACGCTCGCTCACCGGCTTGTCGTTCATGCGCACGGTCTTTTCGAAACCGTCGTAGCGATAGGTCACGTCGTAGGCCACCACGTTATCGGCGTCGCCCAGCGAGATGCGCTCGCCCGGCTTGCTGTCCATCCGCATGGTGCCGGTGGTGCCATCGGCGTTGCGGTAGGTCACGTCATAGCCGACCACGCGCGAGGACGAGGAGTTGGCATTTTCGGTATGGCACTGGCGCTCGGTGCGATCCACCACACGTCCACCCACATGATTGCGGTCCACGCGGTTACCGATGAAGCCACCGCCCACTGCACCTGCGGCGGTCGCCAGCTTGCGGCCGTTACCGCCACCCACCTGGTTGCCGATCAGGCCACCGATGAGCGCACCGGCCACGGTGCCGCCCACATTGCCATCACGCTCCGGCAGACGTTCCTGCACCACCACGTCGCGGCATACTTCGCGCGGCGAGGTGCTGGTCGTGGTTTCGCGGATGGCATTGCTGTTGATCACCTGCGCGTACTGCGGCTCGCGCTGGGTGATCGGGGCAACCTTGACCACATCGGCATATTCCAGACCACGCGGCGCAGGCTGGCCATTGGCCACAAAATCGCCGGAAGACGGGCGGTTATTCATGAAAGCGGCAGTGGCCACGCCGCCGACCAGCAAGGCACCAGCAGCGACCAGTATAGTTGTCGTGTTGCTCTTCATAACCAGCTCCCTGCGGACGCACCGCGTTGTTGACGGTTGTGATTCCAGCACGCGAACCCTGAACGAAAACGCCCTCGCTCATGAACACGACGGTTAAGTTCAGCTAGCGGTTACTTCATGCATCTCTAACAGACGGAGCATTCGCATGCGCAATCCCTTGACCGCACGCGCGCTGGAGTGGGCCAGCACGCTGCGTTACCCCACCTTGTTCAAGCTGGCAGCCGCGCTGTTCCTGGTGGATTTGGTCATTCCGGATCCGATCCCGTTTCTGGACGAAGTGCTGTTCGGCCTGACCACGCTGCTGCTGGCCAATTGGAAAACCCGCAAGGCGCCATTGCCCACACCCGCGCGCCGCGACTGATGCAGTTGATCGACAGCCATTGCCATCTGGACGCAGGCGAGTTCGACCACGACCGTCCGGCGGTGATTACGCGTGCGCAGGCCGCAGGAGTCATGCAGCAGGTGGTGCCGGCGGTCACCGCCGCCAGCTGGCCGGGCCTGCGTGCGGTCTGCAGTCAGACCCCCGGCCTCTACCCTGCTTACGGACTGCACCCGCTGTTCCTGGATCAACACCGCCCGGCGCATCTGGAGTTGCTGGCCGAATGGATAGAACGCGAGCAGCCGTGCGCGATCGGCGAGTGCGGTCTGGATTTTTTCGTCGACGGGCTGGATGCGCAGGCGCAGCGCGACTACTTCGATGGGCAGTTGCAGTTGGCCAGACGGTTCGAGCTGCCGCTGATCGTGCATGCACGCCGCGCCACCGAGGAAGTCATCGCCCGCATCAAAGCGGTCGGTGGCCTGCGCGGCGTGGTGCACAGCTTTGCCGGCAGCCCCGAGCAGGCGCGACAGTTGTGGAAACTGGATTTCATGATCGGCCTGGGCGGCCCTGTGACTTATCCACGTGCCAATCGCTTGCGCGGATTGGTGGCCAGCATGCCGCTGCAACACCTGCTGCTGGAAACCGACGCGCCGGATCAGCCCGACGTCAACATGCGCGGCCAACGCAACGAACCGGCGCATCTGCGCACAGTGCTGGACTGCATCGCCACACTACGCGGCGAAGACGCGGCGCACATTGCTGCGCAGACCACCGCCAACGCACGCAGCCTGTTCGGCTTACCGCACTAACCGCGGACGGTGCGTCAGTGCGCTCGCGTAGCGACGACCGCGCAGTGCGCGCCCGAGATCACGAGGCTGCAACCGCCTCAACCGGCGGGGCCGCCGCGGCAGCTTTGGGCTTGAGCAACATCTCCAGCGCCTTGCCTACCGCCACGAATGCGAAGGTACCGGTGATATGCGTGGCCGCACCCAGACCGGCCCCGCAATCCAGCTTGAGCGTGGCATCGGCATCGAGCTGCGGGCGGATACCGCAGACGCTGCCGTCGGCCTGCGGATATTTGACGTTTTCCAGCGAATACACCGCCGGCACGCCGAAGTAGCGTTGCGGGTTCTTGGGGAAGTTGAATTCGCTGCGCAGCTTCTTGCGGATCAGCGCCAACATCGCATCGTGCTCGGTCCGCGAGACATCGCGCACGCGCACCAGGGTGGGATCGGTGCGCCCACCGGCCGCACCGACGGTCAACAGCGGCAGCTTGCGCCGCCGGCACCAGGCAATGGTTTCCACCTTGACCCGAAAACTGTCGCAGGCATCGATCACCAGATGGAAGCCCTCGCCCAGCAACGTTTCGATATTGCCGGAAGTCAGGAACGCCTCCACCGCATCGGCCTGGATGTCCGGATTGATCGCCAGGCAGCGTTCGGCCATCGCGCGCGCCTTGTTGCGGCCGTAGTGTCCGGCCAGCGCCGGCAACTGCCGGTTGGTGTTGGAAACGCACAAATCGTCGGCATCGATCAGCCGGATGTGCCCCACCCCGGTGCGTGCCAGCGCCTCGACCACCCAGGATCCCACGCCGCCCATGCCGACGACTGCCACGCGGCACGCCGCCAAGCGCTCGACCGTGCCGACCCCATACAACCGGTCGATACCGGCAAAGCGTTCACGCCATTGTGCTTTCATCGGCCTATTTTACGCGCCCCGCTCAGGGCGCGCCCACGCCGCCGCGACGAACATTGCATCCCAGGAGCCGCCTCATGCATGCCCTGCCTCCCACTCAATCCCGCGCGGCCCGCTACGCGTTCATGCTGGGGCTGGGCATGCTGATCGGCCTGGTCGCCACCGTCATGGTGGTCAACGCCTTACAGGCGCGACGCGACCCGGTGCCCGACAGCCTGATGCAGGTCATGGCCTACCAGTTGCGCGCGCTGCAGCCCAATGCAAGTACCGCCTGCGCACCGGCGCAACAACAACGGCGGCTGCAATCGCTGCGCCTGCTGGCCGAAGACATCGAGCCGGCATTTGCCGAGATCGGCGAAGACCGCCGCTTCGGCGAGCACGCACAGGCGCTGCGTGCCGCCCTGGATCAGGCGCAACGCGTGCCGCTGGCCGATTGCAAGGCGATCGTCCGGGTGCACGGCCGCATTTCCGATGCCTGCGAGGCCTGTCACCGCGACTTTCGCTGAGGTTCGATGAATACGGCGCTCGGGTTTCGTTAAGCCTGCAGTGATCCAGTTGGCGGACCGTTCACCTGGACCACCACAGGATGACGTCGCCGCGGCCCCGACCGCCTTTCGAACCACCCGGAGAGATCTCATGAAGACCCGACTGCTCGTCATTGGCCTGGCTGCAACCGCGACCCTGGTTGGCTGCGCCACCTCGCAGCCGCAGTACGGCAACTACCGCGGCGACCGCGGTTACGACCAGGGCTACTCGCAGACGCAGCGTTGCGTGGATTGCGGCATCGTGACCCGGATCGACGAAGTCGGCCCGACCCGCTCCGCGCCCACCGGCACCGGTGCGGTCCTCGGCGGCATCGTGGGCGCCGTTGCCGGCCGCCAGATTTCCAAGGACACCGGCGGCAGCACGGGGAACAAGAACGTCTCGGCCGTGGCCGGTGCCGCTGCCGGCGCGATGGCAGGTAACGCGATCCAGAACAACGTCACCAGCTCCAGCTTCGACGTGCAGGTGCGCATGGACGATGGCCGCGTCATCGTGGTGAACCAGCGCGACCTGGCTGGCGTGCGCGAGAACGCGTATGTACGCGTGGTCAACGGCAAGGTCGTGCTGCGCTGATCCATCGCCTTGGCGGCGCGGAGGCGCTGCCACCGCCTTGCCAGGCGGGGCGTGCCATACAACCGGGATCTGGTTGATGACCTGACCGAGCCAGCGCGACGTGTGAGCTGTCAGCAACCCACCGCTCGCAACGCCTGCCGACTGCAGAACACGCGAACTTGGTCAAACTCACTACAAAAGCGCCGAGAAAGCACAACGCCGCGAAAAACAGAAAGGCCCGGTGACGGGCCTTTCTGCTGGATGGCTGGCGCGCTCCGTGCGTCGGTCTCAGACCACCTGCACTGCATCGGCCTGCAAGCCCTTCTGGCCCTGCACAACCGTGAAGCTGACCTGCTGACCTTCCTTGAGGCTCTTGAAACCCTGGATCTGGATGGCGCGGAAATGCACGAAGACGTCTTCGCCATTTTCGCGGCTGATGAATCCAAAGCCCTTGGCATCGTTGAACCACTTCACGACACCCTTCTCGCGTTCGATGTTGGACATCTCGACTGACTCCCTACGGCACTGTGATGGACTAGCGGTGGCGGCTGTGATTGCAAGGAGGAAGCGAGGTACAAGGATGTAGCGGATCGGAAGGACCTGCCGCATCAGGCCACGATTCACGGTGACCTTTGCAAACAGCAGCGGCTGCAACTTAACCCGCACAAAATGAATTTTCAAGCACCACTTGCGCTTTTTTGTCAAGCCTGAATTAGGACATTTTTAAACTATTATGGATACCACCGTCGTTTACTACATCCTGGCCACAGCACTGGTGCTGATCGGCCTGGCTGGGGTGATCCTGCCCGCCCTGCCCGGCCTGCCAGTGGTGTTCGCCGGCCTGCTGGTCGCAGCCTGGGCCGACGATTTCACCCATGTCGGCTGGGTCACGCTGGTGGTGCTGGGGCTGATCACCGCGCTGTCGTACCTGATCGACTTCTTGGCCACGCTGTACGGGGCGCAGCGCGTGGGTGCCAGCAAAATGGCGTTATGGGGTTCGGTGATCGGGGGCATTGCGGGCATTTTCTTCATGCCCATCGGGCTGTTCGTCGGCCCGTTTGCTGGCGCCTGGATCGGCGAGTACTACCAGACGCGCAAGACCGGCCAGGCCACCAAGGTCGGCATCGGCACCTGGGTCGGCATCATGCTGGGCACTGCCACCAAGCTGGCGCTGGGTTTGTGCATGCTGGGCGTGTTTGCGATCGGCTGGTTTTTCTAGGGCTTTCGACGCGATTGACGGTGGCGCCCACGGTGTCGGTCTGGCATCGACGTAGTAAACGCCTTCGGTCCTCCAGCTGACACGCATGGCGCGCGCGCATCACACACGTATGCGTGGTCCCATCGGCGCCCTGCCAGGAGCGCCTCAGCGAAGCGCTCCAATCGAATGTTATGCCACCGTGTACACACAGCGCATGCAGACGCGACCGTTAAGATGCGTGCCTCTGCGCCTGCCTGGCGCCTTTACCTCGGCCAGACTGCCCATGTCCAAGCACCGCACCCGCCCGTTGATGCTGATCGCCCTGGCCGCTGCGCCATTGGCGCATGCGCAGGAAATCGCACCGCAGCCGGCCTCGCCGCAAGCCTGCACCTCGGTCACTTCCGATGCCGTACGCCTGGCCTGTTACGACAAGGCGCTGGGCTACACACCGCAGCTAACCGCCGAGGCGGATGCCGCAGCGCAATTGGCCAAGCGAAAGGAAGCCAAATCCGGCGATACGCGCGCACGCAGCCAGGCCGGCGAATTCTTCCGCGCCGACGGCCAGGAGCAACCGAAAGAAGAAGCAGTGGCCAATGCCGGCCGCGGCTCGTTGCTCGACCGACGCTGGGAACTGGCCAAGGACTCCAAACTGGGCACCTTCCAGTTGCGCGGTTACAAGCCGGTGTACCTGCTGCCGGCATTTTGGACCAGCGACACCAACCGCACACCGCAGTCGCCGAATCCGGTCAACTCGGTCAACACGCCGCAGCAACTGGACAGCACCGAGCTCAAGTTCCAGCTCAGCTTCAAGACCAAGGTGG
Source organism: Xanthomonas bromi (assembly GCF_900092025.1). Taxonomy (GTDB): domain Bacteria; phylum Pseudomonadota; class Gammaproteobacteria; order Xanthomonadales; family Xanthomonadaceae; genus Xanthomonas; species Xanthomonas bromi. The sequence goes on from NZ_FLTX01000039.1 coordinate 46,004, forward strand.
TCGAGGACCTGTTCGGCGACAACGGCGATATCTGGATGGGCTACACCCAGAGCTCGCGCTGGCAGGCCTACAACGCCGATGCGTCGCGCCCGTTCCGTGAGACCAATTACGAGCCGGAAGCGATGCTGGTATTTCGCAACAATTACAGCATCTTCGGCTGGAAGGGCCGCATGAGCGGCATCAGCCTCAATCACATGTCCAATGGGCGTGACGACCCGCTGTCGCGCTCCTGGAATCGGGTGATCCTGAACTTCGGGCTGGATCGCGAGAACTGGGCACTGACCCTGCGCCCGTGGTTCCGCATCAAGGAAGAACGCGCCGACGACAACAATCCCGACATCGAGGATTACATGGGCCGTGGCGACGCGACGCTGGTCTACAACAAGGACGGCCACGAATTCGCGCTGATCGCACGCCATTCGCTGCGTGGCGGCGACCGCTCGCACGGCTCGGTGCAATTGGATTACGGCTTCCCGATCACCAACCTGCTGCGCGGTCACGTGCAGGTGTTCGACGGCTACGGCGAAAGCATGATCGACTACAACCACAAGGCCACCTACATCGGCCTGGGCGTGTCGTTGCTGGAGTGGTTCTAAGCTGGATCGGCCCGGACCCGAGCCAGCCCGGGCTGGCGGCTGCGCGGGTGCCCTTGCGGTCCTGAGCCGGCATCACTTGCGGTAAGCGTCCTGGACTGGGAGCATGCACATCACACTCCCTTAACAGCCAATCCCTGGCTGTGCAGCCGACAGGATGTCCCGTGACCAAGCCCAATCGATCGTTTTTTGCCTATGCCTCGGCCATGCTCGGGCTACTCAGCCTGATGGGCGTGGTCTGCTTCCACTTTCCCGATCTGCTGACCAGCCGCGAATTCCGCGCCGCCTACAACGAACAGTTCGCCCGGCACCTGTTGCTGATCGGGTTGGTGGCGTCGTTTATGCTGGGCACCTTCGCCATCCTGCGCGACCGCAACAAGCGCATTGCGACCATTGGTGTGGGCAGCGCCACGCTGGCGGTGCTGGCGGGCGGCACCAACGTGCAGTTCGACACCATCGGGCGGACGCCCTATTCGCTGGGCCTGGACTGGTTCGTCATTTCACTGTTCTTCTCGGCGCTGGTGTTCGTTCCACTGGAACGCTACCTGGGCAAGCGCAAGCTATCGCCGCTACGCGCCGGCTGGCGTACCGACATCGGCTACTTCTTCATGAGCCATGTGCTGGTGCAGTTCATCCTGATCCTGGTGACGGCCTCGACGTCCAGCATTGCCGGGCTGGCCGCGTTTCCGGCGTTGAAAACCGCAATTCAATCGCTGCCGGTCTGGGCACAATTTTTGATCGCGGTGTTCGTGGCCGACATGGCGCAGGCCTCGCTGCACCGCGCGTACCACAACATTCCGTGGCTCTGGCGATTCCATGCAGTGCATCACTCCAGCCGTGAAATGGATTGGCTGGCCGGCTCGCGCATCCATTTCGTCGAAATCGTGCTGACCCGCAGCGCCGTTCTGCTGCCGCTGCTGATCCTGGGGTTTTCCACGCCGGCAGTGAACGCCTATGTGGTCCTGGTCGGCCTGCAGGCGGTGCTGGCGCACTCCAACATCGGCATCCGTTTCGGCTGGCTGGAATATGTGCTGGTCTTGCCGCGCTACCACCATTGGCATCATGCGCGGCAGCAGGACTATATCGACGTCAACTACGCCATCCATCTGCCGGTGGTGGACATGCTGATGGGCACCTTCAAACTGCCGCCGCACCGCGATGCGTGGCCGGAGGAATACGGCGTGATGAAGCTGGAAACCGTGCCCAACGGCATCGTCCACCAGCATGCAATGCCATTCCGTCGTCGCAAGACCTTCGACGATTATATCGACTGAGCGTCGGGTAATGCGAACCGCGCGCGAGGCGGATGCATGCGGGCGCGGCTCGATGACATCGCTGACCGCTGCGCAGGGCAATCGCCTTGCGCAGCGTTGTCGCCGGGCGAACGATCAAACGTCGAAGAAATCGACCTTGCCATCCTTCAAGGTGTAATAGGCGCCGACCACCTTGCACGCGCCAGTGCGCAGGGGTTCGAGCAGCGCCGGCTCGGAGGCGCCGCGCAGGCGGTCGACGGTGCGCTTGACGTTGGCCTTGACCGAGGCGGCCAGCAGATCGTCGCCTCCCTTGGCCTTGGCGGTCAGCACGGCCGGGACGATGGGTTCGATCATGGCGCCGATCGCGCCCGGGAAAAACGCGTTCTGCTCCACCACCGAGACGGCTGCCGCCACCGCGCCGCAGCTCTGGTGTCCCATCACCACCACCAGCGGCACGCCGAGCTGGCTCACCGCATATTCGATCGAGCCCAGCGCCGTGGTGTCGACGGTATTGCCGGCATTGCGGACGATGAACATCTCGCCCAGGCCGCGGCCGAATAGTAATTCCGGAGGCACGCGCGAATCCGAGCACGACACCAGAATGACAAACGGGGTCTGGCCCAGCGCAAGTTCCAGGCGACGCTTGCTGTCGGAGATCACCGTCCTGGGACGGTTTTCGACGAATGCAGTGTTGCCGTCACGCAGAATCTGCAGCGCCTGGTCGGCATTTAGATCGGTTTTCTTGGACGGCGCCGCACGCAAGGCGAACGGCAGTGACGCGAAAGCGGCCGCGACCGGTGCGCAACAAGCGCATTGCAGCAATTTTCGGCGGGATGCGGAATGCGACATGGACGAGCCCCTGCTCTCTGGTTGGTGTCGCGATCGTACTATGTTGCGAATGCGGTAGAACGACCCCGATAGAGATTATGCAAACGGAATTTCAAGGTCTGCGGTTGCGGGTTCAGGTCCAGTCCGTCAGGCCCTCGCGGCGATAGGTTTCCTGAAACGCCGGACGCGCCTTCATACGCTGCGCATGCGCCTTCAACGCCGGCCAGGTATCGGTCGGACGCGGCATGTTGCGCGACCAGCGCATCAACATGGTCAGCATGAAATCGGCGGCCGATAGCGTCTGCCCGAGCAGATACGGCCCGTGCGCCTGCAGATGCGCACCGACCTGGGTCCAGGCCGCTTCTAATTCTGTTGCGTGCCTGGGTCTGCGCCGCATCTCCGTGGGCAGCGCCGGCCGGCTCGTGCGGGTAAAACCAGGCGCGATACGCCGGCTGCAAGGTATTGGCGCAGAAAAACATCCACCTGTAATAGGCCGCGCGCTCGGACGTAGCAACCGGCGGCGCCAGCCCGGCGTGCGGGTAGAGATCGGCCAGATGCATGACGATGGCAGCCGCCTCGGTGAGCACCTGCCCGTCCAGCACCAGGGTCGGCACCACGCCGGCCGGGTTGATCGCCAGATACGCCGGTGCCTTTTGCTCGCCGCATTCGAAATCCAGCGGGTGCAGCACGTGTGCAACGTCCAGTTCGATCAGTAGCCAGTGGACGACCAGCGCAGCGGTGCTGGGGGTGTGGTAAAGCGTCGCGGCCATGCGGGTTCTCGGGTTCAGTTGGTGCAGGCGCGCAGGCAGGCGAGCTTGTGCGGTTCGCAGCGAGTGTCGTCGCTTTGGCTGGGTGCAGTCGAAGACCTGCGCCATGCAGTTGGCGCATTGCGCGGGATTCTGTACGTCGTTGCAGCGCTTTCCACGCGGTGCTGCCCTGCTGCTGCAACTGGCCTCGCTGGGCCGGTCGGCGCGGCATTGCCGGGCGCTGTCGTTGCACTGTGCGATGCAGCGTTCCGCAGCCGAGGGTCCGTTGAACCCTGTCATGGTGTCGTTTGTCTTGAGCGGCTTACGCTCTGCGAACGGCACCGGGGCAGCAGGCGGTGGCGCGTCGTTGCGCGAGGGAAACAACACCGTGGGTGCTTTTTGTTGCTGCGCCGCCGAACTCGGGCTCATACACAACAACAACGCGATACAGACAACTCGGAGCATTCCTGTTCTCCTCAACGTGACTGGCCTGTCCGGCGAGCATAGCCGGTTACCTCGGGCAACGCGGGTCTTCCTCTGGCAAGAGGTGGCAGATGTTCCATTCCCGACCGCACTAGATCTGCAGACGGCAGCCGCCGCCATCCGCAGCAAACAGACAAGGCGTGCCGTCGGCCCGTCGTTCCAAACCAAGCCTGACGACCACCCTGGCGTGCACGGTCGTCGGCCTGATGCAAACCGTGCGGAAAAACCCACGTGTCCGCGCGCCTCTTCCGCAAACTGGCGCAGCCCGCCTTGCTGACGGGCTGCGTAGTCGGTCGGTAACGCGTTATTCCACCATCACCGGAATCTTGCCGATGCGCGACTGCCACAGCCGCGGGCCGGTCTTGTGCACCGATTCGCCAGTGGAATCCACCGCCACGGTGACCGGCATGTCCTTGACCTCGAACTCGTAGATCGCCTCCATGCCAAGGTCTTCGAACGCCAGCACGCGCGCAGCCTTGATCGCCTTGGACACCAGATACGCCGAGCCGCCGACCGCCATCAGGTACACGGCCTTGTTGTCGCGGATCGCATCGATCGCCGCATCGCCACGCTCGGACTTGCCGACCATGCCGAGCAGCCCTGTTTGTTCGAGCATCTGGCGGGTGAACTTGTCCATGCGGGTGGCGGTGGTCGGGCCAGCCGGACCCACCACTTCGTCGCGCACCGGGTCGACCGGGCCGACGTAGTAGATGAAGCGGTTGGTGAAATCGACCGGCAAGGTTTCGCCACGGTTGAGCATGTCGATCATGCGCTTGTGCGCGGCATCGCGGCCGGTCAGCAGCTTGCCGTTGAGCAGCACCACTTCGCCCGGCTTGAAGCTGGCGACTTCTTCGCGGGTGATGGTGTCCAGGTTCACCCGGCGCGCATTGGTCGGGTTGTAGGTGAGCTTGGGCCAGTCTTCCAGCGACGGCGGATCCAGCATCACCGGGCCGCTGCCGTCCAGGGTGAAGTGCGCGTGGCGGGTGGCGGCGCAATTGGGGATCAGCGCCACCGGCAAGTTGGCGGCGTGGGTCGGGTAATCCTTGACCTTGATGTCCAGCACCGTGGTCAGGCCGCCCAGGCCCTGCGCGCCGATGCCGAGCGCGTTGACCTTTTCGTACAGTTCCAGGCGCAGTTCTTCGGCGCGATTGGCCGCGCCGCGGGCCTGCAGGTCGACGATGTCGATGGGCTCCATCAGCGCTTCTTTCGCCAGCAACATCGCCTTTTCGGCAGTACCGCCGATACCGATGCCGAGCATGCCCGGCGGGCACCAGCCGGCGCCCATGGTCGGCACGGTCTTGAGCACCCAATCGACGATGGAATCGGACGGGTTGAGCATGGCGAACTTGCTCTTGGCCTCCGAGCCGCCGCCCTTGGCCGCGACGATCACTTCCACGTGATCGCCGGGCACGATCTTGGTGTTGACCACCGCCGGGGTGTTGTCGCGGGTATTGGCACGCTTGCCGGCCGGATCGGCCAGCACGCTGGCGCGCAGCTTGTTGTCGGGGTGGTTGTAGGCGCGGCGCACGCCCTCGTTGACCATGTCCTCCACGCCCATCGTGGCGTCGTCCCAGCGCACGTTCATGCCGATCTCCAGGAACACGGTGACGATGCCGGTGTCCTGGCAGATCGGGCGGTGGCCTTCGGCGCACATGCGCGAGTTGATCAGGATCTGTGCGATGGCGTCCTTGGCGGCCGGCGATTCTTCGCGCTCGTAGGCAGCCGACAGATTCTTGATGTAGTCGACCGGGTGGTAGTAGCTGATGTACTGCAGCGCATCGGCGACGGACTGGATGAGGTCTTCCTGCTTGATCGAGGTCACGGCTGGCTCTACGGCTGGCGGGGGCAATCGGAGCATTTTAGAGCAAACCGCGGGCGCGGCCGGATGTGGCATCAATCACAGTGATTGATAGATGGAACGGGCGCGCGTACCGGGACACGCCCGGCGCCGTCCTGCGGTGCCGATACCGCCAACCACCCTGCAACCGACCTATCTGCGGCACGGCCACGCAGAAGGCGATGACTCAGATCACCGGCACGGTGGTGGCCATCACCTCGCCCGCCCGTTGGCGAGCGTCCCAACACCCCGCACCCACGCCGCGCGCGGCACACTAGCGCAATGTCAGCTTCCCGTTCCGGCGCTAAAGCGCCCACCGCTCCCCGTACCGGCCCCACCCTGCGCGAGCGCCTGGATGCGCTGCGCAATCTGCCCCCGTTCCTGCGCCAGATCTGGCAGACCAGCCGCTGGCTGAGTGCAAGCAGCATTGGCCTGCGCGTACTGCGCGCGCTGATGCCGGTGGCCACGCTCTACATCGGCAAATTGATCATCGACGAGGCGATTCACCTGGTCGGCCAGCCGCCGGCGTTCGAGTCGTTTACGCAGGCGCTGGGCAGCGGGCGCCTGAACCGCTTGCTGGAATTGTTGGCGCTGGAACTGGCGCTGGCAATCGGTTCGGACCTGCTCGGCCGGCTGGTCGGTTATGCCGATGCGCTGCTGTCGGAGTTGTTCAACAACGCCGCCAGCGTGCGGCTGATGGAACATGCCGCGCAGCTGGATCTGGAAGATTTCGAAGACCCCGACCGGCAGGACAAGCTGGATCGTGCGCGGCGCCAGACCATGAACCGCATGAACCTGATGAGCCAGCTGTTCGGCCAGGTGCAAGACGCCATCACCGTGGTCAGCCTGGCGGTGGGCCTGGTGGTGTATGCGCCGTGGCTGATCGTGCTGCTGGCGGTGGCGCTGATCCCGGCCTTCATCGGCGAGGCGCACTTCAATGCGCTGGGCTATTCGCTCAACTTCCAGTGGACACCGGAGCGCCGCCAGCTCGATTACCTGCGCCAGGTCGGCGCCAGCGTTGAGACGGCGAAAGAAGTCAAAATCCTCAACCTGCACCGCTTCCTGATTGCGCGCTACCGTCGGCTGGCCGACAAGTTCTTCCAGGCCAACCGCGCGCTGGCACGCAAGCGTGCACTGTGGGGTGCACTGCTGGCGGCGCTCGGCACGTTGGGCTACTACATGGCGTATGGCTACATCGCCTGGCGCACGGTGCGCGGCGATTTCAGCATCGGCGATCTGACCTTTCTGGCCGGTAGCTTCCTGCGCCTGCGGCAGTTGCTGGAAGGATTGCTGATCGGCTTTTCGCAGGTCGCAGGGCAGGCGCTGTATCTGGACGATCTGTATTCGTTCTTCAACATCGTGCCGGAAATCCGCTCACGTCCCAACGCGCTGCCGGTGCCGCGCCCGATCCGCCAGGGCTTTGTGTTCGAAGACGTGGGCTTTCGTTATCCGGATGCCAAGCAGTGGACGGTGCGCCACCTGGATTTCGAACTGCGTGCCGGCGAAGTGCTGGCGCTGGTCGGCGAAAACGGCGCCGGCAAGACCACCCTGGTCAAGCTGCTGGCGCGTCTGTACGACCCCGACGAAGGCCGCATCCTGCTCGATGGGCACGACCTGCGCGATTACGATCTGGACGATCTGCGCGCCAACCTGGGGGTGATCTTTCAGGACTTCGTGCGCTACCACCTGAGCGTGGGCGAGAACATCGGCGTGGGCCAGGTGGATGCAATGGACGATACGCCGCGCATCCGCGCCGCTGCGCAGCGCGCGATGGCCGGCGAACTCATCGACAGCCTGCCCGATGGCTACGATCAGCTGGTCGGGCGCCGCTTCAAGAACAGCGTGGACCTGTCTGGCGGGCAGTGGCAGAAGATCGCCATCGCGCGCGCTTACATGCGCGATGCGCAGCTGATGATCCTGGACGAACCCACCGCCGCACTGGATGCGCGCAGCGAGTTCGAGGTATTCCAGCGTTTCAAGGAACTGTCGGACAATCGCACCGCGGTACTGATCTCGCACCGCTTCTCAAGCGTGCGCATGGCCGACCGTATTCTGGTGCTGGCGGCGGGCCGTATCGAAGCCAACGGCACCCACGAAGAACTGATGGCGCAGGGCGGGCGGTATGCGGAGCTGTTCGAACTGCAGGCGGCGGGGTATCGGTGAGGCTGGGAATCGGGAATGGGAATTGGGGAATCGTTAGAAGCGGCTTCCTGGCGGCTGGCAGATATCTAGCTTGCTGATCCAAAGGGAACCAGGATCTTTCAGCACTGCATCCCATTCCCGATTCCCGATTCCCGATTCTCCATTCCCAGCCAAATGAGAGTTCATCTCATTTGGCCAGCTTGAGGTAGAATTGACCAGTACTCCTCCCACGACACTTACCGGTATGTCTTCCGCTTTTGGCGCCGAAACGGTGCTTGAGGTCCGTCACTGGACCGATGCCTACTTCAGCTTCACCACGACCCGCGATGCCGGTTTCCGCTTCGAAAACGGACAGTTCGTGATGATCGGGCTGGAAACCGAAACCCGGCCGCTGCTGCGTGCATATTCGATCGCCAGCGCCAACTGGGAAGAGCATCTGGAGTTCTTCAGCATCAAGGTGCCGGACGGTCCGCTGACCTCGCGGCTGCAGCACATCCAACCAGGCGACAAGGTACTGGTCGGCAAGAAGCCCACCGGCACGCTGCTGATCAGCGACCTGCACCCGGGCCGCAACCTGTATTTGCTGGGCACCGGCACCGGCCTGGCGCCGTGGCTGTCGATCATCAAGGACCCGGAAACCTACGAGCGCTTCGACAAGGTGATCCTCACCCAGGGCGTGCGCTTCGTGCAGGATCTGGCCTACCGCGACTACTTCGAACGCGAATTGCCGCAGCACGAATTCCTCGGCGATCTGCTGCGCGAAAAACTGCTGTATTACCCGGCGGTCACCCGCGAAGCGTTCGCCAATCAGGGGCGGCTGACCGAGCTGATGGCCGATGGCCGCATGCAGCAGACGCTCGGGTTGCCGACACTGGATCCGGCCAACGACCGCTTCATGATCTGCGGCAGCCCGCAGATGCTGGCCGACCTGCGCACGTGGCTGGACGCGCGCGGTTTCCAGACCTCGCCGCGCATCGGCACACCGGGGCATTACGTGTTCGAGCGTGCGTTCGTCGAGAAGTGATGCGACACGCGTGAATGATCAGCGCGATGCGGCGTTTGCGTAGATGACGTCGCCGGCGTGCACTCTATGGAGTGCACGCCTGGACCCCGATGAAGCACTCTCGCTAACGCATCATCGCGCCCGGATGCGGACCTGTCCTCCAGGCAAGACGCTGTGCAAGATCACGCGTCCAATGCACGCTCGATATCGGCAGCCAGTGCTTCCGGCTTGGTGGTAGGCGCATAACGTTCCAACACACGGCCGTCGCGGCCGATCAGGAACTTGGTGAAATTCCACTTGATTGCTTCGGACCCGAGCACGCCGCGCTGTTCGTGCTTGAGCCATTGCCACAGCGGATGCACGCCGCTGCCATTGACCTCGATCTTTGCAGCCAACGGAAAATCCACCGCATAGTCGAGCGAGCAGAATTGGCGAATCTGCGCCGCATCGCCCGGCTCCTGATGACCGAACTGATCGCATGGAAATCCGATCACCACCAGGCCACGTTCTCGGTAGCGTTGCCACAACGCCTGCAAGCCCGCGTACTGCGGCGTAAAGCCGCATTTGGATGCGACATTCACCACCAGCAACACCTTTCCGGCGTAGTCGCGCATCGTCTGCGTGCGACCGTCGAGGTCGGTGAATTCAAACGTGGAAAGATCGCTCATGCCGGACTCGGGTGCTCAGGGAAACGGCAGCGTAGCGCAGCTGTCGGGAGTGCGGCACTGCCGCCCGCGCGCGTTGTGACGGGTCATCGGTCGAGCTCGGCCTTGTCCACCTACCTTCGCCGATTGGCTGCATGCTGACCTTGCCGCCATGTCTTTTGTCACACGCCTGTCCCGGCAGGCTGGGGTAGCCTCGGCGGTTCGCACTTTGGAGCAACCCTCTTGACCACCCGTCTCGCCTTTGCCCTGGCCGCTTCCCTGGGACTCGCCATGCCGTCCTACAGCATCGCCGCGCCCGCCACCACGCAGGCCGCCACTCAAGCCAATCCGTTTTTCGCAGACAGCACACTGCCGCTGCACTACCCGCAGTTCGACAAGATCAAAGACAGCGACTTCGCACCCGCCTTCGATGCCGGCATGGCCGAGCAATTGAAGGAAGTGGACAAGATCGCCAACCAGAAGGCAAAGCCGAGCTTCGACAACACCATCGTCGCGCTGGAAAAGAGCGGCGCCACGCTCGATCGCGCCACCACGGTGTTCTTCAATCTGGTGGGTGCCGACACCAACGACATACGCAAGAAACTGCAGGCCGACTACTCGGCCAAGTTCGCAGCGCATCGCGATGCGATTTCGCTCAACGGCAAGCTGTTTGCACGCATCCAGACCTTGTACGACCAACGCGCCAAGCTGGGCCTGGACGCACAAGGCCTGCGGCTGGTCGAGAAGTACTACAGCGACTTCGTCCGCGACGGCGCCAAGCTTTCAGATGCCGACAAGACCACGCTCAAGGCGATGAATGCCGAGCTGGCCAACCTGGGCACCACCTTCAGCCAGAACGTGCTGGCCGAGGTCAATGCGGCAGCAGTCGTCGTGGATGACGTCAAGCAGCTCGATGGCCTGTCCGAAGAACAGATCGCCGCCGCTGCCGAAGCGGCCAAGGCGCGCAAGCTCGATGGCAAGTACCTGATTGCGCTGCTCAATACCACCGGCCAACCGCCACTGACGCAGCTGAAAAATCGCGACCTGCGCGAGAAGATCTACGATGCCTCGGTCTCGCGCGGCAGCCATGGCGGCCAGTACGACAACACCGCGCTGGTGTCGCGCATCATGAAGCTGCGCGCCGACAAGGCCAAGCTGCTCGGCTTCCCCACCTACGCCGCGTATTCGCTGGAAAACCAGACTGCAAAAACGCCTGAAGCGGTCAACGCGATGCTCGGCAAACTGGCACCGGCCGCGGTCGCCAACGCCAAGCGCGAAGCCGCCGATCTGCAGGCAATGATCGACAAGGAACAAAAAGCCGCGCGTAAGCCGACCTTCAAGCTGGAAGCCTGGGATTGGGCGTATTACAGCGAGAAGGTTCGCCAGGCCAAGTACAACTTCGACGAGTCGCAGCTCAAGCCGTACTTCGAGCTGAAGAACGTGCTGGAAAATGGCGTGTTCTATGCGGCCAACCAGGAATACGGCCTGACCTTCAAGCAGCGCACCGACCTGCCCACCTATCGCGACGACATCACCGTCTACGACGTGTTCGATGCCGACGGCAAGCAGCTGGCGATCTTCATCGCCGACATGTACGCCCGCGAATCCAAGCGCGGCGGCGCCTGGATGAACTCCTATGTGTCGCAGTCCGAGCTGACCGGCTTCAAGCCGGTGGTGGCCAATCACCTCAACATCCCCAAGCCGCCGGCCGGCCAGCCCACGCTGCTGACCTGGGACGAAGTGACCACCATGTTCCATGAGTTCGGGCATGCGCTGCACGGCATGTTCTCCGACGTCAAATACCCGTATTTCTCCGGTACCAGCGTGCCGCGCGACTTCGTCGAGTTCCCCTCGCAGGTCAACGAGATGTGGGCCGACGAGCCGTCCATCCTGAAGAACTACGCCAAGCATTATCAGAACGGCACGCCGATGCCGCAGGCCTTGCTGGACAAGGTGATTGCCGCGTCCAAGTTCAACCAGGGCTTTGCCACCACCGAGTATCTGGGTGCGGCGATGCTGGATCAGAACTGGCATCAGGTCAGCGCCAACCAGGTGCCCGACGCCGCCGGCGTGATGGCGTTCGAAGCCAAGGCGCTGCAGCAGGACGGCATTGCCTATGCGCCGGTGCCGCCGCGCTACAAGACGCCGTATTTCAGCCACATCATGGGCGGCTACGCGGCCGGCTACTACGCCTACATCTGGTCCGAAGTGCTGGACGCCAATACCCAGCAGTGGTTCAAACAGCACGGTGGCCTGAGCCGCGCCAATGGCGATCGTTTCCGCAAGACCCTGCTCTCGCGCAGCGGTAGCGTGGATGCGATGGAGCTGTTCCAGAACTTTGCCGGCCATGCGCCGCAGATCGAGCCATTGCTCGAAAAGCGCGGTCTGAGCCAGACAGCGGAAACGCCCAAACGCTGAGAGCAAAGCAGCCGGCGATGACGCAACTTTCGTTGGCCGGCTCTAAACGCCTGCCCCCCTCTCCCGTCGATGGGAGAGGGGTGTCCGCATACTCGCATGCATGCTCCGACCATCGCGCGCGCAGTGCACCGCCACCGCACTCCCAGATCGCGTTCGATCGCAAATTCCGCCAATGCGGGTTTCTGCCGCGCGCACGAGGCGTCCAAAGAGTGGAGAAAGCGAGCCACGCGTTGATGCGCTGACGCGGCTTGTCCGGCACATGGGCAGTCGTGACGTGGGCGCAGGTGCGATTGACACGCCCAGTGCGTTCAACTTCGTGGCGTCGATCATTGACGCACCACACAAACAACAACGGCGCCCGGTGAACCGGGCGCCGCCGAACTGCCTTTGCAGTCACCGCCACGCATCACACTCGCGTGGAGTCAGGTCAGATTACTGTCCCTGGCCCGAAGCGCTGGCGTCGACGCCAGCACCGACCGAACCGTCGGCAGTGTCCTGTCCATTGCCGCCCTGCACGGCACCAGACCCGGATGCACTGCCCCCGCCCGACACACGCGCCGACGAAGGACTCAGGTTGGCATTGGCATTGTGCGATGCGCTGCCGCCAGCTGAACCACCACCGCTCAGCGCAGGCGTGCTTCGCGTGCCGGCACGACTGGAGGCCGCTGCACCTTGCACCGTCTGCATGCCAGCCGAACCGGTCGCACTGCCGGCAGCCTGTGCGCTACCGACAGCACCACTCGCGCCGCTGCCTGCCATCTGCGCTGTATGACGCGCTGTCGCCACGCCGCTGGCTGCCGTCGTATCGGCCATGGTCTGCGCACTCATGGCCGCATTGCCAGCTGCATTCTTGGTCGCCGAAGCGGCGGCCGCGCCGCGCGCCGCCGTGCGCTGCGCTGCGCCACGTACCTGCCGCGACTGCGCATCAACCGCACGCTGCCCGCGCTGAACCGTAGACCCTGCGTCCAGGGTGCCAGCGCCGCCCACGTGACCGCCGAGCGTCGCGCCGCCCGTCCCACCGACCGCGCCACCCACCGTACCGGTGAGTCCACCGGCACCGCCGAGTGCCTGCGCGCCAGCCATGCCGGGGCACAGCGACAGCATCGCGACCATCACCGCACTGGAGATCAAGGTCTTGTTCTTCATCGCCATCTCCTGCTCTGCCACAGGCAATCTGTGGCTCTCATCCAACCATACGAACCGAACGCAAGCAGTCATCCCGCCGCGACCGCGCGCAGACAGGAGGCATTCACCGGCCCGGCGCCCGCTGCAGCGGAAGTTCTTCGCCCAGCACGCCGTAGCCATACACCGGGTCCGCACCGCTAACGCCAAGGTCGTGCGCGCTGCGCTGCAACTTCGCCCGCAGCGCAGCGGCGGTCTGAGGATCGGGCTGCGCCAAGGATTGCGCCGCGATCCGCGCTACCAGCGGTGCAGCGAAAGAGGTTCCGCGCTGCCGTTTCCACTGTCCTTGGGGCGCGGCGGCAATCATGTCGCCAATCGCGGCAAACGCCACCTGGCTACCTCGCCCGGCCTCCGGCAGGACACGCAGACGCGTGTCCACTGCAGTCACGCCGATCACGCCGGGATAGGACGCCGGATAAAGCGGCGGCGCCGCCGGTCCATCGTTGCCGACAGCCGCCACCAGCAAATGACCGCGAGCCACCAGCGCTGCCACCGCACGCTCCAGCAGTCGGTTCGGTGCGCCGACCAGGCTGATATTGATCACCGCAACGCCTTGCTGCGCCATCCAGGCCAACGCCGCGACCAATTCGACCGCTGCACCGTCACTGGGTTTACCGCAGTACAGATCGGCCGCATATAAGGTGCGAGCGATGGGCCCGTGCGTGACCGCACGTCCGGCCAGCAGCGATGCAACCGCAGTGCCGTGAACCTGATCGGACGCGCGTCCATCACAGCCCCAGCGCTGTACCTGCACACCGAGCAGCGCAGGATGCGCCGCGTCCACACCGCTATCGATCAGCCCCACACGAAACCCCGCCGCCGCATCGGCCTGAGTTGGAAAGGCAGGCGCCTTGGCAGCGGACGCGTCGCCGGCCTGGGATTCGCTATAGAGATGGTTGTAGACATACTCGCCCTGCGGGTCGAGCTCGCGCAGCCGCTGCATCGCCTGTTGCGTCGCCAGACCTGGTGGCGCGCGCAGCACCACCACGCGCAACCCGAGCGCATCGAAGCCGCGTTGTTCTGCGACGACGAAGCCGGCTGTCTGCGCTGCCTGCAAGGCCGCTGGACTCGGCGCCAACGCCACGATCTGACCACGCATCACGATCGCGCCATCGGCATCGCGATCCAGATCGCCCCTTCGCGCACGCACAAGCGCATCCAGGCGCTGCCTGCGTAACTGCCGCAGATCGCCCTGCACTTGCTGCAACAGGCGATCCGGCGCGGCCGACAGCGCCGGCACGGCTTGCGTCACGTCATTGCCCAGCCCTCCGGCAGTGGGCAACGCGAGTTGCGCCGACACCGGCTGGCCGACACCCAGTACTGCGAGCCAGCACCAACGCATCACACGGATTTTCGCCATTGCCTACCCCACCATGGTCGCTTGTTGCACGCCATGCCACACTAATCACGCCCCGCAGACGCACCGTGAACGCCTTGCAGCGCGCACGGACGAAAACCCCCTTGCCAGACGTATAGCTGATGAATGAGCTTGACCCTGTGGCAACCGTCAGCGACGGCATCTGCGCACTGCTACCGCGCCTGAGGCGCTTCGCGCGCGCCATTGCCGGCCATCCGGCCGATGCCGACGATCTGCTGCAGGTGGCGATCGAACGGGCCTTGCGTCATTGCGCGCAGTGGCGCCCGGAAACGCCACTGCACTATTGGCTGTTTGGCATCATCCGCCACGCGTGGCTCGATGAAGTCCGCGCGCAGCGGCGCAGACGCCAGCTGTTCGTCAGCGCCGCAGAAGGAGAACAAGTGGGCGACCGCCCGATGGAGCGTCAGCAGGAGTGGATGGCGGTACAGGCGGCAATGGCACAGTTGCCCGACGAGCAACGGTGGCCGATCGCCTTGGTGTTGATCGAGGGATTGTCTTATCGGGACGCCGCAGCGGTCCTGGAGATCCCGATCGGCACGCTGACCAGTCGCCTGGGACGCGGCCGAGAGGCGCTGCAGGCGTTATTAGAGGACACACCGTGAAGGACATCGACGAATCCACTCTGCAGGCGTACGCAGACGGCGCCTTGGCACCCGACCAGGCCGGTCGGGTCGAGGCCGCGCTCGCAGCCGATCCGCAGCGGGCTGCGGACGTGCGTCAGCTGCAACAGGTGAAAGCGCGATTGCGTAACGGCTATGCAGCGGTGCTCGAAGAGCCTGTACCGGCGCACTTGCTGGACGCG
Source organism: Xanthomonas bromi (assembly GCF_900092025.1). Lineage (GTDB taxonomy): Bacteria > Pseudomonadota > Gammaproteobacteria > Xanthomonadales > Xanthomonadaceae > Xanthomonas > Xanthomonas bromi. The sequence continues at coordinate 61,313 of NZ_FLTX01000039.1, forward strand.
GCGCGACAGCACCCGCCGGCGTCGCCGCAGAGGTCTGCCGCCACTGCAAATTTCCCCATCCAAGCGCCGGTGCCTACAGCGCGGCGACACGCAACGCGGCGTTGGGCGGTGCCCAGTTCGATCGCGGCCGCGCTGCTGATCGGCCTCTGGGTCTGGCAACACCAGCCGCTGCAGCCTGCGTCATCTGCAGTGCTGGCCGAGCAAGGACAGGATGCCAGCGGTGCACTCGCCCTGGCGCTGGACCGCCAGCTTTCTGGCGAGCAACCGGGCGAGGTCCGCATGGGTCTGAGTTTTCGCGCGCACGATGGCCGCTATTGCCGCAGCTTTTCGCTGCAATCCAGCCATGCTGGATTGGCCTGCCGTCGGGGTGAAGGCTGGCACATCGAATTGCTCTCGCCGCTGCCGCCGCAGGGCAACGACAGCCAGTTGCGCATGGCGTCCAGCACCCTGCCGGCAGCCTTGTTGGAGGCCATCGACGCCCGCATCGACGGCCAGGCCCTCGATGCCGAAGGCGAACGCAACGCGCGTGCGCACCATTGGCGTTGACCCGGTCGCCGCGTGCGGCCCCGCGCTGGCAGACCGTGCACCGGCAGTTGACCGCGAACCGCACGACCGTGGTCGCACGGTCCGGCGATGCTCATTCCGGGATCGCGTCCACGCTCTCCAGCAGCTTCTTCAGCAGCTTCTCCAGACGCAGCTGCTCGGCCTCACTCATGCTGGCCGTTTCTGCGTGCAATAACGTGCAGGCATCGGGCAGCAGACTTTCGATCAAGGCCAAGCCGGCGGGCTGCAGCGTCAGCACGATCTTGCGCCGATCTTCCGGGCTGCTGGCACGCGCAATCAGACCCTTCTCACACAGCTGATCTGTCAGCCGGGTGATGTTGGCCGGCTTTTCGCTGGCAGCTTCGGCCACCTCGGTGGGGGTGATCGATTGCTCGGGCGTGCCATAGAGCATCATGAGAATTTCGTATTCGGGTGGACTGATGCCATACGGCTTGAGCCGCGTGCAGGCGAGCGTATGCAACCGCTTGTAAAGATGCTTGATCAGTCTCACCAGCACCGCCGGCTCCCGCGGGAAGGCGGAATAACGCACGCAGGTGTGGTCCACGCGATTTGCGGTTGGATCGAAACTACTCATATCACCCGTTCGATTACCTTACTAAATGTCCGGGACATTCAATCACATCATGCCCGGCGCAACACCTCAGCGAGCGAAGAGATGTGCATATTCCGGCGCGACCCAAGGCACTAACGTGGAAGCAGGGACCTCTGCCGTTTGCGTGCCATCCGAGTAGGGGCCCACCTGATACGGCGGAAACACAAACCGCACGGCAGCGATCTGCCCGCTCGCATTCAACACCGGCACGAATTGTGCAAAATTATCCACCTGCGGTGCAGTACCTTCGGCAATCATGCGATCAACCGATGCGACCTGTTCGGCCTGCTCTTCTACCGGCACGCGATCGGCTTGGACGCGCTGGGTCGCTGCAGCATGCAATTGCGTCGCCACCTCGCCACCGATCTTTTCCCAGCCCGCCGGGTCCGGAATCAGCGCCTGCGCTGTCAATTGCTTGCGCTCCTTGAACAACCACACGAAGCGCGCCACCAGCGGCTCGGCATGCGCACCGCCGGTGTACCTGCTGCCGTCGGCGGAGATCACGATCAGGTCGGGGGTCTGCAACACGGTCTCGAACGCCAGCGACAGCTCATACGGCGCGGCCGGCTTGTCGTTGCCCAGGCCTGACACGGCCTGCATCAGTTCGGCACGCGCATCCTGCGCATAGCCGCGAATGAGCGCGGTGAGTTCAGGATACGCATCCAGCCCGCGCGGGTAGCTGATACCCACCATGTAGGCCGGTGCGTGTTCGATCGCATCTTCCAGCGGGCCGCTCTGCACGACGGTCGGCTCTGCAGGCGGCGTTGTCGCGGCCGCTGCTTCGGCTGCAGGCTCGCTCGGCTCTGCCGTTGTCGGTGCGCGCTGCGTACAGCCTGCCAACACGGCCAGCACCAGCAAGCCCTGCACTGCCTTCACTCCAAGCAACCGCCCCATTACCGCCCACTCCCCTGAAATAATCGTGTTACGAGAAGACGCCATCGCTGGTCAGGCCAGCAGATCCTGAAACTGCGGATGTCGCCGAAGATACGCATCGGCATAACTGCAGGCAGGAGCCACCTTCAAACCGTTTTGCCGTGCATATTCCAAAGCGGCCTGGACCAACACTGCAGCGACACCACGTCCGCCGATGGCGTCCGGTACCTGCGTGTGCGTAATGGTCATGATCTCACCCTCACGCCGATAGGCCAGTTCGGCGCGATGTCCATCGGTGTCTACGCTGAAACGCTGCCGTGACAGTTCGTGTTCTGCGTGCACTGACGCCCCCTCTTTCATTGTCTGCGCCAAGCAGGAAGTGATCGTCAGTGTGACCAGCGCGACGCCGCGCCTGCGTGAAAGTGAACCGATGCTGTGATGGGCCGCCAGGCTTGCTGAAAGCGCGCTCAAGTTCGATCGGCAGACGCCGATAGCTGAGCCGAAGGCAATGGCTGCAACCGGTCTGCGGAAGCCGCCAACGTCTTCGCCTCTCTAAGAAGGAGCCACCGCATGAACCACGATTCCGCAGGACACAGCGCAGACAGCGATAGCTCGTTGCTGGAAAACTTGTTTCAGTTCGCCCTTAAGGGCGACACCCAAAATCCGGATTTTACGCAGCTCAACGATACGGTGTACAAGCGCCTGCAGCAGGCCTACGGCGTGACCTCCAGCGCGGACCAGGAACGCAACGCGGCCTGATGAGTTGGTGTCGCTGCGCGGTGGCGGTCTAGTCGTCCGCTGCGCAGTCGTTGATCGCATGGAGCGAGCAGCCGTCGGCTGCGTCCCGACGGTCTGCCTGAAATCCGAACAGACGGCAGATGCCGGCTATGCCAGGCATCCATACCGGCCTCGTGGCTGCGCGATCCTCTTGCAAACCGCCGTCATCTGCCAAGACCACGCCAGCATGCGCGTCGGCCCTGGCTCGGCTTACGAGGCCTGCTTCTCATCCGCTTCCCGCAACGGCCCAGTCCGTTCCAACCTGCAGCCGTCACGCACCAAATGGCGCTTGTTGCAACCGCCATTCGCTTGCGGACGCGCCGCGCCCCAACGAGCCCATCATCAATATGCGACTGCAGGTAGCGTGGCGACCTTATGCCAGCGCAACCGCCTCGCCCGCCGGGTTCAGCCGAAGCGTGGGTTGGACAGCTGCTCCAGAAACACCTGCCACACCCGCGGCTCCATGATCAGCATGAACATCACCCCGAATGCCGCACCGGCCAGGTGCGCGCTGTGGTTGATGCGATCGCCGCCGCGGCGGTCCATCCACAAGCTGTAGCCGACGTAGAACACTGCATAGATGATCGCCGGTGCCGGAATGAACAACACCAGGATGATCGTCCATGGCTGCAGCAAGATGAAGGCGAACAGCACCGCCGACACTGCACCGGAGGCGCCCAGGCTCAGGTAGTTGGGATTTTTCTGGTTCTTCAGATAGCTGGGCAGGATCGACACCACCAGCGCGGCCAGATAGAACAACGGATAGGTCAGCACGCTGCCGGTGAGCTCGGCCATCACGCTCTCGATCACCCGTCCGAAAAAGAACAGCGTGACCATGTTGAAGACCAGGTGCCCCAGGTCGGCGTGGATGAAGCCGTAGGTCACCAGGCGGTCGTACTGGCGCTGTTTGTCCAGCGCCGGCGGCCACAGGATCAGCCGGTCGGCCAGCTTGCGGTTATTGAACGCCATCCAAGAGACGATGCCGGTGATGGCGATCAGGATCAGGGTAATCATGCAGACCTCAGGCAGTACGGTAATTGTCGACCATGCGATAACGGCGTGCGTACAGACCAAAGGCCAGTGCTGCCAGAAATGCGAAGGCCGCGAAGAAGAACATCAGAAATGCGGCTTCGCTGAGCCCAGTATCGGCGATATGGGCAGTCACCGTCGCGTTGCGCACCGCCACGTTCGACAGCAGCACCCACAGGTTGCCGACCGTGGTGGTCAGATACCAGAAACTCATCACCACGCCCTTCATCGACGGCGGCGCCTGGCTGTAGGCGAACTCGATGCCGGTGGCCGACACCAGTACCTCGCCGAAGGTGAGCAGCGCATACGGCAGGATCTGCCAGGCGATGTGCATCGGCTCGCCACCGTCCATGATCATCTGGATCGCCCCCACCGCAATCCAGGCCGCGCCACTGAAGGCGATGCCGCTGGTCATGCGACGCAACGGGGTCGGTTCCCAGCCGCCGCGGCGTAGCAGCGGGTACAGCACCAGGTTGTTGAAGGGAATCAGCAGCATCACCAGCAGCGGATTGAGCGCCTGCATCTGCGAGGCGGTGAACCAGGCCGGCATGGTCATCTCGCGCCCCTGCAGCACCCAGGTCGATGCCTTCTGATCGAACAACGAAAAGAACGGTGTCACCAGCGCGAAGATCATCAGCGCCCGCAACAATGCCCGCACGCCTTCGATCGCTGCATCCGGATGCATGCCGCGTGCGCGTTCCAGCTGCCACCAGGTGCCGCCGCCGATCCCGGCCAGCAGCAGCACCAGTGCAATGCACAGGCACACCACGATGCCCAATTGGTCGACCAGCGCGAAGCCGGCAAGCGCCAGCAACACCGAAACGACCGCCAGCATCAAACCGGGACAGCCCCGCCCCGGCGCATGCGCCAGCAACGCAGTGCGCACCACCGCGGCGAAACCATGCGGGTCTTTCGGCGGCAACGGCACCAGCACATAGCGCTTGCGCCCCAGCCAGAACACCAACGTGGCCACGAACATCAGGATGCCGGGAATACCGAATGCCCAGGCCGGGCCGAGATTCTTCAGCGCCAGCGGGATCAGCAAGGAGGCGAACAGCGAGCCAAAATTGATGATCCAGTAGAAGGCGTCGAACACCGGCTTGGCCATGTGCTTGTTGGACTGATCGAACTGGTCGCCCATGAACGAGGCCACCAGCGGCTTGATACCGCCGGCGCCGAGCGCGATCAGCCCCAGCCCCACGAAGAAGCCGTTGCGGCTGCCCTCGAACAACGCCAGACACGCGTGGCCCGCGCAATAGATCAGGCTGAACCACAGAATGGTGTTGTATTTCCCGAAGAAGCGATCGGCCAGCCAGCCGCCCAGCAGCGGAAAGAAGAACACCCCGATCATGAAACTGTGCAGGATGTGCTTGGCCTCGGCTTCGCGCCCTGGGCCGCTGATTTCCTGCAGCAACAGCGAGGTGATCAGGAACTGCACCAGGATGTTGCGCATGCCGTAGAAGCTGAAACGCTCGCAGGCCTCGTTGCCGATGATGAAAGGAATCTGCCGCGGCAGCCGCGCGCTGGCACAAGCGCCTGGCGAGATGGAAGTGGTCAAAGGCAGTCCGGTCGGGCTGAAGACAGACCCTATCGTACCGGCGGTCACCCGGATGCCGCCATTGCCGCCGGGTCTGCGACGCGCGGCGTCGAGCGGACGCAGCTGGCGACCTTCGCTCACTCGGGTCACGTCATGCGGTTCTCCGCAACAGTGATGGTGTCAAACAGCGTCCGAAGTCCGTGCTGTCGACGCACGCGCCGATGCCGCTCGCATCGCGGTCATCGGCGCCTTGCCGCGTCCGCTTGAAACCTGCGCGCAGCGCCGGGCGCAGTCAGACATGACGCAGTGCAGATTGGCCTTGTCCGCTTGCTCGGCTACATTGCAAACGTTTTCCTGGAACACTGGACCGCTGGATGCCCCGCTTCACCCGCCTTGCCCTGAGCCTGTTGTTGTCGAGTTGCGCCCCCGCCGCGCTGGCCGCCGAACCGCTGACCACCCAGGCAGAGCGCAGCGGTTTCGTGCAGACCGGGCGCTACGACGAAGTCATTGCGCTGTGCGATGCCTTTGCGCAGCGCTACCCGCACGCGGCGCGTTGCATCCAGTTCGGCACCACACCGGAGGGCCGGCCGATGAAGGCCTTGATCGCCTCCACCAGCGGCGCGCTGGATGCCGACAGCGCCGCGCAGCGCAAGCTGCCGGTGGTACTGATTCAGGGCGGCATCCATGCCGGCGAAATCGATGGCAAGGACGCGGGCTTTCTGGCATTGCGCGAGCTGCTCGACGGCAAGGCCGGCAGAGGCGTGCTCGACAACTTGGTGTGGGTGTTCGTGCCGGTGTTCAACGTCGACGGGCACGAGCGCTTCGGCGCCTGGAACCGCCCCAACCAGCGCGGGCCCGAACAGATGGGCTGGCGCACCACCGCGCAGAACCTCAATCTCAACCGCGATTACGTCAAGGCCGATGCGCCGGAAATGCAGGCGATGCTGCAGTTGGTGCAGCAGTGGGACCCGCTGATGTATGTGGACCTGCACGTCACCGATGGCGCCAAGTTCGAACACGACGTGTCGGTGCAGGTGGAGCCGGTGCATGCCGGCGATGCGACCTTGCAGCGCGATGGCACGCGCTGGCGCGACGCGGTGCTTGCCGACCTGAAAAAACAGGGCTCGCTGCCGCTGCCTTACTACCCATCCTTCGTACACGAAGACGACCCCAGTTCCGGCTTTGCCGACGACGTGTCGCCACCGCGCTTCTCGCACGGCTATTTCCTGCTGCGCAATCGCTTCGGCATGTTGGTGGAAACGCACTCGTGGAAGGAGTACCCCACGCGTGTGCGGGTCACCCGCAACGCCATCGTCTCGCTGCTGCAGCAGGCCGCACACAATGGCGTGCAGTGGCGCGCCGATGCAGCGGCTGCCGATCAACGCGCCACGCATCTGGCCGGCACCGCCGAGCCGCTGAGCTTTGTCGCCGTCCCGCAGGCGCGCACGGTCGCGTTTCGTGGCTACGCGCATACGCGCACACCGTCGCCGATTTCCGGCGCGCTGATGACGCACTACGACGAAAGCAAACCGCAAGTCTGGAAGGTGCCGCTGCGCGACCAGATCAAGCCCGATGTGGTGGTGGAAGCGCCACGCGGCGGCTATCTGGTCCCTGCTGCACAAGCTGCCTTGGTGGGCGAAAAACTGCGCCTGCATGGCATCGACTTTCGGACCATCGGTAGTGCAGCAGAGCGCCCGGTGCAGACCTTCCGTGCCGACACTGTCACGTTCGCAGCACGCTCCAACGAAAGCCACCAGACCGTCGAACTCAGCGGGCAATGGCGCGAAGAGCGCCGCAGCGTGCCGGCAGGCTCGCTCTTCGTGCCGATCGCCCAACCCAAGGCACGCCTGGTGATGGCGATGCTCGAACCGCAGGCACCGGATTCGCTGCTGCAGTGGGGCTTTTTCAATACCGCGTTCGAGCGCAAGGAATACATGGAAGCCTACGTCGCCGAAGAGGTGGCGCGCGACATGCTTGCGCACGATCCCGCGTTGAAAGCGCAATTCGAACAGCGCATCGCCAGCGACCCGGATTTCGCCAAGAACCCGCAGGCACGGCTGGAATTTTTCGCTAAACGCCATGCATCGTGGGATGAGCGCTATCAGCTCTACCCGGTGCTCCGCACCGCGCAGACCGACGTCTAACCGCCTGCCGATTCCGGCACGCGGCCGCGCGGCGTCGCCGCGCCTGGCCGAGTCGGGCACTTCGGTGCCCCTCCCATTTGTGATGACCCAGCACTACAAGGACACCCCGTGCCGCAACTCGATATGAAACCGCTTACAACCCGCCGAAACCGCCCTCGCCCCCTGGTGCTGGCGGTCGTGATGGGGCTCGGCATTGCCCTGTTTGCACCAGTGGCACTCGCGCAAGGCGCGCCGTCTTCGCAGCCATGGATGGACACCGCATTGACTGCGGATCAACGCGCCGACCGCTTGCTCGCGCAGATGACCGACGACGAAAAATTCCAGATGCTGCGCAGCTATTTCGGCTTGGGTACCGACAAGGTTCCCAAGCCCGAAGGCGCGCTGGGCTCGGCTGGCTACGTCCCCGGTATTCCGCGGCTGGGCATCCCCGCCCAGCAGCTGGCCGATGCCGGCGTGGGCGTGACCAACCCCGGTGGCATCCGCAAGGGCGACTACGCCACTGCGATGCCGTCTGGCCCGTCCACCGCATCGACTTGGAACCGGCAATTGGCGTATGCCGGAGGCAAGACCATGGGCCGCGAATCCTGGCAACAGGGCTTCAACGTGCTGCTCGCCGGCAGCGTCAATCTGCAGCGCGACCCGCGTAGCGGGCGCAATTTCGAATACGCCGGTGAAGATCCGTTGCTGGCCGGCAGCATGGTCGGCGAATCGATTCGCGGCGTGCAAAGCGAACATGTGCTGTCGACGATGAAGCACTTCGCGCTCAACGACATGGAGACGCGGCGCAACTTCCACAGCGCCGAGATCGGCGAGCAGGCGATGCACGAATCGGACCTGCTGGCCTTCGAGATCGCATTGAAGATCGGCGAACCGGCCTCGGTGATGTGTTCGTACAACAAGATCAACGGCATTTATGGTTGCGAACACGATTACCTGCTCAACAAGGTGCTCAAGCAGGAATGGAAATATCCCGGCTACGTGATGTCCGATTGGGGCGGCGTGCATAGCGGCTCCAAGGCGGCCTTGGCCGGGCTGGATCAACAATCGGCCGGCGAAGTATTCGACGCGGCGGTGTTCTTCGATGCGCCACTGCGGATGGCGGTCTCTGCCGGTGTAGTGCCGCGTGCGCGCTTCGATGACATGGTCAAGCGCGTACTACGCAGTCTGTTCGCGCATGGCGCGTTCGATGATCCGACCCAGCGTCAGCCCATCGATGGCAAGGCCGGGCTCCTGGCTGCGCAGCGCGTGGCCGAAGAAGGCAGCGTATTGCTGCGTAACGCGCAGGCCACGCTGCCGTTGTCCAAGGACGTGCGACGCATCGCCGTGATCGGCGGCTACGCCGACAAGGGCGTGATGTCCGGTGGCGGCTCCTCGCGCGTGGACTACACCATCAACGGCGGCAACGCGGTGCCCGGCATCACCCCGACCACCTGGCCCGGCCCGGTGATCATCCATCCGTCCTCGCCGCTGCAGGCACTGCGTGCTGCCTTGCCGAACGTGCAGATCGATTACGTGGACGGCAAGGACCGTGCCGCTGCCGTACGCGCCGCCAAGGCTGCCGATGTGGCGATCGTATTCGCCACCCAGTGGGCGGCCGAATCGGTGGACCTGCCGGACATGCGCTTGCCCGACAACCAGGATGCGTTGATCGAGGCGGTGGCCAAGGCCAATCCCAAGACCACCGTCGTGCTGGAAACCAACGGACCGGTGCGCATGCCGTGGGCCGAACGCGTGCCGGCGGTGCTGCAGGCGTGGTACCCCGGCATCGGTGGCGGCGAGGCGATTGCCAACCTGCTGACCGGCGCAGTGAATCCTTCCGGCCACCTGCCGGTGACCTGGCCGGTGGACGAATCGCAGCTGCCGCGCCCGTCGATTCCAGGACTGGGCTTCAAGCCGGCCAATCAGGGCGAAGACACCATCGACTACGCCATCGAAGGCGCCAACGTCGGCTACAAGTGGTTCGCCGCGCGCAAGCTGACACCACGCTACCCGTTCGGCCATGGCCTGTCGTACACGCAGTTCCGCATGGGCGGGCTGCGCGTGCAGGCGAACGGCAGCCAGCTCACCGCCAGCTTCGAGGTGGAAAACACCGGCCCGCGCGAAGGCGCCGCCGTGCCGCAGCTCTACGTCACCTTGCCCGATGGTCACGCCACCCCGCTGCGCCTGATCGGTTGGCAGAAGCTCACCCTCAAGCCCGGCGAAAAACGCAGCGTGCAGGTCGTGGCCGAGCCCAAGACGCTCGCCGACTTCGACCCCAAAGCACGTCGCTGGACGATTGCCGCCGGCACCTATCGCGTGCAGTTGGCGCGCTCGGCGAACGAACCGGTACAGAGCGCGGAGGTGACGCTACAGGCGGCACAGTTGCCCTAAGCGCACGGCCGATGCGGACGTGCGCGACTATCGGGCTAGCTCGATTGCCATGCCGCGCACGTGGCAGCGAAAAAATATGCCGGATGCGTTGACAGTCTCGCGCGCAGCTTGCACAATTCGCATCCTGAGTCGCCCAGGTGGCGGAATTGGTAGACGCACTAGCTTCAGGTGCTAGCGGGGGCAACTTCGTGGAGGTTCGAGTCCTCTCCTGGGCACCACGACTCACGGTAGATCGTAAAAAACCTCGCTTCGGCGGGTTTTTTTGCATTTGGGCGGTTGCTTGAGGGAGAGCTCTCCGCCGCAGGCACTGTCTGGCAGACAATCCAGCACGCACGTCAGCAAGGTTTGACGAAGACACCGAAAGCCGGCGAGCACCGCGCTAATCCGCGCGTGAGCGCAATGATCTCCGAGCCGCGCGTTCGACAATTGAGTGCTGCGCCCGCTTCGCATGCAGTGCAGGCCCTTATCGCGATCGAACAGCGTCCAGCGCGACACGCGGAAGATGGAGGAGGAAACCCGCGTGCTCTGATGCCACAGGTCGCCGGGGTGGCACACGAGGTGGTTGATCCAAGCTACGACGCACTCGGCGGCGTGGTCGAGGGCTTGACCGGCAGCTGGCTTACTGCCCGCAAGATCGAACGCCTGCGCACGCGCGCCAGCGATTATGGCAATGGCACGCTGGGCAAGGGCGCTCGGCAAGGGGCGCTGGGAGCAACAGGCCTTCGACGGCAACTTCGCGCATTAAGTCGAACAAGAAGCCGATACTTTCAAGGGCAGTATCGCGCGCCACATGATGTGGCAGATCGCCACTGGCCGCGCGGACGGGATCGACGCCCGTGCGCAAGCGATGGATGGCCAACTGGATGCCAGATTGGACACGCGCGCAAGGACCATCGAAACCAGCGCCGCCGCGTTGTGCAGACATGTGCAGACCCTGCGTCGCCTGCAGGACGCGCTGGATGTGCGCTACCAGGGACAGCCGCTGCAGTTGCTTGACGTTAGGCCGGAGAGCGCTAGCGATACCCAAACGACAGCGGTACGCACGACCGACAAACGCTGACCGGACGAACTACTGCAAACGATAGCGTTCCTCAGTCGTCCCACGCGGCGCAAGCGGCAGCCAGTAGCGATAGCACGCCGGCACTGCTGTCACGCATCGCCAGCGTCTCAGTTCGAACCGTTGGGAATGCTCTGCACCGTTTGCCTGGTGCTGTTGGCACGCGCAGCGTCTCCCGCCGCGTCATAAGCCTCCGCGAGGCTGTCCAATGCATTGCGTGACGCAGGAAACATCTGCGCATTGAGCGTAAATACGTGAATCGCAGCGTCGGCGCCCAGGTTGGACAAGATGGGATAGCCGGCTGCGTTGATCGCGCGCTCGAGCGCATCCCCCGAGAAACCGGAATCCGTTCGCAGGGCCTCCGCAAGACTGCTGGCGTCCTTCTCGTCGGGCGCGCGCAATGCAAAAGCGATCAACGTTTCAGAGAGCGATGTGCCAGGAAACCGCTGCGGCGAAATCGTGGCAAGAAAGCTGTCCACCAGCACCCTGCTCCACACATTACGCGCACTGCCATTGCTCAGATAGACGATGCTGTAACTGTCGCCATCCAACGTGCGGTCAAACACGATCCGTACCCTCACCAGCGCTGACGGTTGACCTGAAGTTGTTGGGTCAACACCTCGTCAAGCGACGCATGCGCGGCGATCGCTTGAAAACAGCAGACCTGCGTGACAAGTATCGTCGCAGCCACGAGCACGCACAGCAGGCGTGCGGAGCGTCGCCGCAGTTGATGGGAGTGCCCTCTACGCACCGATGGCAACCTGCCTTCGAACACGCTCCTTCGCCCGCACGCCATCTCTACCGACCACTTGACCATCGCCGCGCTCCTGCGTTGACGGCGCGAGTCTAGCAGCCCCTAACCGCCTGGCTCAGTGCCCCCCGGCCGCCGCCGCACCACCGGCGCCCGCACCGAACGGCGGCTTGGCCAGCCACAGGAAGAAAATGATCACCAGGAACGTCCAACCGAGCAGATAGAAGATGTCGTTGAAGCCCATCTGCGACGCCTGGTGATTGATCATGTTGTTGAGCGATGCCGCGCCACGTTGCAGGTTGCCCTGCCCCATCGCAGCCACTTGTTCCTGCATGCCCGGCGTATAGACCGAAATGTGCTCGGTGATATGCGCGTGGTGCACCTGAGTGCGGCGCGCCCACAGATACGTTGTCAACGAGGCAGCGAAACTACCGCCCAACGTCCGCAGGAACGTCGCGAGGCCGGAACCTGCAGCGATTTCGCGGCCATCCAGGTCCGACAGCAGGATCTGCAGCACCGGCATGAAGAACAACGCCACGCCCACACCCATCACCAGCTGGATGATAGCCACATGGCTGAAGTCCACCTGCAGGTTGAAGTTGGAGCGGAAGAAGCTGGTGAACGACATGAAGATAAAGGCGATGGTGGCCAGCATGCGCAGGTCGAAGCGCAGCGCATATTTGCCCACGAACGGCGTCATCAACACGGGCAAAATGCCGATCGGTGCGGTTGCAAGGCCGGCCCAGATTGCGGTGTAGCCCATGTCACGCTGCAGCCATTGCGGGATCAGCAGGCTCACGCTGAAGAACGCGGCATACGCCACCACCATGGCCAGCGTGCCGGCGCGGAAATTGCGATGCCGGAACAGCTTGAGATCGACGATGGGATCTTTGTCCGTGAGCTCCCAGATGACGAAGACCACCAGCGCCACCGCAGCGATGCAGGCAAGCACCACGATCTTGTCCGAGGAGAACCAGTCTTCGTCGTTTCCCAGGTCCAACACCAGCTGCAGCGCGCCCACGCCGACCACCAGCAGGATCAGGCCGATGTAATCCATGCGCGGTTTTTCGAGCCGTTCGGGGCGATGCCGCAACTGCGAGCCCACGATACTGCTGGCGATAATGCCCAGCGGCACATTGATCAGGAAGATCCATTCCCAGCTGTAGTTGTCGGTGATCCAACCGCCGAGAATCGGCCCGGCGATGGGCGCCACCACGGTAATCATCGCCAGCAACGCCAGCGCCTGTCCGCGTTTCTCGCGCGGATAGATCGACACCAGCAGACTCTGGGTAATGGGGTACATCGGCCCGGCCACGAAACCCTGCAGCGCACGCGCCACCACCAGCATGCCCATGCTCTGCGCCAGACCGCACAGCAGCGAGGCAATGGTGAATGCCAGCGTGGACCACACGAACAATGTGGTTTCGCCGAAGCGTCGACTCAACCAGCCGGTCAACGGCAACGCGATCGCAGTGCTGACGGCGAAGGACGTGATGACCCAGGTGGCCTGCTGCGAACTGGCGCCGAGATTGCCGGCGATGGTGGGCAGCGAGACATTGGCGATGGTGGTGTCCAGCACCTGCATGAACGAGGCCATGGCCAGGCCCACGGTGCACAACGCCACGCTGGCCGGACGAAAACCGGCAGCGGGCGCCGGTGCCGCCGGACCGCCGGGCGCGGTGGGAGCTTGCGAAGACATGGTGGCTTAGCCCGCCTTGCTGGCAACCTGCGGCGGCAGGTTGTCCTGGATGATGCGCTGGATGTCGGCGTCGGCTGCCTTGAGCTGCTGCGCATACACATCGGTGGAGAACACCGCACCGTTGGCGAACTTGGTCGGCAGCACGCTGCCCTGCTGGTCGTGCAGGTTGACCTCGACCTTCATCGACAGGCCGATCCGCAGCGGATTGCTGGCCAGCTGCTTGCTGTCCACGGCAATACGCACCGGCACGCGCTGCACGATCTTGATCCAGTTGCCGCTGGCGTTTTGCGCCGGCAGCAGCGAGAACGCGCTGCCGGTGCCCAGGCCCAGGCTCTCGATACGACCGGTGTAGCTCACGCCGCCGCCGTACAAATCAGAATGCAGTTCCACCTCCTGGCCCAGCCGCATGTGCTTGAGCTGGGTTTCCTTGAAGTTGGCTTCCACCCACACCTGCTCCAGCGGCACCACCGCCATCAGCACACTGCCCGGCTGCACGCGCTGGCCGACCTGCGCCGAGCGCCGTGCGACATAGCCGGACACCGGTGCCACCACGCCGGTGCGCGCATGATTCAAATACGCCTGACGCAGCTGTGCGGCAGCGGTCTGCACGTCCGGCTGATTGGCCACCGCACTGTCGTCCACCAAGGCACGGCTGCGTTCCAAGCCCTCGCGCGAGCCGCTCGCGGCCGCTTCGGCAGCGGCCAGTTCCTCGCGGGCATGCGCCAGTTCTTCGTTGGAGATCGCGCCGGTGGCGGCCAGGTCCTTGCGCCGTGCGAAGTCCGAGCGCGCACTGCGCAGCGCGACTTCGCGTGCGGACACTTCGGCCTGCGCGCCTTCCACGCTGCGATACAAGCCGCGTACTTGACGCACGGTCTTGGCGAGGTTGGCTTCGGCCTGCTGCACGGCGACCTCGGTGTCGGCCGGATCCAGCCGTACCAGCAACTGGCCGCGCTCGACGCGCATGCCCTCTTCGGCGCCGATGCTGATCACGGTGCCGCCCACCATCGGGGTGATCTGCACCTGGTTGCCCTGCACATACGCGTCGTCGGTGTCTTCGTGCCAACGGCCGACCAGGAAGTACCACGCCACCAGGCCGATGATCGCCAGGATCACTACAATGGCTACGATGCGCAGCGCAGCACGGCGCTTGCTGGGCGCGGCCGGTGCGGGTTGAGGAGAAGTTGAAGTCGTCTGGCTCATCGTCGATGTCTCAGGAATCCGGTTGTGCGGAAGTGGCCGCGGCGTGTGCGGTGTCGCGTGCGGGTTCCGGCGTGAATCCGCCGCCCAGCGCACGCTGCAACCTCACCGAGGCCAGAAGTTGTTGCGACTGCAGCCCGGCCATGCGTTGGCGTGCGACGAGCAACTGCTCCTGCACGCTGAGCACTTCCAGATAGCTGCCGATGCCGGCGCGGTAGCGCTGCTGGGCCAGATCGAAGGCCGCCGTGGCGGTTTGCACGGCATCGTTCTGCGACTGCGCACGTTGTTCCAGCGAGCGCACGGCAGTGACTTGGTCGGCCACTTCGCGCAGCGCAGCAATCACTTTCTGGTTGTAGTCGGCCACGGCCAGGTCGTACTGCGCATCGCTGCCGGCCAGATTGGCGCGCCGCTTGCCGCCGTCGAAGATCGGCAGACTCAGCGCCGGCGCGACCAGACCGAACACCGAACCGCTTTCCAGCAACTTGCCGACATCCGGGTTGATCACACCGCCCAGCGCAGTGAGATTGAGGCTGGGATAGAAGCGGGTCTTGGCGACCGCGATGTCCTTGTCGGCCGCCTCCACGCGCCAGCGCGCGGCCACCACGTCGGGGCGACGGCCCAGCAGATCCGCCGGCAGCATGCTCGGCAACCGGGTGGCGATACCTGCGCCCACTACCGGACGGGCGATGTCCAGGCCGCGATCCGGGCCCTGCCCGACCAACGCCGCCAGTGCGGTGCGGGCTTCGTCGATCTGCTGCTGTGCGGACTGCACCTGCTGCTGCGCAGCAGGCACGCGCGCTTGCGCCTGACGCACCTGCAACTCGTTGTCGATGCCGGCGCTGCGGCGTTGCCGGGTCAACTCCAGCATCTTCTGCGCGCGGGCCAATTCGTCATTGGCCAGGTCGTGCAGGCTCCACGCGTAAGCCAGCTGCGCATAGCCTTCGGTAATCGCCGACGACAGGTTCAATCGCGCCGCCTGCGCATCCACGTCGGCCGCATGCGCCTGATCGACCGCAGCTTCCCACGCACTGCGCTTGCCGCCCCACAGATCGATGCCGTAGCGAAAATCCAGCGTTACCTGCGCGCTGCTGCCGTATTTGCCACCGAGCTCTTCACCGGCCATGGATTCGGGCAGTTGCAGGCCGGCGTAGCCACCGGACACCGAGAAGCTGGGGCCGCGCTCGGCCTGCGCACTGCCGATGCGTGCCTGCGCCTGTTGCAAGCGCGCATCGACCGCAGCGAGGCTGGGGCTGTACTGCAGGCCTTCGGCGATCAGCGCGTCCAGCTGCGCATCGCCCAGCGCGCGCCACCAATCGCTGGCCGGCCATGCTGCCGGGCTCAGCGTGGTCTGCTGCGCCAGGGTGCGCTCTGCGTGCAGTGTGCCGGGGTCCAGCACGGCGCCTTGCGGAGTCAGACCACGGCTGCTGGCACATGCGGCCAACGCCAGCGCAAAGGCAGTGATGACGAACGGCCGCGCCAGGCGCATCGAGCGCGGGCGCAGTCTCTGGGTCGGGGAACTAGCAGCGTTCATGAGTTGAGTGCATCGCGGACACGGAGAAGAAGTGAGGTAAGAAGTTCGCGTTCGGGCGCAGACAGATCGCGCAGGCCGTGCTCGATGGCGCGTTCGCCGCGCAAGCGCAGCCGCTCCCATAGCACCACGCCCTCCTCGGTCATGACGATCTGCAGTGCGCGGCGGTCCTGCGCGTGCGGCTCGCGCCGTACCGCGCCCAGCGCTTCGAGCTTGTCGAGCAGTCGGGTCACCGCACTCGGGGTCTGGTCCAGCGCCAGCGCCAATTCGTTGGCGGTGCACGGCGAGCGCACCGCCAGGATCTTCAGGCCCACGTAGTGGCTGAAGCCGAAATCGGGCAGCTCGCCCTTCATTTCGGCATCGAGCTGGCGCATCAGCGCATCGCGCACCTGACGCAGCAGCAGGCCGAACGACGGCGCGGCGGTAGACGAAACATTCATGCAGCGCATTTTGTTCTGAAAAATATATTTGTCAAAGCAATTATCCCAGCAGGGATTAAACCGCCCGCAAGGATCGCCACCTTACGCGGCATCTCCACTGGCTCGGTAATACAATTCGGCCAATGAGTATCGAAAACTCGCCAACCCAGATCGACGCCTTGCCTGCCGGCGTGCGTGCCAGCTTCGAAAAGGCCGATGGACCGGTGCTGATTGCGTTCCTGGCAGAGTTGCGCGCGGTCTGGGCCCCGGAAACCGCGTGGCACGCGCATGTCCGCGGCCAGCTGATGTATGTGGAACACGGTGTGCTCACCGTGCATACCGAACAAGGCACCTTGTCGCTGCCGCCGGGCTGCGCCGGCTGGATGCCCCCCGGGCAGCAACACACGGTCGAGCTGGCCGGCCCGATGCGCGGCTGGGGCGTGGTGGTGCGGCCGGATGCCTGTGCCGCCCTGCCCGCGCAAGGCGGGGTGATCCGGCTGACCGGACTGGCCCGCGAGGCCGTCATGCGGGCTGCCAGCTGGCCGCTGGAGCAGCCGCTGGATACCGCCCAGCAACGCGTGGCCGCGGTGCTGCTGGACGAACTACGCCAGGTCCAGATCGACCACCTGCACCTGCCGATGCCGGCCGACCGCCGGCTGCTGCGGATCGCCCGGCAGCTGCTCGATACTCCCGACGACCCGCGTTCGCTGGAGCAGTGGGCCGACTGGGGCGGACTGTCGTCGCGCAGCTTGAGCCGGCATTTCCGCGACGAGACCGGCCTGAGTTTTGCGCAGTGGCGACAGCAGGCCCGGCTGACGGAAGGCTTGCGGCGGCTGAGCCAGGGCAATGCGGTGGCGCAGGTGGCCGACCAGTTGGGCTACAGCAGCCCCAGCGCCTTCGTCAGCGTGTTCCACCGCCATTTCGGCGCTCCGCCCGCCCGTTATCTGGCCAGCCCCCACGCGCGCAGCTTGGCATCCCCCGCCGCATCCGGATAATCGGCGCTCTTCGAGTCCGTGCCCCGGTGCGGACTCCTCTTACGCAGGACCTGGCTTTACATGACCGATCTGACCCGCCCCACCTTCCATGGCTTCGAACAGCTGCCGCTGCGCGAGTACGCCGAACGCGCCTATCTCGACTATTCGATGTACGTGGTGCTCGACCGCGCCCTGCCGTTCCTGGGCGACGGCCTGAAACCGGTGCAGCGGCGCATCATCTTCGCGATGAGCGAGCTGGGCCTGAACGCGGCCGCCAAACCGAAGAAGTCCGCGCGCACCGTGGGCGATGTCATCGGTAAGTACCATCCGCACGGCGACAGCGCGTGCTACGAGGCGCTGGTGCTGATGGCGCAGCCGTTCTCGTACCGCTACCCGCTGATCGAAGGCCAGGGCAACTTCGGCTCCACCGACGACCCCAAGTCGTTCGCGGCGATGCGTTACACCGAATCCAAGCTGACCCCGATCGCCGAGGTACTGCTGGGCGAGATCAGCCAGGGCACCACCGACTGGGCGGCCAACTTCGACGGCACCCTGGAAGAACCCACCTGGCTGCCGGCGCGCCTGCCGCACCTGTTGCTGAACGGCACCACCGGCATTGCGGTGGGCATGGCCACCGACGTGCCGCCGCACAACCTCAACGAGATCGTCAGCGCGCTGCTGCGCCTGCTCGACAATCCCGATGCCACGGTCGCCGAGCTCTGCGAGCACGTGCTCGGTCCGGACTACCCGACCACCGCCGAAATCATCACCCCGGTGGCCGACCTGCGCGCGATCTACGAGACCGGCCATGGCAGCGTGCGTGCGCGTGCCACCTACAAGAAAGAACACGCCAACATCGTCATCGACGCGTTGCCGTATCAGGTGTCGCCGTCCAAGGTGATCGAGCAGATCGCCCAGCAGATGCGCGCCAAGAAGCTGCCATGGCTGGAAGACATCCGCGACGAATCCGACCACACCAGCCCGGTGCGGGTGGTGCTGGTGCCGCGTTCCAACCGCGTCGATGCCGAACAGCTGATGGGCCACTTGTTCGTCACCACCGATCTTGAGCGCAGCTACCGCTGCAACCTCAACGTGATCGGCCTGGATGGCCGTCCGCAGGTCAAGAACCTGCGCCAGTTGCTGAGCGAATGGCTGACCTTCCGCAGCGACACCGTCACCCGCCGCCTCAACCATCGCCTGCAGAAGGTCGAACGTCGCCTGCACCTGTTGGAAGGCTTGTTGATCGCCTTCCTTAATCTCGACGAAGTGATCCGCATCGTCCGCAGCGAGGACGAACCCAAGCCGGTGCTGATCGCGCGCTTTGCGCTCAGCGAGGAACAGGCCGAATACATTTTGGAAACCAAGCTGCGCCAACTGGCGCGCCTGGAAGAAATGAAGATCCGCGGCGAGCAGGAAGCGCTCGCCAAGGAACGTGCGCAGATCATGGCGATCCTGGAGAGCAAGACCAAGCTGAAGAAGCTGATCAAGGACGAGCTGACGGCCGACGCCAAGAAATTCGGCGATGCACGCCGCTCGCCGCTGGTGCAGCGTGGCGCCGCGCAGGCCATCGACGAAACCGAGATGGTCGCCAGCGAACCGATGACCGTGGTGCTGTCGGAAAAGGGCTGGGTGCGCGCGGCCAAGGGCCACGAGGTGGATCCGGCCAGCATGTCGTATCGCGATGGCGACAGCCTGCTGGCAGCGGTGCGCAGCCGCAGCACGCACCAGGTGGCGTTCCTGGATTCGGAAGGGCGCGCCTATTCCACCGCCGTGCACACCCTGCCCTCGGCGCGTGGTAATGGCGAACCCTTGACCGGGAGGTTCTCGCCGGCATCGGGCGCAGCGTTCCAGGTCATGGCCAGCGCCGACAACGCCACCCGCTTCGTGCTGGCGTCCTCGCACGGCTACGGTTTCGTCACCCGCTTCGAAAACCTCACCGGCCGCAACAAGGCCGGCAAGGCGATGCTCAACCTGACCGCCGGCTCGCACGTGCTGACGCCGGCGCAGGTAAGCAACCCGCAGACCGACCGGATTGTCGCGGTCACCAGCGCCGGCAATCTGCTGGCGGTGCCGGCCACGGACGTGCCCGAACTGGACAAGGGCAAAGGCAACAAGATCATCGAAATTCCCAAGGCCAAGCTCGGCACCGAACGGGTGGTCGCCGTGGTTGCGATGGCCCCGGGCAACACGCTGCTGGTACGCAGCGGCGCACGCACCATGAGCCTGTCGTTCAAGGATCTGGACACGTATGTGGGTGCACGTGCGAGCCGTGGGTCGTTGTTGCCGAGAGGGTGGCAGAAGGTCGATGGGCTGGAAGTGCAGTAAGGGAGATTCACCTACATGGCGCGCAGCGGCGCGACCGGAACTGACTGCGCCATGCCCCACTCTTCGAATGACCGCAGTGAAGACAGCCACTGACAAGGCGATGCATGGACACACACTTCTGGTTGGAACGTTGGCAGCTCGGACACACCGGCTTTCATCAGCCAGAGGTGTTGCCACTGCTGCAAAAGCACTGGCCCGTGCTGCAGTTGTCGAAGCAGGCACGCGTGCTGGTGCCCTTGTGCGGCAAGACGCTGGACATGCATTGGCTGGCGGCGCAGGGCCATCGCGTGCTCGGTGTGGAGGTGTCGCCGCTGGCGGTGGCGCACTTCTTCGACGAGGCAGGACTGCAACCGCAGCGCCACAACAGCCCTGCCGGTGAGCATTTCATCGCCGGCCCGATCGAGATCATCTGTGGCGATGCGTTCGCGTTGGACGCCAACATGCTTGCCGATTGCATGGCCGTCTAAGACCGTGCCGCCCTGGTCGCGCTACCGGCCGACCTGCGCCGGCGCTATCTGCAAACGGTCTACGCGCATTTGCCCGCACACTGCCGCGGCTTGCTGATCACCCTGGAATATCCGCAAGCAGAAAGGGACGGTCCACCGTTCTCTGTGGACGTAACAGAAGTGCATGCTTGTTTCGATGCCGCCTGGCAGGTCGACCTGCTGGAAAACCGCGACATCCTCGATCAGGAACCACGCTTCCGCGCCCAGGGTGTCACCGCACTAGCAACCGCTGTCTATCACTTGCAACGGCACTAAACGCGGTAGGCGATCGCCGCATGGCGCACGATGCCGATGAGTGCAGGTTTCGCACGCGTTACGCGCCGCACGCCAACCAGATCGCGCGGCATTGCGCCACGCGGCAGTCCTGCGGCACAGCGCAATCGACCAGACAGCAAGTCGCAAGCGGGTCACGCTGAGCGAAGACGGGACGGCAAGGCACTCGTAAGGATACCGGTCCCACACGCACGCTACGCGAGCCAAAACGCCTGCGCAGACGTCGGTCGCCGAATCAGCCGGCGACATGGCCCTTGTCGATCTTCGAAGTCTGGTACAGCTCCAGGCCGATGCGCTTGATCAGGCCCAGCTGCTGCTCCAGCCACCAGGCGTGATCTTCTTCGGTGTCCTGCAACTGCTTGAGCAGCATGTCGCGGCTGACGTAGTCGCCGTGGTCTTCGCACAGCTTCATGCCGGCGGCGAGCGCGGCACGCACTTCGTATTCGACGACCAGGTCGCGCTCGAGCATCTCCACCACCGTCTTGCCGGGCGCAAACTCGACCGGGCGCATGTCCGGGTCGCCTTCCAGGAACAGGATGCGCCGCAGCAAGGCATCGGCGTGTTCGGTCTCCTCTTCCATTTCGTGGTTGATGCGCTCGTACAGCGCCATCAAGCCCTGATCCTCGTAGCGACGAGAATGCAGGAAATATTGATCGCGTGCCGCCAATTCGCCGCGCAGCAGCTGCTTGAGGTAATCGACGACTTCGGGATGGCCTTTCATGGTGTGCTCCAGCGACGCAATGCCCGCATGGTGCCCTAAGCCGGCGGGCAATGATCTAATCGGAATCACTTTCAGTTGCGCTTGCGGCCAGACCCAACACGGTCATGTCCGCCGGCCACACTTCAACCGGGCTCAAGGAACCGACAATGCGTAAATGGCTAGGCCGGCTGCTGCTGGGAATCGTGCTGCTGGTCGTGACGGCCAGCCTGGCGCTCTATCTGCTGATGCGCGGCAGCCTGCCGCAGCTGGATGGCGACGGCGCCCTGCGCGGCCTGGCTGCGCCGGCCAGCGTGCAGCGCGATCGGCTGGGTGTCGTGACCATCGATGCAGCGAACCAGCTTGATGCGATGCGTGCGCTTGGCTACGTGCACGCGCAGGAGCGCTATTTCGAAATGGATCTGATGCGCCGCGCACCCGCCGGTGAGTTGTCCGAGCTGTTTGGCGCCAAGGCCGTAGATCTGGACAAGCGCAACCGCGTGCACCGTCTGCGTGCGCGCGTGCATGCCAGCCTGGACATCGCCGCCGGCAGCCAACGCGCCGCATTGCAGGCGTATACCGATGGCGTCAACGCCGGGCTTGCCGCACTCCGGGTCCGGCCCTGGCCCTACCTGCTGCTGCGCCAGACCCCGCGCGCATGGACCCTGGACGACTCCATCCTCACCGGCCTTGCGATGTACGCGGACCTGCAGGACAGCAGCAATCAGACCGAGCTGGCCGCCGCGCGCATTCGTGCCGTGGTGCCGCCTGCGCTGGCGGCGCTGCTCGACCACCAGGGTTCCAGCTGGGACGCGCCGTTGTTCGGGCCGCCGCAGGGCGACGCCAGCCTGCCGGACGCGGCCACGCTGGACTTGCGGCGTCTGCCGCATGCGCCTGCCGCGCCACACGCCGAAACGCCCACACCGGGCAGCAACAACTTCGCGGTGGATGGCAGCCTCACCGCCGACGGCCGCGCCATCGTTGCCGACGACATGCACCTGAGCCTGCGCGCGCCCAATCTCTGGTTCCGCGCGCGCCTGCGCTATGCAGACAGCAACGCGCCCGATGGCAAGGTGGATGTCACCGGATTCACCCTGCCCGGCCTGCCGGCGGTGGTGGTCGGCAGCAACGGGCATGTGGCCTGGGCGTTTACCAACAGCTATATCGACACGGCGGATTTCGCACGCATTCCTGCACCCACGCCAGGCCACCCGCAAGCGCTGACCACGCATGTGGAGACCATCCGCGTGGCCGGTGCAGCGCCGGTGCGTTTGCAGGTGCGCGAAGCGGCGTGGGGGCCGGTGATGTACACCAACGCTGACGGCAGCGTGCTGGCGTTGCGCTGGGCTGCACAGCTGCCGGGGGCGATTCGGCTGGACTTCGCGCAGATGAGCACAGCAGGCGATCTGCAGGTGGCGTTTACGGTGGCCGACCGCTCCGGCATTCCGGCGCAGAACCTGCTGCTGGCCGATCGCAGCGGGCGCATCGCCTGGCGTCTGATCGGTGCGCGTCCAGCTCGGAATGCGGGGTGCGGCCCGAGCGGCGTTGCCGAACTTGCGACCTCTGCGCCTATGTCGAACGCCGTCTCCCGTACCCCTGCAGATACGGCTGCGACGCCTTCGATACCCGGTGCTTGCCTGCCATGGTCGCTACGCAGCGATGCTGCGCCTGCGCTGATCGACCCGCCTTCGCACCGGCTCTGGACTGCCAACAGCCGTATCGTCGATGCGCAACAACTCGCCACGCTTGGCAATGCCGGTTACGACCTTGGAGCGCGTGCGCAACAGATTCGCGACGGGCTGTTCGCAAAGCAACGCTTCACCGAACGCGATCTGCTCGCCATACAGCTCGACGACCGTGCCGTGCTGCTGACGCGCTGGTGGCAGTTGCTGCGCGGCGTGGTCGACCACAGCAAGGACCCGGCGCTGCAACAGATCGCACGCGCCACGCGCGATTGGGATGGGCACGCATCCACCCAGTCGACCAGCTACCGCATCGTGCGCGCATTCCGCAGCAAGACCATCGATGCGGTGGAAGCCGGCCTGCTGGCGCCTGCCAACGCCGCGCTTGGCGGGAATTTTCTGCCGCCACGTCGCACGCAGCTGGAGGGCATCGTCTGGCCGTTACTGCAACAACGCCCGGCCAACCTGTTACCGCCGACGTTCACAAGTTGGGATCAACTACTGCGCGATGCAGCGCGCAATGCGCAATCAGACGTGATCGCAGAAGACGCACAGAGCGACGCGCGCGGCCAGCACACCTGGGGCCAGCGCAATACCGCTGCCATCTGCCACCCCATCGCGCGTGCACTGCCTGCCCTTGCCAAGCGCTGGCTATGCATGCCGCCCGATCAACTACCGGGCGACCGCGACATGCCGCGCGTGCAAGGCCCTGCATTCGGCGCCTCCGAACGCATGGTGGTCTCGCCCAGCCACGAGCAGGACGGCATCGTGCACATGCCGGGCGGCCAGAGCGGACACCCGCTGTCGCCATTCTGGGGCGCAGGACACGACGACTGGGTGCATGGAAGACCAACCCCGTTTCTGCCCACTGCCACGCGCTACACGCTGCAATTGCACCCGCAGTAGAGGCGGGCGGCAACGCGCCTGGGCAGCGGCAAGGAAGAAGGACCAAGACGTTCAAGCATCTCCGCTCCACAAGCCCCTCTCCTCTCGGGAGAGGGGTTGGGGTGAGGGTACGGCCATCGCGCAGTCTTGGAGTGGTGCGCAGTACCGCTCCGCACCTAGACATTCAAAAATGCGCAGGCACACCGCGCACGAGGCTGCGCACGTCCCTTCATCCGCCCTTCGGGCACCTTCTCCCGGCGGAGAAGGCACGCCATGCATTCTGCATTCCTGGCCTCTGCGCCTCCATCTCTCGCGTGTGCACCTCTGCGCGTGTACGTGCATTTGCCCCGAACAAATCGCACCTCCGCTACCAAGCCGTGACCCAGCACCGCAGCGACCTCTGCAATTCAACAAACACATCATGCTAAGATGCACTTGATAACCATTCCCATTAGTGACCAATGCGCCCCACGCTTCTTGTCACCGCGCTCGCCGCTGCGCTCGCACTGCCCGCCCTGCCCGCCTTCGCTCAACACACCACCGCACCCGCCGTCACCGAGCTGGATGGCGTGGACGTCGTGGGTCGTGCGCAGACGCTCTACAAATCCGAAGACGCTGCCGTTGCCACTCGCACCGATACGCCGCTGGCGCTGGTGCCGCAATCGGTGCAGGTGCTGCCGCGCGAATTGATCGACGACCAGGCCGCGCGTCAGATCACCGATCTGTATCGCAGCATCAGTGGCATCAGCTTTTTCAGCTATGCCGGTGTGACCCTGCGCGGTTTCCGCCAGGAAAACGTGCTGTACGACGGCCTGCGCGGCGACCCGTATGCCGGCTTCTCGGTGCCGCAGCTGTTCAACATCGAACGCGTGGAAGTGCTCAAGGGTCCGGCCGGTGCGCTGTATGGCGGCGGCGAACCGGGTGGTGTGATCAACTACGTAACGCGCAAACCCGGCCATCAGGCGGAGCGGCGAATCGAACTGCAGGTCGGCAATCAATCCTTCGGTGCAACCTCGTTCGAAGCCACCGGCCCTGCACGCGCGGATGACCGCATCCGCTACCGCATCGGCGCCTATGCCGATGGCGAAGACGGATTTCGCTGGAATACCGATAGCCAGAGCCAGATTGGCGATGCGTCGGTGGCCTTCGATATCGGCGACACCGGCGAGCTCACCCTGCAGTACACCGACATCACCCAGAACCTGGGCGGTAACCGCCTGCGCGGCGTGCCGGTGGATAACGCCGGCAACTTCCTCACCGACCGCCGTTGGAACCACAACGAACCCACCGACTTCCTGGACATGCGTGCCAAGGTGGCATTTGCGCAATACCGGTTTGCGCCGTCCAGCGCGTGGGATGTGGACATGGCGCTGCGCTGGTTCAAGAACGACGAACATCAGATCTATCACGAGCCGATGGGCTTGATCGACCGCGATCGCGATGGCATCGCAGAGTGGATGACCCGGCAGTTGCGCAATCAATACCGCGACAACGATGCGATCTCCGGCAACGTCAACGCGGTGTTCCGCACCAGCACCGGCGCCATCGAGCACAAGCTGCTGACGGGCGCGGACGACTATCGGCTGGATGCGGATTTCCGCGCGCAAACGGCCAACACCGCCGACACCGGCCGCGTGCGCGGGCCAGTGCCGGGCATCGATCTGTTCAACCCGGTGTACGGCCGTAGCGGCTTTTACGATTACGGTCTGGACGCCCTGCCCTGGCGCGCCACCAGCACGCGCAGCCAACGCTATGGCGCGTATCTGCAGGACGAACTCACGCTGACCTCGCGCTGGTAT
The DNA here is from genome assembly GCF_900092025.1 of Xanthomonas bromi. Classification (GTDB taxonomy): domain Bacteria; phylum Pseudomonadota; class Gammaproteobacteria; order Xanthomonadales; family Xanthomonadaceae; genus Xanthomonas; species Xanthomonas bromi. The sequence continues at coordinate 86,991 of NZ_FLTX01000039.1, forward strand.
GCAATGGCCGGGCTGCGCTGGGACGGCTTCAAGGACGACAACCTGCTGGACGGCTCGCGCGTCACCGGCAACGACCTCAGTTGGCGCGTCGGCAGCACCGTCGTACTGCGCGATGGCATCAACGCGTACGCAAGTTATGCCAGCGGCTTTCTGCCGCAGGATGCGGCCAATCAGGACAGCAGCGTGGGCGGCCCGTTCGCACCGGAACGCAGCACGCAATGGGAAGTGGGCCTGAAGGCTGCGCTCAACGACGGCGGGCTCACCCTCAACACGGCGCTGTATCGCATCGAGCGCAGCAACATCGTGCAAGCGAACGGCCGCATCGTCGATGGTGTCAATCAGCTCTCCGCGCTTGGTCTGGTGCGCAGCGAAGGCCTGGAAGTGGACGTGCTGGCCGATCTCACCGAGCGCTGGGTGCTCAACCTGACGTACGCCTACAACGATGCACGCGTGCTCGATGCGGGTACCAACGGCATCACCAATGCCTCTGGCGACCGCTTCGCCAATGCACCGCGCAACACGTTCGGCCTGTGGACGCGTTACGACCTACCCGGGTGGCGCTCGGCGATCGCCTTCGGTGCCGATTACGTGGGCGAACGCGTCAGCCTGGACGGGCAGCGCGTCAAACCGTATGCCATCTACGACATCAGCTGGCAGACGCAGTGGGACGCGTGGAAACTGCAGATCAACGTCAAGAACCTGTTCGACAAGGTCTACGCGGTGAGCGGTTTCAACACGCGTGCCGGGCATTTCCCCGGCGAGCCTCGCCGCATCTACGCGCAGCTGGCTTACAGTTTCTGACGGCCGGCGCAGCTGGCATGCGCGGCACGTCCGCCTGCCAGCTGCGGTGTCGATGCGGACAGCGCATCACGCCTGGGACTCTCACGCGCTCAAAGCAAGCTCTTGTTGGGAGAGAAAAACAGCGTTTCGCCTGCTGTCGCAATCGCATGCGCGAAATACCTGCCACCACGTGCACGTCGTGCGCCGGAACGGCGGAACTGGTTCACCGCTGGTGATCGCAACGCTGAGACAGCAGCGTGCTGCACGCGCAATGTGATGCAGGTCAGCCAACGCGACCGCATGCAACAGCCGATGCAGGCCCGACCGCAGCGAGGTAATGAACCTGCGCCGAATCGCGCGGGCGCGCATCGGCTAGACCTTAACGTCCGGTAAGACACACTAGCGCCCGTCGCGATGTGGAGCCTTGCTCCATCCATCGCCCTCCTTCCCCCCCACTGACCGGAATCCGCATGCCCTTGCTTGCCCGCTCCGTTTCCGCCCTGTTGCCACTCATGTTTGCCACTGCCTGCTCGGCAGCGCCGCCAGCCGAATCCGGCCCACCGGATGCGCCTGTGGCTGCCTGCACCGCCAAAGTACGTCCTGGCCAGGACCTGCAAAAAGCCATCGACAAACTGCCGCAAAGCGACAAGCCGTCAGTGCTTTGCCTGGAAAAAGGCGAATTTCCGCTCAACGGTTTGGTGTCGATCCATCGCGGCAATCTCACCCTGCGCGGCCAGGGCCCCAGCACCGTGGTGCGCATGGCCGATGGCGTGCAGCAGCCAGTGTTGGTGGTCGGCGATTACGAAAACCAGCAGCCCACCGGTGTGATCCGCAATGTCAGCATCGAAGACATGCAGATCGTCGCCAGCACCGGCGACAAGGAGTTCATGCCGGAGCGGCCGTACCTGAGCAATAGCGCGGTGGTGGTGCGATCCGGGCAAGGCATCCGGCTTGCCGGCCTGCAGGTCAACAAGTGCCGCAGCGCCTGCCTGCTGAGCGAGTACGATACGCGCGAGATCACCATCGAAAACAACGATGTGTCAGGTGCCATCTGGGACGGCGTTTCGTTCAACCGCACCGCCAAGGTCACGATGGTCAACAACTACATCCACGATAACGTGGCCGCAGGCCTGACTACCGAACACCTGGAAGATAGCGAGATCCGTAACAACCGCTTCGAGCGTAATGGCAGCCAGGGCATCTATCTGTCGGATGCGCGAGGTAATCGCTTCAGCAACAATCAGTTCGATGGCAACAAGGTGGCCGGTGTGTTCCTGGCCTGCGCGGTCCGCTATCGCACGCCTGAAATCCTGTGCTGGGACAACAGCATGAGCCAGGACAACGTGTTCGAGAACAACCGCTTCGTCAACACGCCGTTTACCTACACCATCGGGGTGGACCGTGCGGCCAACTGCAGCGCCGCCGACTTCAAGCCGAACCTGTGGCGCAACAACCAGGCCGAGATAGCGGGTGTGGATATCGAACCGCAGCGTTACGGTTACTGCGTGCGCCACGAGCAGTAAGCCACGTGCACGAAGCACAGCGGCCGGCGGTGCGACAATGCACGCCGGCCGCTGCCCTTATCGCGGCATTACGAGGCCAGTGCCTGCTCGTGCACCCCTGCAATCGCGCGGCCCGATGGGTCGGCCATTGCGGCAAAACTCGCATCCCAGGCAATCGCCGTCGGCGAGGAACACGCAATCGACTTGCCGCCAGGCACCGTTTCTGCTGCTGCCTGGCTTGGGAAAAACTGCTCGAACAAGGTGCGATAGAAATAGGCCTCCTTGGTCTGCGGCGGGTTGACCGGGTAGCGTCGGTCGGCGGCGGCGAGTTCACGGTCGCTCACGTTCGCTGCGGCATGCGCCTTCAGCCCGTCGATCCAGCCATAGCCGACGCCGTCGCTAAACTGCTCTTTCTGACGCCACAGGATCGATTCGGGCAGATAGCCGGAAAATGCTTCGCGCAGCACGCCCTTTTCCATGCGCGCGGCGCCGCTGCTGGTCTTGTCGATCATCTTGAAACGAGCGTCCATGTGCATCGCCACGTCGAGGAATTCGCGATCCAGGAACGGCACACGCGGCTCCACGCCCCAGGCCATCATCGACTTGTTCGCGCGCAGGCAATCGTAGTTGTTGAGCGCGTCGAGCTTGCGCACCAGCTCTTCGTGGAATTCGCGCGCGTTCGGCGCCTTGTGGAAATACAGGTAGCCACCGAAGATTTCATCGCTGCCCTCGCCGGAGAGCACCATCTTGACGCCCATCGCCTTGATCCGCCGTGCCAGCAAAAACATCGGTGTGGAGGCGCGAATGGTCGTGACGTCGTAGGTTTCGATGTGGCGAATGACGTCGGGCAACGCATCCAGACCTTCTTCGAAGGTGTATTCGAAGCCGTGGTGCACGGTACCCAGCGCTGCTGCGGCCACCTCCGCCGCAGCCAGGTCGGGCGAGCCTTTCAAGCCGATCGCGAACGAGTGCAAGCGCGGCCACCAGGCTTCGGTGGTGTCGTTTTCTTCGATGCGGTGACGGGCGTAGCGCGCGGCGACGGCCGCGACCAACGAAGAATCCAATCCACCCGACAACAGCACGCCATACGGCACGTCGGTCATCAGCTGACGATGCACCGCACGCTCGAAGGCTTCGCGCAATTCCTGCAGTTCCACCTGCACGCCTTCCACCTCGCCATAGTCGCGCCAGGCGCGTTCGTAGTAACGGCTCAGTACACCGGTGGCGCTGTCGTACCAATGGCCCGGCGGAAACTGCGCGGCATCGGCGCAATGGTCCACCAGCGATTTCAACTCCGAGGCCACCCGCAGCCGCCCTTCGCGGTCGTGGCCCCAGTACAGCGGCACCACGCCGATCGGATCGCGCGCGATGATCACCCGCCCGGCGGCCTTGTCCCACAGCGCGAACGCGAAGATGCCGTTGAGGCGGTTGAGATACGAAGCCGGCGCATCCTCGCGGTACAGCGCATTGATCACTTCGCAATCGGAGGCGGTCTGGAACGCGTACGGCTGCAGCAGCTCGGCCTTGAGTTCGCGATGGTTATAGATCTCGCCATTGACCGCCAGCGCGAGTTGCCCGTCTTCGGACAGCAACGGCTGCGAACCGCCGGCCGGGTCGACGATGGCCAGGCGCTCGTGCACCAGGATGGCCCCGGCATCGACGTACACGCCGCTCCAGTCGGGCCCGCGATGGCGCTGCCGCTGCGAACATTCCAGCGCCTGCCGGCGCAATGCCCGCAGGTCGTCACCGGGTTGCAGGCCGAAAATACCGAAGATGGAACACATGGAAACACTCCTGAAGAACTGCGGGGGTTGGCGGCCGGTGAAATAGCGTGCTGCACGGAAATGACACCCATAAAAAAAACCCGCATCGGCCGATGCGGGTTTTCTGATTCCTGGGCGTTTGGTGTACTTCGCCTAGTCGCAGACCCGCAGCGGCCGCGCACGATTATTGGCGCGCAGGTTGTTGCGGTTGGCGTTATTGAGGTTGGCGAGTCGAATGACCATGCGACCGAAGCTAACCGTTCGGTTTCACCGACGCAACTGTTTCAGCGGCAACGACAGCGTGTGCGTTGTCCGCTCACCCGACCAGCAAGCGCTCGATCAGCGTGCGATACAGCGCTGGCAGTGCTTGTAGATCGGCCACGCGCACATGCTCGTCGACCTGATGGATGCTGGCATTGACCGGGCCGACTTCGATGCATTGCGCGCCCAGCGGTGCAATGAAGCGCGCATCGGAAGTGCCGCCACCAGTGCTCTCTTCCGGCGGCGCACCGGCGAACTCGCCCAACACCTCACGCGCGACGCTGCGCAACCGCCCTTCCGGGGTGTAGAACGGCTCGCCGCTGCGATGCCAGCGCAGCGCGTAGTCCAGCGCATGCCGATCGAGCAGTGCGGTGATTTCGGCCTCCAGCCGCGGCGCATCCCAATGCGGGGTGTAGCGCAGATTGAACGCCACCTGCAGCTCGCCGGGAATCACGTTGTTGGCGCCGGTGCCGGCATGGATGTTGGAAAGTTGCAGGCTGGTCGGCGGGAAGCTTTCGAAGCCGTCGTCCCATTGCCGCGCGACCAATTCAGCCAGCGCAGGCGCTGCCAGATGGATCGGGTTGCGCGCCTTGTGCGGGTACGCCACATGCCCCTGCACACCCTTGACGATCAGCGTGCCGGACAAGCTGCCGCGACGGCCGACGCGCAACAGATCGCCCAAGCGCTCGGTGGACGACGGCTCGCCGGTGATGCACCAGTCGATCGTCTGCCCGCGTTCGCGAAACAGGTCTGCGACTCGGCGCACGCCATCGATGGCATCGCCCTCCTCGTCCGAAGTCAGCAACACTGCCAGCGTGCCGGTATGCGTGGGATGCGCGGCAACGAACTGCTCGGCGGCGACAACGAACGCGGCCACGCTGCCTTTCATGTCGGCCGTGCCGCGCCCGTACAACACGCCATCGCGGATCTGCGGTGCGAACGGATCGCTGGTCCACGCCTCGCGCGGACCGGGCGGCACCACGTCGGTATGCCCGAGTAACACCAACACCGGTGCACCGCTGCCGTGCGTGGCCCACAGATTGTCGACATCCCCCAGGCGCAGGTGTTCGCAGGCGAAGCCTGCGGCAGTCAAGCGCTCTGCAAGCAGTGCCTGGCAGCCGGCATCGTCGGGCGTGACCGACGCACGGGCGAGCAGATCGCAGGTCAACTCCAGCACATCGTTCATGTCATTGCCTCTCAGTCATCACAAGGTCGGCTCGGCAGTGCCTTCTTCGGCATGCCGTCCAGGCCACCGCAGCGTCCACACGCTGACCATAAAACGTTCGTTGCCCGGCATCCGACCGCGATGACTGCCTGTCTCCACGAAACCGCAGCGTCGATAGAACGCCTGCGCTGCACGATTCCCTTCCAGCAACTCCAACGTCAGTCCCATGGGATGCGCCTGCTTGGCCGCATCGACCAGCGCTGTGCCGACATCGCGGCGGCGCACGTCTGGCGCGACGTACAGCCAGGCCAGTTCGTGCGCGTCGTAGGCGACGAATCCGACCACCCGTTCGTCCAGCACTGCGACGCAGAGCCGGTAGTGGACGAACAAGCCCTCACGCTCGGCGGCGACCGACAAGGGCAGGAAGGCCTCCGCCAGCCCGGCTGCCGCAACTCGTCCTGACGCGCAGCATCGTGGACGGCGCACAGCGCCGACCAGTCGTCGTGGCGGTACGGCCGCAGCGTCACCCGATACCCAGGCGCTGCTTGAAACCATTGTCGGAGAAGCCCTGGCTGAAGGCGCCATCGTCGGTGATGACCACCGGCCGCCGAATCAGCTGCGGGTATTCGCGCAACAACAGTTTCCACTCCGCCTCCGAGCCGGGCGACTTCTTGTTGTCGGGCAACTGCCGCCAGGTGGTGGAAGACGTGTTGATCAAGGCATCGAATCCGCCGGCCTTGCCGGCCCACTCCAGCAGCGTCTCGGGCGAGGGCTTGTTGTCGCGGTAATCCACAAACGTATAGGCGACCCCGAAACGGTCCAGCCACTTGGTGGCCTTCTTGCAGGTGTCGCAGTTCTTCAATCCGTAGAGCGTGGTCATGTCGTACTCGCTTCAGCTGCCCGGCGCGCGCTCGCACGCGCCTGCAGCATGGTTGCCAATTGATGATGGTCTTGCTCGCGTGCCGGCAGGAACACCACGGCGTCGTGCTCGCCGTGCAATGTCAGCGCGAGCCGCACCGGCGGGACCAGCCAGGCAGCGTCCACCGCGCGCAGATGGGCAAGGTCCACGCGGCGAACGCGTCCGTGCTGCGCGATCTCCAGCGCGTCGCCTGCATCGCGCACCTGCGCCCACCGCCGGGAACACCAGACCTGCCGCACCGTCAACACCACCATCAGGGCCGGCACCAGCCAACGCAGGACCTCTCCCTGCCGCGGTGCGCCGTCGCGCAGCAACAAGCCTGCGACATAGACCGCGACCCATCCCAGCCAGATGGCCGGAATACCCCAGCGCGCCCAACCACTGGCAGCACGCGACAACATCGCGCCGGTGGCCGGGCGTGCCGTGCTCAATCCGCAAGCCCACGCAGCAACTCGTTGACGCTGGTCTTGCTGCGCGTTTTCGCATCCACCTGCTTGACGATCACCGCGCAATACAGCGAGTGCGATCCATCCTTGGAGGGCAGTTGGCCGGACACCACCACGCTGTACGGTGGCACGTACCCATAGGAACTCTCGCCGGTGGCGCGGTTATAGATGCGCGTGCTCTGGCCGATGAACACGCCCATGCCGATCACGCTGTGATGGCCGATGACCACGCCTTCGACCACTTCCGAGCGTGCACCGATGAAGCAATGGTCTTCGATGATGGTGGGGCTGGCTTGCAGCGGTTCGAGCACGCCACCGATGCCGGCACCGCCGGACAGATGGCAATGCTTGCCGATCTGCGCGCACGACCCCACCGTGGCCCAGGTGTCGACCATGGTGCCTTCGCCGACGTAGGCGCCGATATTGGTGAAGCTCGGCATCAGCACCACGTCCTTGCCGAAGTAACTGCCGCGACGCGCCACCGCGCCGGGCACCACGCGCACGCCGGCCTTGCGGAATTCGGCTTCATGGAAGCCTGCAAAGCGCGATTCCACCTTGTCCCAGAACGGCGCCGGCTGCGCATCGATCACCGCCATCTCGTTGACGCGGAAATACAGCAGCACGGCTTTCTTCAACCACGCGTTGACGGTCCAGCCGCCCTGCCCGTCCGGCTCGGCGACGCGGAATTCGCCGCTTTCCAGGCCGTCGATCACGCGGGTGACGATGGCGCGGGTGGAGCCGTCGATCTCGTCCAGGGTCAGCATCGCGCGACGTTCGAACGCGCTTTCGATCCCGAATTTCAGTTCGTCGCTGCCGACCTGCGTTGCGGCACTGTGCACGGCCTGCTCGGCGAGCGGTAGTTTCTTTGCAGCAGCCGTCTTCTTGCCGGCCGGCGCAGAGACCACCTTGGTCGGCTGCGTGGTCATGCGCGGCGCGGCGGACGCCGCGGTCTTGCCGACCGCCTTCCTTGCAGCGGTCTTCTGGCCTGCTGCGCCAGGCGCAACGGATTTCTTGCCGGGAGCGCCAGCCGTAGCGCGCTTCTTGCCGACGCCAACAACTGGCTTGGAGTCGGCAGCGACCGACGCCTTGGCGGCCTTGCCGCGCGCAGCACCCGCGGGCTTGGACGCTGCGTGGGTGGTGGTCGCGCTGGACGTGCGCGCAGTCTTCTTGCTGGTGGCCATGGGGGTCTCCGGAGTGCTAGACGGGGTCGAGGCAGGCGCACAGCGCATCGCGCAGGGCCTGCCGGGCGGATTCGGACAACGGGCGGGCGTGCTCGTCGGTGATCTGGAACTGGTCTTCGGCGCGCTCGCCGAAGGTGGCGATGCGCGCGTCGTGCACGCGCAGGTGCTGGATGCGCAACACATGCGCGACATCGGCGAGCAGGCCCGGGCGGTCGGGTGCGACCAGGCTGATGCGGGTACGGCGGCCACCGGCGCTTTCGCTGAATTCCACCCGCGGTGCGAAGCGGAAATGCCGCAACTGGCGTGGCACTGCGCGCCGTGCCGGGCGCACCTTCTGCAGGTCGCCGGCGAGCACCTGGCGCAGCGTTGCCGCCAGTCGCTGCGGGTCGCCGTCGGCGTATGTTTCCTGCGGCAATACTTCGAACACGTCGAAGATTGCGTCATGTGGCGCGTCCAGCACGCGTGCGCGATGGATGCCGTAGCCCTTGCGATCGAGCGTGGCCACGATGGCCGCAAACAGCCCATCGCGGTCGGGCGAATACACGAACACTTCCAGCGCATCGTTGTCAGGCACTGCGCGACGCGCCTTGACCAGGGTCTGGCCGATGTCCACTTCGATCAGCGCGGCGGCCTGCCAGGCCAATTGCTCGGGCCGGAAGCGCAGGAAATTCTCGTCCGGCATGCCGGCGAATTGCCGGTCGATGGTGGCATCGTCATGGCCTTGCGCCTGCATCAGCGCACGTGCGGATTCGCGCGCTTCGCGGAGCCGTTCTTCGCGCGGCGGCGGGTGCTCCAGGCCTTCGCGCAAGGCGCGGCGCGCAGCGAAATACAGATCCGCCAACAACCGGTCTTTCCATGCATTCCACAGCTTGGGACTGGTGCCGGCGATGTCGGCGCAGGTCAGCAGATACAGGTAATCCAGACGCTCGCGCGTGCCGACCAGGGTGGCGAAACGGTGGATCACTTCCGGGTCGGAAATGTCCTGCTTCTGCGCGGTGACCGACATGCGCAAGTGTTGCTCCACCAGCCAGGTCACCAGTTCGGTATCGCCTTGACTGAGGCGATGCGCGAGGCAGAACGCGCGCGCATCCACCGCACCCAGTTCGGAATGATCGCCGCCGCGGCCCTTGGCAATGTCGTGAAACAGCCCGGCCAGCAGCAGCAATTCCGGCTTGCGCAGGCGCGGCCACACTTCATGCGCGATCGAGAAACGCTCGTCGGCGCGCCCGGCGGCAAACAACGCGATGTTCCGCAGCACCATCAAGGTGTGCTGGTCCACCGTGTAGACATGGAACAGGTCGAACTGCATGCGTCCGGAAACGCTGGCGAATGCCGGGATCCACTGCCCCAGCACGCCCAGCCGCGCCATGCGATTGAGCGTTTCCACCGCACGCGGGCCGCGTAGCAGCGACATGAAGCGTTCGCGGGCAATGGCATCGGCAACCTCGTAAGCCGGCAGGTTGTGCAGTACCTCGGCCAGCGCGCGCGCGGTCAGCGAATGCAGCCCGCGCACCTCGCGATGCGCGGCCCATTGCGCAAACAGCGCGAACACCTGCAACACATCGCCGCCCGGCCAGCTCTCTGCATCGGCAGCCAGATAGCCGCGACGCAGGCTGAAGCCGCCACCGAGCGGTTCGGGCGTCGCTTCGCCATCGAACTGTTCTTCGAAGCGCTGCAACAACCGGTCGCTGATGCGGCGAATCAATGCAGCGCTGCAGTAGAAGCGCTGCATCATTTTTTCCACGCCCAGGCTTTCCAGGTCGTCGGCAAACCCGAGCCGCTCGGCGAGGGTCTTCTGATAATCGAAACGCAGGCGCTCTTCCGGTCGGTTGGCCACCATGTGCAGACCGAAACGCAGACGGGCAAGCGCTTCGCGTTCGCGGCGCAGCGCGGCTGCTTCGTCGCAGCCGACATGGCCCAGCCCGACCAAGGCTTCCAGGTCCTTGACCCCGAACGCACGCAAGGCCATCCAGCCCAGCGTCTGCAGATCGCGCAGACCGCCGGGGCCATCCTTGATGTCGGGTTCGAGATTATCGGCGGTGTCGCCGAAGCGCTGATGGCGCGCCAGCAATTCCTCGCGCTTGGCCTGGAAGAAGTCGCGCGGCGGCCACACCTGCGGCGGCGCGATCGCCGTCGCCAGCGCAGCGCGCGCGGCGGCATCGGCCACCAGCGCGCGCGATTCGATCAGCGCGGTGAGCACCGTCTGGTCGGCCGCGGCCACCGTGCATTGCGCGGGCGAGCGCACCGCGTGGCTGATTGGCAGACCCACATGCCACAGTAGCGCGAACAGGCGCGCCAAGTTTTGCTCATGCTGCTGCTGGGCCGCGCTTTCGCCCAGCACCAGCACATCCACATCCGAACGCGGGAACAGTTCGCCACGCCCGTAGCCGCCGACCGCATGCAGCGACAAACCGCTATCGGCCGGAATGCAGCGGGTCCAGGCGTTACGCATCAATTGGTCGACTGCGCGTGCGCGCAACGCGACCAGCCGCTCGATCGGCTCGCCCTGATCGAAACGTTTGCACAGGCGCGTGTCCGCGTGCACCAGCAGCGGACGGGCCTGTGCGGCCCATTCCGCGTCGCCGGCGACACCCGGGTCGGGTCGCTCCGCCGGCGCGTCCGTCATACCGGCGCGGGCGAATTGGCCGACAGCGTCAGCACGTCCACGCCGTCTTCGGTGACCGCCACCATGTGTTCCCACTGCGCAGACAACTTGCGGTCCTTGGTGACCACGGTCCAGCCGTCCGGCAGCGTCTTATGGTGATAGGTGCCTTCGTTGATCATCGGTTCGATGGTGAAGGTCATCCCCGGTTTGAGCACCAGGCCTTCGCCCGGACGGCCGTAATGCATCACCTGCGGCTCGTCGTGATAGACCTTGCCGATGCCGTGGCCGCAGTAATCACGCACCACGCTGAAGCGCTCGGATTCGGCGAACTTCTGGATGGCATGGCCCACATCGCCCAGCGTGGCGCCCGGCTTGACCGCCCGGATACCGCGCCACATCGCTTCATACGTGGTGTCGACCAGGCGCTTGGCCATCACCGACGGGGTCCCGACGTAGTACATGCGACTGGTATCGCCGTGCCAGCCGTCCTTGATGACGGTGACGTCGATATTGACGATGTCGCCGTCCTTCAACACCTTGGCTGCGCTCGGGATGCCGTGGCAGATCACGTTATTGACCGAGGTACACACGCTTTTGGGGAAGCCGCGGTAACCCACGTTGGCAGGAATGGTGCCCTGCACGTTGACGATGTGGTCGTGGCAGATACGGTCCAGCTCGGCAGTGGTCACGCCCGGTTGAACGTACGGAGCCACGACATCGAGCACTTCGGCGGCCAGGCGGCCAGCGACGCGCATCAGTTCGATTTCTTCTTTGGTTTTTAGATTGACGCTCATGGCCGCGATTATCGCCGATTCGGGCTGAATCTGAACGCCCGAGGTGCTACGTGCTGCAAGCGGGCGGGAGAACAGCAATCTGGCGCGGGCGCGGAGATCTTTGTGAACCCGCGCAACCTCCGCCAATTCGATGGCGACCGACGTCAAGCAATGGGCGCCGCACTTCGGCAAAAAGGCTTGCCAAAGGGACTTTAGAGTCATGTGAAAGCGGCGTTAATTAATGGCACGGCTGATGCATTGCCTTCAGCACGACATCCCGTCGCCTCAAATGACCAGTTCGGTCAAGGAAATGTCCATGCGCACTGCCCGCCCTGTCCTGCTGTCCCTCGGCCTGCTGTCGACCATTGGCGTTGCCACTGCAGCAGATACCACCACATTCAATGTCAAGATCGCCGTCACCAAGGCCTGCACGATCACCGCAGCCTCTGCGACGGACGTCGACTTCGGCTCGGTGCTTTCGACCTCGACCGCCAATGCCGACGCCAACGGCAGCGTGACCGCGCAGTGTACCGCGCTGACTCCGTACAACATCGCGTTGAGCGCGGGCAGCAATGCCGGCACCGCCAACGACGTCACCACCCGCCGGATGAAGAATGCCGACCCGCTGGTCACCACCAACAACTTCATTGCCTACCAGCTGTATCAGGACCTGGGACGCAGCACGGTCTGGGGCAGCACCAGCGGCACCAATACGCTGAGCCGCACCGCGACCGGCATCAACCAGGTCTACCCGGTCTACGGCCGTGTGACCAACCCGTCCGCCAACAATCCCGCCACCGGTAGCTACCAAGATACGATCACCGCAACGATTGTCTACTGAGCCCGCGCATGACACTGCACCAGCCGTCATCACGCCTGCCGACTTGGCTGGCTCCGACCGGACTACGCGTGCTTCTGGCGCTGGCCGGTGCGTGGTCGCTGCAGGCCGCGCACGCCGCCAGCCTGCAGCTGGCGCCGACCTCGCTGACGCTGAGCGCGCAGCAGTCCGCTGACGGACTGTGGCTGAGCAACAGCGGCGGTGCGCCGGTACAGGTGCAGACCCGTGCCTATCGTTGGACACAGACCGATGGCAAGGACCAACTCGATCCGACCCAGGACCTGCTGATCAGCCCACCGATGCGCACCCTTGCCGCTGGCGAACGCCAGCTCATCCGGGTGATTCGCGCCGGACCTGCGCCTACCGGCCAGGAAGCCTGTTACCGCATCATCGTCGACGAACTGCCCAACGCCGATGCCGATCGCAAGGGCATGCAGTTCGTGCTGCGCTACTCGGTGCCGATCTTCGTGCTGCCGCCCGGCAAGACCGAGCCCATGCCGATCCTGCGCACTCAGGTGGTCGCCGGCAGCGACGGCAATGCGCAGATCCAGATCAGCAACACCGGCGATGGACACGCCCAGGTCGCCGACCTGCGGCATCAGGTCGATGGGGCGACCAAAACCGCATTGAACGGTCTGGTCGGCTATGTGCTGGCCGGCCAGACCATGCGCTGGTCGCTGGGCGCACCGCTGGCCCAGTTCGGGCACGGCACCATCATCGCAAGGATCAATGGTGAGGCGGACGAACGCACCCTGTTGGCAGCGCCTGCGGCGCCGTGATGCGGGGCGGCTGGCGATGACGCTGCTCGCGACCGCCACCAGCCTGGCCTACGGCGCCTCCGGCGACCTGGCCGATATGACAACGCTCCCGGATCAGGCGCAGCAAAGCGCTGCGGCCTTGCCGCAGACGCTGTATCTGGACGTCACCCTGAATCAGGCCGACCGCGGCCTGGCGCCGTTCGAACTGATCGACGGCCACCTGCGTGGCTCGGTCGAAACGCTGCGCAAGCTGGGCTTCGTCCTGGCCGACCGCGCTGCCGGGGACCTGATCGACCTGGACCGACTGCCCGATGTGGAAGTGCGTTACGACGCCGCGCTGCAGCGGCTCGCGCTGCAGGTGCCGTTGGCGCAACTGTCGCTCTCCACCACGGTCCTGAAGGCCGAACAAATCGCGCCGCCGAGCGCTATCGCTTCGCCCGGCGTGCTGATCAATTACGACCTCTATGCCACGCGCAACACCGGCTCCAGCAACGTGTCGCTGGCGACCGAACTGCGCGGCTTCGGCATCGGTCGCGGCATGATCGACACCACCGCCGTGTTCCTGGCCTACGACAGACCGCAGGACGGGCGCTGGCGCAGTGAAGCGGTGCGCCTGGACAGCGCCTGGCAGATGGATTTTCCCGACAGCGCCACCAGCCTCACCGTCGGCGACTTCTACAGTGGCTTTGTGGACTGGAGCCGCTCGATCCGCCTGGGCGGCGTGCAGGTCGGCCGCAATTACGCGTTGCAGCCGTACCGCGTGTTGACACCGACGCCCAGCTTCCTGGGCGAAGCGGTGGTGCCATCGACCGTGGAGCTTTACGTCGATGGCCTGCGCCAGTACAGCGGCCAGGTGCCTGCCGGCCCCTTCCAACTGGCCGCGCAACCGGGCATCAGCGGCACCGGCCAGGCGCAGATCGTGGTGACCGATGCCTTCGGCCAGGTGCGTCGGCTGGACTTTGCGTTCTACGGCACGCCGCAATTGCTGGCACGCGGCATTTCTGAGTGGTCGGCCGGCATTGGCCACCTGCGCCAGGACTATGGCGTGCGCTCGTTTTCCTACGAATCGCGCACCGTGGCCAGCGCCACCTTGCGCAAAGGCCTGCGCGAGGACGTCACCATCGAAGCGCATGCCGAAGCCGGCGGTGGCGTGGTCAATGCCGGTGCCGGCGGTGTGTGGTTGCTTGGCGTGGGCGGTGTGTTCAACGCCGCCTACGCGCACAGCCGGATGGACGCGCTGCGGGGCGGCCAGTACGTGCTGGGCTACGCCTGGAATAACCGGCGTTTCAACCTCAATCTGGCCACCCAGCGCACCCACGGCGACTACCGCGACCTGGGTGCGCTGCAAGGCGCGTTACCGGCACGCATCAGCGACCGCGCGGTGTTCGGCGTCAACGTCAATCAGATCGGCTCGCTGGGCACCAGCTACGTGCGGTTGAGTTATCCGCAGGGCGAGACCTCGCGCTACGCCAGCCTGTTCTGGTCGCGCAGTTTCGGGCGCAACTGGGCCGCCAACCTGTCCGGCAATCAAAATCTGGACGTCCACAGCGATCGCAGCCTGTACCTGTCGCTGTCAACTACCTTCGGCGAGTTGCGCCAGGCCAGCGCATCGATGCAGCGCAACGGCAACCGCACCGGATTCGTCGCCGATGTCAGCCAGCCGTTGCCCGGCGACGGCGACCTGGGCGGCATCGGCTGGCGCGTGCAGGGACGCGCCGGCGACGATGCCAGTGGCGGGCTGGCCGAGCTGGGCTGGTTGAATCGGATCGGCCGCTACAACCTCGGCGCGGCCAATCAGGGCGGCGACAGCTTTGGCTATGCCAGCGCCAGTGGCAGCCTGGTGTGGATGAACGGTCGCGGCTTCGCCGCACGCGATATCCAGGATGCGTTCGCGGTGGTCTCCACAGACGGCCAGGCCGGCATTCCGGTCCGGCTGGAGAATCGCCTGATCGGCGTCACCGACGCTCGTGGCATGCTGCTGGTGACACCCCTGCAATCGTGGCAACGCAATCAATTGTCGATCGATACCTTGAACCTGCCGGCAGATCTGCGTGTGGACCGCGTCGATACCGCCGTCACCCCGCGCCAGCAATCCGGGGTGGCGGTGCGTTTTGGCATCACCCGCGTGCGCGCGGCGATCATCGTGCTGCACGATGCGCAAGGCGTGCCGTTGCCGGTCGGCAGCGTGGTGCAGCGCGAGGGCGACGCCGAGCGCGTGGTGGTCGGCTACGACGGCGAAACCTATCTGGACAACCTGCAGCACGACAACCGCCTCCTGGTCGAATTGCCGGAGGGGCGCTGCACCGCACAGTTCGTCTATCCCTCCAATCCCAGCGGAATTCCGCGTATCGGTCCGCTGCCCTGTGTGGGTGAGCAGAAAGCGCCATGACCAGGTACGCACCTTGGCGCCTGCTGCTGGCGCTGACCCTCGCTACCCTGTGGCTTGCGCCCAGCCAGGCGGCGCGGGCGGACACCACCTGCACGGCCACCCTGGGCACGACGCTGGCGTTCGGCAATGTCGCCGCCAATGGCACCACCGATGCGGTGGCAACGCTCAACGTCTCCTGTGCGACCGCCGCGCTCAGCGTCCTGGGGTACGCGCAGGTGAGCCTGTGCCTGGATCTGGGGCCCGGTAGCGCCAGTGGCGGCCTGTATGCGCCGCGCCGTATGCGCAACTCCACCAGCGACAGCCTGGACTTCCAGATCTATAGCAATGCCTCACGCACCCAGGTCTGGGGCGCCACCGCATCGACCACTCCCTCACCGGTTCTATTGACGCTGTCGTACGGCGTCCCGGTGATCACCGGCGGCTCGCAGACCACCAGCGTCACGCTGTACGGGCGCATTCCAACCAATCAAATCCTGTCGATCGGCAACCACACCAGCACGTTCGGCGGCACCGACACGGTGCTGCGCTATTCCTACAACGAGAGCGTCATCGGCGTCCCACCGGCGCCGAGCAGTTGTACGGCCGGTGGCACCGGCAGCAAGACCGCCAGCAACGCGTTCCCCTTCACCGCCTCGGCCAACGTGCCGGCACGCTGCAACACCTATGTCACCACCGACCTGGATTTCGGCAGCATCGCCGGCAGCATCAATACCGCCATCGACCGCACCTCCACCATCAGCCTGGCCTGCACCAACCGCACCGCCTGGAACATCGGCCTGGACAACGGCGTCAACGCCAGCGGCGGCACCCGACGCATGCGCCATGCCTCCAGCGCCAACTATGTCGCCTACCAACTCTACCGGGATGCCGGGCGCGCCAACCTCTGGGGCGCCACGATCGGCGTGGATACGCTGGCCGGCACCGGCAACGGCGGGACCCAGACGGTCACCGTCTACGGGCGTGCGGCCGCCTCGCAACTGCCCATCGCAGGGGCCTACAACGACACGGTGACGGTCTCCATCACTTACTGACAGTTAATAAAGTTCGCTATGGGCACGTCGCTATTTGTTACGTCTCCAATGCAAACGATTGCCTTCATGACACTGGTCACTCTCCTGAAGCGCTTGGCTTTGGTTGCTTTCGCCTGCGCCGCGGCCTCTACTGCGGCAAGCGCGGCCACCGGGCTGGGGCCGGAAAATTCCACACTGCACATCGGCCTGCGCCTGCTCAGTGGCTGCGAATTGCGGACCACGCCGCCACGCGCCAGTTGTTCCCGGGGCACGCCGATGGCGATCGCCGAGCCGGCCGGCAGCGAAGTGCCTTACGTCACCAGCACCGGCCAGGACGCCGCCGCACTCGCCGGGCCGACGTCCGCCGGCAGCGCGCGCATCACCACCATCGCATTCTGAGCATGACCACGCCCCGCCACGTTCGCGGTCTGCTGGCTTCGGTGTTGGCCCTGGCCTGCGTCGCGGGAAGCGGCGCCGCCAGCGCTGCCGAGATCGCCATCGCTCCGACCACTGCGCATATTCCGGCCGACAGCGATCAGGCCACCGTCTGGCTCTACAACCAGGCCGCGCAGCCATGGCGCGCAGACGCCAAGCTCTACCGCTGGCGCCAGAACGGCGAGCGCGAACTGCTCGAGCCGGCCACCGGCGCCACCGTCAGCCCGTCGCATTTCGAAATACCGTCGCAGGGCCGACAGCTGCTGCGCGTGATCCGACTCGGCCCCAGCCCCGCCCACGCCGAAGACAGCTACCGACTCGTCGTCACCCAGCACGCCATCGGCAACGAGAGCGAATTGCTGCGCTATTCCACTCCGGTGTTTGCACTGCCCAGCCAACCCAGCGCAGCGCAACCGGCACTGCAGGCCACCCTGGCCGGACAAGGCAGCCAGCGTACTTTGCGGATCTATAACTCCGGCCTCAGCCATGCGCGCCTGGCTGATCTGGCCTATATCGATGCCGGCGGCACCCGCCGCCGCATCCGCGACGACCTCGCCGGCTACGTGCTAGCCGGGCAGACACGCCAATGGGCTTTGCCCGCCAACCTGCCCGCGGGCAGCGGCCGCTTTGTGGTGCGTATCAACAGCGATATCGAGAGTACGTTGGCCTTGGAACCGTGAACCGTGAACCGTGAATGGGGAATGGGGAATGGGGAATCGGGAATCGGGAATTGGTAGAGCGCTGTGCGGTGGCTGATCGCTTCTGGACCTGTGCATGTTCAGGTGAACTAGGCTTCCCGCTTCCCGCCAATTGCACCATGCCCCCTAGACGGCTATACTCCGCCGGCTGTTTTGCGTCTCTTACGCATTGCGTCGTCCACGTCGGACGTCACCGACGAATTCACACCTGCTGCCGCCATCCGCGCCGGGGTGCCCTCACAAGGGGTTCGTCGCGGAGGCAACAGGGAAGCCCAACCCCGGAATCTTGTGCGTTTTGATGCGAGTTGCTCGCAAGAACCGCGCAGTCCCTGTGCGGACTTGCAACAACAAGCCGCGCACGGCGATTCCGCTCTTACGGAGTTACTGCAATGCCCCAAGTCACCATGCGTCAGATGCTGGAAGCCGGCGTCCATTTCGGCCACCAGACCCGCTACTGGAACCCCAAGATGGCGCCGTACATCTTCGGCGCGCGCGGCAAGATCCACATCATCAACCTCGAGAAGACCGTTCCGCTCTTCAACGACGCGATGAACTTCCTCTCCTCGATCGCGCAGAAGCGCGGCACCGTGCTGTTCCTGGGCACCAAGCGCAGCGCGCGCGAGTCCATCAAGGAAGAAGCAGAGCGTTGCAACATGCCGTTCATGACCCAGCGCTGGCTCGGCGGCACGCTGACCAACTTCCGCACCGTCAAGCAGTCGGTCGCCCGCCTGAAGGAACTGGAAGCCGCTGAAACCGACGGCACCTTCGAAAAGCTGGTCAAGCACGAAGTGCTGGGCCTGCGTCGTGAGCGCGAAAAGCTGGACGCCTCGCTCGGCGGCATCAAGGAAATGAACCGCCTGCCCGACGCGATCTTCGTGATCGACATCGGCCATGAAGACATCGCCATCAAGGAAGCCAAGAAGCTCGGCATCCCGGTGATCGCCGTGGTCGACACCAACTACGATCCGGCCCTGGTCGACTACGCCATCCCGGGTAACGACGACGCCATCCGCGCCGTGCAGCTGTACGCACGTGCCGCTGCCGATGCCGTGCTGGAAGGCAAGGCCGCTGCGCCGAACTCGGCGTCGGTGCGCGAAGAAGAGTTCTCGGCCGAAGGCGCCGACGAAGGCAAGGGCCGTCGCGCTCCGGCCAAGAAGGGCGAGAAGAAGGCCGACGCCACGGCTGCCGAGTAATCGGCATGCAATGCGGCCGCACCATGCTGTGCGGCCGCAGCCCCGACGGTGCCATCACGGCCCGTCGTTGAGGCCACTGACTACATCTACGGGGGCGGCGGCATGCTGCACCGTCTCCTACTGGCGGAATCACTTCCGCCGCACGCATTCGTCCATATGAGGTAATTCCATGGAAATCACTGCTTCCCTGGTCAAGGAACTGCGCGAGCGCACCGGCGCCGGCATGATGGAGTGCAAGAAGGCACTCGTCGAAAACGCAGGTGACATCGACGCCGCGGCCGAGTGGCTGCGCAAGTCGGGCCTGGCCAAGGCCGACAAGAAGGCCGACCGCGTTGCCGCCGAAGGCCGTATCGCCACCGCACAGGCCGGCGGCAAGGCCGTTCTGGTCGAAGTCAATTCCGAGACCGACTTCGTCGCCAAGGACGAGAACTTCCTGGCCTTCACCGAAGTCGTCGCCAACGCTGCACTGAACTCCGACGTCGCCGATGCCGACGCGCTCAAGAGCGTCAAGCTCGACAGCGGCGAGACCATCGAAGAGCGTCGCGCTGCGGTCATCGCCAAGGTTGGCGAGAACCTGCAGGTGCGTCGCCTGGTCCGTCTCGACAGCGCCAACAACGTCGCGGCCTATGTGCACGGCGGCCGGATCGGCGTGCTGGTCGAGCTGAAGGGTGGCGACGTCGAGCTGGCACGCGGCATCGCCATGCACGTCGCTGCGATGAACCCGCCGCACGTCAAGGCCTCCGATGTTCCGGCCGAATTCGTTGCCAAGGAAAAGGAAATCGAACTGGCCAAGATGTCCGAGAAGGACAAGTCCAAGCCGGCCGAGATCCTGGAAAAGATCATCAGCGGCAAGATCAGCAAGATCGTCAACGAAGTGACGCTGTACGGCCAGCCGTACGTGCTCAACACCGATCAGACCGTCGAGCAGGCAGTCAAGGCCGCCGGTGCCGACGTGATCGGCTTCCAGCGCCTGGCCGTTGGCGAAGGCATCGAGAAGGTGGTGGAAGACTACGCCGCCGAAGTGATGAAGCAGGCCGGTTTGGCCTAATTCTTCACCGCTCAGAAAAAAACCGCGGCATGCCGCGGTTTTTTTTGCCTGCACGTTGCCCATCCACAACACGGCACGAACCTGAAGCGAACGCATACGACACAGCAGCAAGCGACCTCAACCCTACAGATTTCATCGGTGTTGCCGTTACCTTTGAATGCCGACCAGGCTTTTGGCGTCCATCACGCATGTTTTGCTGCGCGGCGATGGCGGAGCATGGCGCCTCCCACTCAACGACCGCGACTGTATGCTGGCGGTCACTGTCGGCGATGACTCATGCAACCAGATCTCCAGGCCGCCCTGCACTACTGCCGTAACCTGCCATCGCCGCCCGGCGTTGCGCTGCGCATCATCGAACTTGCGCAGGACCCGGATGTAGACATGACCACGACCGCCAACGTCATCAGCATGGACATGGCATTGAGCGCGCGCATGCTGCGGGTGGCCAATTCGCCGCTCTACGCCAGCCGCCGCCGCATCGACAACCTTGGTCAGGCGTTGACCATGCTCGGCCTCAACGCGACCCTGAGCCTGGCACTGGGGTTTTCGATGGTGCATGGCGTACGCAGCACCTTCATCGCACACCCGTTGCATGAGCGCATCTGGCGCCGCGCCGGCCTGTGCGCGCTGGCCAGCCGCATCCTTGGCCAGGCCTACGGCATCCGCAAGCCGGAAGAATTGATGCTGGCCGGCCTGCTGCAGGACATCGGCAAACTCGCATTGCTGCAAGGCGCGCCCGAGGCGTACGCGCCGCTGCTGGAGCAGGCACCCGACAATGCATCGCTGCTGGAAGCCGAACGCGAACATCTGGGTGCCACCCATGCCGAAGTCGGTGCGTGGCTGGCGCATCAATGGCAGTTGCCGCCGTATCTGCAGAATGCGATCGCACAAAGCGAAGAAGAGCCGGCGAGCCTGGAGCCCTTCATGGCCTGCGTGGCCCTATCCGGACACCTGGCCGACATCTGGCTCTCCGCCAGCGCCGTCACTGCCACCGAACGTGCGCAGCGGCAGGCCCAGGACGTGCTGGAACTGGACGCCGAACGCTTCGAGAAAGTGATCGAACGCATCGCCGAATCGCTGCCGGAACTGGAAGCGCTGTTCGATATCCGCGTGCCGCAGCCCGAGCACATCCAGATGATCTTCGAGCAGGCGCGCGAGCTGGCGATGCTGCGCAGCCTGCGCGAATTGCAGGATGTTGCCGAAGCGCGCCGGCATGCAGACGAATCGGAAAACCGCATGCGTCACCTGGCCGAGCAGGCCAGCCGCGATGCACTGACCGGGCTGTTCAATCGGCATCAGCTCGACACCGCGCTGACGCATGAGTTCGAACTGGCCTCGCGGCAGAGCTGGCCGCTGTCGATCGCCTTCATCGACCTGGACGAATTCAAGCGCGTCAACGATGCGCACGGGCACCTGGTCGGCGACGAAGTGCTGCGCAACTTCGCGCAAACCTTGCAGCGCATGGTGCGCACCAGCGATCTGGTCGCACGCTACGGCGGCGAAGAATTTCTGGTGATCCTGCCCAATACGCCCGCCGATGCGGCGCTGACGGTGATCGAACGCATCCTGACCGAAACTGCACGCACGCCGATGGCGCAACTGCCCGGCGGCCCGCTGCATATCACCTTCTCGGCGGGCCTGGCCACGCACGGTGGTGTCGAGCGCCAGTTCGAAAGCATCGAACATTTATTGCAGGCCGCCGACAGCACGCTGTATCGCTCCAAGCATCGCGGCCGCAACCGCGTCACCGCGTACGATGCGACCGAAGTACCAACGCCGCCGAACCCGCGCGCGCACTGAGCAACCGGTCAGGCAGCCGCCAACAAAGGAATTTTTACCACGCCAGGTGACGGGCATCCGCTAGAATTGCCGGCGTTTGCCGATCCCCTACCCCGAGGCCCTCCCCCATGTCCGAACTTTCCTATCGCCGCATTCTTCTCAAACTTTCCGGGGAGGCGCTGATGGGAGACGGGGATTACGGCATCGACCCCAAGGTCATCAATCGGCTGGCGCACGAAGTGATCGAAGCCCAGCAGGCCGGCGCGCAGGTGGCACTGGTCATCGGCGGCGGCAATATCTTTCGCGGTGCCGGCCTGGCCGCCAGCGGCATGGACCGCGTCACCGGCGATCACATGGGCATGCTGGCCACGGTGATCAATGCGCTGGCCATGCAGGATGCGCTGGAAAAGCTCGGCGCCAAGGTGCGCGTGATGAGCGCGATCAAGATCAACGACGTCTGCGAGGATTTCATCCGTCGCCGCGCCATGCGTCACCTGGAAAAGGGCCGTATCGCGATCTTCGCCGCCGGCACCGGCAATCCGTTCTTCACCACCGATTCGGGCGCCGCGCTGCGTGCGATCGAGATCGGTGCCGACCTGCTGCTGAAGGCAACCAAGGTCGATGGCGTGTACGACAAGGACCCGAAGAAGCACAGCGACGCGGTGCGCTACGACAGCCTGACCTACGACGAGGTCATCCTGCAGGGACTGGAAGTGATGGACACCGCCGCGTTCGCGCTGGCACGCGACAGCGATTTGCCGCTGCGCATCTTCGGCATGAGCGAGCCCGGCGTGCTGCTGCGCATCCTGCGCGGCGAGCAGATCGGCACGCTGGTGCAGGGACGTAGCTGAGTTTCGGGAATCCGGATTGGGGAATCGCACAGGCGCAGTGCCGCACGCTGTGCGGCGATCTCCAACCCGGGCACTCGGCGTCAACAGGGTCGGCAAGTGAACCGGCTGCGCGGGTCCTGACGGCCCGCAAGTCGTGAAACCTCAGTCCCGGCTATAATCCCCGGATTCAGCTCCACACGGATTCCGGCGATGCTCACCCAGATCAAACAAGACGCGCAGACGCGCATGACCAAGAGCATCGATGCTCTGCGCCATTCCCTGACCACCATCCGTACCGGCCGTGCCTCGCCGGCGTTGCTGGACGGCATCAAGGTCAAGGCCTACGGCACCGACACGCCACTGAATCAGGTCGCCAGCATCAGCGTGTCCGAAGGCCGCTCGCTGGTCATCAGCCTGTTCGACAAGGGCATGATCAAGGACGTGGAAAAAGCCATTTACGCCTCGGATCTGGGGCTGACCCCGACCGTGGTCGGCACCGTGATCCGTCTGAACCTGCCGCCGCTGACCGAGGAGCGCCGCAAGGAGCTCAGCAAGTCCGTGCATGGCGAAGGCGAAGACAGCAAGGTGGCCATTCGCAACATCCGCCGCGATGCCAACCAGCAGGTCAAGGATCTGCTCAAGGACAAGGCCGTCACCGAAGACGAAGCGCGCAGCGCCGAAGACGATATCCAGAAGCTCACCGACAAGGCGATCAAGGATGTGGATGAGGTCGTCAAGGGCAAGGAACAGGAATTGATGACGGTCTGATCGTGGCATCGCCTGCCATGCATCCAGTCCCCTCTGCTGCCGCGATCCCGCGCCACATTGCCATCATCATGGATGGCAACGGGCGTTGGGCGCAGCGTCGGCGTCGTCCGCGCGTGATCGGCCACCGCGCCGGCGCGCGCGCGGTCAATCGCACGATCGATTTCTGCCTGGAAAAAGGCGTTTCGGCGCTGACCCTGTTCGCGTTCTCCAGCGAAAACTGGGGCCGTCCGCAGGATGAGATCGACGCGCTCATGAAACTGTTCCTGCACGCGCTCGACCGCGAGGTCGAAGAGCTGCAGCGGCGCGGCGTGCAGGTGCGCTTCATCGGCGATCGCAGCCGCTTTGCCGCACCGCTGCGCGACCGCATGGCCGGCGCCGAGCGCAGCACCGCTGCCAACGCGCGGCTGGTGCTGAGCATCGCAGCCAGCTATGGCGGCCGCCAGGACATCGCAGCAGCTGCGCGCGCATTGGCCGAAGACGTCGCCGCCGGCCGGCTGCAGCCGCAGCAGATCGACGAGGCCCTGCTGTCCAGCCGGGTCGCCCTGGCCGACCTGCCGGCGCCGGATCTGTTCATCCGCACCGGTGGCGATACCCGCATCAGCAATTTCCTGCTGTGGCAGCTGGCCTACACCGAGCTGTGGTTTACCGAAACCCTGTGGCCGGAGTTCGATGCCGGCGTGTTGCAGCAGGCGCTGGACGACTATGCCGGGCGCGAACGCCGTTTCGGCCTGACCAGCGCACAGATCGCCGGCAAGGCGACGGAGAGTTCCTCCGCATGACCAAGACCCGCGTGATTGCCGCGCTGATCATGGCGCCGCTCGCGATTTGCGCGATCGTCCTGCTGCCCACCCAATGGCTGGCAGCGTTGTCGGCGGTCCTGTTCCTGATCGGCCTGTGGGAGTGGCTCAAGCTCTCCGGCATCGACGACAGCCTGCCGCGTACCGTGCTGCTGATGCTCAATCTGCTAGTGATGGTGCTGATGGTGTGGGCCTCGGCCGGCTCCATGGTGCTGTTTCGGATCGCCGCGCTGGTCGGTGTGGTGTGGTGGGTGCTGGCGCTGCTGTGGCTGCGCTTTTTCACCTTCGGCGCCGATCATGGCAACGGCCACGCGCGTGCACTCAAACTGGCCGCCGGCACCCTGGCGGTGCTACCGGCATGGGCGGCGCTGGTGCTGCTGCACGCCAACCCGGACAAGGGCAACCTGTGGCTGCTGACTGCGCTGACCATGGTGTGGGCGGCCGATTCGGGCGCCTACTTCGCCGGCCGCGCGTTCGGCAAGCACAAGCTGGCACCGCGCATCAGCCCCAACAAGACCATCGAAGGCCTGATCGGCGGGATGCTCGCCGGTATTGCGGTTGCCTGCGCGTTCGGCTGGCTGGCCGGGCTGACGCTGGCGCATGTGCCGCAGCTGGTCATGGTCTCGGCGCTGGCGGTGCTGGCGTCGGTGCTGGGCGATCTGTTCGAGAGCCTGCTCAAGCGCCACGCCGGCGCCAAGGACTCGGGCACCCTGATCCCAGGCCACGGCGGCGTGCTGGATCGCATCGACGGCGTGCTCGCCGCCCTGCCGGTGTTCGCACTCGGCAAGGAAATTCTCGGATTCTAGGCATGGCTGGCTCTCCTCTTCGTCAGGTCGCCGTGTTCGGCGCCACCGGCTCGATCGGCGCATCGGCGCTGGACGTGATCGCGCGTCACCCCGAGCGGCTGCGCGCCAGCGTGCTGTCGGCCGGCAGCAAGGTCGAGGACCTGCTGGCGCTATGCGCCACCCACCGGCCTGCGCACGCGGTGATCGCCGATGACGCGCAGTACCCGGCGCTGCGCGACGGCCTGCGCGCGCTCGGCCTGGCGACCCAGCCGCATGCCGGCGTCGAAGCGCTGGACGCGCTGGCCGGCAGCGACGCCTGCGACACCGTGGTGGCGGCGATTGTTGGGGCGGCCGGACTGCCGTCCACCCTGGCCGCGGCCCGCGCCGGCAAGCGCTTGCTGCTGGCCAACAAGGAATCGCTGGTGCTGGCCGGCGAGCTGCTGACCCGCACCGCAGCCGCTGCCGGGGCTGAAATCATCCCGATCGACAGCGAACACAGCGCCATCTTCCAATGCCTGCGCTCCTGCGACGCCAGCCGCGGCGTGCGGCGGGTGATCCTGACCGCCTCCGGTGGCCCGTTCCGTGGCTGGGACCGTGCCGCGCTGGCGGCGGTCACGCCTGCGCAGGCCGTGGCGCATCCCAAGTGGTCGATGGGGCCGAAGATCTCGGTGGATTCGGCGACCCTGATGAACAAGGGCCTGGAAGTGATCGAGGCGCATCATCTGTTTGGCCTGCCGGGCGAGCAGATCGATGTACTGGTGCACCCGCAAAGCCTGGTGCATTCGCTGGTGGAATTCGTGGACGGCTCTACCCTCGCCCAGCTTGGCCTGCCGGACATGCGCACCACCCTGGCGGTTGGCCTTGCCTGGCCGGAGCGGGTCGAATCCGGGGTCGGCGGGCTGGACCTGCTCAGCCAGGGCCGACTGGATTTCGAGGCCCCGGACACCGCCGCGTTCCCGTGTCTGCGCCTGGCCTGGGACGCATTGCGGGCCGGCGGCACCGCGCCGGCGATCCTGAACGCGGCCAACGAAGTGGCTGTTTCAGCGTTTCTTCAGGGCCAGGTGGGTTTCCTAGCGATCCCTGCGTTGGTCGAACACACGCTGACAACGCTTCCGCGGCACAATGCCGACTCTCTCGACACTCTGCTTTTTGCCGATGCGCAAGCCCGGCAAATCACTGAACGCGCCCTCGCCCACCACGCCCTTCATGCCTGATCGATCCACGCACGCGAGCTGCACACATGGGTGACTTCATCGGTTCGGTCTGGTGGATGATCGTCAGCCTGGGCGTGTTGGTGACCTTCCACGAATTCGGGCATTTCTGGGTCGCACGTCGCTGCGGGGTCAAGGTGTTGCGCTTTTCGGTGGGCTTTGGCAAACCGCTGTGGATGCGCCGCGACCGCCACGGCACCGAGTTCGTGGTTGCCGCGATTCCGCTGGGCGGCTACGTCAAAATGCTGGACGAACGCGAAGGCGAGGTGCATCCGGCCGAGCAGGATCAGGCCTTCAATCGCAAGACCGTGTGGCAGCGCATCGCCATCGTGGCCGCCGGCCCAATCGCCAATTTATTGCTGTGTATGGCGATGCTGTGGGCGATGTTCGTGGTGGGCAAGCAGGATTATTCGGCCACCATCGGCCGCGCCGATGGGCTGGCCGCCGAAGCCGGGCTGAATCCGGGCGAGCGCATCGTGCGCATCGACGGTCGTCGCGTCAGCAGCTGGAGCGACGCCAGCATGCAGTTCACCACCGCGGCAATGGACAAGCACGATGTCCGCGTCCTGACCGCCTCCGACACGGCGAGCAGCAGCGAACACACCTTGCGTCTGTCGCAATTGCCGGCTGGTTTCGACGAACGCCGCGTGGCCACGCTGGCCGGCATCGGCTGGCAATTCATGCTGCAGCCGCCAGTGGTGGACAAGGTAGTGGCCGGCTCGGCGGCAGATGGCCTTCTGAAGCCGGGAGATCGCATCGTGGCCATCGATGGCCAGACGATCCGCTCGGCCAGCGAAGTGTCGGCCCAACTCCAGGCGCTGGGCGCACAGGGCGGCACCGGCATGATCGAGGTCGCACGCAAGGACGACCGGCTGGCGCTGGAAGTCTCCCCACGCAAGTCGCCCGATGGCCAATGGAGGCTGGGCGTGGGGTTCGCGGCCGCCGCGGCGCCGGAATACGATAGCCGCCAGCAGTACGGGCCGTTCGCCGCCGTGCCGGCCGCGATCCGCGAAACCGGCCGGATGACCGCCGATTCGTTGGGCATGATGAAGCGCATGCTGACTGGCCAGGCCTCGGTCAAGAACATTTCCGGTCCGGTCACCATCGCGCGCGCCGCCAATGCCTCGGCCGAACGCGGGCTCGACTGGTTCCTGTATTTCTTGGGATTGCTGTCGCTCAGCCTGGCGATCATCAACCTGATGCCCATCCCGATCTTGGACGGGGGGCACCTGCTGTATTACCTTATCGAGTTGATCAAGGGCAGCCCGATCAGCGAACGGGCCATGATTGCCGGACAATACGTCGGCCTGGCGGTCCTGGCCGGGTTGATGGGACTGGCGTTCTACAACGACATCCTCGGCCTGGTTTCACGATGAAGCTGCTCCACTCTTTCCGCCTGTTGTCGTCGTCATACGCCGGCATCCAGCAACACCCGAATACGACTCCAACCGGATGTGACATGACGCGTCTTCCCACTCGCCGCCTGCTTGCCCTCGCTCTTGCCGCAGGCCTCAGCCTGCCGGCCGTTGCCCTGGCCGCCGAGCCGTTCGTTGCCAGCGACATCCGCGTCGACGGTCTGCAGCGCATCGCCTCCGGTACCGTCTTCACCTATCTGCCGGTGAACCGCGGCGACACCGTGGACGATGCCAAGGTGGCCGACTCGATCCGTGCGCTCTACCGCACCGGCTTCTTCGAGGACGTGCAACTGGATCGCCAGGGCAACATCCTGGTGATCACGGTCAAGGAGCGCCCGGCAATCAACAAGCTCACCGTGACCGGCAACAAGGACATCAAGTCCGAAGAACTGCTCAAGGGCCTGGGCGACATCGGCCTGACCGAGGGCGGCACCTTCGACCGCCTGAGCCTGGACCGGGTGACCCAGGAACTGACGCGCCAGTACAACAACCGCGGCAAGTACAACGTGGAAATCACCCCGACGGTGAGCCCGTTGGACCGTAACCGCGTCGATGTGGCCATCGCCATCAAGGAAGGCAAGGCGGCCAAGATCCGCCACGTCAACCTGATCGGTACCGAAAAGTTCGCCAACGCGGACATCCTGGACAACTGGGAATCCAAGGAGCACAACTGGGCCTCGTGGTACCGCCGCGACGACCAGTACTCCAAGGAAAAGATGTCCGGCGACCTGGAAAAGCTCAACTCCTGGTACCTGGACCGCGGCTACGTCGATTTCAGCATCGACTCCACCCAGGTCTCGATCAGTCCCGACAAACGCGATATGTTCATCAGCGCCGGCGTCACCGAGGGCGAGCAGTACAAGATTTCCGAGATCAAGGTGACCGGCGACACCGTGCTGCCGCAGGCCGACATCGAGCGCCTGGTGATCCCCAAGGCCGGCGACATCTTCTCGCGTGCGCTGCTGGAGTACACCTCCGATGCGATCACCAACACGTTGAGCAACGTCGGCTATGCGTTCGCCAAGGTCAACCCGCTCCCGACGCCGAATCGCGAAGACCGTACCGTGGCGGTGAACCTGCAGGTGGTGCCCGGCCCGCGCGTGACCGTGCGCCGCATCCTCTACAAGGGCAACAGCCGCACCTCCGACGAAGTGTTGCGCCGCGAAATGCGCCAGTTCGAAAACACCTGGTACTCGCAGGCCGCGATCGATCGTTCCAAGATCCGTCTGCAGCGCCTGGGCTACTTCGAGAGCGTGGACGTGGAAACGCCAGCGGTGCCGGGCAGCAACGACCAGGTCGACGTGGTCTACAACGTCAAGGAAACCACCTCCGGCAGCTTCGTGTTCGGCCTGGGGTATTCGCAGAGCTTCGGTGTGACCACCTCGGTGCAGTTGTCGCAGAACAACTTCCTGGGCGGCGGTAACCGCGTGGCGGTGGAGGCCTCGCGCAGCACCTTCCAGCAGCGCTATGCGTTCTCCTATACCAACCCGTTCTTTACCGACGACGGTGTATCGCTGGGCTACAACCTGTCCTGGCGATCGCTGGATTACTCGGACTTCAACACCGCGCAATACAACAGCAAGAACGGCTCGGCGCAGGTGGTGTTTGGCGTGCCGATCACGGAGAACGATACCGTCTCGGCGATGGTCGGCATCGACAGCAACCAGATCAACACGTTCCCAGGAACGCCACGAGCGATCGTCGACTACATCGATGCAGTCGGGACACGCACGTTCCATGCCTGGCGCACGGAATTGGGTTGGGCGCGCGACACCCGCAACGATTTCTTCATGCCCACCCGCGGCATGTACCAGCGCGTTGGCCTGGAAACCACCCTGCCCGGCTCCACGGTCGAGTATTACAAGCTCAATTACCAGATCTCCAACTACTGGCCGATCATTCCGGCGCTGGTGTTGAATACGCGTTTCGAGCTGGGCTATGGCGACAGCTACGGCAGCGACAGCAGCCGCGTGGTCACCAACCCGGATGGCTCGACCAGGACCATCACCGCCACCGGCCTGCCGTTCTACGAGAACTTCTATGCCGGCGGTACCAACTCGGTACGCGGCTTTGAAGACAACACCCTGGGCCCGCGTTCGGAAGTGCTACCTGGCTTCAACCGCGGCCAGCCGCTGGGTGGCTCTTTCAAGACCGTCGGTTCGGTGGAAATGTACTTCCCGAAACTGTTCGACAGCCCGTCGGCGCGCGTTTCGGCGTTCGTCGACTTCGGCAACGTGTACAACGGCGTGGACAACTTCAAGGCCAACGAGCTGCGTGCGTCCACTGGTGTGGCGCTGTTGTGGCGCGCCCCGGTCGGCCCCATTTCGATCAGCTACGCGTTCCCGCTGAAGAAGGAAGACAACGACGAGATCGAGCGTCTGCAGTTCACCTTCGGCGGTCAGTTCTAAGATTGGCTGGAAGAACAATGGCGGCCCGGACGTCCGGGCTGCCATTGTTTATTTGCATTACCTGGTGTGAAACAGCTTTAGAAGTCGTTGTTCCAGACGTTGCCCAGACAAGTCGCGGTGGCCCTCCACTCGAATGAATCCACGCAGCGCACCTGCTGGTCCCAGAAGCGCAGAACGTTGGCGCGCTGCTGCGCGAAATCGCCGACCGATGCACTGGTGACTGCGCCCAGCAGGATCACGCTACCGAAGATTAAAGAGGACGTTTTCGTATGCTTCTTCCTGGGTTCGCCGCATGGTTGCGACCCGGCAGGAGACACCTCTGGCCACTTGGCTGCTTGATAATATTTCCCCGGTAAAACCAGCCACTTACCGTTTACGCGAGGTTTCCCCTGATGCGATTGACCGCCAGTGCGATTGCCGAACAATTTGGGTTGACCGTCGTTGGTGACGGCACCACCGAAGTCAGCGGCGTCGCCACCCTGGCCCATGCCGGCGCGGGGCAACTGAGCTTCCTGTCCAACCCGCGCTATCGCCCGCAACTGGCCGACACGCATGCCGCTGTCGTGGTGTTGCGTGCCGACGATGCGGACGCGGCCAAGGGCACCGCGCTGGTCGCCAAGGATCCGTATACCGCGTTCGCCAAGATCGCCGCGCTGTTCGATGTGGCGCCGGTGCGCGAGCCGGGTATCCATGCGTCTGCGGTGATCGACCCGACCGCGCAGGTGTCGGCCACCGCGCATGTCGGCCCGTTCGTCAGCATTGGCGCGCGTAGCCGCGTGGGCGATGGCTGCGTGATCGGCACCGGCAGCATCATCGGCGAAGCCTGCGTGGTGGACGACGGCAGCGAGCTGCTCGCCCGCGTCACCCTGGTCACCCGCGTGCGGCTGGGCAAGCGCGTGCGGATCCACCCCGGCGCTGTGATCGGTGCCGATGGCTTCGGCTTGGCCATGGATGCCGGGCACTGGATCAAGGTGCCGCAATTGGGCGGTGTGGTGATCGGCGACGATTGCGAGATTGGCGCCAACACCTGCATCGACCGCGGCGCGCTGGAAGACACCGTACTGGAAGAAGACGTGCGCGTGGACAACCTGGTGCAGATTGCGCACAACTGCCGCATCGGCGCACACAGCGCCATCGCCGGCTGCACCGGCATTGCCGGTAGCGCCAAGATCGGCCGGTATTGCCTGCTTGGCGGCCACGTCGGCGTGGTCGGCCACTTGGAAATCTGCGACAAGGTGGTCATCACCGGCAAATCGGTCGTGCGCAATTCCATCCATGAGCCGGGCGAGTATTCGTCCGGCACCCCTCTCACCGACAATCGCACGTGGCGCAAGAATGCCGCGCGCTTCAAACAACTCGATGCGCTCGCCAGGCGCATCCTGGCTGTGGGCAAGGAAAAAGAATGAGCCATCCCGTTTACGAGCTGCCGATCGAAATCAATCAGATCCACACGCTGATCCCGCACCGCTATCCGTTTCTGCTGGTCGACAGGGTTGTCGAGCTGGACCTGGAAGCCAAGCGCATCATCGGGCAGAAGAACGTCACTATCAACGAGCCATTTTTTCAGGGCCACTTCCCCACCCGCCCGGTGATGCCCGGCGTGCTGATCATCGAAGCATTGGCGCAGGCCGGTGGTGTGATGACCCAGCTCGGGCTGGGACGCGATGCGCTGTCCACGCTGTTCTACATGGTCAAGGTCGACAACGCCCGCTTCAACAAGCAGGTGGTGCCGGGCGACGTGCTGATGCTGGAAGTGCAGATGAAGCGTCTGATCCGCAACATGGGATGCTATTACGGCGAAGCAAAGGTCGACGGCGAGGTCGTGGCCAGTGCCGAAATCATGTGTGCCGGCGCCAAGGAATAACCCGTTTCTTGAGGTGAGACACGATGCGTGATTCAACACCGTTGATTCATCCGACGGCAGTCATCGATCCATCAGCGACGCTGGCCGACGACGTGCGCGTCGGCGCCTTCTCGCTGATTGGCGCCGATGTGCAGATCGGGGCGGGCACCGAGGTGGGGCCGCATTGCTCGATCCACGGCCCGACCCGGATCGGTCGCAACAACCGCTTCATCGGGCACGCCGCGATCGGTGGCGAGCCGCAGGACAAGAAGTACGCTGGCGAACGCACCGAATTGGTGATCGGCGACGGCAACGTGATCCGCGAATTCGTCACCATCAATCGCGGCACCGGCGGCGGCGGCGGCATCACCGTGGTCGGCAACGGCAACTGGATGCTGGCCTATACGCACGTGGCGCACGACTGCCATGTGGGCGACCACTGCGTGTTTTCCAACAACACCACGCTGGCCGGGCACGTCACCGTGGGCGACTACGTGATCATCAGCGGCTTTGCCGGCGCGCATCAGTTCTGCCGCATCGGCGCGCACGCGTTCCTGGGCATGGGCGCGTTGACCAACGGCGACGTCCCGCCCTTCACCATGGTCGGCAGCGATTCGCTGGGCCGCCCGCGCGGCATCAATAGCGAAGGCCTCAAGCGTCACGGCTTCGATGCCGAACGCATCACCGCGATCAAGCGCGCCTACCGCACGCTGTACGTCGCCGGCCTGCCGTTGGCCGACGCCAAACTGCAGCTGGCCGAACAAGCCAAGGACAGCGAAGACGTCCGCGGGATGCTTGAGTTCATCGAAGCCGCAGAACGGCCGTTATTGCGATGACGGGAATCGGGAATCGGGAATCGGGAATCGAACCAGGCGCGCGTGATCGCGCGCCTGCAAGCGGCGACCCGACTGCTCTGCCGATCCCCCATTCCCCACTCCCGATTTCCGGCAGGCGCCCCACCCGCATCGCGCTGATCGCCGGTGAAGCCTCCGGCGACATCCTCGGCGCGGGGTTGATCGAGCAATTGCGGCTGCGCTACCCGGGCGCCGAATTCGTGGGCATCGGCGGCGATGCGATGCGCGGTGCGGGCTGCCAGACCTGGTTCGATGCCAGCGAGCTGGCGGTGATGGGGCTGACCGAAGTGCTGCGCCATCTGCCGCGCCTGCTCAAGCTGCGCAGCGCGTTCCGCGAGCGCGTGCTGGCGTGGAAGCCGGACGTGTTCATCGGCATCGACGCGCCGGATTTCAATCTGCCGGTGGAGCGCTGGCTCAAGCAGCGCGGCATCAAGACCGTGCATTACGTCAGCCCTTCGGTCTGGGCCTGGCGCGAGAAGCGTGCGGAAAAGATCGGCGTCAGTGCCGACCTGGTGCTGTGCCTGTTCCCGATGGAACCGCCGATCTATGCCAGACACGGCGTGGACGCGCGCTTCGTCGGCCACCCGATGGCCGACGACATCGCCTACCAGGCCGACCGCGCGGCGGCGCGCGCCAAGCTGGGGTTGTCCGCCTCCAGCACCGTGCTGGCAGTGCTGCCGGGCAGCCGGCATGGCGAGATCAGCCGGCTCGGCGACACCTTCTTCCAGGCTGCCTGGCTGGTGTCCGAACACATCCCGAACCTGCACGTGCTGGTGCCGGCAGCCAACCCGGGATGCAAGCAATTACTGGCCGAGCAGCTCTCACGCTCGTCGCTGCCGGTACTGCGCTCGCATCTGCTCGACGGCCAGGCGCGCACTGCGATGCTGGCCGCCGACGTGGTGTTGCTGGCCTCGGGCACCGCTACGCTGGAAGCCATGCTGGTCAAGCGCCCGATGGTGGTCAGCTACAAGGTGGCGCCGCTGACCTACCGCATCGTCAAGACGCTGGGCCTGCTCAAGGTCAACCGCTACGCCCTGCCCAATATCCTGGCCAACGACGATCTGGCCCCGGAACTGATGCAGGACGACTGCACCCCGGAGCGGCTGTGCGTGGCGCTGTTGGACTGGTTCAAGCACCCCGCCAAGGTGGCCGCCCTGCAGCCGCGCTATCTGGCCCTGCACGCCGAGCTGCGCCGCGACGCCTCGGCGCGCGCGGCCGATGCGGTAGCAGAGCTGCTGACGCAGCCGGAATTGGGAATCGGGAATCGGGAATCGGCAGGAGCCAGGCCATGAAGCGCTCAAGCTCCCACGCTGCGATTGTCGTTCCGACGAAGCAGGACTCGCTCTTCCACGATTCCCCAATCCCGATTCCCGATTCTCGTTTGATCGCCGGCGTCGACGAAGCCGGCCGTGGCCCGTTGGCGGGTCCCGTGGCAGTGGCAGCGGTGGTGTTCGACCCGAACAAACCGCGCATCAACGGGCTGGACGATTCCAAGCAGCTCAGCGCTGAGCGCCGCGAACAGTTGTACGCACGCATCGTCGATCGGGCGCTGGCGTGGTCGGTGGTGTTGATCGACAGCGAGGAGATCGACCGCATCAACATCTACCAGGCCACCATGCTCGGCATGCGGCGCGCGGTGGAAGGCGTGGCGCATGTGGCCGGGTTTGCGCGCATCGACGGCAACCGCGTCCCCAAGGGGTTGCCCTGCCCGGCCGAGGCGCTGATCGGCGGCGATGCGCTGGACTGCGCCATCATGGCCGCCTCGATCGTGGCCAAGGTCACCCGCGACCGGCTGATGCACGAACTTCACGCGCGGCACCCGGAGTATCGCTTCGACCAGCACAAGGGCTACAGCACGCCGGTGCACCTGGCCGCGTTGCAAACCCACGGACCATGCCCGCAACATCGCCGCAGTTTTGCGCCGGTCCGGTTGGCGCTGGAAGGCCGTGAACAGGGAGCGGCCGCGAAGCGCGAGCCGGAGCAGTTGCAGGTCGCACACCTGGGTGGGCCGATCTAAAAGGCGCAGCGTTCCGTACGCGAGGCGCCTGGTGCTGCCCAGGTCCACACAACAGCGAGAAAGCCGCGGGCCGCGGCAACCGGCCAGAGCCGTTGAAAGAACGGATCGCTTCACTCCTGACCTCCCTGCCTCGTTTCGGTACAGGTGACAGCCGAGTTGCGGGGTGCGCGTTGCCGTTTAAGGCGCGGATTGTTCCACCCCACAGGCCCGGCAGCCTCCGGTGTCGCGAAAGGCCGGCCCGCAGCGCCTTTCACAGCTTGGTCGCCAAACGAGTCACCGCCATCCGGGGGCACCATCTTCACTTCACGGTGCCGCCCCGCCCTCGTCTGCCCGCCTGTCAAGCCTTGTTCGCCCCCGTCCCCGCCGGTACCCTGACCGCGCATTATTCCGGTCTCGCATGTCCACTTCCCGCTTCGTCCATCTGCACGTCCACACCGAGTTCTCGCTGGCGGATTCCACCATCCGTGTGCCCGAGAAACCGGATCAGGCTGACCCGAAAAAGGCCAAACAGGCCAATTTGCTGAGCCGGGCGGTCGAACTCGACATGCCTGCGCTGGCGGTCACCGACCTCAATAACCTGTTCGCGCTGGTCAAGTTCTACAAGGCCGCCGAAGGCGTGGGCATCAAGCCGATCGCCGGCGCCGACGTGATGATCGCCACCCCGGACATGACGCCCTGGCGCATGACCTTGCTGTGCCGCGACCGCGAAGGCTACCTGAGCCTGTCGCGGCTGCTGACGCGCGCCTGGATGGAAGGCCACCGCCCCGAAGGCGGCGTGGCGATCCATCCGGAATGGCTGCAGGCCGGCCACGCCAACCTGTTTGCGCTGGCCGGCCGCGACAGCCTGGCCGGGCGGTTGTTCAGCGAGGGCCGCGCCGATCTGGCCGAGCAACAACTGGCCGACTGGCAACGCGTGTTTGGCGATGGCCTGCATCTGGAACTCACCCGCACCGGGCGCGACGGCGAAGAACGTTTCAACCAGTTCGCGTTAAACGCGGCCGGCGTGCGCGGGCTGCCGGTGGTGGCCAGCAACGACGTGCGCTTCCTGTACGCCAGCGACTTCAACGCGCACGAAGCGCGCGTGTGCATTTCGTCCGGCCGCGTGCTGGATGACCCCAAGCGCCCGCGCGAGTACAGCGATCAGCAGTACCTGAAGTCCGGCGACGAAATGGCCGCGCTGTTCGCCGACGTGCCCGACGCGATCGACAACACGCATGCGCTGGCGCAGCGCTGCAACATCGAGATGCGCCTGGGCACCTACTTCCTGCCCGCCTACCCGGTGCCGGAAGACGAGACCCTGGACAGCTGGATCCGCAGCCAGTCGCGCGACGGTCTGGCCGCGCGCCTGGAAAAGAGCCCGATCGCCCCCGGCAAGACCCGCCAGGACTACGTGGACCGGCTCGAATTCGAGCTGGACACCATCATCAAGATGGGGTTTCCCGGCTACTTCCTGATCGTGGCCGACTTCATCCAGTGGGGCAAGAACCAGGGCATTCCGATCGGCCCGGGCCGCGGTTCCGGCGCCGGTTCGCTGGTGGCGTGGGCGCTGCAGATCACCGACCTCGACCCGTTGCCGTACAACCTGCTGTTCGAGCGCTTTTTGAATCCAGAGCGCGTGTCGATGCCCGACTTCGACATCGACTTCTGCATGGACCGCCGCGACGAAGTCATCGACTACGTGGCGCGCAAGTACGGCCGCGAACGCGTCAGCCAGATCATCACCTACGGCACCATGGCCGCCAAGGCGGTGGTGCGCGATGCCGGACGCGTGCTCGGCTTCACCTACGGGCTGGTCGACAGCGTGGCCAAGCTGATCCCCAACATCCTGGGCATCACGCTCAAGGATGCGATGGGCGAAGGCAAGGATTCGGAGATGGCCTCGCCGGACCTGATCCAGCGTTACCAGGTCGAAGACGACGTACGCGACCTGATGGACCTGGCCCGCCAGCTGGAAGACCTCACCCGCAACGCCGGCAAGCACGCCGGCGGCGTGGTGATTGCGCCCGAGCCGCTGTCCGAGTTCTGCCCGCTGTTCGCCGAACACGACGAGGACGGCCGCGGCAAGAATCCGGTCACCCAGTTCGACAAGGACGACGTCGAAGCGGTGGGCCTGGTGAAGTTCGACTTCCTCGGCCTGCGCACGCTGACCATCATCGATTGGGCGGTCAAGGCGATCAACGTGCGCCATGCGCGCGCCGGCATCGATCCGGTCGACATCACCACCATTCCGCTCGACGACGTGCCCACCTACAAGGGCGTGTTCGCCTCGGGCAATACCGGCGCGGTGTTCCAGTTCGAATCCTCGGGCATGCGCCGCCTGCTCAAGGACGCGCGCCCGGACCGTTTCGAAGACCTGATCGCGCTGGTGTCGCTGTACCGCCCCGGCCCGATGGACCTGATCCCGGACTTCAACGCCCGTAAGCACGGCCAGCAGGAGATCGTGTATCCCGATCCGCGCACCGAAGTCATCCTGAAAGACACCTACGGCATCATGGTGTACCAGGAGCAGGTGATGCAGATGGCGCAGATCGTCGGCGATTATTCGCTGGGCGGCGCCGACCTGTTGCGTCGCGCGATGGGCAAGAAGGTGCCGGCCGAAATGGCCAAGCACCGCGAAATCTTCCGCGAAGGTGCAGCCAAGGGCGGCGTGAGCGCAGCCAAGGCCGACGAAATCTTCGATTTGATGGAGAAGTTCGCCGGCTATGGCTTCAACAAGTCGCACGCCGCCGCCTACGCACTGGTCAGCTACCAGACCGCCTGGCTGAAACGGCATTACCCTGCCGAATTCATGGCCGCGACGCTGTCCTCGGACATGGACAATACCGACAAGGTGGTCGGCTTTCTCGATGAGGTGCGCAACCTCGGCCTCACCGTCAAGCCGCCGCACGTCAACGCATCGGCCTACATGTTCGAGGCGGCCAGCCCGGACACCATTCAATACGGTCTGGGCGCGATCAAGGGCGTCGGCCAGGGCGCCTGCGAGGCGATCGTCGAAGAACGCCAGCGCGGTGGACCCTACACCACGCTGCTGGATTTCTGCACGCGCGTGGGCACCGCAAAGCTCAACCGCCGCACGCTGGAAGCGATGATCAATGCCGGCGCGATGGATGGCCTTGGCAAGAACCGCGCCTCGCTGATGCTGCAGCTGCCCGAGGTGATGAAGGCCACCGAGCAGATGGCGCGCGAACGTGCCTCGGGGCAGAACTCGCTATTCGGCGGGCCGGACCCGAGCGCGCCGGCGATGCGCCTGGATCTGCCCGAAAGCAAGGAATGGCCGCTAGGCCAGCTGCTCACCGGCGAGCGCGAAACGCTGGGCTTTTACCTCAGCGGGCATCCGTTCGATCCGCACCGCGAGGAAGTGCGCGAGCTGGTCGGCTGCGACCTGGGCGCGCTGGAAAAGATCCTGGCCTCGCAGCAACGTGGTGGTGGTGGTGGTGGTGGTGGCGGTGGTGGTGGCGACGGCGAAAAGCGCACCTGGCGCCCGGAAGTCAGCGCCATTCTGGCCGGCCTGGTGGTCGGCGTGCGCCGCAAGGGCGACAGCCAGGTGTTCGTGCAACTGGAAGACGGTCGCGGGCGGGTGGAATGCAGCGCGTTCTCCGATGCGATGGCCGAATTCGGCCACCTGCTCACCCGCGACCGCATCCTGATCGTCAAAGGCGGCCTGCGCGAGGACGAATTCAACGGCGGCTACAGCCTGCGCATCCGCCAATGCTGGGACTACGAGCAGATCTGCGCCGACCACGCGCAACGCCTGTCGCTGCGCCTGGACCTGCGCGAGAAGCAGGCCTTCAAACGCATCGACGCGCTGCTGGCCAAGCACCGCCCCGGCAAGACGCCGCTGCGCCTGGACCTGCTGCTGCGCGCGAAAAGCGGCGGCGTGGCCGGCATGCTCGACCTCAACGGCAGCCACTCGGTGCGCATCGACCAGCAGCTGATGGACAGCCTGCGCGCCGACCCGGCGGTGCGGACGGTGAAGATCAAGTACAGCCCGCCGTGGGCGCAGTGAATCGGGAATTGGGAATGGGGAATCGCAAAAGCGAGGCCGTCGGATACTTTGCTCTGATTCCCGATTCTCCATCCCGATTCCGCTCCCAACGCCCCCGTACGGGCCAGCCACACCGCTTCAGCTACACTCCCCGCCTTACGTTGACGACGCCATTGCATGAATCCTAACTACCTCGACTTCGAGCAACCCATCGCCGATCTGGAAGCCAAGATCCAGGAACTGCGCAACGCCAGTGCCGGCCCTGCAGTCAACGTGGAGACCGAGGTGCGGGCGCTGCGCGACAAGGCACGCGTGCGCACTGCGCAGATCTTCCGTGACCTGTCGTCGTGGCAGATCTCGCAGCTGGCGCGCCACCCGCAGCGCCCGTACACGCTGGACTATATCAACACCATCTGCGACGAATTCCAGGAGCTGGCCGGCGACCGTGCCTATGCCGACGACAAGGCGATCGTCGGCGGGCTGGGCCGTATCGACGGCCGCCCGGTGGTCATCATCGGGCACCAGAAGGGCCGCGATACCAAGACCAAGGTGGCGCGCAACTTCGGCATGCCGCGGCCGGAGGGCTACCGCAAGGCCTTGCGACTGATGAAGCTGGCCGAACGTTTCCGCCTGCCGCTGCTGACCTTTATCGACACCCCTGGTGCGTATCCCGGCATCGGTGCCGAGGAACGCGGCCAGTCCGAAGCGATTGCGCGCAATCTGCTGGAAATGGCCGAACTCAAGATCCCGGTGATCTGCACCGTGATCGGAGAAGGCGGCTCCGGCGGTGCGCTGGCCATTGGGGTCGGCGACCGCACCTTGATGCTGGAATACGGCACCTATTCGGTGATTTCGCCCGAAGGCTGCGCCTCGATCCTGTGGAAGGACGCGGCCAAGGCCAAGGACGCCGCCGAACAGCTGGGTTTAACCGCCAAGCGTTTGAAGGGCCTGGGTCTGGTCGACAAGGTCATCCGCGAACCCACCGGCGGCGCGCATCGCAATCCGGAACAGATGGGCAAGCGACTGAAAGCCGTGCTGCTCAACGAGCTGGACGCCCTGGAAAAGATTCCGGTGGATGCCTTGCTGCAGCAGCGTTACGAGCGGCTGCGTAGCTACGGTGCCTACGAAGGGCATTGATCCGCGTGCACGATGACCGGCCGCGCCGACCGCGCGGCCATGGAAAGGACGCCTCACTCGCATGTCTGCGCTTCTGCTGATTTCGCTGCTGCTGCAAGCCGCCTGCTGTGTCCACGTCGTGCGCAGCGGGCGGCCCTTGTACTGGATCTTCCTGCTGCTGGCGTTTTCGCTGCTGGCGGTGCTGGTCTATGTGTGCGTGGCGGTGATTCCCGACCTGCGCAACGATCCCAGCGCGCGCCGCAGCCTCAAGCACGTGCGCGGCACCCTGGATCCACAACGCGAACAACGCGAAGCCTCGCGCCGCCTGGATGTGGCCGACACTCCGGAAAATCGTCGCCAACTCGCCGAGACATTGCTGGCGCGCGGCGATTACGCACAGGCGGCCGAGCATTACCAGGGCGCCTTGCGTGGGCTGTATCGCGACGATCCGCACCTGATGCTTGGCCTGGCCAAGGCCCAGTTCGGGCTAGGCCAGCCGCAGCAGACGCGGCAGACCCTGGATGCCTTGATCGCGGCCAACCCCGGCTTCCGCTCGCATGACGGGCACCTGCTGTATGCGCGTGCGGTTGAGGACAGCGGCGACACCGAGGCGGCGCTGCACGAATACGAGACGCTAGCCCAAGGCTATCCGGGCGAAGAAGCGCGGGTGCGCTATGCGCAACTGCTGCAGCGCACCGCGCATCCTGATCAGGCCAAGGCGGTGTACGAACAGGTAGTGCGCCATGCCGCCGCTTCGCCCAAGCATTACCAACGCGAACAACGCACCTGGGTCGATCTGGCGCGCAAGGGTCTGCGCGAGCTGGACTCCAGCGCGTGAGCGCCGCTTGATCCAG
The DNA here is from genome assembly GCF_900092025.1 of Xanthomonas bromi. Taxonomy (GTDB): domain Bacteria; phylum Pseudomonadota; class Gammaproteobacteria; order Xanthomonadales; family Xanthomonadaceae; genus Xanthomonas; species Xanthomonas bromi. Next base: position 127,417 of record NZ_FLTX01000039.1, read on the forward strand.
CCGTCCCTCCCTCACAGGCGCCATGTGTCCGGACGCCTACGCACGCGAAGGAGACCACCATGCCCAGAAGGCCGGACATCGAGGCAGGTCTCAACGCCGAAATCGATCACTTGCTGGTGCTGTCCGCGCAGACGTTTCGCAACGGCGCCCAGGCGGAATCGCTAGCGCTCCGATTGCAGGCGTGGGCGCTGATCCCCGAGCCCAAGCAGCAATGCAATGGGATGACTACCCGCAAAGCCTGTCTGCAAGCTGCGTGAAGGATTATGCCGATCTGCACGACGATGAGAACGTGCACAAATGGATCGAAGTAATCGCGCTGATGTACGACGATCCAGACCACACCGATCATCTTGTCCTGATGACCGAAGGCGAAGCGCTGCTTCAGCTCGGAGATGAAGTACGCGCCCGTGCTGTATTCGGCAAACTCCATGTGCTGTAAGGCAGGAGCGGATTTGCCGGGAACCAGAAAAAGTATCTCAAGCTGCTTCCCACGCCGCAGTAGACAACGCACGCTGCGGGGCGATCTTGCACGCCGTCATCGGCGGTGCTCCATCCGCACGCATGTCAACGCGACTGATCGCTTCTCGCTTTAGCTGCACGTCACCGCAATCATTTGCGGCAAGACGCAGGCACGTCCCGCAACCTCGTCGGCAGAGGCGGTTCCTGTACCTGCGGCACAGAGAACCCCTCGGCGTGCGCAGGCTCGGTGCGGCATGCGCTCAGAACGGCTTGGCCAGCACCAGCCAGATCACACCGACCAGCAGGATCACCGGCACCTCGTTGAACCAGCGCAACGCCCGACCACTGGGCACTGCACGCCCCTGTTCGGCGCCTTTGACCCAGCGGCCGGACACGATGTAGTGGGCAAGAATCAACGCCACCGCAAACAGTTTGGCGTGCAACCAGCCGCCGGCCACCATCGTCGGAAAATCCGGAATCACCCGATAGCCTTGCCACAACACCGCTCCCAGCAGCAACGCCAGGCCGAGCATGCTGTGGCCGAATTTGTACAGCCGCCGCCCCATCAGCACCAGCCGCGCACGCACTGCGGTGTCGTTTCCGGCTTCGGCGATATTGACCAGAATGCGCGGCAGATAGAACACCGCGGCCATCCAGGCGATCACGAACAACAGATGGAACGTCTTAATCCACAAATACAGGGTCATGTGCTGGCTCCACTGGCTCGCGTAGGATGGCCCGCATTTTCACCTATCCGCGCGCGCGAAAGCAGCTGATGTCCATGCAGCAGTCCGACCAAAAACAGTACGACGCCCACTATTTCCGCCGCTGGTATCGCGATGCCGGCCTGGCCGACCCCGCGCGCCTGCGACGCAAGGTCGCACTGGCCGTGGCCCAGGCCGAGTACTACCTGGAGCGGCCAATCCGCAGCGTGCTCGATGTCGGCTGCGGCGAGGCGGCATGGCGCGCGCCCTTGCTGGCGCTGCGGCCGAAGCTGAGCTACCTGGGTTTCGACAGCAGCGCCTACGCGGTGCAGCGCTACGGGCGCAGCCGCCAGATCCACCCCGCCCGCTTTGGCGATTTCGCCTGGCTGCGCCCGTGCGCGCCGGTGGACCTGCTGATCTGCTCGGACGTGCTGCATTACGTGCCCACCCGCGAATTCAACCAAGGCCTGCCCGGATTGGCCGAGATGTGCGCAGGCGTGGCATTTCTGGAGGCCTTCGCCCAGGAAGATGCATTCGAAGGCGATCACGACGGCTTCCAGGCGCGACCGGCGCGCTGGTATCGCAAGCGCTTCGCCAGCGTGGGCTTCGCTACGCTCGGGTCGCATTGCTGGTTGTCGCCGCAGCTGGCCGGGGAAACGTCTGCGTTGGAGCGTGGCTGACCGGCACACGCTCCTTGGGCGCGCCCTGAGCTCCCTTCTCGCGCCGCAGAGGGCGCGCCGCGTAGGAGCCGATGAAATGAGGTGCGAGGCCTGGGGCATTCAAGAGAACGCCGATGACGTCCGAACGGCGATGGCTTCGCGCGCACCTTTAACAAGACCCACGGCCACCGATACAGGCCTGCTGACACGTTGATATGACAGCCTCAACCATCCGCAGCCCCATTAAGGTGCAAATGCGCCAAACCGGGTATGCTGCGCGGCAGCAAAACCGCACGGATGGGTGGAATGCTTTATCAACTGCATGAGCTGACCCGCAATCTGCTGGCCCCCTGGGTGCATCAGGCCCAGGCGAACGCCAAGATGTTTTCCGACCCGGACAGCCTGTGGGCTTCGCTTCCGGGCGCCGAACGCATGGCCGCCAGCAACGAGTTGTTCCACCGGCTGGGCAAGGAATACGAAAAGCCCGCCTGGGCGCTGGACGATGTCGAAGTCGATGGCCATTCGCTGCCGATCATCGAGCGGGAAGTGCTGAGCAAGCCGTTCTGCCGGCTGCTGCGCTTCAAGCGCTTCAGCGACCACGTCGAACTGATCGGCAAGATGAAGGAGCAGCCCGCCGTGTTGGTGGTGGCGCCCTTGTCCGGCCATCATGCCACGCTGCTGCGCGACACCGTGCGCACCCTGCTGCGCAACCACAAGGTCTATGTGACCGATTGGGTGGATGCGCGCATGGTGCCGCTGGACGCTGGCGCGTTCCGGCTCGAGGACTACATCACCTATATCCAGGAGTTCATCCGCCATATCGGTGCCGAACGCCTGCACGTGGTGAGCGTGTGCCAGCCTACCGTACCGGTGCTGGCGGCGGTGTCGTTGATGGCGACCAACGACGAACCCACGCCGCGCTCGTTGGTGATGATGGGCGGCCCCATCGATGCACGCCGCAGCCCCACCCAGGTCAATAACCTGGCGACGGAAAACGGCATCGAGTGGTTCCAGAACAACCTGATCCACACCGTGCCGTTCCCGTATCCGGGGCATGGCCGCCAGGTGTATCCGGGCTTCTTGCAGCACGCCGGATTCCTGTCGATGAACCCCAACCGGCACGTGATGTCGCACTGGGATTTCTACACCGATCTGGTCAAGGGCGACCTGCAGGATGCGCAGGCGCACCGGCAGTTCTACGACGAGTACAACGCCGTGCTCGACATGCCGGCCGAGTATTACCTGGACACGATTCGCGTGGTGTTTCAGGAGTTTTTGCTGCCGCAGGGCAATTGGAACGTGGACGGCCAGCTGGTCAAGCCATCGGCGATCCGCAATACCGCGTTGCTGAGCATCGAAGGCGAGCTGGACGATATCGCCGGCCTCGGTCAGACCGAGGCAGTGCACGATCTGTGCACCGGCATTGACGCCGCGCATCGTCGCCATCTGGTGGTGGAAGGTGCGGGTCACTACGGCATCTTCAGCGGCCGTCGCTGGCGCGAAGTGGTGTATCCGCAGGTACGCGAATTCATCGCCCGCTACGATGCGGACCCGGTCGGCAGCCGCGACCCGGCCACCGTGACCCCGATCCGCAAGCGCGGTAAACGCGCCTGACCCACGCAATAAAAAATCCCCGGCACGGCCG
>NZ_FLTX01000013.1 GCF_900092025.1 Xanthomonas bromi
GCGCATCTGGCCCGGCCACGAATCCAGCAACACCAGATTGCCCTCGGTGGCGCCTTCCAGGATCTTGCCTTCGGCATCGACCAGCGCCGGCTGCACGCCGAAGAACGGCAGCGTGGCCGACCCCGGCTTGAGATCGACCGCGCCGGCCAGCGGCGAGATCAGGATGCCGCCGGTTTCGGTCTGCCACCAGGTGTCCACGATCGGGCAGCGGCTGTCGCCCACCACTTCGTAGTACCAGCGCCAGGCTTCCGGATTGATCGGCTCGCCGACGCTGCCGAGCAGGCGCAGGCTCTTGCGCGAGGTCTTCTTGACCGGTGCTTCGCCATCGCGCATCAGCGCGCGGATGGCGGTCGGCGCGGTGTAGAAGATGGTGACCTGATGCTTGTCGATCACGTCCCAGAAGCGCGACACGTTCGGGTAGTTGGGCACGCCTTCGAACATCACCGCGGTGGCGCCATTGGCGAGCGGGCCGTAGACGATGTAGCTGTGGCCGGTGACCCAGCCCACGTCGGCGGTGCACCAATAGATGTCGTCCTCGCGCAGGTCGAACACCACCTCGTGCGTGTAGCTGGCAAACAGCAGATAGCCGGCGGTGGTGTGCAGCACGCCCTTGGGTTTGCCGGTGGAGCCGGAGGTGTAGAGGATGAAGAGCGGGTCTTCCGCATTCATGCGCTCGGGTGCGCACGCGGCCGGTTGGCCGTCGACCACATCATGGAACCAGCGGTCGCGCGGTGCCTGCATCTGGACTGCACCGCCGGTGTGACGCACCACCAGCACGGTTTCGACCGTGTCGGTGCCGGGAATCTTCAGCGCCGCATCGACATTGGCCTTGAGCGGAATCTTCTTGCCGCCGCGCAGGCCTTCGTCGGCGGTGATGATCAGCTTGCTCTGGCAATCGATCACACGGTCGGCGATCGAGTTGGCGGCAAACCCGCCGAACACCACCGAGTGCACCGCACCGATGCGCGCGCAGGCCAGCATCGCCACGGCGGCATCGACGATCATCGGCAAGTAGATGGTGACCCGGTCGCCCTTGTTGACGCCCAGGTTGCGCAGTGCATTGCCGAGCTTGCACACGCGCTCATAGAGCTCGCGATAGGTCACCGGGTAGGAGGCGGCATCCGGGCTGTCGGGTTCGAACAGCAGCGCGGTCTTGTCGCCGCGGGTGGCCAGCTGGCGGTCCAGGCAGTTGACGCTGGCGTTGAGCTCGCCATCGCCGAACCAGCGGATGTGGAAGTCGTCCAGCGCGTAACTGACGTCCTTGACCTGGGTGGGCTGTTTGAACCACTCCAGCCGCTGCGCAGCCTTGCCCCAGAACTGCTCGGGGTGTTCGATCGATTCGTGGTACAGCGTTGCATATTGTTCGCGGGTCACGCGCGCATCGGCGGCGAATGCAGGATCGACGGGATAAACATCAGCCATGGCAGCCTCACTTGCGAAGAACGTGTCGGAAGAGGGCGTTGCGGCTGCCCTCGGTAGGCAATCAGTGTGCCGTATCCATTCTGTCCCGGCGGCGAACGACGCCTTAGACCATGGTCGTAACCCGCTGGGAGTGCGCCAGCGCACATCCAAGACGGGTCGCAGTGCGACCATCGGTCATCGTGCGGAATGCTGCGCTGCAGCTACGACCAAAGGCGAATAGGCTCCGGAGCGCGGACTGCCTCACGCTCCGCACAGCATCGCCATCGAGCGCGAGGCCTTCATCGGGGAGCGGGTTCATGAAACACCATATTGCACCGCTGGTGCGCCATCGGTTGGCGGCCGCCTTGTTCGTCGCCACCGTGTTGCCGGGTGTGGCGTTCGCGCAGACGTCAAAGGAAAAGGCACTGGAAGCGCGCATCGCCGAGCTTGAGCGTCAGGTCCAGATGCTGGTCTCCGCGCAGCAACAGCAGCAGGGCCAGATCGCTCAGACACAGACGCAGGTGACCGAAGTGCGCACCTTGCAGGCACAGACGCCGCCTGCACCGGCGGTGCCTGCTGGCAAGAAGCCGATCCAGCTGACCAGCATCACACCGAATGCGTTGCCGGGGACGACGTTCCGTTACGGTGGTTTCATCAAGGCCGACTTCATGACCACCCGCACCAGCGACGGCGCACTGGCGGAAGGCGCGGTTGGGCGTTACCTGTACATCCCGACGCAGACGCCTGTCGGGGGGCAGGCGTCGAGCACCGATACCGACTTCCATGCCAAGTTCTCGCGCTTCAACCTGGGCGTGGACACGGTCACCGAAAACGGCGACAAGCTCACCGGCTTCATCGAACTGGATTTCTTCGGCAACGCGCTGGCCAATCAGGTCAACAATCTGTACGGCGGCACCTTGCGGCACGCCTACATGAGCTGGAACAACTGGCTGGCCGGCCAGACCTGGTCCAACTTCATCGACGCCACCATCCTGCCGGAAGCGGCCGATATCGTCGGGCCGACCGACGGTGCGTTGTTCAGCCGTCAGACCCAGATCCGTTACACCCGCGGCGCCTTCAGCGTGTCGGCAGAAAATCCCGAGACGCTGACCACGCCGTACCAGGGCGGCAACACCATCCTGGCCTCGGACCATGGCGCGATGCCGGACCTGACCGCGCGCTACAACTGGAAGGGCACCTGGGGCACGTTCGGTCTGTCGGCGATTGCGCGCCAGTACCGCACCCGCAGTGCATTGACCAACGACACCGATTTCGGCGGCGCCATCGCCGGCGGTGGACGCTGGATCATCAATTCCAATGCGTTACCAGCTCAGCTACGGCGAGGGCCTGGGGCGCTATCTGGGTCTGGGTAACGGCTCGGATGTGGAAATCGATATGGACGGCAACATCCAGACCGTCAGCACCGTGGCCGGCTGGGTGGCCTGGCGCCACGACTACAACGCCAAGTTGCGCAGCACCATCATGTATTCGCGCGTGGATTACGACCACCGTCTGGCCAATACCGGTGGACTGGCGAGCAAGTCGCAGCAGAGCATCCGCGCCAACGTCTTCTATTCGCCGCTGCCCAAGGTCGATGTGGGTGCAGAGTTGATGTACGGCCGCCGCGAAGCCGAAAACGGCGACAGCGGCGACATCTCGCGTCTGCAGTTCACCACCAAGTACAGCTTCTAAGGCTCATCCCGCCGGCCACCCGCCACATATGTGGGCGGGCTGTGCCGCCCGCACTCCAGGAGACAGACCATGACCGTCTCGAATGACGCGTTGATCGCCAAGATCGATGCCAATCCGAAGTACCACGCACTCAAGCGTCAGCGCAATACGCTCGGCTGGACCCTCACCGTGCTGATGTTGCTGGCCTATTACGGCTACATCGGCCTGATCGCCTTCGACAAGCAATTCCTCGCCAAACCGATCGGTGCCGGCGTGACCTCGATCGGCATTCCGATCGCGATCGGGGTGATGGTGTTCACCATCGTGATCACCGCCATCTACGTGCGTCGCGCCAACAACACCTACGACCAGCTGACCGCGCAGATCCTGGAGGACGCCCGCAAATGAGCAAGACTTCGCGCCTTCTTCTGATTTTGGCCGGGCTGCTGCCGGCCGGCCTCGCGCTGGCCGCCGGTGGCGACATCGGCCAGGTCGACAAGCAACCCACCAACTGGGTGGCGATCGGCATGTTCGGCTTCTTCGTGCTGGGCACCTTGTGGATCACCAAGTGGGCGGCGGCCAAGACCAAGTCGGCCGCCGACTTCTACACCGCAGGCGGTGGCATCACCGGCTTCCAGAACGGCCTGGCGATTGCCGGCGACTTCATGTCGGCAGCCTCGTTCCTGGGCATTACCGCGGCGGTGATGGCCAACGGCTACGACGGCCTGATCTATGCGATCGGCTTTCTGGTCGGCTGGCCGATCCTGACCTTCCTGATGGCCGAACGGCTGCGCAACCTCGGCAAGTACACCTTCGCCGACGTCGCTGGTTACCGCTTCGCGCCGACCGCCATCCGCAGCTTTGCTGCGTCGGGCACGCTGGTGGTGGTGCTGTTCTATCTCATCGCACAGATGGTCGGTGCCGGTGCATTGATCAAACTGCTGTTCGGCCTGGACTACTGGGTGGCGGTGACGCTGGTCGGCGTGCTGATGATGATCTACGTGCTGTTCGGCGGCATGACGGCCACGACCTGGGTGCAGATCATCAAGGCGGTGCTGCTGCTGACCGGCGTGACCTTCATGGCCGTGGCGATCATGTGGCACTTCGACTTCAGCTTCGAGGCGCTGTTTGCCGAGGGCGTGCGGGTGAAGACGGCCATTGCAGCCAACGGCGGTGCATCGCCCGAGGATGCGGCAAAAGCAGGCCTGGCGATCATGGGCCCAGGTGGCTTCGTCAAGGACCCGATCTCGGCGATCTCCTTCGGCATGGCGCTGATGTTCGGCACCGCCGGCCTGCCGCACATCCTGATGCGCTTCTTCACCGTCCCCGATGCCAAGCAGGCACGCAAGTCGGTGTTGTGGGCCACCACCTGGATCGGCTACTTCTACATCCTGATCTTCATTATTGGGTTTGGTGCGATTGCGCTGGTACTGACCAACCCGCAGTTCGCCGATGTCGCCACCGGCACCATCCACGGCGGCAAGGGTGCGGCCAACATGGCGGCGGTGCTGGTCGGCAACGCGGTCGGCGGCAACGTGTTCATGGGCTTCATCTCGGCGGTGGCGTTTGCCACCATCCTGGCGGTGGTCGCGGGCCTGACCCTGTCCGGTGCCTCGGCGGTATCGCACGACCTGTACGCCACGGTGATCAAGAAGGGCAATCCGGCGCCGGGCTCGGAGCTGAAGGTCTCGCGTGCCACCACCCTGGTGCTGGGCGTGATCGCAGTGCTGCTGGGCATCGTGTTCGAGAAGCAGAACGTGGCCTTCATGGTGTCGCTGGCGTTCGCCATCGCCGCCTCGGCCAACTTCCCGGTGCTGATCCTGTCGTTGTTGTGGAAGAACTGCACCACGCGTGGCGCGGTGACCGGCGGTTTCCTCGGCCTGATCTCTTCGCTGGTGCTGACGATCCTGTCGCCATCGGTGTGGGTGGACACGTTGGGCAACGCTGCCGGCTCGGCGCCGTTCCCGTACACCTCGCCGGCGCTGTTCTCGATGACGATCGGGTTTGTCGGCATCTGGTTGTTCTCGGTGCTGGATCGCAGCCCGCAGGCCGCCAACGAACGCGCAGCGTTCAAGGCGCAGCAGATCCGTGCCGAAACCGGCCTGGGTGCCAGCGGCGCTTCCGGGCACTGATCGACCAGCGTCATTGGTGTGGTGATCGCAGACGCCGGCCCAGTGCCGGCGTTCTGCGTTTTGGTGAGACCGCTGCATTGGTGACGCTTCGGCTGGACGATCGCGCGACGGGGCCGGCACCGTCCGGGCGGTGGAGCGGTTCGACGATGGCTGTCGCACACCTGCAACCGCGACATGACACAACGCTTGCTGCCCAGCGAATGCGCGCGTATCCGGAAGGTCGCACGGACCGCCGCCGCCCACGTCATGCGTACGGTGGCCGCGCGCTCAGCGGAAGTAACGCGCCTTCAACGGCAAGGTCGCCGCACCGATGGCACAGGCATCGGCCGGCGCTTCGGCCGGAAGCAGCACTGGCCACGGGCGGGCCTGGCCGCGGCGTGGCAGGTTATCGATCTGCACCGCGGCGATCAGGCGTTGCGCCAGATCGCCCGGAAGGCGGCCGCCGAAGACGATGGCTTCGGGGTCGCACACGGCAGTGATCGCCGAAACGATCAACGCTACCCCGGGTGCGCTGCGGGCGATCCAGCGCTCGATCGCCGGCCAGGTCGGATCGTAGGCTGCCAGCATGCTGCGCACGTCGGCGAACGCCACGCCGTCTTCGGCCAGCAGGTCGCGCAGCGATTCCAGGGTGGCGCGCGCTGTCTGCTGTGCCGGCAACATGCCGGCGAACTCGCCGGCATTCCCGCGTGCGCCGCGCATGACCTGGCCGTCGATGACCAGGCCGCCGCCCAGACCATCACTCAGGAACAGATACGCGAAGGTGCGGTGGCGCTGTCCAACGCCCAGCATCGCTTCGCCAGCAGCGGCGACGCTGCCGTCGTTGTCCATCCACACCGGTTGCCCGAACGCCTCGGCCAGCCACGGGCACAGAGCGATCTGGCCCAGCGCGCGCAGCGGCTCGGGCGGATTGATGAAGGTATCCTCGCCGGTGAAGAACCCGCTGATCGCCACACCGATGCCCAGGCGCGGGCCGACATCGTCCACGCGTACCAGCAGCGCGGCATCGGTGGCCTGCAGTTGGGTGAGCACGCCGTACAGGGTGGTGTCGGTCAGCGCGACCTCGCTGACAGCGAGGACTGCCCCGGAAAAATCCATCAGCGCCAAGGTCAGCGAATCGGTGGCAATGGAGATGCCCAGCGTGTGCCCATACGCCGAATTCAGCGACACCGCGACGCCGGGTTTACCGCGTCCGTGACGCGCCACCGTGTGGCCCATCTGCACCATGCCGCGCGCGTGCAGACCTTCGATCAGGCGAACTGCGGTCTGCACGGTCAGTCCGGTACCCCGGCTGAGGTCGGCACGGGTAAGCACACCGGCCAGACGCAGGCGCTCGAGCATGTCGCGCTCGTTGAGGCTCAGGCCGGGAAAGGTTGGCGAATGCGGCGGCAACGCGACGGCGGCTGATGACGGCATGGCTAGCGGTGCCAGTGAGGTGGCGCTAGCTTACCGACTTCGGTTGAGCTATTTCACATTAAGCGTGTGATCCAATTCATAGTAAGGGGGGTGAGTGGGTCGCGCAGTCGCTTGCAGATGTCCCCGTGGGGCGGTTGCTCGCAGCAGTTGCCTCACCGGCACTTGCCTGCGGGGATGCGCCGGGTCCTCGCCACCGTGCGATGGCAGGCGCCAGTCGCGCCGATCAATCGCGCCAGGCCGTACCGCGGCGCCGAAACAGGTGGCGCATGCGCCGGGATGCCACCAGCCCACCGCCAGCCCTGCATCGCCGGGCGCGCATGCACTGGTTGCTCCCCAGCTCGGGGACGCGTGGTCCCACCGTCCGGAGGCTCGGCGCATGGCGCGGTACCATTGGCGGTTTGAACCACGGTCCGCGCCATGAAGATTGCCTCCTGGAACGTCAACTCGCTCAACGTGCGGCTGCCGCACCTGCAACAGTGGCTCACCGCCTTCGCGCCGGACGTGGTGGGGATCCAGGAAACCAAGCTGGAAGACCACAAGTTTCCGGACGCAGCGCTGGCCGAGCTGGGCTACCGCAGCGTGTTTTGCGGGCAGAAGACCTACAACGGCGTCGCAATCCTGTCGCGCTCGCCGGCGCTGGATGTGCAGATGGGCATCCCCGGCTTCGACGACGTGCAGCAGCGCGTGATTGCCGCCACCGTCGATGGTGTACGCATCATCAATCTGTATGTGGTCAATGGGCAGGACGTAGGCACCGACAAATACGCCTACAAGCTGCGCTGGCTGGCCGCCGCGCACGATTGGATCGCGCAGGAGCTGCAAACGTATCCGCAGCTGGTGGTGTTGGGCGACTTCAACATCGCCCCGGATGCGCGCGACGTGCACGATGCGACGGTGTGGAACGAACACCACATTCTCACCTCGACCGATGAGCGCGCCGCGTTGGAAAAACTGCTGGCGCTCGGCTTGTGCGATGCGTTCCGGTTGCACAACCAGGACGCCGAGCAGTTCAGCTGGTGGGATTACCGCCAGGCCGGCTTCCGCCGCAATCTCGGCCTGCGCATCGACCTGACGCTGGTGTCCGATCCCTTGCGCGCACGCGCAGTGGAATCGGGCATCGACCGCGAACCGCGCACCTGGGAGCGCCCCAGCGATCACGCACCGGCATGGGTGCGGCTGGCGGAGGCGGGCGCATGAGCGAGCGGCATCTGCGGCGTAGCGCGCACAAGATAGGCGAGGTCACGCTGGGGCCGGTACATCGGCTGAGTTGCCATTGCGGTGCAGTGCAAATCGATTTGGAACTGCCGCACGGCCTGCTCGATCCGCGCCGCTGCGATTGCTCGATGTGCCGCCGGCGCGGTGCCATCGTCGCGTCGGTCACGCTCGACGGCCTGCATGTGCGGCAGGGCGAAGACGTGTTGCGGCAGTATCAGTTCAACACGCACACGGCAGCGCATTATTTCTGCGGCGTGTGCGGCATTTACACCCATCACCGCCGGCGCTCCAATCCCAACGAATACGGCTACAACGTCGGCTGCCTGGAAGGCGTCAATCCGTATGCCTTAAACATCGCCGTGCCGGTGGAAGACGGCGTGCACCATCCGGCCGATCGCGCTGTGGCCGAAGGCTGAAACGACAACGCCCGGGCAGTCCCGGGCGTTGAATGACGCGGCGTATGTCCGAAGCCGTGCGTTAGCGCAGGCGACCGCGGGCGACCAGATTGACGATGGCCAGCAGGATCACCGCACCCACCAGCGACCACACGAAGGTCCACAGCGTAATGGCCTGGTTGATGCCGCCGCCAAACAGGAAACCGGCGATCAGCGCGCCCACAATGCCCACCACCACATTGAGGATGATGCCCTGCTGGGCATCGCGACGCATGATGATGCTGGCCAGCCAACCCACGATGCCGCCGACGATCAACCAGATGATAATGCCCATGTTGCGGATCTCCTCATGTGCTTGCACCGGACGTGGTGCACGGGCGCCATTCAACGCAGCCGCGCGTGAAGCAGCTGTCGAGCGCGATGAACGGTATGGCCAAGCGTTTGGCTTGGTGCACAGCGCGTGACGGCGCACACGAGTTGGCGGATTGGTCCGGTGCAGCTGTGGCTGCGCCCGCACTGGCACGGCGAACGCGGCGAGCCGCAGGCGCGTCAGCTGCTGGGCCCGGCGCTGGGCATGGACCCGGCGTTGGTGCCGTTGCAACGCGACGCACGCGGTCGGCCCTCGCTGCAGCCGGCGCTACCCAACCGCGACACCGGCTGGAGCCACAGTGGCGCATATCTGCTGGTAGGGCTGGGCGAGGGTGTGCGCTTGGGCGTGGATCTGGAGCGCATCCGCGCGCGTCCGCGCGTGCTGGAGATCGCGCAACGCTTCTTCCATCCCGACGAAATCGCGTTGCTCACTGCGCTGGCGCCGGACGCACGACACGCGCTGTTCTTTCGGCTGTGGTGCGCCAAGGAGGCCTTGCTCAAAGCGCATGGACATGGTCTGTCGTTCGGCTTGCATCGGCTTGCGTATACACTCATGCCCGACGACGTGCTGCAACTGCAGTGGTGCGATCCGGAACTCGGCAAGGCCGCCCAGTGGCAGCTGCACGAATGGTGGGCTGCACCGGAGTGTCGCGCGGCGCTGGCGTTCTATCCGCTGGCGGGCGCGTAACCCGGCCGCTGCGTGTGGCTAGGCCACACCATGCGGCAGGATCGGCTGACGAAATTGCGCCACGCCGTCCAGGTCGCGCAAGGTCACCGTCATGACGCCGCTACGGCCATCGATCTCGACTTCGCCGAAGAACTGGTAACCGGCCAGCGGCGAGGTGTTGGGTGCCGGCGGTGCCTTTTGAAACACCACGCTCGGGCCGAACGTGGCATCCAATGCATTCGGCCCGAAGCTGCCGGCATTGAGCGGGCCGCCGACAAATTCCCAGAACGGCTCGAACTGCTGAAATGCCGCGCGGTCGGGGTGGTAATGGTGGGCCGCGCAGTAATGCACGTCGGCGGTGAGCCACACCGTATTGCGGATACGCGCACGGCTGATGAAGCGCAACAGCGCGGCGATTTCCTGTTCGCGGCCACGCGGCACGCCGGGGTCGCCATTGGCGATCGCTTCCCAGCGCGGGCGCCCAGACGCATCTTCGCCATCGGGTACCTGCAGGCCGATCGGCATGTCGGCGGCAATCACCTTCCACTGCGCGCGCGCGCCGGCCAGTTCGCGTTGCAACCACGCCAATTGCTCCGGACCGAGAAACGCGGCATCGGGACCGGCCTGCGGTTGCAGGTTGTCGCTGTTGGCGCCGCGGTCACTGCGCATGTCCAGCACAAAGACATCCAGTAGCGGGCCGTAGGCAATCTTGCGGTAGATGTGCCCGTTGCCATCGGCACGCACGCCGCGCATCGGGGCGTATTCCAGGAAGGCCTGGCGGGCACGCGTGGCCAGCACCTCGATATCGCGCCCCTGGTAGCGCGCATCCAGCTGCTTGCCCGGCGACCAGTTGTTGGTGGTCTCGTGGTCGTCCCACTGCCACAGCTGCGGCACCCGCGCATTGAAGCGGCGCACATGGTCGTCGAGCAGGTTGTAGCGGTAGTTGCCGCGGAATTCGTCCAGCGTTTCGGCCACCTTGTTCTTGGCCGTAGTGGTGAGATTGCGCCAGCGCTTGCCTTCTTCGACGGTGAGCTCGGCCGGGATCGGGCTGTCGGCGTAGATGGTGTCGCCGCTGTGCAGGAAGAAATCCGGATTGCGCTCGCGCATTGCCGAATAGATGCGCATGCCGCCGATATCTGGATTGATGCCGAAGCCCTGGCCTACGGTGTCGCCGCTCCAGACAAAGCGCACATCGCGACGCGTTGCCGGCGCACTGCGCAGATGGCCGTGCACCGACGCGCTCAGCACGCCGCTGCCGGCATCTTCGAAGCGCACGCGGTAGAAGATGTCCTGATCGCGCGGCAACCCGCCCAGGTCGATGCGCGCGGTGACATCGTGGGCAGGCAGCGCCATCGGTCCGTCCACGCGCCGCGCCTGGCGCAGGCTCGGGCGCGTGTCCCATTCCACCCGCATCCGCGCCGGGCGATCGGTACGGCTCCATAGCATTGCGCGGCCGTCCAGCACATCGCCGCTCTGCACGCCGTCGGTCACGGTCGGCCGACCCGACGGCGCGGCCAGACTGCGTGCCGGCCAGCTGGCAGCGGCCGGCAGCAACAAACCGGCACCCAGCCCTTGCAGGAGGCGGCGGCGGGCGGGATCGGAGGCGGTCATGGCGTGTCCTTCAGGCAGCTGCGGCAACGTGCAGATGTAGCGCCGCCGTCTTACCGCGATATGTCCATTCCATGCCTGACCGAGAGTAGCTACCAAAACGACTGCGCAGTCGCCGAGCGGACGCGGCCGGTGCTCGGAATCGGCATGCGCCACTCTGACACTGCGGTTATGAGCGCGCCTTCCACGCTCACCTGACGCCTGCTCGCTAAATTCTAGTCGCTGCGCTTGATGCGATGGCCGACACAGTGCGCCGCAATAGAAACACTGCGTGGCAGCATCCGGTCGGTGCAGGGGTGCGGTGCCGCGGCAGCGGCTCAGGCCTCCACCGCGCCGGGTCTGCCGTCTTCCACCACGAAGCGTTTCGTCGTCAATACCGTGGCGTTGCGGTCGCGCCGATCGGAGATGCCTTGCAGCCGCGTCTCCATCTGTCCTGGTGTGACCGTCACCGACACATAGCCGCGCGTTTCGCCGTCGACGTAATGCACATGCGGGTTGGCCGCCATGGTCGCGTGCAGTTCGACATTGCTCTGGCCGTCGGAGGTGATCGAGGTGCCGACGAACTCGGTCGCCAGCGTTGCCGATGCGTCGTCGGCTGGATCGGCCTTCAGGTCGGTGACCCAGTACGAGTGGATGTCGCCGCCCCAGAACACCGGGTTACGCAAGTGCGTCTTCGCAATCGCATCGAGCATGCGCTCGCGCGTGGCCGGGTAGCCATCCCAGCCGTCGGTCCAGTGCCCGACCACGCCATCGCGACCGGACTGCCGCATCGGTGCCACCAGTAGGTCCTGCGCAACGACGTTCCAGCGTGCTGGCGACTGTGCGAAGCCGCCATGCAGCCAGCGTTCCTGCTCCCACCCGAGCATGGTGCGACGCGGGTCGGTGCGTTCGCGGCAGCTGTCGTCCACCACATGGCCGCCGCGCCAGCCATTGGCCTGCGGGCAGGGTTGTTCGCTGCGGTACTGGCGACCGTCGAGCACGTAGAAGCGCGCCAGTTGTCCGTAATCCAGCGAACGGTAGATACGCATGTCCGCGCCATGCGGGCGGTGCCGCGCACGCAGCGGAAAATGTTCGTAAAAGGCGCGGTAGGCGGCAGCGCGGCGGGCCAGGAAGGTGTCGACCGGAATCGATGGGTCTTGCGACCAGCGGTCGGCGTAATCGTTCTGCACCTCATGATCGTCCCAGGTCGCCACGCAGGCGCTGCCGGCATGCAGTGCCTGCAGGTCCGGGTCGGTGCGGTACAGCGCATAGCGATTGCGGTAGCCGGCCAGGTCCAGGCACTCGCCGCTGCCGTGCGGGCGCACGATCTTGTTGGCCGCCTCGCCGTGGTTGCTGTATTCGTAGATGTAATCGCCCAGGAAGAACACCAGGTCCGGCTGTTCCGCGGCCAGGTGGCGATAGGCGCTGAAATAGCCCAGCTCCCAGTGCGAGCAGGACACGAATCCAAAGCGCGCCGTCTCCGGCATGTGATGCGGTGCCGGCAAGGTACGCGCACTGCCGATCGGGCTGCGCGCGCCCAGTGCCTGGAAGCAGTACCAGTAAGGACGATCGGCCGCCAGGCCGGTCAACTCCACGTGCACCGCGTGGCCCCAGGCGGGGCTGGCAGTGGTCTCGCCCTGGCGCACGATGGTGCGCATGGTCGGGTCGCTGGCCACTTGCCAGCGCACCGGCACCGGTGCGCTCAGGCCGCCGCGTCCGTCCGGGTCCAGCGGCCGTGGCGCCAGACGGGTCCAGAGTACGAAGCCATCGGCCAGCGGGTCGCCGGCCGCCACGCCCAGCGTAAAGGGGTCGACGCTGCCGCTGGCGCGCGCGAACGGGCTGAGCAGCCCGGCCGCCGCCAGACTGGCGCCCGCGATGAGGATGCGCCGGCGGCCGGGATCCGGCGGAGCGAGCGTGGCGGCGGAAGCAGTCGAGGGTGAGGCGGAACACGGGTCGATCACAGGCATGGACAATGGGCGGAAAACCGGACACGGCCATGCTGGGACCGCGGCATGTCCGTTTTGTGTCATCTACTGCAGTTCCGGCGCGGATCCATCCAGTCGTGGTGGCTACGGGACATTGGTCGCGTCGCGCAGCAGGTGAATGACGTGCGGAGGCAACCACGCCATCCCTTGCCGCGATGCCTCAATCGTGACGCGCATGCCCGCCAGCCCAGCTGCGATAATCGCGGCATGAACGATGCCGCACTTGCCCCCGATGTCTCCGCCGCGCTCGAACGCGGCCTGCAGGCCCAATCCCTGGATGCGGCCTTCGCCGCGCCACTGCTGCGCTACCTCACCTTGCTGGTGCGTTGGAACAAGACCTACAACCTCACTGCCGTGCGCGATCCGCGCGCGATGGTCACCCGCCATCTGCTCGATTCGCTGGCCATGCAGCCCTACATCGCCAGCGGCACGCTGGCCGACCTGGGCACCGGCCCCGGCCTGCCCGGCATCCCGTTGGCGATCACCCGCCCGCAGCTAGAGGTGACGCTGGTGGAAAGCAACGGCAAGAAGGCGCGCTTCATGCGCGAGGCCCTGCGTCATCTGGAGCTGCGCAACGCCCGCGTGGCCGAATCGCGCGCCGAAGCGCTGGACGAACCGGCCGTCTACGACCACCTCACCGCGCGCGCGCTGGATACCCTGGCCGGCATCATCGCCGTCGGCGGCCACCTGCTGCGCCCGGGCGGCAGCCTGCTGGCGATGAAGGGCGTGTACCCGCACGAAGAAATCGCCGCATTGCCTGCCGGCTGGACCATGAGCGAGGTGCATCCGCTGCAGGTGCCCGGCCTGGATGGCGAGCGGCATCTGGTGGTGGTGCGCAAGGGCTGAGCCAGTCGCTCTCAAAGCGCCCTCACCCCAACCCTCTCCCGCAGGCGGGAGAGGGAGTGAGCAGCTTCACCGACAAGCTCAGCGCCTGCCTTCGCTGGACAAGCACGCCAGTTCCCTTCCCCCGCCCTTGACAAGCACACCAGCTCCCTTCCCCCGCCTGCGGGGGAAGGTGCCCGCAGGGCGGATGGGGGCAGCGCCGACACTCCAGCCATACCCGTGCGCCAGCCCGCGCTGGGACTTCCAGCCCATGGCAGCTCACGCGCGGGCTGCCATGATCGGGCGTTCGCTCCAGATCAGGCTTTCCGCACGTGACCTCTCCGCTCGCCGCCGCACTTTCGCTCGCCCTGCTGGGCGCAGGCTTCGTCGCCACCTCGGCGCAGGCGGCCACACTGACCGCCGAAGCGCCCGCCGACGCGCGTTTCCGCGCCATCTACGAAAAAGAGTGGGCCTGGCGCCAGGCCGAGACCGGCCAGGCCGACGAAGACAGCGACAGCACCGGCGAGAACACGCATCTGCCCGATGTCAGCGCAACCGCGCAGCAGGCGCGGCTGGCCGTGTGGGACGGCGTGCTCAAGCAGCTCGACGGCATCGACCCGACACAGCTCTCGTCCGCCAACCAGATCAACCTTGCGATCTATCGCCCACAGGTGGAAAACCTCGCGGCCGAAGTGCGCCTGCGTGTGTACGAGATGCCGTTCAATTCCGACAGTTCGTTCTGGTCGAACCTGGGCTTCATGGCGCAGCGGCCGATGAAGAGCGCGGCCGAGTACCGCGCCTACATCGCGCGCTTGAACGATGTGCCGCGCTATTTCGATCAGCAGATCGTCAACATGCGCACCGGACTGGCG
This sequence comes from Xanthomonas bromi, assembly GCF_900092025.1. Classification (GTDB taxonomy): domain Bacteria; phylum Pseudomonadota; class Gammaproteobacteria; order Xanthomonadales; family Xanthomonadaceae; genus Xanthomonas; species Xanthomonas bromi. The sequence continues at coordinate 14,530 of NZ_FLTX01000013.1, forward strand.
CGCGGCTTCAGCGTGCCGCGCGCAGTGCTGGACGGGCGCGATGTCTCCATCGCCACCGTGGCCGATGTCAAAGACCCCACCGCATCGGCCTTCTATGCGCCGTTCAAGCAACTGCCTGCGCAGATTCCCGCCGCCGAGCAGGCGCAACTGCGCGAACAGGCCAAGGCCGCGTTGAGCACTGCCGTGCTTCCTGCTTACAGCAAGCTGCTGGGTTTCTTCCGCAACGACTACATGCCCAAGGCCCGCACCACCCTGGCGGCAGAAGCATTGCCCGACGGCAAGGCGTTTTACCGGCAGCAGATCCGCGAATACACCACGCTGGAACTGACGCCCGAGCAGATTCACCAGATCGGCCTGGACGAAGTGGCGCGCATCCAGACCCAGATGAACGCCATCATCAAACAGGTGGGGTTCAAGGGCACGTTCGCCCAGTTCCTGAGCTTCCTGCGCACCGATCCGCAGTTCTATGCCAAGACCCCGCAGGAGTTGCTCGATCGCGCCGCGTGGATTTCCAAGCGCGTGGACGGGCAGGTGGGCAAGTTCATCGGCACGCTGCCGCGCGGGCGCTTCACCATCAAGCCGGTGCCCGACGACATCGCGCCGTTCTGGACCGCCGGGCGTGGCGGCGCGACGACCTACTGGGTCAACACCTACAACCTGCCGTCGCGGCCGCTGTACAACCTGCCGGCGCTGACCCTGCATGAGTCCTCGCCCGGCCATTCCTTGCAGGGCTCGCTGGCATTGGAGCAGGGCGAGCAGCCCGCGTTCCGGCGCGAAAATTACATCTCCGCCTATGGCGAAGGCTGGGCGCTGTACACCGAAAAACTCGGCCAGGAGATGGGCATCTACGAGACCCCGTACGAAGAGTTTGGCCGGCTCACCTACGAAATGTGGCGCGCCTGCCGGCTGGTGATCGACACCGGCGTGCATCACGACGGCTGGAGCCGCGAGCAGGCGCTGGCCTATCTGCGCGACCGCACCGCGCTGAGCGAGCACGAAGTCACCACCGAAGTGGACCGCTACATCTCCTGGCCGGGCCAGGCGCTGAGCTACAAGCTGGGCGAGATCAGCATCGTCAAGTTGCGCGCCGAAGCCGAGAAGGAGTTGGGTGATCGCTTCGACATCAAGGCCTTCCACGACCTGGTGCTGAAGCAGGGCTCGGTCACCCTGCCGGTGCTGGAGCAGCAGGTGCGCACCTTCATCGCCGAGCGCAAGGCGCGCCCGGCAGACACCAAGCCGGCCCGTCGCGCCGCACGGTGATGCCGTGTGGGCAATGACCTGTCGAGGCGATCGGCCCGCAGCGTTTTCAACAAGCAATCAACAATGCGATTTGTCCGCTCTTAAGGCCGCTTTCGTGTCGGGTGATTGGATGGAGCATCCACCAGGATGTAGTCGCTGCCTTGGCTCTTCCAGGTCGGCGTGCTGGTGTCCAGCTTGATGCACGGCCGGCCGCCGCAGGAGGTGATGTCGACATGCTTGGCCGCTTCCTGCACGTCCGCCCGCACGTCCGCCGCCGCCGCACGAGCCCTTGCAGCGTGCAGCTGGTCGTTGGCCTGATTCAGCAGCAAGAAAAACCCCGCCAGCAGCAGAACCAAACACATCGCCAGCGTCGCGATGATCTTCCAGGCCCAAGCAATCCTGGGCAACAGGGCGCTTTCCATCCGCTGTTGCTGCGCCTGGAACAAGGCCACCATCGCCTGCCTGAACTTGGCCTCCTCCTGCTCCCTGCTCCCTGGTGCCTGCATCTGCGCCTGCGCGGCCTGTGTCTGTTGCTGCAGGCTGGCGATCACGGTTTCCAAGCGGCCTGCGGCCAGCGCGATTTGGACAAGCGCGTCGTGCGCGTCGTCGTTCATGTCAATGCACTAAGCGATGGCATCAGCGTGAGAACTCTGGTTGCTGCGGCGCCATCTGCCGCTGCTGGTCTTGGAGCAACGCCTGATCCTGCTGCCGCTGCGTTTCCGCCGTCAGCTGGTGCAAGCTCTGCTCCAGCGGTTGCGTGGTGGCCTGCAGCTTGTCGATCAGCACGCGGTCCATCAACCAGGGATTCTGGTCGGTCGAGGTGGCCAGCAATGCCCGACCGTCCTGGACTGGCGTCAGTGCATCAATGCGCGGCAGCTGGTGCAGCTGGGCCTGACAGGCGACGGCACCAGCGACCTGTTCCATCTGCACGCGATCCAGATATCCGCCCGCCTGCGGCCAGAGCTGTTCCAAGTGCGTCATCGCCTGCCCGAAGAGTGGGTTGTCCCGGCCGGGCAATTGCTGCTGCTTGGCCAACATCCGCTCTTGCGCCGCCGCCAGTGTCTGCTGCCAGCGCTCGGGGGGCGCAGACGCCATTGACGCCGCACGTGTGCCCTGATCGTCGCCGGCTTCCAGGGCGGCATAGAACTGCTCGACCAAGGGGTCCATGCGACGGGGTGCGGTCTGTTCCGATAGCGGCGTGTCGGTGGGGCGGTCAGGAGGCGCGCGCGTGTCGGCCACCGGACCCGGCACCGCTTTCTGTTGCGCGGGCTGAACCGGCTCGGCCTCCCGCACCTGGTGGCGGCCCGGCCCCGTCACCGAGATCGTGCCCAACGTCGGCACCTGCGCCATGGTCGGCTGGCTGAGTTCAGCCTTGGCCTGACGCAGCTCCTCGGAGGTGGTCACTGCGACCTGGTGGGCGATCCGATCCTGGCCGACCTGGTAGTGAACGATGGAACTGTCGTAGCCGTATTGACCCTGCTCATTCGGCCTTAGCTGCTGCATCGTCGGGCCGGTGAGACCTTCTGCCTGTCGCGAGCGAGCGCACGGGCGCAGCACCAACTGGAAATTAGCTACGCCCGGGACTGGGCGGCGGTGGGAGGCATGCCCGACGGGGTGATCACGGTATGCGGTCCGCCAGCCGCTTGCGTCTGCTTTCCCGTTAAGTGCTTGCAGCACAAGGAATTGCCGGGCATAATGCGCGGCTCGCTGTGCCCGGATCGCTCCGGATGGCGGTGCCCAGCGCAATGGGGTTGCCGGCCTGTTCCAGCGTAAATTCTTGATTCCCAACGTTGCGTGACAGCCCTGGCGCTGTCGGGGCCGCCGCTCCCCGGGCTATGGGTGGCAATTCATTTATCGAGGTGCGTAATGTCCCGCGTATGCCAAGTGTCCGGCAAGCGTGTGCAGACGGGTAACAACGTCTCCCACGCGAACAACAGAACCCGTCGTCGCTTCCTGCCCAACCTGCACGAGCGCCGTTTCTGGGTCGCCAGCGAAAACCGCTGGGTGAAGCTCCGTGTCTCCGCGCATGCATTGCGCACCATCGACAAGAACGGGATTGATGCCGTTCTGAAAGAGCTGCGTGCGCGCGGCGAAAAGGTCTGAGGAGTAAGCAGTCATGGCAAAAGGCAAGCGTGACAAGATTCGTATGATTTCCTCGGCCGCTACCGGCCACTTCTACACCACGGATAAGAACAAGAAAAACACTCCGGGGAAGATGGAAATGATGAAGTACGACCCCGTCGTGCGTAAGCACGTGATGTACAAGGAAGGCAAGATCAAGTAATCCCACCGATTACCCGATCTGCATCCAAGCAAACACCCGCCGCAAGGCGGGTGTTTGCGTTTGTGGGAATCGATCGCAGCGTTCTTGATGGATGTGTCGATTATTTTCCGATGGCACCTACCTTCGTCCGCCCGCGTTCCCCTCTCCCTCCGGGGCGAGAAGGTACCGCTTGCGCGCCATTGGCGCGCGTACCTTGGAGCGCCCGCGCTGCTAGCGCGGGCAGGGACGCGGAGCGGGGGCAGGGGCGAGGGTACGGAGCGAAGCAGTCGAAGCGTCACCTTTAAAACCGCGTGGCGATGCATTTGTCGTTCTGGACATTGTCAGATGCTTGAGGCACATCCTCATCCGCCCCTGCGGGGCACCTTCTCCCGATGGGAGAAGAATAGGCAGGCCCGCGCGTGCCATGAGCGCGAGGGAAGTAAGGAATGGCTATAGACCACGCGCACGCAGTTGCGCGTCCAGCCGCGGATACACCCGCCGCGCATTGCCTTCGAATACCTTGCGCTTGTCGGCATCGGAAATCGCCAATGCATCGATGTAGCGTTTGGTGTCGTCGAAGTAGTGGCCGGTCTGCGGATCGATGCCGCGCACTGCGCCGACCATCTCCGAGCCGAACAGGATGTTGTCGATGTCGATCACCTCGAACAGCAGGTCGATGCCGGGTTGGTGATACACGCAGGTATCGAAGAACACATTGCGCATTACGTGCGTGGACAGCGCAGGCTTGCCGAGCATGTCGGCCAGGCCACGGAAGCGGCCCCAGTGATACGGCACTGCACCGCCGCCGTGCGGAATGATGAAGCGCAGGTCCGGAAAATCAGTGAACAGATCGCCTTCGAGAAACTGCATGAAGGCAGTGGTGTCGGCATTGAGATAATGCGCGCCGGTGGCATGGAAATTGGCGTTGCAGCTGCCCGAGACATGCACCATGGCCGGCACGTCGAGTTCGACCATCTTTTCGAAGAACGGATACCAGGCGCGGTCGGTGAGCGGGACGCCGTTCCAATGACCGCCGGAGGGGTCGGGATTGAGATTGCAGCCGACGAATCCGAGGTCGTTGACGCAGCGTTCCAGTTCGGCGATCGAGTGCGCGATCGACACGCCCGGCGACTGCGGCAATTGGCACACCCCGATAAAGGTCTGTGGATAGAGTTGCACCACGCGTGCGATCAGGTCGTTGCAGTGCCGCGTCCACACCTGGCTCACCGCATCATCGCCGATGTGATGCGCCATGGCGCTGGCGCGTGGCGAGAAAATCGTCATGTCGGCACCGCGCTCGCGCAGCAGGCGCAATTGATGCTGCTCGATGCTTTCGCGCAGCGCGTCGTCGGAGATGTGCGGATACACCGGCGCAGGCGCTTGCGCATCGTCGTAATGCGCGATCTGTGCCTTGCGGAACGCATCGTGCGCGGCGGGCGCGGTGGTGTAGTGACCGTGGCAGTCGATGATCATGGCGGTAGTCTGTGTGTTGCAGCGGAAGTGGCGGGCAGGCGGTTGCCCGTGCGCAAGGTGGATCGATCGGGTGCACGGAACCGGCAGGTCCCGGTGTATGTCGTCGTTGCCGCGTGCAGACGTGCACGGGTCGCAGCGCCCGGTATTTCAGCGGCCGTGTCGTGTGTCACAGGCGCAGAGGTAGCGCATTGATAGCGGTCGCTGCCGCGTCGCGATGCATCCGAATGTTCAGCCATACAGCTCGCCATCGAACAATTTGCGCGCCGTGCGTACCACCGCGGCGCGCACCACGGCACCCTGCGCATCGAGATCGATGATGCAGCCGCTTGCGCCACTGGGGTGTTCGACATCCAGCCGTTGGGTGCGTCCGTCGGACAACTGCGCCAGTGCATGTGCGGGCGAGCCGGGCAACAGGCAGGCAGTGGCGACGCTGACCGCGCCCAGTACGCCGATGGAGGCATGGCAGCGGTGCGGGATGAACGAGCGCACGCTGATCGCGCCACCGGCGCGCGGTGCAGCGACCAGCATCATCTTCGGTACCGTGGCTTCGCGCACGTCGCCCAGCCGCATCAACGGGCCGGCGAGCAGACGGAGCGTTTCCAGACGTGCCTTGAGCGCGGTGTCGGCATCGAGCGTGGCGCGGTCTTCGTAACCAATGATGCCGACATCGCTGGCGCGCAGCACCACGCAGGGCATGCCGTTGTCGATCAGCGTGACCTGCAGGCCGTCGAGTGTGTCCACTGCATGCCCGCTCGGCAGCAGTGCGCCGCACGAGGCACCGGCGATCTCCGCGAATGCCAGCGCGATCGGCGCGGCCGTGCCGGGCACGCCGTCGATCCGTGCATCGCCGTCATAACGTACCTGGCCGTCGGGGGTTTGCACGGTGGCGATGGCCAGGGTGCCGGTGTTGCGCATGAAGATGCGCACCTCGGTCTGGCCATCGCGGGTGGCCAGCAAGCCGCGTTCCAGTGCGAACGGGGCAACGCCGGCCAGCATGTTGCCGCAGTTCTGCGCGTCGCTGACTTGCGCCTGTTCCACTGCGACCTGCAGGAACAGATAGTCCACGTCGGCGTCGGCGCGTGTGGAGCGCGACACCACGGCGACCTTGGAGGTCAGCGGGTCGGCGCCGCCCATGCCATCGATCTGGCGCAGATCCGGCGAACCGTAGGCGCGCAGTAAAAACGCATCGCGCGCGGCGGTGTCGGCGGGCAGATCGTCGGCCAGGAAGAAGCCGCCCTTGGAGGTGCCGCCGCGCATCCACATCGCGCGCACGCACTCAGACATAGCGCAGGCCTTTGGCCGCCAGACGTTCGCGCATCGCATAGATGTCCAGGCCCAGTTCGCCCTTTGCCAGGCGCTCGCGCTTGAGCAGTTCGCGTGCCTCGCGCGCCTGCGCTTCGGCCAGCACATCGGCGGCGGTGGCGCGTGGCACCACGCACACGCCATCGTCGTCGGCCACCACCACATCGCCGGGCTGGATCAATTGCCCGGCGCACACCAGTGGCACATTGACCGAACCCAGCGTCTCCTTGATGGTGCCCTGCGCGCAGATGGCACGGCTCCAGGCCGGAAACTGCATGGCGGTGAGGTCGCGCACGTCGCGCACGCCGGCGTCGATGATCAGCCCACGGCAGCCGCGTGCTTGCGCCGAGGTGGCGAGCAGGTCGCCGAAGTAGCCGTCGCAACAGGCGCTGGTCGGCGCGACCACCAGCACATCGCCGTCGTGCAGTTGCTCGATGGCCACATGCATCATCCAGTTGTCGCCGGGCGGGACCGACACCGTCACTGCGGTGCCGGCGATGCGGCAGCCGGCATAGATGGGGCGTAGCCGATGGTGCAGCAGCCCGCTGCGTCCCTGTGCCTCATGCACCGTGGCCACGCCGGCCTGCGCCAGCCCGTCGACGATGACCAACGGCGTGCGCTCGATCCGGGTGACGACCTGGCTCATCCATCCATCCTCGTTAAGGGTGTACCGAGTCTGGCCGGGCAGAGCAAGCTGGCTCAAGATTCATTTGAGGTATGCATATTGATTTTGATTATAGTTAGAGCATGCAGCCGGCTCCCGAACCTAATTTGCGTCACCTTTACGCGCTGGCTGTGGTGCACCAGGCCGGGAGCATCAGCGCGGCTGCGCCGCAGGTGAACCTGTCGCAGCCGGCGTTGACCCAGGCCGTGGCGCGGCTGGAGCAGCAGCTGGGTGTGCGCCTGTTCGACCGGCATCCAGGCGGGATGTCGGCCACCGAGGCCACCCAACTGCTGGTGCCGCGTATCGAGCGGGTGCTGGCGCATCTGGGCCGAGGCATCGGAGTGGCGCGGCGTGCGCTGCGGCTGCCGGCGCGCACGGGCCTGGAACGGCGGGTGTCGCTGGGCCAGTTGCAGGCCCTTGTCGCGGTGGATGTGGCGGGCAGCTATTCGCTGGCGGCGGTGCGCGCCGGTGTCTCGCAACCGGCGATCTACCGCGCGGTGCAATCGCTGGCCGATGTGATCGAAGTGCCGCTGACGGTGCGCCGCGGCAAGACCATGCAGCCCACGCCGGTGGCGGTGCGGCTGTTGCGGCAGGTGCGGCTGGCGCTGGCCGAGTTGCGCGCCGGGCTGGACGATGTCGCCACCTTGCGCTCGCAGCACGCCGGCCGCCTCACCCTGGGGGTGATGCCGCTGGCGCGTGCGATCCTGTTGCCGCAGGTGTTGGCGCGGTTTGCGCGGGCGCATCCCGGGTCCAGCGTCCAGGTGGTCGAAGGCCCGTATGAGGAGTTGCTTGCGCATCTGCGCGAAGGCGGCCTGGATCTGTTGATCGGTGCGCTGCGCGATCCGTTGCCGGTGCGCGATGTGCTGCAGGAGACGCTGTTCGACGATGAGCCGGTGATCGTGGCGCGCAGCGGCCACCCCTTGGCCGGGCAGGCCTACACGTTTGCGCAACTGCTCGATTACCCGTGGGTGATCGCCACCGCCGGCACGCCGGTGCGCGCACGCTGGGAACAACTGTTCCGCGACCACCAGCTGGAGCCGCCGCCGCTGCGGATCGAGTGTGGCGCCGAGCTGACCGTACGCGGGTTGTTGCTGGAAGACGACTGGCTGACCTTGATGTCGCGCGATCAGTTCCTGTTCGAGCGGCGCGCCGGCCTGCTCGACGAGATCGGCAGCGCCGGGCCGCTGCTGCGCCGGCAAATCGGCATGACCACACGCAGCGATTGGTATCCCACCCGCGCGCAGTCGGCGTTCGTGCAGACGTTGCGGCAGGTCTGCGCCGAGCGCGTGCAGCCAGCCGATGCGCAGGGAGGGCCGTTTCGCTATTGCACGCCGACACCAACACCAACACCAACACCAACATCGACATCGACATCGACATCGACATCGTTGCGTTTACGCGCGGCCGGGTCAGAATCGGGCTCCTGATGAAAACGGATCACCGATGCTGCCCGATTGGGTGACAGGCACTTGGCTGCTGGCGCTGGACTGGGCAATTCGCCTGGTCGCGCTGCTGTGGATTCCCTCCCGCACCACGCCGGGTGCGGCGCGTAGCTGGCTGCTGCTGATCGGCTTCGTGCCGGTGGTCGGCCTGCCGCTGTATCTGTTGCTCGGCCAACCCTGGGTGTCGCGGCTGCGCGTGCAGCGGCAGGCCACCGCCTCGCAGGTGATCCGCGAACAGCAGCTGCCCTTGCATGCGCTGCGCTGGACGCCGCAGGCCGATACCTGCAGCGCCGAGGTGGTGCCGCTGATCGAACGGCAGGGCGATTTCATGCCCACCCTGGGCAATGCGGTGGAATTGCTCGACGACTACGCGCAGTCGCTGCAGGCCCTCGTCGCCGCGATCGATGCCGCCGAAAAACGCGTGCACCTGCTGTACTACCTGATGTTCGACGACGCAGTGGGCGAGGCGGTGGTGGCGGCACTGGAACGCGCCAGTGCGCGCGGCGTGCGCTGCCGTGTGCTGTTGGATGCGGTGGGCGCCAAGCGCGGCCTGCGTCGTTACCGCAAGCGCCTGCAGGACAGCGGTGTGGAAGTGCTTGCCGTCTTGCCGGGCGGCCTGCGCTGGCGGCGCAGTGGCCGCATGGATCTGCGCAACCATCGCAAGATTGCGGTCATCGACAACCAGATGGGGTTTGTCGGCTCGCAGAATCTGGCCGAGGCCGGATTCATCGATGGCGTGCCCAATCGCGAATTGGTGGCGCGCGTGCGCGGGCCGGTGGTCAATCATCTGGAAGCGGTGTTCGCCAGCGACTGGTTCACCGAAACCGGGCAGCGCCTGGACGTGTGGCCGGACGCACCGGTGTGCGAGGCCAATATCGCCACGCAGTTGCTGCCCAGCGGTCCGGCGTATCCCTTCGAAAATGCGCGCGATGCGATCAACGCAGTGATCCATCTGGCACGGCGCAAGGTGGTGTTGGTGACGCCGTACTTCGTGCCCGATGAGGCCTTGCTGAGCGCGTTGCGCATCGCTGGGGTCTCGGGTGTGGATGTGCAGTTGATCCTGTCGGAGAGCAACAACCAGCGTTTGGCCGCCTGGGCGCAGGAAGCCTATTTCGAAGAGCTGCTGCGCTGCGGAGTGAAGATTGCGCTGTATCGCCCGCACTTTCTGCATGCCAAGCACCTGAGCATGGACGAGGACATCGCGCTGGTGGGCTCGATCAATCTGGACATCCGCTCGTTCGCGCTCAATGCCGAGATCGGCATGCTCTGCTACGACACCGGGGTGGTGCAGCGGTTGCGCGAGATCGAGCAGGACTATCTGGCCAATGCACGCCAACTGGAGCTGGAACAGTGGCGTCGTCGCCCAGCCTGGCGCCGCAGCCGCGAGGGCATTGCGCGGCTGGCCGATGCGTTGATGTAGGGCGCTTGCGTCAATCCAGGCGCATGACCTGGAAGACGTTGCCCTCCGGGTCGCGGCCGTCGTACATCTGGTACGCAAACCCGGCGTAACGCTTGAGTTCGCCCACGTGCACGCCGGCGTGCTGCAGTCGCTCGCGATGCGCGGGCAGATCGGCAGTGATTGCGAACACCAGCTTGGTGGTGGCGTGGGCCGCATTCGCTGCAGCGTCTACCGCATGCGCCGCCGGTGGTTGCCGGTAGGCTTCGCCCACCCGGTGCAGCGCCAGCTCGATGCCGCCGGCGGCGAGCACCACCCACTCGTCGGCGATCTCCGCGGTGACGGGGAGCGCGAAGTGGGCCTGGTAGAACGCCTTGACCACCGCCACATCGCGGACGTAGAGGATGAGCCTGACCAAGGCGATGGACATGGTGCAGGCCTCCCGGGGCATGTGCCGATGCTGAGCGGCCGATCGTAAGCGCTTGCGATGCCGTGCGTGTGGGAGGCATTGACCCACGCCGCGCTCGCGGCGCTGTGGCACGACAATCGCGCAGCTAACGACGATGGGTCTTGCAACGCATCGCCTACAATGCCGGCATGAATGAACTGCGTGAGTCCGGCGATGCAGTGATCGCCATCGTCGGTGGCGGCGCCTCCGGTGTGCTGGTCGCGCTGCAGCTATTGCGTCAGGCCGTGGCGCCGTTGCAGATCGTCATCATCGAGCCGCATGCGGTGCTCGGTGAAGGCGTGGCGTATTCCACGACGCGTGCCGAACACCTGCTCAATGTGCCGGCCGCGCGCATGAGTGCGCTGGCGGAGCTGCCGAACGACTTTGTCGATTACCTGCGTGCGAACGCCAGTTGCCTCGCACTGGACGAGACGCCGTTGCCGCAGCAGTTCGTGGGGCGCCGGCATTACGCACCGTATCTACGCGGTCGCCTGCAGGCGGCGCAGACGCGGAGCCCGGCATCGCTGCGCGTGTACACCGCACGCGTGCAGACCCTGCAACCCACTGTCGGCGGCGCGCTGGTGCAGCTGGACGATGGACAGGTGTTGCAGGCCACCGCAGTGGTGCTGGCAGTGGGCAATGCGCTGCGGCCGCTGCCGCTGCGGGGTGCCGCCGGGTTGTCGCGCGCGCAGCGGGTGGAGGCCTGGGACACCGCGGCGGTGGCAGCATTGCCGCAGGACGCGGCGGTGTGCATCGTCGGCTCCGGCTTGAGCATGGCCGATACGGTGGTGGCGCTGGCCGCGCAGGCGCATCGCGCGGCGGTGCATGTGGTGTCGCGGCATGGGCTGTTGCCGTTGTCGCAGGCGCACGGCGGCGTAGCGGCGTTCGATCCGCAACCGCTGCTGACAATGCCGCTGCGCGCGCGCATGCGCACGCTGCGTCGGCATGCGCGTGATGCACTGGCGCAGGGTTTGCCTTGGCAGAGCGTGATGGAGCGCATCCGGCCACTGAGCCAGGTGCTGTGGCAGACGCTCTCGGTCGCCGACCAACGCCGTTTCCTGCGACATGTGGTGCGCTACTGGGACGTGCATCGGCATCGCATCGCCGCACCTGTGCATGCCCAGCTGCAGGCCATGCAGGCGCGTGGGCAGTTGCAGGTGCATCGTGCGCGGCTGGATGTGGCCTTCGAGGTGGGCGCTTGCGTGCGCGTGAGCGCCGGAGCCGCCAGTGCCGGACATGCCTTGCAGCTGGATGTGCAGACCCTGGTCAATGCCACCGGTGTGGAAATGCGCGTGCAGGCCATGCGTAACCCGCTGCTGCAACACCTGCTGGGGCAGGGCGTCGCAGTGGCCGGGCCGCATGGAATCGGGGTGGACACCGACGCCGATGGCGGCCTGATCGATGCCGATGGTCGCGCCAATCGGCGGCTGCGCGTGATCGGAAGTCTGCGCATCGGGTCGTTGTGGGAGAGCCTGGCGGTGCCTGAATTGCGTGAGCAGGCGGCGGCGATTGCGCGGGATCTGCTGGTGCTGCTGGGGCGTTGATCGGTGTGCCGGGAGCGGGAAACGAGCGGTGTTGGCTTGTCCCGCTGCGACAGTGGCCCCTGCAAGGGACGAAGGTGACGCATAGCGCCGGATGCGGGTGCGGGCGAAGCCTCGGAGACCCACATTTGTCGTGGCTACGCCTCGCGCCCTCACCCCAACCCCTCTCCCGCAGGCGGGAGAAGGGTTGGGGTGAGGGCGAGCATCCGCCTGCCTTCTCTTGCAGGCGGCAGAGCAACCAACGTGCTGCCTTCTCTCGCAGGTGCCAAAGCAACCAATGCCCTGCCTTCTCTTGCAGGCGCTAGAGCAACCAACGTGCAGCCTTCCCCCGCTTGCGGGGGAAAGTGCCCGAAGGGCGGATGGGGGCAGCAATCCCAGCCCTTTCATCGCAATCTCAGCCGCAGCGACGCCACAACCGGTAAAATGCGCCGGTGGATGTCTCTCATTTGCTCGATCATTTAAACCCCGCCCAGCGCGAGGCCGTTTCCGCGCCGCCGGGGCATTACCTCGTGCTGGCCGGCGCCGGCTCCGGCAAGACGCGCGTGCTGATCCATCGCATCGCCTGGCTCAACGAAGTCCAGGGCGTGCCCAACCACGGCATCTTCGCGGTGACCTTCACCAACAAGGCCGCCGGCGAAATGCGCCACCGCACCGACCTGCAACTGCGCAACGGCAGCCGCGGCATGTGGATCGGCACCTTCCATGGGTTGGCCCATCGCCTGTTGCGTCTGCATTGGCAGGATGCGCGGCTGCCGGAAGGCTTCCAGGTCATGGACAGCGACGACCAGCTGCGGTTGGTCAAGCGCGTGGTGCAGGCGCTGGAGCTGGACGAAAGCAAATATCCGCCCAAACAGATGAGCTGGTGGATCAACGAACAGAAGGACGAAGGCCGGCGTCCGCAGCACATCCAGCCCGAGCCCAACGACGATTGGACCGAGGTGCGCCGGCAGGTGTACGCCGCCTACCAGGAACGCTGCGACCGCTCCGGCCTGCTGGATTTCGCCGAGTTGCTGCTGCGCGCGCATGAGCTACTGCGCGACACGCCGGCATTGCTGGCGCATTACCGCGCGCGTTTTCGCGAGATCCTGGTGGACGAGTTCCAGGACACCAACGCCATCCAGTACGCCTTCGTGCGCGTGCTGGCCGGCGAGACCGGCCACGTGTTCGTGGTGGGCGACGACGACCAGGCCATCTATGGCTGGCGCGGTGCCAAGGTCGAAAACGTCCAGCGCTTCCTGAAGGATTTCCCCGGCGCGCAAACCGTGCGGCTGGAGCAGAATTACCGCTCCAGCGCCAACATCCTGGGCGCGGCCAATGCGGTGATTGCGCACAACCCGGACCGCATCGGCAAGCAGCTATGGACCGATTCCGGCGATGGCGACCCGATCGATCTGTATGCGGCCTACAACGAAGTGGACGAAGCGCGCTATGTGGTCGAGCGCGCACGGCAATGGGTGCGCGATGGCGGCAGCTACGGCGAAGTAGCGGTGCTCTACCGCAGCAACGCGCAATCGCGCGCGCTGGAAGAGGCGCTGATTTCCGAACAATTGCCGTACCGCGTGTATGGCGGCATGCGCTTCTTCGAACGCGCCGAAATCAAGGACGCGTTGGCGTATCTGCGTCTGCTCACCAACCGTAGCGATGACGCCGCCTTCGAGCGCGCGGTCAATACGCCCACGCGCGGCATCGGCGATCGCACGCTGGATGAAGTGCGCCGGTTGGCGCGCGCCAATGCGCTGTCGTTGTGGGAAGCGGCGATGCTGTGTACGCAGCAGAACACGCTGGCCGCACGCGCACGCAACGCCTTGGCCACCTTCCTCAGCCTGGTCGGTCAGCTGCATGCCGAAACCGGTGAAATGGAACTGGCCGAACGCATCGATCACGTGCTGATGCGCTCGGGTCTGCGCGAACATTGGGCCAAGGAAAGCCGCGGCGGGCTGGATTCGGAATCGCGCACCGAGAACCTGGACGAACTGGTCTCGGTGGCCTCTCGTTTCACCCGCCCCGACGATGAAGACAGCCAGGGCATGACCGAGCTGGTGGCGTTCCTGGCCTACGCCTCGCTGGAAGCCGGCGAAGGCCAGGCGCAGGCCGGCGAAGAAGGCGTGCAGCTGATGACGCTGCATTCGGCAAAAGGCCTGGAATTTCCGATCGTGTTCCTGGTCGGGCTGGAAGACGGCTTGTTCCCGAGTGCGCGCTCGTTGGAAGAGAGCGGGCGGCTGGAAGAAGAGCGGCGCCTGGCGTATGTGGGTATCACCCGCGCGCGCCAGAAACTGGTGCTGTGCTACGCCGAATCGCGCCGCATCCACGGCCAGGACAACTACAACGTGCCCTCGCGCTTCCTGCGCGAGATTCCGCGCGATCTGCTGCACGAAGTGCGCCCCAAGGTGCAGGTCTCGCGTACGGCCTCGCTGGGCGCGGCGCGTGGCGGCCCGGTGCATGGCGTGGTGGAAGCGGCGCCGATCAAGCTCGGCGCCAATGTCGAGCACCCTACCTTCGGTGGCGGCGTGGTCGTCGATTACGAAGGCGCCGGCGCGCATGCGCGCGTGCAGGTGCAATTCGATGAGGTCGGCGCCAAGTGGCTGGTGATGGCCTACGCCAATCTGACGGTGGTGTAGTCAGGGGCTCACTCGCCTGCGATTGCGTGTTCTGCAGGGGGCGGGGACAGCGTGCGAATGCATTCTGCGTGGGGCAATAGGAACCAACCGCTGGTGCACGTCATGCGTCGAGCGAGATCGCGTGACCGCCTTGCGGCAGATGGTAGGTGGATGAAGCGTCGTCTCCGTTGCTTTGTCGTGCGCTCACATTTCCCAACTGAAGGTTGAGTTGATCTGCTTGCCGTTCACGTTGAGTGTGGACGTGTTTGCGAGCACGACCAGGGTAAAGGGCGGAACACGCTTGTCGCCTCCGGCGTAAATCAGGCGGAGGATTCGGCGCTTGGTATCGAACGTCTTGACCTGGAAGTCGCTGCGCAACACCACCCCCTTGCTGTCGCCCGGCGCGTAGAAATGGAACACTGGCGATGACGGGACGAGGATCGCCGCCGACTTCGAAGGTCATCGCGTATCCGCCGCCTTCGAACGAAAGTGAGGAAGTTGCACGAGCAGGTGTGCTGAGGCATGCCAATAGCAACAGTGCAACGCAGGCGATTGCAAATCGTGTCATGACGTCATCCTTGAGCGTGGTCGTGCCGGAATGGCGTGATCGGGAGTATCGATGCTCGCACAGCGGCATTGCAACGGATGCGGCACGCATTGGAATGGCGACGCAGCCGTCACGCGGGTGAGGCCGGCGCTCGACAATCCGCTTTGGCTGTTGCCACCTCGGTGGTGAGCGCGCCAGTCGCTTCAACTCATCATCTGATCGCGACGTTCCGCAAGCCGCTTTGAGTCGGCAATCGGGGCCATTGGTGCGTCGCTCGATGCGCGCGGTGCCACATCCATGCCACCCTGGCACCACTTCATTGCAATGAGCGCGCGACGGCATGCAGACGGAAAAACAGAAAATGCTGGCAGGCGAACTCTACAGCGCGGCCGATGCGCAACTGCAGGCCGATCAGGCGGCGGCTGCGGAGTGGATGATGCGCTACAACGCCACCACTGCGCAGCCCTCCGCGCAGCGGCATGCCTTGCTGGTCGAGCGTCTTGCCGAGGTAGGCGCCGGCGCGGTGATTCGGTCGCCGTTTCATTGCGATTACGGCTACAACATCCGCCTGGGCGCCGGGGTGTTCCTCAACTTCAATTGCGTGATTCTGGATATCTGCGAGGTGCACATCGGCGACGGCACGCAGATCGGTCCCGGCGTGCAGATCTACGCTGCCGATCACCCACGCGATGCCGCCGGACGTGCCAGCGGGCTGGAGTTCGGGCGGGCGATCCGCATCGGGCGCAATGTGTGGATCGGTGGCGGGGCGATCCTCCTGCCGGGTGTCAGCATCGGCGACGATGCGCTGATCGGTGCCGGTGCGGTCGTCACCCGCGATGTGCCGGCCGGTGCGACCGCGGTCGGCAACCCGGCGCGCGTGCGCGAACCCCGGCACGCTCCCGATGCCGTGCCCATCGACTGAAGGCAACGCAGCAGAGCAGCTGACAACGCGCCTGCACAGCCGGTAGGCGAGCGCGGCCGGTGCGCTGCGAAGGCCGCGCGCGGCCAATGCGTTTGAATGCGCCGCCAGCAACTACCTGGCAAGCGCTCGCCAGGTTGGGTGAGCCGCTTCCAGCGCTGCCGTCCGCCAGCTGTCTGATTGATCCGTATCAAGATGTGTGATGCTGAGTGCCGCCAATCTGAAGTCGCCGGCGAGGCCGCCGGTCCATCCGGGAGGTCATCATGTACAAACGAATCCTGATCGCCATCGATGCATCCGAGCTGTCGCACCGCGGCTTGTTTCAAGGCCTGGAGCTGGCGAAGGCGACCGCTGCGAAAGTGGATATCGTCACCGTGTCCGAGCCGTGGGCGATGGGCATGTACGACGCAATGGGCTGGAGCGTGGGCGACGAAGCCAGCCCCGAATACCGCACCGAGCGCGAAGCGGCGGCCGAAAAGATCCTGCGTCCGGCACTGGAGTTGGCCGCTGCTGCCAATATCAAGGCCACGCCGCGGCATGTGCTGGATCGCTTCGCCGCCGAAGGCATCGTGCAGACCGCCGAGGAATGCAAAAGCGACCTGATCATCATGACCTCGCACGGTCGCCGCGGCGTGCGGCGCATGCTGCTCGGCAGCCAGACGGTGGAAGTGCTCACCCACAGCACGATTCCGGTGCTGGTGATTCGCTGATTCGTGTCGCCGTGTCGCCGTGTCGAAGCGGCCTTGCGCCCTGTTGGCCGATCGCTACGGCGCGGCATCTTGGTCAGGACTCGCGTTCATCGCGATGCTGCGCCGACAGCGACGCGGTGCGGCGATTGTTCACCGATCGCTGCAGCGGTGTTCGTAAGCGCTTGGTAGCGAGCAATGGCTACCGATCCGCGGACTCCAGCTCGATCGCACGCGCACGCAGCGGCCGGCCAGGACGACGCAGCGCTTCGGTATGCGCGAGCGGAGCGCCCTGCAGCGGCAACATGCCGGCGCGCACCGGAACGTCAACGCGTTGGGTGTGCGGGCTCAGTTCGCGCATGAAGCGCCACATCGGCACATGCTGGCCACGTCGCGGCGTGGGCGCGTGCGGTTTGGCGCGGCACTGGCGACGCCATTGCATCGGCGGCATGCCAAAGCGTTGCTGGAAGGCGCGTTGAAACTGCCGCTCCGATGCAAAGCCCATTTCGTACAACAACCACGTCAGGCTGCAATCCGGTAGGCCTGCAGATAGCGGTGCGCCGTGCATAGCCGCTGTTCGCGGATATAGCTGGCCACCGCACCACGCGACTGGAACAGGCGGTACAGCGACGCGCGCGATAACGCGAATGCCTGCTGCAACGACTCGGTATCCAGCTCCGCCTCGCCGATGTGCCGCTCGATGTAGGCCAGCAGGTCGATCATCAGCGGCGCATGCATCTCGACGGCCGAGGATGCTTGCGGAACGATGGCACTGTAATAATCGGTGTTGCTCATGCGCTGTGTTGCCTGCGGCCCACTCCCCGGGGCCTGTCCCTTGGTCAACCGAGAAAAGCATCGCCAATCCATCACGTCTGTTTCGCAAAGTTGGCGCTCGATCACGCAAGCGTTCCTGTGGGGTCCCGCACGGCGACGTGGCCTGCAAACGGCATCCGGCAATCGCCAGAAGCTGAACTTGGGCCAACGCCTGATCGGTTATGAGCGCCAGCCGAGCCCGCAGGCGTGTATGCGGGCCATCTACGTGCGCGATAGCACCCGCGCCCATGCCACGATGCAGAGCGCCACCGATTTCATACAAGCTGCCGAGTGCGCGGTCGTGCAGGCCTGCCGCTAGCTAGCGCGGCCTTGAGCTGGCGCATGGGCCAGAAAGGCACGATGAGGAGGATCGATGCAAAGGCGTGAAGGGGCTTGGTCCAGGTGGGGCGAGTGGGGTTGATGGTCTACACCTGACTCGCCTGGCGTCGCCGCGATGTCGCACACTTGCGCGCTGGTCGAACACAGGACGAGGCGATGGCACGGCGATATGGATGGTGCGGGACACTGGTGTGGCTGGTGACGTTCGGCGCGGTGGCGGCCGGTCCGATGCCCGGCGAATACGGCACCAAGCAAGGCTGGGGCAGCTTGCAGGTCAGCGACAAGGGTGGGGCGCGCCAGTTCAAGATTCACACTGTGGGCGCCAACGGCCACAGCTGTTCGCTGTCGGGAACCCTGCAGGGCGACAGGGCGGAAGTGAGCGAAGTTGTCGACGCGCCCTGCAAGCTCTCGTTCACGCCGGTGGCGGGCGGCTTCACCATCGCCGCACTGACCCAGGACAGCTGCCGCGATTACTGCGGCGTGCGCGCCGGCTTCGAAGGCGACTATCTGCAACTGCCGGCCGGCTGCACCTCCGCTGCCAGCAGCCGACGACGTGAAGCGTATCTGCGGGACTATCGCGGCAAGCGCTATGCCGAAGCACTTGCCGGCATGCAGGCGTTCGCAAGCGAGTGCGGCGAGTTCCTCAACTGGCGCGATCGCGACCGCTTTGCCAACGACCGCGCCCTCACCCTGCTGCGCCTGAACCGCCCGCAGGAGTGTCTGGCGGCGCTGGACGGCAGCATGGCGGGTCGCAGCCACGACGAGGACGCGTTCCAAGCCGAGCTGGATCAGAACAGCACGATGCTTCCGCCCAGCGACTGGGACACGTACCTGCCCATCGCCAGGTCCACCTGGTTCAATCGCAAACTCTGCGAGGCAGCCAAGCGCTGAGCGTGGGTGGCCTGTGTCGCTGCGCGCAGGTAAATGCCGGCAGACGGAATGGCGCCGTTGGTCGTTCGTGTGAGACCGAGAGCGCTGGAATGTCGGTGGTCATTGCGCTCACTGATCGATCACGGCTGTCGTTGCCTCGGGCGGCTGTGAATGGATAGCGGAGTCAAGTCTGGATCGACCAGACCGTCGCGGAGCGATCATCCAGCCCACTCGCTGCGGTCGGCAAGGCTGGCGGCCGGTCCAGCCGTTACTCCACCGATGGCAAGCGCCGCAGCATCGCGGAGAGATGGTCCAGGCGTGGAAGCAACTGGTCCTCGCCCGCGTCCAGGCCGAGGTGGCCGATGCGGTCTTGCCATGCGGCGGTGGCCGTGGCCATGTCGGCAGGCAGTCCGAGCGCGGCGACGGTGACGGCCACTTCGCGCATTTCTGCTGCGCGACGAATGCCGTGCACCATCATGCGTTCCATGTTGTAGCTTGCCTGGGTGCCGAAGTCGCGTTGCGTGACGGATGCATTGAGCGAGGCGATCACCTGGTCTTCGACGCCGGCGCGGCGTGCGGCGATCAGGCATTCGGCGCAGAGCGCTTCGATCCCCTTGACCATCACCGAGCGCAGCATCTTGATGGACGAGGCCTGTCCGACGGTCTCGCCGGCTGGTTCCGGGCGCATGCCGAGCGCTTGCAGTACGCCAAGCGCGTCGTCGGTGTGCGGGCCGCTGATCAGCAGTGGCACACGATGCCGTTGGGGCAGCACAGGCGCCATCACGGCGACATCGACGTAGCATGCGTTGGCGGCTTCGATATCTGCGGCGGTCGCCTTCTTGGTGTCCGGTGCGCAGGAGTTGCAATCGAACCACAGCGCGCCGGCACGCAGCGACGGCGCCGCGCTACGCGCCGCGGCATGCGCGCAGTCGGCGGTGACCAGGCTGAAGACGATATCGGCCTGCGCCACTGCCGCAGCGGCCGTGTCGCATCCGGTGACGCCGTGCTGTCGATAGCGGTCGAGCATGGTCTGGCGTGTGTTGGCCTGATCGCTCTTGATGTCGTAGGCCCTGATGCTCGCAGGATCGTCCACGGCCCAGCCTTCGAGAAAGGCGCAGGCCGCTTCGCCGAAGCCGATGAAGGCGATGGAGCTGCCAGGTGTAGCCATGCAATCACTCCTGCGCGAAGGGTTCGATGGCACGGGCTGCCCGATGGGACGCACTACCAGGCGAGCGACATCCGGGCGCTATCGTTACAGAGCTGACACGACGTCGCCGTAAGCATCGCACTGCCAAAGACATCGTTGCCGAGGTCACCGGTGTGCGCACCTGCATCGCTTTAGCTGCCGGCAACCGTTGCGTACGCGGGCGATACCATCCGCCGACACTTCAGCATGCACGCAGGCAGACCAGCGGCCGTGACGCGAATGGATGCGCGCTGCGGCGAATGCAACGCGCCGGAACGGCGGCATGCGGATGTGCGCGTCAATACGTCAACGCGGCCAGCCGATGGCTGCTTCTGTCGTGCGTCGTGTCGGCGCGGCTGCATGGAGTGGTGGCCGTCCTGCAAACGTGCAACGACTCCGTCGTTTCGCAAGCAGGACATCACGTCGAGCATGCCGATAGCTGGCGATGCGTCAAATGCACCGCTTACCGCCGCATGCAACGTGCATGTGCGGCCAGGACAGCACGGCGTTGTGCATGCCGTGCTGTCCTGGCGTCCGCAGTGGTGCAACCGGTCGTTCAATCCTTCCTGTAAATCACACCCAGCTTGTCGATTTCATCGCCAGCGCGGCCGGTGAAACCTGCGATATGCCAGCCGGTGGGCGCGGTGAGCGTGTAGCGCTCGCTGGTCGGGGTACCGGCGGCGATGCTGCGGCCCTGGTTGGTGGCCAAGCTCAGCGAGAACAACCGGATGCGGCCGTTGTACTGGCCAAGCGTGACGGTGGCCGAGGTCAGCGTTTCGCCGCTGCGCAAGGCCAGGGTGGTGGCGGTTCCGCCGTTGCCGCCGTGGGCCAGGGTGGCGCCGTTGTCCAGGCTGGTGGCCACCGCATCCAGGCGCTCGGCACCGCGCAGGGTGACGCTGCGCAGTTGGCGCTGGTGGGCGCCACCGGCCACGTCGTTGAACGGCACGCCATGCGGTCCGCCGACGCTGTCGCTGGTGCGCACGTCGGTGCCTGCCGCCCAACCGAACTGCGTATACAGCGGATAGTGATCCGACAGCGGCTTGCCGGCGCTGTCGTAGAAGTTGCCCGGATCGAGCTGGTAGAGGTTGGCGGCCAAGGTCAGCTGCGGGGCGGCGCGGTACAGGATCTTGTCGACGACCTCGCAGGGATTGGTCGGCGGCGTACCGCACAACAGCGGCGCCGCACCGGCGGTCGGGGCGTTGCCCTTGATCAGTTCCACCCACGGGTCGATCAGATTGTTGCTGGCGATGAGCTCGCGGATGTTGTCCTCGCTGCGGGTGTAGCGCGTGTTGGAATCCATCATCACCAGCACGGCGTTGCCGGCCGACCAGGTGCGGATGAATTGCGAGAGCTGGGTGATGTTGGCGCGGCGGGCGGCCAGGTCGGCGGTTTCGGTACCGGCATTGGGATGGGCGTTGTAGACGTCCAGCAGGACGCCGTTGTCCAGCCGCACCTGCATGTAGCTGAAGCCCTTCGGGGTCAGGCAGTCGGTGCCGTTGCACTTGTCCCATTCGACCCGGGTGAAGTCGTTGAAGGGGTAGTTGCTCAGCGTGTTGAGGCCGTCGTCGATGGCGGCGCCGCCACCGGTGGGTGTGCGATACGGGTGGTTGTCGCCGGCGTAGAGCGTCGCGTGGTAGTTGAAGTCTTCCTGCACGTGGACCAGCGCATACGGCGCCAGCGTCGGTGCCAGCAGCGAGGTGTTGGTGGCAGGATTGCCGCTGGAGATGCCCTCGGGCAGGCCGGCCACGTTGTAGGTGAGCACGTCGAGGACGCCGACGCTGGATTGCGCGTGGGCGACGCCGGCGCAGGCCAGGGTCAGACCGATTCCGACGCTGAGCAGAGAACGAAGATGCTGAAGCATGATGACCTCGTGCGGTTGGGTACTGCGGATGGACGCAACGCGTTGGGCCCAGCGCGTCGCGTGGGGGATCACGGGTCCATGGCGAGCGGGTCCAGCGCGGCCTGGACGAGGTGGGCGAACTGCGGCAGCGGGCAGTCGTAGGCCGGCGTGGCGGTGCCGCAGCCGGGAATGAAGATTGCCGCGCTCGGCGGCGGTGCCTGCAGCGTCAATGGCTGTCGTTCGCGCAGTTGCGCAAGGCTCTGCGCGGTATAGCGCAGGCGGATGACGCGCTGGCCGTCGGCGCGTCGCCAGCGCTCGAACACCAGTGCGCCGCCGGGAACGGTCTGGTCGGGCTGGTAGCCGGGCAATTGCCAGTGCAGATCGAACATGCCGGCCAGCAGGGTCAGCGTGCCGTCGTGGCCGGACATCACCACCAGGCGTGCATCGCCGCCGATGGCGTCGGCAGAGGAGGCGCCATCGCTGCCTTGCTGCAGGGTCGCCAGCAGACGTGCGGCCAGCGGCGTGCTGGCCAGGCGCGCGACGGTCGGGGCGCGCAGACGCAGCGCGAATTCGGCCTGGTGCGGGGCGAACACGCGCAACAGCGTGGTCTGGTCCAGGCCTTGCCACCCCAACGCAGCGAAATCCTGCCCATCGGCCCAGCCCATCAGCAGGCTTTCGGTGATGCCTGAAGCGGCCGCGGCCGGACCATCGATGCCGGGAATCGCCGGTCCGGCATCGTCCAGCCCGGCCGGCACCGTGGTCAGGCGCAGCTTGCCGGGCGCAGCCTGCGCTGGGCAGGGGCGTTGTGCGCATTGCAGCAGCAGGTGTTCAAGCGTGTCGATCGCATCGGCGTGGGCGGCGTTCCAGGCACGGGCGTCGCCGCCGATGCGGCCGGCGATGGCCGCCTGCATGCGCGCACGCGCGTCGGGCCGACGCAGCGCGGCGGTGCCATCGAACAGCACATCGGAACTACCGGAAGCCACGCTGTGCACCGGGTTGGCGCAGCCAGGCGTCAGCCGACTGGCCAGCGCCTCGGCCGAGGCGATGGTGCGTTGGGTGCGGTTGGCCCAGTAATAGGCCTGGCCGCAGCCATCGTCGGTCAACAGGCCCAGGGCGGTGTAGCGCGCGCGGTAGTAGTCGCCGAACAGGCGCTCCAGCTGCGCGCCGTTGGCGGTGAGGTGACCGGCCGGCACGGCGAAGTGCGGCCATGGGTGCAGCGAATAGCGGCCGAGCTGTTCGGGGCTGGACATCGCCGCACGCACGCCATGGCGCTTGAGGATCACCACCTTTTCCAGCGTGTCGGGCGCCGCGTCGGTGGCGTGGGCAGGGGAGAGCGGCACGAGTGCGAGCCCGAGCAGGGCGGCAGCGCGTCGGCAAAAACGCAGAAGCATCGGCAAATCCAGTGCGAATGAAGCGGTGGGACGAAACCATCAGCGCAATGCGCTGGCGGCCGCGCGCGAACGCGACGACCGCCACCGCGGCGTGCAGACCCGCTTAGAAACGGGCGCGCAGACCCAGCGACCAGGTGCGGCCGTAGTCGGTGTAACCGCCGAACAGGTGGTCACCGACGTATTGCCGTTGCACCTGGCCGGTGAGGTTGATGGCGTTGACGAACACCGACAGGGTGTCGTTGACCTTCCAGGCGACATTGGCGTCCAGGCTGCCGAAGGCATCGCTGTTGAGCGTGGCGACGTTGGCGGTGCCGACCGCGTTGACGATGTTGTCGCTCCAGCTGTAGCTGGCGCGCGCCATCAGCGGGCCCTTCTCGTAGAACAGCACGGCGTTGTAGGTGTTCTTGGCCACGCCTTCCAGGCTGTCGGTGAAGCGGCCCGTGCCGTCGCGGTAGGTCGCCTGGCTGTCGGTGAAGGTGTAGTTGAGCTGCATGCCCAGGCCGTCCAGCGGCGCCGGCAGGCCGGTGAACACCTGCTGGTAGGCCAGCTCCACGCCCTTGACGCTGGCCTGGCTGCCGTTGGTCTTGGACGAGAGCAGATAGGTCTGGCCCTGGTAGTCCAGGTAGGACAGCTGGGTCTGGATGAAGCTGGAAATGTCCTTGTAGAACACGCCACCTGTCAGCGCCGAGGTGCCGTCGATGTACCACTCGAAGGTCAGGTCGTACTGCCAGGCCTCGAACGGCCGTAGCGCCGGGTTGCCACCGCTGGCGGTCAGCACTTCGCCGCTGGAGTTGAAGGTGAGCTTGGACGACAGGTCGGTCAGATCCGGGCGGGTGATCACCTTGGCCGCGGAGGTGCGCAGCACCATGTCGTCGCGCACGTCCCAGGCGGCGTTGAACGACGGCAACGCGTTGGTATAGCTGCGCTCGAAATGCACCGGCTGGGCAGCGCCGTCGAGGTCGGCGTGGCCGTCGGTGGTCTGCTCGGTGCGCACCAGCCGTACGCCCAAATTGCCGCGCAGCTCGCGTCCGGCCAGGGTGCCGCCGAAGTCGGTCAGCGCATACGCCGAGCCGATCTTCTCGCGCACCTCGTAGGAGTTCTGCAGGTCGGCGCTATTGGGCGTGTCGCTCAGGTCGGCGGCGGTCGGCCAGTTGCCCCAGAACGGCGCTTCGATCGGCGCCAGCCAATGCCGCGGCAGGGCACCCTTGCCATCGACCAGCATGTCGCTCACCGGCAGCGCGGTGAAATAGCTGGCCGGAAATTGCACGCCGGCGATGCGGTTGAACAGCAGGTCGGCGCGATCGTAGGTGCGCGAGCGTTGGCGGTACTTGGCGCCGAACTTGATGTCGCGCAGCCAGCCGTCGCCGAGCGTGCGCTTGGCGTCCAGCTGCAGCGCGTCTTCCTTGTCGCGCGCATTGATCTCGCGCCATTCCAGCCGGCGCCCACTGACGCTGCCCGGGTTGGTCGGATCGAAGCCGTTGGTGAAGCTCCAGTTCGGCACGTTGTCGTCGTCGGCCTGCGGCATCTCCACCCGCATCGACAGGTTGCTGGGGCTGCGCAAGCGCGTGCGGCGGATCGGGTCGGAGTCGTAGCTATGCGCCTGCGAGTGGAATGCCACCACACCCAGCGTCCACAGATCGCCGTTCCAGGTGCTGGACAGGCGCGCGCTGCGGTTGTCGTCGGTGATGCCGGAGGTCTCGCGCGAGACCTGCACCTGGCCATTGCGATAGTCGAAGCCGGTCACCCCGCCGTGGTCCACGCTCAGATTGCTCATCTTGGCCACGCCGTCGAAGCCCACGCCCAGGCTGTATTCGTCGTAGTGCACCGTCTGCCTGGCATACAGCAGGTCCAGATTGGTTTCCCAGGCCGCGCTGGGGCGCCATTGCAGCGAAGCGGCCACGCCGGTGCGCTCGCGCTCTTCCAATTCCAGCGTCGGGCGCAGCCCGGTGGGCAGGTAGGACGCACCCGGCGCACCGGGCACGCCATTGGGGTAGTAATCCCAGCTCACTTCGTTGACGCGGTCCTGGCGCAGGCTGCGCTGGGCGTAGGCGCCGGACACCAGCATGCCGAAGGTGCCATCGGCATTGACCCAGTTGAACAGGCCGGACACCCGCGGATCGCTGGCGTGCGTGCGCTGCGCCTGGCTGGATTCCAGCGAGGTGTTGAGCAAGGTCTTGCCCAATTCCAGCGGGCGGAAGGTGCGCACGTTGACGATGCCGCCGATGGCGCCTTCGTCCAGATCGGCGGTGGGGCTCTTGATCACATCCAGGCCGGAGACCAGTTCGGCCGGCAAGGTGTCGTAGCGAAACTGGCGGCCGGTCTGGCCGGAGGTGCGCACGTTCTCGTTGACCGCCATGGTCTGGCCATTGAGCGTGGTCACCTGGAAATTCGGGCCCAGGCCGCGCACGCGCACATACACGCCTTCGCCGCGGTCGCGCACGATCGACACGCCCGGCACGCGCTGCAGGGCTTCGGCCACGTTCTGCGCCGGCAGCTTGCCGATGTCTTCGGCGGCGATCACGTCGACCACGCTGTCGGCATAGCGCTTCTGGCGCAGCGCGGCGCTGAGGCTACCGGCATAGCTGCCCAGTACCTGGATGCTGTCCAGTTCGCGCACGGGCGCACCGGCGGCGATCGGCGTGCCGGTTGGCGCAGCCGGCACTGCTGCAGCGGGCGCTTCGCTGATCGCCGTGTCCGCTTCGATCGTCACCGTGGTGGGCGTGAGATAGCGGTAGCGCAGGCCGGTGCCATCGAGCAGTTGCTGCAATGCCTGCTCGGGCTCTACGCCAGCGGTGGTGCCGCGACTCTGGCGCTCGGCGCCGATGCTGGCCGCGTAGACGAACTGCAAACCGGTCTGGCGCGACAGCGTGTTGAGTGCGCGTGCCAGCGGTTGGGCGGGAATGGCAGTGACCGCGACAGCCGGCGTTTGAGCGCCGGCAGTGCCGACATGCAGGGCGAGGGCAACGGACAGAAACAGGCAGCAGCGCATCATCACTTCCAGGGAGAGGGAGAAGGGGCGCCGCACAGGCCCGGGGGCCGATGCGGCGACTACCCCATCTACGAGGCGCGACGAGCCGAGTCGGGCACCGTTTTTCGATGAATTTTCTGTGACACGTGCAAAGCGATGGATTGCATGTGCAGGGGATTGCGCTCTGGCCAAGGATGGCGCGTAAGAAATGGAGCCATCACTGCCAGCCGCCGATTGCGTTGGTCGTTGTTGCGCACCGTGTTGCGTCAGCCAGACCACACGAGGCGAAAACGCAGGGGAGCGGGACACAGCGGCGTATTGGCGCGCGGCAAGTACATGCCGCGCGGTGCTGCGGCGTGTGCAGCAGTCAGGTGCGCACACGTTGGCGCAAGCGAGGTGGTCCCGTTGGCGGCGTGCGCTATCGGATGGCGGTCGCCGGTGGTGCGCGGCTGACGATGTGCAGCGCATCGGATCGCTGCTCGAGCCGCAGGTCGGGCTGCTGCGCGAGAAACGCCCGTAGACCGGCGAGATCGTCGCTGCGCAAATTGCCGGTCAGGCGCAGCGCGCCAGCGTGGGCATCGTCGATGTGCAGCTGGAGGCGATTGAGGCGGTTGAAGTCTTCGGCCACGTTGCGCAATGGCTCGTCGCGAAACACGATGCGCTGCTGTTGCCACGCCTGCATGGTGGCGACATCTTCATTGCTCAATTCGACCCGGCCGGCGCCATCGATGCGCGCGCTCTGGCCTGCGCTCAGGTTGGCCAGCATCGGCTGCGCCGGGCGGTCGGCACGCCAGACATGCACGCGACCGGCAGACACGTCGATACGTGCCTGTTGTCCATGCAGTGCGATGTCGAAGGCGGTGCCGATGTCTTCCACGCGCAGGTCCAGCGCCCGCACCTGCAGCGGACGCCGGTCCGGTGCGACCGCGAAGCTCGCCTGGCCGCGCAGCAACTGCAGACGGCGCGACCACGGCGTCATGGTCGCCTGGATGCGCGTGTCCGCATTGAGATGCACCACGCTGCGGTCGGCCAGTTGCACGCGGCGCTGCTCGCCGTGCGCCGTTGCATAGGTCGTGGTGCGCGGCCAGGCCCAGCCGCCGACGACGGTCAGCAGCGCAAGCATCGCTGCTAGCCCGACCTGCCAGTGGGGCCGGCGTGCCACCGACCGCGGCCGACGGGTGCGCGTTGCCGCGTCCGCTGCGCCACGCGGCGGCAATGGCAGTGCCACCACATTGCGTGCCGGCCCGGCGTCGCGCTGACGATCGGCCAGCAGCAGCGCGTCGACATCCAGTGCCATGGCACCCAGCGCCTCGCCGAGCGCACCGGCCACCTGCGCCACCGCCAGATATTCGCGCACATGCGCCGGCGAGGCGGTCAGCCACTCCATGAAACGCGCTTGCTGGTCGGCGTCCAGCGGCTGCATGCGCTGTAGCGCGTGCCAGTGCGCCGCTTCCTCGGTCAAGCGGCGTGTCGCCCACGACGAGGCGCTCACCACCACGGTTCCCCACTCTCGGCCAACGCCTGTCGACAGGCCGACAGCCCACGCACCACATGTTTCTTGACCATGTGCGAGGACACGCCCAAGCGCTCGGCGATCTGCTTGTAGCTCAAGCCGTCGCGATACTGCATCACCAATACCGCGCGGACGCGTTCGGGCAGCCCGGCCAGCACGGTCTGCAGGCGTTGCTGGCGCTGCTGCCGCTGGGCGCTGTCTTCGACATCGTCGCCAGCCACCAGCCGTTGCGCGAACTGCTCCATGTCCTCGATGCACAGCGGTGCCTGCTTGCGCCGCGCCGCCTGCTCGCGCGCCAGGTTGACCGCCACCGTGTAGAGATAGGCTTCCGGATTGGCGATGGCCTGGCCAGGTTGTTGATGCGCACGCAGCAGGCGCAGATAGGTTTCCTGGACCAGGTCTTCGGCGTCTTCGTTGGCCCCGCGGCGCACGAAAAACCCGCGCAGTACCGGACCGTGCTCGATGAACAGACGTGCCCAGGCGCGCTTGGGATGTGCAGACACCCGAACCTCCGGCCGATTGGAGGGGCGCAGGCTAGCGGTGGCGTATGACGTCGCGGTGACGCGGTCGGCGTCGATGCCCGGGCGCCGACCAAGCAGAAGGGTGGCGACAGCCTCTGCAGCTGCTGCGGGCGATTGACACTGCTGCAGCATCCCAAGACGACGCTTGGCTCGGCCACAACAGGCCGGGGCGCAACGTGAGACAGGGCGTACAGCCAGCGACAACCCACCACCTGCCCGGGCTCCTCTGCGCTGCCGACCGCCGCAGTGGGCGGGGACTTAAGAGCAGCTAACAAAACTACTGCGCGGCCGTCAGGCGGGCGCGGCCGGTGCTCGGAATCGGCATGTACCACTCGTACACTCCGGTTCCTCCGCGCCGTCCGCACCCACCTGACCACCGCTCGCTACGTTCTGTCGGCGCCAATGCGGGATACTGCGCTTCCACGCAGGCGAGATGGACCGGATGTCCGAGCTGCCGATCACCGAGTTGTTGCAGGCCTGGCAGCGCGACGAACCCGGCGCCGGCGACGCATTGGCGCGCCAGGTCTACGAGGTGTTGCGGGCCACGGCGCTGCGCGAACTGCGGCGCGATGCGCGTGCCGGGTTGCAGGCGACCGAGCTGGTCCATGAGGCATGGATGCGGCTGGAACAGGGCCAGCAACACTTTCGTTCGCGGGCGCATTTCTATTCGGTGGCTGCGCTGCAGATGCACCATCTGCTGGTGGATCTGGCGCGGCAGCAGGCCAGCGCCAAGCGCTTGGGACAGGCGGTGACCCTGACCGTCAGCCTGTCCGATGGCGCCGCGCGGCCGGAGGCATTGATGCTGGTGGCCGATGCCTTCGACAAGCTGGCCCAGGTGGACGAGCGCAAGCCAAGGCATTCGCGTTGACCGAACTGGTGGGCTTCAGCGTGGCCGAGGCCGCCGAGCAGCTGGAGGTGTCGGTGCCGACGCTGGAGCGCGATCTGCGCTTTGCCCGGGTGTGGCTGGCAGCGCAGTTGTGAGCCCTGCGGCCACCTCCTGGCAGCGCCTGGAGGCCTTGTTCCATCGGGCTTGCCAATTGCCTGCCGCCGAGCGCGAGGCATTCGCGCGTGCGCAGGCCGGCGACGATGCGGTGCTGCGCGACCAGTTGCTGGCGATGCTGGCGGTGGAAGCGCAGGCCACCTTGTGCGTGCGTGCGCCGTTAAAACAGGTCGCCGCTGCATTGCGCGGACCGTTGCCGGAACTGCCGGCCGGCACGCGCTTCGGTGCCTGGGCGATCGACCGCCTGATCGGCGTCGGCGGCATGGGTCAGGTGTATCTGGGCCATCGCGCCGATGGTGCGTATGAGCGCGAGGTGGCGATCAAGCTGGTGGCTGCCGACGCGCTGGATGCGCAGCGCCGTGCCTTGTTCGAATTCGAATGCCGGCTGTTGGCGCAGATGGTGCACCCGGCGATCGCGCAGATTCACGACGTCGGCACCGATGCGCACGGCCGGGCGTATCTGGTGATGGAATACCTGCGCGGCGAACCGATCACCTGGTGGTGCGACGAACACCGCCTGTCGCTGCATGCGCGCGTGTTGCTGATGCTGCGGGTCGGCGAGGCGGTGCAGCACGCGCATCAGAAAGGCGTGATCCATCGCGATCTCAAACCCAGCACGTGCTGGTCAGCGAGATCGATGGGCGGCCGATGCCGGGCGTGATCGACTTTGGCATCGCCATCGATGCAGCCAACCCCGGCATGACGGCCGCGCACGAGCGCGGCACGCCGGGCTACATGAGCCCGGAGCAGGCGCGCGGCGCGCAGGACGTGGACGCGCGCAGCGATATCTACGCCTTGGGTGCGATGTTCTACGAGTTGAGTTGCGGGCTGGCGCCGGTGGCCGGGCGCGATGCCTTGCCGCAGCGGCCGTCGCAGCGGGTGGCGGCGGTACCCGCCGATGCACGTGCGCGCATCTGCGCGGCACGCGCGACCACCCACGAGAAATTACACGCACACCTGCGCGATGGGCTGGATGCGATCGTGCTGTGCGCGTTGCACCGCAGCCGGGTGCGCGCTACGCATCGGTGTCCGCACTCCTGGACGATCTGCATCGCTGGCTGGACGGCTAC
This sequence comes from Xanthomonas bromi, assembly GCF_900092025.1. Taxonomy (GTDB): domain Bacteria; phylum Pseudomonadota; class Gammaproteobacteria; order Xanthomonadales; family Xanthomonadaceae; genus Xanthomonas; species Xanthomonas bromi. The sequence goes on from NZ_FLTX01000013.1 coordinate 44,558, forward strand.
CCACCGCGCGCCTTGCAGGTGAGCGGCTGGCTGCGGTTGCGCAAGTTCACCCAGCGTCATCGCAGCGGCGTGCTGGCCGGCGGCCTTGCCGCGATCGCCGTGGTGGCCGGCCTGGGCGCCACGCGGTGGTCGTTGCAGCAGGCTGCGCGCGATGCGCAACGCGCGCGGGTGACCGGCGAGTTCATGAGTTCGTTGTTGTCCAGCGTGGACCCAGGCGTTGCGCGGGACCTGGACAAGACCCTGATGCTGCGCGTGATGCAGCAGGCTTCGCAGCGTGCGGCGCGCGAGCTGGCCGACCAGCCCGACGCGCGCACCGAGGTGGAAATGACGCTGGGCCGCACGCTCATCGCGCTGGCCGATTATCCGCAGGCGGTGGCGCATCTGCGGCTTGCACAGACGTTGGCGCAGCAGACCGCCGGCACAGGCAGCATGCCGGCGTTGAAGGCGGCCTCCATGCTGGGCCAGGCGCTGACCGCTGCCGGTCAGCCCGGCGATGCCGAGCGCGTATTGCGCCAGAGCATGACGCAGGCGGCGCGGGGCGATGCGCAACACCGGGCCATGGGCCACGCGTTATGCGCGCGGTTGGCGTGGGCGCTCCGCGAGCAGGGCCGCCTGCGCGATGCGTTGGCAGAAAGCCGACAGGCCTATGTCGCTGTGCTGGCCAATGCATCCAGCAGTGCGGACCAGCGCATCGATGCGGGTAACAGCTACGCCGCCATGCTGGCCGATAACGGACAGCTGGCGTCGGCGATCGCCTTGCAGCGTAGCCTGCTGCGCGAACGCATGGCCATGCGCGGACCGGAGCATCCGCTGGTGATATCGATGCGCAACAGCCTGGCGGTGTTCCTGCTGATGCAGCGCGACTTTGCCGGTGCCGAAGCCGGCTCGTCCCGCTGCTACGCGTCTCGCGCACGTTGTATGGCGATAACGCCGCCGACACCTTGATGATCGAAGGCAACCTGGCCGGCGCGTTGCGCCAGCAGGGCAAGCTAACCGAAGCCGGGCCGTATTACCGCAGCGCGATGGAGCGTGCACGCGCCGCCTTCGGTAACGATGCCCCGGCCACCATCACCTATCGCAGCAACCATGCATTCTGGTTGCTGGACGACGGTCAGGTGGAGGCATCGCTGGCCGAACAGCGCGCCGCGCTCATCGCATCGGAGCGCGTGCTGGGGCGCGCGCATCCGCAAACCGCCGAGATCCTGCGCGGCATGTCCGAGGCCGAGCGCAGGCTGGGCCAGACCCTGGCGCTGGCCACGCCACCGGCCGATACCGCCGAGGCAGAAACCGCCACCTCGGTGGCGCAGCGCTGAGACGCGGACTGATGCTGTCGCTGCGGCCCGAGCACGGCGGTTTGCGCCACCGGCTCTACGCCCGCAAGACCGCAGCTCTGCACCAAACGAGCGGGCCCCGCACCACGCTGGCGAGCCGCTGGCTGCGGCGTCCGTCAGCCACTGTGCGAGATCTGCAGCTGCGTGCTGCCACCCTGGCAGCACGCACGGCACCGCAATCCCGGTGGAGGCCGCTGCCGCCCCAATCCCCAATCCCCAAATCACCAGCGATACAGCTGCCAGTACACCTTGTTGACCTTGTTCTTTTCCGCATCGGTATGCCCGTCGTGGTCGCGGTCGTACAGGAAGTAGGGCGCGCCGCGCGTTGGCGTGACCCGCACCATTTCCAGCTGGCCGTTGACGCGGTATTCGTCGACCTTGTCGCCGTTGCCCATGGTCTTGCTGGTGACATCTGCGCCAGCCGGGACATCGCCACCGGTGCGGTCGCCGCCACTGGTGGCACAGCCGCCGAGCAGCAGCAATGGCAGCAGCAAAAGACGTGCTCTCTTCATTGTCGTTATCCGTGTTGATCGCCGGTCAGTATGCGCTGGCGCAGTGTGCCGTGAGCGTGCAGCGTAGAATTGGGCCATGAGCAGATTAGTCTTGATCGATGGGTCCAGTTACCTGTACCGCGCGTTCCACGCGCTTCCGCCGCTGACCAATGCGCAGGGCGAGCCCACCGGCGCCTTGTTCGGCGTGGTCAACATGCTGCGCGCCACCTTGAAGGAGCGCCCGGCCTACGTCGCCTTCGTGGTGGATGCGCCCGGCAAGACGTTCCGCGATGACTTATATGCCGATTACAAGGCCAACCGCCCGTCGATGCCCGACGACCTGCGCGCGCAGGTGCAGCCGATGTGCGACATCGTGCATGCGCTGGGCATCGACATCCTGCGCATCGAGGGCGTGGAGGCCGACGACGTGATCGGCACGCTGGCGCTGCAGGCCGCTGCCGATGGGTTGAGCGTCACCATCTCCACCGGCGACAAGGACTTCGCGCAGTTGGTGCGCCCGGGCATCGAACTGGTCAATACCATGAGCGGCAGCCGCATGGATTCGGACGCGGCGGTGATCGCCAAGTTCGGCGTGCGGCCCAACCAGATCGTGGACCTGCTGGCGCTGATGGGCGATGCCATCGACAACGTGCCCGGCGTGGAAAAGTGCGGCCCCAAGACCGCCGCCAAATGGCTGGCCGAATACGATTCGCTCGACGGCGTCATCGCCAACGCCGGCAAGATCAAGGGCAAGATCGGCGACAACCTGCGCGCTGCGTTGCCGCGCCTGCCGCTCAACCGCGAACTGGTCACCATCAAGACCGACGTGGTGCTGGCCAGCGGCCCGCGCGCGCTGGATCTGCGCGAGCCCCACACCGAAACGCTGGCGGTGCTGTACGCGCGCTACGGGTTCACGCAGGCCCTGCGCGAGATGGGCGGCACGCCGGCGCAGGCCGGTCTGTTGTCCGAGCCGGTGGCGCTGGTCGCTGCCGCTGCCATCGCCCGTACCGAGCCGGGCCGCGCGCGCGGCACCGGCTTCGTCTCGGGCCCGGCCAGCGCGCCGGTGGAGATCGATCCAGCACTGGCCGCGCCCGGCGAATACGAGACCCTCCTCACCCAGGAACAGCTCGACAGCTGGATCGCGCGCCTGCGCGCCGCCGGCCAGTTCGCCTTCGATACCGAAACCGACAGCCTGGACCCGCTGCAGGCCGATCTGATCGGCCTGAGCGTGGCCGCCGAGCCCGGCAAGGCCGCGTATCTGCCGTTCGGCCATAACTTCCCCGGCGCCCCGGCCCAGCTCGACCGCACCCACGCGCTGGCGCAACTGGCGCCGCTGCTCACCGACCCTGCGCTGCGCAAGCTCGGCCAGCACGGCAAGTACGACCTGCACGTGATGCGCCGCCACGGCGTGGAGCTGGCCGGCTATGCCGACGACACCTTGCTGGAGAGCTTCGTGCTCAACTCCGGCAGCGCCCGCCACGACATGGACAGCCTGGCCAAGCGCTACCTGGGCTACGACACCGTCAAGTACGAAGACGTGTGCGGCAAGGGCGCCAAGCAGATCCCGTTCGCCCAGATCAGCCTGGAAGACGCCACCCGCTACGCCGCCGAAGACGCCGACATCACCCTGCGCCTGCACCAGGTGCTAGGCCCCAAGCTGGCCGCCGAACCGGGCCTGGAGCGCGTCTACCGCGACATCGAAATGCCGCTGGTGGAAGTGCTGGCGCGCATCGAAGCCAACGGCGTGTGCGTGGACGCGGCCGAACTGCGCCGCCAGAGCGCGGACCTGTCCAAGCGCATGCTCGCCGCCCAGCAGAAGGCCACCGAGCTGGCCGGGCGCACCTTCAACCTGGATTCGCCCAAGCAGCTGCAGGCACTGCTGTTCGACGAGCTCAAGCTGCCCGCCGTGGTCAAAACGCCCAAGGGCCAGCCCTCGACCAACGAAGAGGCGCTGGAAGCCATCGCCGACCAGCACGAGCTGCCGCGGGTGATCCTGGAATACCGCGGCCTGACCAAGCTGCGCAGCACCTACACCGACAAGCTGCCGGAGATGATCCACCCGCAGTCCGGGCGCGTGCACACCAGCTACCACCAGGCCGGCGCCGCCACCGGGCGCTTGTCGTCGTCCGATCCCAACCTGCAGAACATCCCGATCCGCACCGAAGACGGCCGCCGTATCCGCCGCGCCTTCGTCGCCCCGCCCGGGCGCAAGCTGATCGCCTGCGACTACTCGCAGATCGAACTGCGCATCATGGCCCACCTGTCGGGCGACCCCGGCCTGGTGGGCGCGTTCGAGTCCGGTGCCGACGTGCACCGCGCCACCGCCGCGGAAGTCTTCGGCCGCACCATCGACACCGTCAGTGGCGACGAGCGCCGCGCCGCCAAGGCGATCAACTTCGGCCTGATGTACGGCATGAGCGCATTCGGTCTGGCCCGCCAGCTCGGCATCGGCCGTGGCGAAGCGCAGGACTACATCGCGCTGTACTTCAGCCGCTACCCGGGCGTGCGCGATTTCATGGAGAGCACCCGCCAGCAGGCCCGCGACAAGGGCTATGTGGAGACCGTGTTCGGCCGCCGGCTGTATCTGGACTTCATCAACGCCGGCAGCCAGGGCCAGCGCGCCGGCGCCGAGCGCGCCGCCATCAACGCGCCGATGCAGGGCACTGCTGCCGACATCATCAAGCGCGCCATGGTCAGCGTGGATGCCTGGATTTCCGATCACGCACAGCGCGCGCTGATGATCCTGCAGGTGCACGACGAACTGGTGTTCGAAGCCGATGTCGATTTCGTCGACACGCTACTGAGCGAGGTCACCACGCGGATGGCCTGCGCAGCTCAATTACGCGTGCCGCTGGTGGTCGATTCCGGCGTGGGCGTCAACTGGGATGAGGCGCACTGACGCCGCAAATGCCATTGCCATGCTGAATACGTAGATCAGCAAAAGTCGTGCGGACATAATCCGGATTCGGCTGATTTAAGGGAATGAATAAGCGCTAAATTCTACATTTTTTTTACAGTTATCTTCACGGTCCATCAATGTAAGAAGTGGTGTTATATACCTCGACGGGCGCAACGCCTGTCGGCAGATCTCTCCCATCCCCTGGAGCAGATCTCGGAGCGGAAACTCCTCCCCAAGTTTCCGTTCCCCTGGCCCCGCCGACCTCCCCCTGGTCTGCGGGGCCTTTTTATTTCTGTCTTCCCACCACGTGCGTCCGTCGCGATGCTGCTTGCGCTGGAGAGAGCATGCATCGAGGACACAAGGCAGACCCGCCATGCAGGCCACTCTGCGCGTGCGGCCAGCCCCAACGACATGCCGCGTAACTGCCCGCCCGATTCAGACGGCGCCGGCATGCAGGCGTGATGCCGTGACGATGGCAGGGTGGTCGCGCTACTGATTCAGACTCATAATGCATGCCGCCGCCCGCATGCGTCTACCTCCTGCCTGGCGTTGCGTCGGCATCTGGTGCTGCGAGGCGGCTGAGCTGCGGGTGCTGATTGCCGAGGACGAACCGTCGATCGCCGGCGCCGTGCTGATGCCGGTGTTGTAATGGCAGCCCTGCGCGAGCTCGGCGGGTTATCGGCGCCGATGCCTGTACGGGTCGGCGACTGCATTCTGCTAAGAAACGGTGCGCCGTTGCGCACCGGTGACGCGCGGTCGATCAACCCGCAAGCGGCAACGCACTCGCTCGCGACGCGCGACGCAACAGGTTCGCTCTCCCACGGCTTGCGTGGACGTGCGCAAGGACCTCACGCTGGATTTAACCCAGCCAGTCGCGGGGGATCAGGTAATCGGCCAGGCGCGCTTCGGCGCTGCCTGGCTCTGGCGTAAAGCCGTACTCCCAGCGCACCCGTGGCGGCAAACTCATCAGGATGCTCTCGGCGCGCCCACCGCTCTGCAGTCCAAACAGGGTGCCGCGGTCGTAGACCAGATTGAACTCCACGTAGCGCCCGCGGCGGTAGAGCTGAAACTCGCGTTCGCGCTCGCCGTAGGGCGTGTCCTTGCGGCGCTGCACGATCGGCATGTAGGCATCCAGAAGGCCATTGCCCACCGCCTGCTGGTAGGCGAAATCGCGTTCGAACTCCTTGCCCAGATCGTCGAAGAACAGTCCACCCACGCCACGCGTTTCGTTGCGGTGGCGCAGGAAGAAATACTCGTCGCACCAGCGCTTGTGCGCGGCATAGCGCTCCTCGCCGAACGGCGCGCACAGCGCCTGCGCAACGCGATGCCAGTGCTGCACGTCTTCGTCGAAGGGGTAGAACGGGGTCAGATCGAAGCCGCCGCCGAACCAGGCCGCGACCACCTCGCCATCGTGCTCGGCGCGGAAGTAACGCACGTTCATGTGCGTGGTCGGGATGTACGGATTGTGCGGATGAAACACCAGCGACACCCCGCATGCACTCCAGGTGGCACCGGCAAGTTCGGGCCGGTGCGCACTGGCCGACGGCGGCAGGCGCGTGCCGGAGACGTCCGAAAAACCGATGCCGGCCTGCTCGAACACCGCACCGTCGCGCAGGATGCGGGTCCGACCGCCGCCGCCCTCGTCGCGCTTCCACAGATCCTCGGCGAACCGCGCTTTACCGTCGGCAGCTTCCACGGCGGCGCAGATCCGGTCCTGCAGGTCGGTCAGATAATCGCGTACACGGTCGAATTCGTTCATGTCCCAATTCTAAGCCGTGCACTGCACGTGGCGCATCCATGCCAGCGCGCCGGTTTGTTGCAGTGCGATGCGTGGGATGGAGGACAGCGCAGCGACCATCGGTGGGCAAGGGACCAGTCGAGATGGTCGGTATGCCAGTGCAACCGACAGGCGACGTTCGCTCGCGATGCAGCGCCGCCTGCATATCACGGGCCGCTCCCATCAAACTGCCGACCTGATGTTCTGCGGTGAGGGCATCGCGCCCTCGACGTCGCGTTTGCTGCCGGGCGCGTGCGCATGCCCAAGGCACTAATGCTAAGAAAATTCCGCGCGGACGGCGGGCGTGCATAGCCGCCACACCAGTGCTGCGTGGACGCAGCCGATGGCCAGTGCCCCCAGGCCGGTGAGGACCAGCGCCATCTGCTGGGTTGCCTGCAAACGCGCCTGCATCTGCGGCCACTCCGGGCTTTGCAGCACATCGGCGGGCAACATCGCCTGCACACCGTCGAACAATGGCCCGATCAACGCCAGCGCGCCGAAATTGAGTAGCCCGGTCACCAGCAACACCGCGACGAAGCCGATCCTTGCCCACTCGCGCCGCTGTAGCAGCGACCAACTCAGCCAGGAGAAAGCGGCAGAGAGCACCACGCCGGCGACAGATAACGACAGCGCGTGGTCGATCAGCCATTGCCAGGAGTGGGGCAGGCTGATGCCTTCGGGCAGTCCTAACGATGCTGCATCTGGCGTCACCGCGATCATTGCGATCTGCACCAGATTGGCCAGCACACCGACCACCCCCAGCAACAACGAGACCCACGCCAACGGGGTCACCAAGCCGCCGCGCTGGCGTGCCGACGCTGGCTGCACGGCGCTCATTGCAGCGATGCGATGTGGGCAGCCACCATCGCCTGGCCGGGGGGATCCAGTGCAGGTTGCAGTTGCGCGTACCACTCAGGCAGCGCATCGGCTGGCAGGCATTCGCACAACAGCGGCGTGCTGCGCTCAAGAAAGGCTTCGAGAAACGGCAGCCCGCGCACGTGCAGGAAATGGCTGTCGGTGATCGACATTCCTGCGTATGCCTCGCGCAGCCATTCCAGATGCGGCAGCGCGTGCGCACCGTGGCCGGCGCGGGTGAGTGCAGTGAGAAAGCTGGTGCGTGCGACAGCGGGCGAGGTCGATCGCTCCTGCGCGTTTAGGTCGTCGAAGGTCAGCAGCCACTGCTCGCCACGATCGATCTCGTTGCACATCACCGAGGTGGTTGCCAGCTGCAGCGCGTTATGTGCGGTGGGCTCCAGCGCGTACAGCGCCAGCCAGTGCGGGTAGGCCTCGCGATAGCGGTCCAGCGCGCTCAACGACAGGGCGCACAGGCGCTGCGCGTCCGCACCGAGGTGCAGCTGCGCCTGCGCAGCGTTATACGCACCGACATGGTCGCCGCGCTGAAACGCGGCCAGCGCCGGCTGTAATGCGGGGTCGATCTCGGCAGCCGCCTGGTCGATATCGTCGGCAGGTGCCGGCGCTACGGTGGGTTCTGCACGTGGCGGCTTCGCCACGGCGGTCTTGCGTCCAAACAAGCGGTCCCACAGGCCCATCGCGTCTACCTTGTGTGCGCCAGCAATGAGTGGAAGGTCGCCGCCAGGCCGGCGGCGCACCGGTCCTGCGGCAGACCGGTGCAGAGGGCGAACGCACGAATCCTCTGACGGTCCTGCATCAAGCTTAGAGCCACTTGCGTAGGGAGAGGTGAGTGAACCGCAACCAGTCTGCGTGATGGCTGCGCGGCGTGTTGCAGCCGGTCAGATCTGCGCAGGCGGTTGCATGCTGCGGCGATCGCTTCCTGACGAAGCGGCGGAAGCGATCGCCCACAACACACTTCAAACGCGCATCTGTGACTTCGCCAGCAACGTGGCGCCTGGAAACGCTGCGCCCGACACGGCAGCCACCCGTAGGTGTCGGTGCCGGTAACGGTCGTCTTGCGGGCGCATGTGACGGTCAGCGTTGTGGCTTCACCTGCTCGTTGAACAGCTTGAGGATGCGCTTGTACTCGTCCAGCCACGAATCGGCACGCGTAAAGCCGTGGCGTTCCAGCGGATACGGCGCCACCTGCCAGTTGTCCTTGTGCAGCTCCATCAACTTCTGGGCCATGTCGACCGAGTCCTTGAAGAACACGTTGTCGTCGATCATGCCGTGGGCGATCAGCAGATGGTCCTGCAGCCCGTCGGCGTAGTTGATCGGCGATGAGGTCTTGTACGCCTGCGGATCGAGCTCGGGCGTGTTGAGGATGTTGGAGGTGTACTCGTGGTTGTACTGCATCCAGTCGCCGACCGGACGCAGCGCCGCGCCGGCCTTGAAGGTGCCTGGGCTGCGGAACAGCGCCATGTAGGTCATGAAGCCGCCGTACGAGCCGCCATAGATGCCGGCACGTGCGCGATCGCCCTGCTTGGTGGCGACCAGCCAGTCCAGGCCGTCCAGATAATCTTCCAGCTCCGGGTGGCCCATGTTGCGATAGATCGCGGTGCGCCAATCGCGGCCGTAGCCTTCGGAGGCGCGGTAGTCCAGATCCAGCACGATGTAGCCCTGCTGCACCAGCAGGTTGTGGAACATCTCCTCGCGGAAATACGGCGTGTAGCGTTCGGAGACGTTCTGCAGATACCCGGCGCCATGCACGAACATCACGATCGGATACTGCTTGCCCGGCTCGGGCGTCTGTGGGCCGTAGTACTTGCCCCAGACCGTGCCGGCGCCGTGTTTGGAGGGCACCTGCACGTACTGCGGTGCGATCCACGGCTGGGCCTTGAAGGCCGGCGTGCGCGTGTCGGTGAGCACTTTGGCCTGGCCGCCCGCCGCCGGCACCACCGCCAGCTGAGGCGGCAGATAGCTGCCGGAGTAGCGCACCAGCAGCTGCTGCCCATTGGGCGACAGGCTGAAGCCTTCCACGCCGTTCAACGCCGTCACCTCGGTGAGCCGATCGTTGCGCAGGTCGAGCTTGCAGACTTCGTAATCGCCCGGCCATTTCTGGTTGCACAGGAAGAACATGCCGCTGCCATCGGCGCTGGGGACCGGCATCGATACTTCCCACTTGCCGTGCGTGCGCTGACGCGGTTTACCGTTGCCTTCCACGGTGTACAGCTGCGAATAACCGGATTCTTCGGACAGCAGCCAGAGCGTGCGGTTGTCGGGCAGCCAGCCGAAATCGTTGAAGTCCCAGTTGATCCAGGCGCTATCGCTCAGGCGGTGACGCGGCTGCAGCTTGGCGTTGTCCAGGTCCACGCTGGCGATCCAGCGGTCCTTGTTGTCCACCGCGCGAATTTCCACCGCCACGTTGCGGCCGTCATCGCTCCAGTGCACTGCCGGTCCGCTGCCGTCGCCATCGCTTTCCACGCGTACCGCACGGTTGCCCTTGAGTGCGTCGCGCTTTGCTGACTTGCGCAAGGCGGCCAGTGGGTCGGTGGCTATGCCGGGGAGTGGATCGAACGACAGCGACCTTGCCGTGCCGGCACCGACATCCACCAGCCACAGCGCGTGCGCCACCGGTGCATTGCGGCCGACGCGGGTACGCACTTCCTGGACTTCTTCGTAACCGGACTCGGTCACGTATTTGGGCATCTTGCCGGCCTGGCCTTCTTCGGCGTTCTTGGCCTGTGTCACCACCAGCAGATGGCGGCCATCCGGCGACAATGCGCTGTCGACGATCTCCACCTCATCGCCCAGATAGACCGGCGCTGGCGCACGTGTGGCATCGGCGCGGCGCCAGGCGTCTTCCTGCGTGCGCAGCGTGTCGCGTTGCTCGCGATCACGGCGCAAGGTGGCCAGCGTGGCCAGTTGCTGCTCGCGCAGCACATCGGCCTTGGGAGCCGCGTTGGGGTCGCGCTCGGCGTTGACCACCGCCACCTGCGCGGTGCCGCCATCGGCACGCCAGTGGTACCAGTTGTTGCCCGCGCGCCAGATCGCACCGCCGTCGCTGGCGAACTGCGGACGCGATTCGATCTCGTTGCTGCGGGTCAGCTGGGTCAGTGCACCGGAGCGCAGATCGCGCAGGAAGATATCGCCGTTGCGTGCGAACAGCATGCGCTCACGGGTTGCATCGTAACTGGGGTTTGCCGCATCCAGGCCGGCGCGCGCGGTGTCGGCCACACGCTCGGCAGTGCCGCCGCCAGTGCTCTGACGATAGGTGTCGTGCACCGGACTGCCATCGCGCTTGAGCAGGTATTGCACCTGTTTGCCGTCCCATTGCCACCACGCCTGCTCGACCGATGGCCCGATCCAGTCCGGGTCGGCCATCACCTGTTCGATGGTGAGCGTGGCGGCAGATTGCGCATGCGCAGTGGCGGCCAGCAGCAGAAGGGTCAACGGCAACAATCTGGGCATCGGACACGGCTGGACGCAAAGGAGAGCGCGCAGCCTAGCAGTTCGCCTCCTTGGCGGGCTTTGGGCCACAGGTCATGCATGCATGGCTGCGTGCAACGCCAGGCAACAACCAACAGCTGGCGATGAGCGGGCACGACCATTTTGGCGCTGTGCAAGGTATTCAGCTGCCGGTGGCAGCGGTGCGCGGCATCAGCCAAACGCGATACGACAATTGAAAAATGAACTCCACGTCCAAGGCACTGGCGAGGCCCCACGCACGTGCGTGGGGCTGACAAAAAGTGCAGACGATGCCGCAGGAACATGCGAAACGCAGCTGTGCAGAGGTACCGCACGACAGCCATCCACACTTGCAGCGAGCCGGTGTCTCGCAGCGGCAGGCGCGGGCACGCCGGGGAGCGATCGCCGATCGGCGAGATGATGATTTGCCGCACCGCGCAAGGCGAGCGGCGCACACGCAACTGCGCCAGCCGCCCACATGCCAAGTCCTCGCGTCGATCGATGCGGTTGTCGTAGAGGAAACCTCCCGACTTGCCAGCAGCGCGGGTGCCGGCCAAGCTAGCGCGCTTTTGCGACCCTCGGTGTCCATGTCCAGCCAGCCTGCTCCTGCTATTTCCCATCCGATGGCCGTTGGTGCGCTCGATCGGCCCGTGGCTTGGCGAGCGGGGCAGTCGGTCGATCTGGCAACCTTCATCGCGCATGTGCGCGGTCTGGCGCAGCAGCTGCCCGAGGGACGCCATGCGGTGAATCTGTGCGAGGACCGCTACCGTTTCATGGTGGCGTTTTACGCGTGTGCGCTGCGCGGACAGGTGTCGCTGCTGCCGTCGTCGCGCGCACCGGTGGTGGTGGGCGAAGTGCAGGCACGCCACGCCGATGCGTATTGCCTGGGCGATCTGGCATTGGAGTTGGCGCCGCCGCGCTATTGGCAGCTGCCGGCGGAGTTGCCGCAGGCCGAGGGCCCGATTCCGCAGCTGGCCGACGACGCGCTGGTGGCGATCGGTTTCACCTCCGGCAGCACCGGCAGCCCGCAGCCCAATCCCAAGACGTGGGGCAGTTTCTTGACCAGCACCCGCCAGGATCTGGTCGCGCTGGAAAGCCTGTGGGCACACACCGACGCCGTGCCGCACGTGGTCGCCACCGTGCCGCCGCAGCACATGTACGGCATGGAGTTATCGGTGCTGCTGCCGATGGTGACCACGCTGGCGGTGCACGCCGGGCGCCCGTTCTTCCCGGACGATGTGGCACGTGCGCTGACCGATATTCCCGCACCGCGTATCTTGGTGACCACACCGGTGCATCTGCGTGCGCTGGTCGAATCCGGGGTGGCGTTGCCGCCGCTGGCCGGCATCGTGTCGGCCACCGCACCGCTGGCGCCGGAGATCGCCGCCGCGGCCGAAGCGCGTTTCGGCGGTGAGGTGCGCGAGATGTTCGGCTCCACCGAAACCTGCGTGTTCGCTGTGCGTCGCACCGCATTGGCAGCGGCGTGGACGCCCTTGCCCGGCGTACGCCTGGAAACGCAGGCCGCAGGCACGCTGGTGCATGCGCCGCATCTGGCCACGCCGGTGCTGCTGGCCGACATGATGGACGTGGCCGACGACGGCCGTTTCCAGGTGCGCGGCCGTCAGGCCGATCTGCTGGAAATTGCCGGAAAACGCGCATCGCTGGCCGACCTCACCCGGCGTCTGCTCGCCATTCCCGGCGTGGTCGACGGCACCATCGTGCAACTCGTGCCCGATCCAGGCCAAGCGGTTGGCCGCATCGCCGCGCTGGTGGTCGCCCCCAGCCTCGACGAAGCCCAGGTGCTGGCCGCACTGCGCGTCAGCGTGGACCCGGTCTTCCTGCCGCGCCGCCTGCGCAAGGTCGCCGTCCTGCCACGCAACGAAACCGGCAAGCTGCCGCGCGATGTGGTGCTGGGGTTGCTCAACGGGTGAGTATGCGACTGTGCCGTTATGTTTAATATCTTTGAATAAAAATCTGTAGCGATAGCAGTCTGCGATCTTCGCAATCTTAGTGAGCAAGGAATGCTCGTATCTCGGTGCGGATTTAGCTTTTCCCGCTCAATCGAGCGCAGCCGCTATCCATCAACCTTACGAATTCGCTCGCGTCATTGAAGTAATTTCGAAATGCTGTTCTTACTTCTTCGCTTGAATCAGCGCGGACTAATACGATGTCATTTTCGGGCATTTATTTTTCAAGGTCGAATAAATCGCGAAGAGCATCAGTAGCATCTCGGTAACTTTTTACTATAAGTTTGCCTTCGGGGCTAAAAATCAAAATACTATTCTTCTTATCAGATATGTCACTCTTTGCTTGATGAAGTTCGCGAAGGGTTGGCATAAGGTTCAAGCCTTCGTCCAGCTTGATAAATTCCTCAAGAACTTCGCGATCAGAAAGTGAAGGGAGTGGGCCCTTTGAATCTTCATGCGCTCGGGCCAGAATCTCACTTGCATAGGCCATCGCATGGTTGTAGCGCTCGTCTCCCTTCTCAAACTTGGGTTGACTTTCCGTAATGAAGCCTACTACTTCTACAGCTGTTGCCCAAGCGTGTTGTACTAGAGTCCGGTACTGAATTTCTATGTAAAGGCCTTTTAGGCCCTCTCCGGACTTGGAGTTGACATCGTACTCGTATATGTCATGGATGCCGCGATAACCGGTCTTTTGGGTTGAGCGATATAGTTGTATTTTTCCGGGGGGTTACGCATTTTGTGGTTAAAGCGCGCTTTATGAAATTCGCTTCTGAATAGAATCAAATCTTTAATATCTTAGAAAATCAGACGGCATCCAGCAGCATCATCCATGCGAGCTAGCTGCATTCCTGGAATGCCGCGTCAACTTGTCGAAAATTGTATTCTTACGCTTGTGCCGTTGAGCGACAATTACATCCTTTCCACGTGTCCTGCCGCGGAGGACTGCCTGAAAAGTATTGAGGACAGCTCGGTGTGCTGCACGCCATGCTTCAATAACCTCCAAATCTTCATGAGTCAAAGTACTGCTTCGGACAGCTTCGCCCGCGCGATTGACGCGAGACTTGGACCCGCCTGGGTATGTCGTATTAGCAGCTGTTGGTTCTTTATGCGGTCCTTTACTCACCCATGCACCCCATCGATCTCCACCGCCAGCTCGTCGCGGCAGATCACCGCATGCAGCAGCAGGCGCGGGACCGCTTCGCCGAAGCGGGCATCCAGTGCCTGCGCGACCTTGGGCAGGTCGTCGCGTTCGCGCACGTAGACTTTCAGACGGGTGCCGGCGCCGAACTGCACGGGTAAGGCCGGCGTATGTTGACGCGCGGCGCCGAGCAAGGCGTCGAAGTTGGCGAAGGTTTCTTCCAGCTGCGCCAGCAATTGGCCGGTATGCATCGAGGCGTGGCCCACCACGGCGGCGGTGCCTGACAGCAGCAACGGCATGTCGCTGCCCACCGGCGGCAGCATGGCGCGGGCGAAACTGGGCGACTGTGGGCCGTACTGGCGCGGGTAGTTGTAGGCGCTGATCTGGCGCGGGTTTTCCAGCGGCGTGCCGGCGTCGGCGGCGGCCAGCCAGTAGATCTGGATGATGCGCTCGGCATCGCAGCGGCCCACCGCGGTGGCGGCCGGCAATTGCGCGGTGTCGAATGCGCCCAGTCCGCGTGCACGGCCCACGCAGAACTGCCGGTAACGCTCGCGGTCGCCGCTGCCCAGGGTGATGGCATCCAGGTAATTCCAGATACGCAGCAGCCGCGGCGTCTGGCTGTCGCTGACGAAGGCGGTGATTTCCGCATAGGCCTTGGCGGCGGCTTCTTCGATGTCGACATCCTGCTCGTCGATTTCGATCACGCCGAACTGCAGATGCCCGTCGCTGGACCAGGCGATATTGCCGTCGCGGCCGCTGCGCACTGGCGCATCGGTGCGCCACACTTCCAGCACGCGGGCGTGATACGGCTGCAACGGCACGCGCAGATAGCGCGGGTCGTGCAGGCGCGGCGCCGCATCGCCGAAGCCGAACACGGCCAGCACCTGCGGATCGGTCAGCAGCAAGGCGGGGTCGGTCTGATCGACATAGTCGATCTGCAGGCGGGGATGGCGCACTGCGTGCGTGGTCTGGGCCTGGGAAGCGGTCATTGAACGTCTCGTTGTCGCGTGTCGCGTTGCAAGGTGTCGCCGTCGAAGCCGAGCTTGGCCTGACGCCGGCGGTGGCGCCATGACTGCCAGGCGCGCGGCATCATCGACAAGGTGGTAAGCGCGTACAGGGCGCGGAAGGCGCGCAGGCGGATGCGGACTTTGGGGCTGTCGAAGACATCGCCGGCCAACATCGCCACCACTGCCTGTTCCACCTGCCAGGTATTTTGCGGCTGCGCGAACAAGGCGCGCATGGTGGGCGAGGTGAAGCGGTAGATGAACCACTTGAATTCCGCGACGCCGCGCGTCAGTTCGCGTTTCAACGCGCGCTGCAGTTTGGCCTCCGATTGCGGTGCGCGCAGTACCGCATCCACCATCGCCGCGCCGCGCTCGGCGCTGTGCATGGCCAGAAACACGCCGGAGGAAAACATCGGGTCGACGAAGGTATAGGCATCGCCCAGCATCAACCAGCGCGGCCCGGCCATGCGCGTGCATTCGTAGGCGTAATTGCCGGTGGCATGCACCGGTGCCACGCGCTCGGCGCCGAGCATGCGTACGCTGAGCTCCGGATTGAGCGCCAGCGTACGCATCAAAAAGCCCTCGCTGTCGCCTTTGCGGGTCTTCATGTATTCCGGGTAACAGACCGCGCCCACGCTCATGATGTCGTCCGGCAGCGGAATCAGCCACATCCAGCCATGCGCATGGCGATAGATGCTGATGTTGCCGGCATCCTCGCCCGGGCGTCGGGTCACGCCACGGAAATGGCTGAAGAGCGCGGCGGATTGATGTTTTGCATTGGCGCGCTTGAGCTTGAGGCGAGTGCCCAGAAAGGTGTCGCGGCCGCTGGCATCGAGCAGATAGCGCGGGCGGAAGTGCTGCACGCCGCCGTCTGCCGTGCGTGCCTGCAGCGCGGGTTGGTCGCCGTCGAACGTCACCTGCTCCACGCTGACCTGGTCGCGCGCATCCACACCCACCGCACGCGCACGCTTGAACAGCACCTGGTCGAATTGCGCACGTGGCACCTGGAAGGCGAAATCGGCCTTGGCATCGAGCGCGTGCGAAAACCGGAACGTGTTGTAGCCGCCGCTGTCGTTCGGAAAATCCGCGCCACGCTTGAGCACCCCGATGGCGCGCACGTCTTCGAGCACACCCAGGCGTTCGAGAATCGGCATGTTCATCGGCAGCAACGATTCGCCGATATGGAAGCGCGGGTGCTGCTCCTTCTCCAGCAGGGTGACCGACCAGCCGAGCTCGGCAAGCGCGATGGCCGCAGCGCAGCCAGCCGGTCCGCCGCCGACGATCAGGACGTCCGGACACTCCGGTCCGGGGGCCGGCCCGGCTGCCGGCATGGCGATCGGGGTGTGGCGAACAGCGTTGGAAGTCATCCTGGAACGAACCTGCAGCGGGCGAGCGTTATGCAGTTATGATAGCCTGACAGACAGCCCAGCTTGCGGGCCACCGATTCCTATGTGAAGAACGACCGGCAGCACCGTGCAGGCGCCGGCCAGACCGCGCGGCAAATGCTCGGATTGGCAGCGGCGGCAACGTACACTACGGTCCGCGCGACGCCCCATGCACTTCGATGGTCGCCCGCGCTGTTGGTTGCTTGTTCTCACCCTTGTTGCCCGACCCTGACCTGTGGAAATCCTGGATGTCCTCGCAAACCGCTGCCGAACGTGAACTGGCCGAACTCCTTGTCGAAAGTCTGAACCTGGAAGACGTCCAACCCGCCGACATCGATCCGGAGGCGCCGTTGTTCAATACCGGGCTGGGGTTGGACTCGATCGATGCGCTGGAACTGGCGCTGGCCATCAGTAAGCGCTACGGCTTCCAGCTGCGTTCGGACAACGACGAGAACCGTCGCATCTTCGCGTCGCTGCGCGCATTGTCGGCGCATGTCCAAGCCAACAAGACCGTCTGATCTGCACACTGCACCATCCCCCGACGCACCCGCGTGGGTGCTGGGGCTGGGCGTTCTGCTGGCGGTGGCGTATTCGCCGTTGGCGCATTGGGCCAACGCCAGTCACCGCCCGGAGTTGGCCGTCATCGCCGGTGGGTTGCTGGTGTTGATGGTGTTGATCGAACCGATGGTTGCGCGCCGGGCCTGGGCCTGGGCGCTGGCACTGCTGATGCTCGCCGGACTGGGCGCGCTGTGGCAGTCGCAGTATGCGATGTTGGTGTTGGCGGCGCCGCCGGTGGTGTTCACCGGTTGGGTTGCCTGGTTCTTCGGGCGCAGCCTGCGGCACGGGCGCACGCCGCTGATCACGCGCATCGTCGAAGGCCTGTATGGCCAGGCCGGCATGCCGATCACCCCCGAACAACGCCGCTATACGCGCCGTCTCACACTGGCCTGGACGATGCTGCTGTGCGGCCTGACCCTGGCCAATCTGGTGCTGGGCCTGTGCGCCGAACCCAGCGGCGTGCTGTCGCAGTTGGACTACGCCTCGCCGCTGCCGATCAGCGATGCGCGCGCCTCGTTGTTCGCCAATCTGCTCGCCTATGGGGTGATTGGCGGCTTCTTCATTGGGGAATATCTATTGCGCGGCCGCTGGTTTCCACAGCGCCCCTATCGTAATCTGCCAGACTTCTTGCGTCAGATGGCGCGGCTCGGGCCGGACTTCTGGCGCGATCTGCTGCGCTGAGTGCGTGGCCAGGGATAGCGACGTACGTGCACAGTTTCGGGGACAAGACAAAAATGCCGTTGGCAAGGATGCCGTCGCGCCTGGCGTGGGCTGTGTTCAATCTGTTGCAATTGGCGTTCACGCTGGTCTTCACCGCGGGCGGGATCGTCTACGCGTTGGTCGTGCTGGCGATCACGCGCGATCCCGAGCGGATGCTGCGCATGGGCAGCTGGATGTGGTCGCCGGTACTGTTCTGCGGTGCGGGCGCCACCGTCATCGTGGAAGGGCGCGAGCGGGTGGATTGGTCCAAGAACTATCTGTTCGTGAGCAACCACCAGTCGATCATCGACATTTGCGCGCTGTTCCATGCCTTGCCGGTGCCGCTTCGCTTCCTGCTCAAGGCAGAAATGCTCAAGGTACCGTTCGTGAACTGGTATGCGCGCGCCACCGGCATGCTGTTTCTGGACCGGGATAGCCGCAGGGCGGGGGCCCAGGTGCGGCGTCAGGCGGCCGCATTGCTGCGCGAAGGCAAACAGTTGTGCCTGTTTCCCGAAGGTACCCGCAGCCGCAGCGGCGCATTATTGCCATTCAAGGCCGGGCTACTGCAGGCCGCTATCGATGCTGGCGTGCAGGTGGTTCCGGTGGCGCTGGACGGCTGCGGCAAGGTATTGCCGGTCGATGGCCTGTTCAGGGTGCGTCCCGGCATCATCCGCGTGCGTATCGGCGAGCCGATCGCGGTGACCGGGCCGGATGCGCCAGACCGGCAACAATTGACCGAGCGGGCACACAAGGCTGTGGCTGCATTGCTTCAACCCAGGATCTGAGTTCCACGCTTATGGATTTCGTCGTGCCGCATGATCATCCCTGCCTGCCCGGACACTTCCCCGGCCGCCCCGTGGTGCCTGGCGTGGTCGTGCTCGACCATGTGCTGCAGGCGGTGGAAGCACTGTATGGTCCGCGCGCAGCCGCGCGCCTGCCGCAGGTGAAGTTCGTGCAGCCCTTGCTGCCCGGTCAGACCGCCTCGGTCACGCTGGAAGGCGATGGCCCGCGCTGGCGCTTCCGCGTGCAGCGCGCCGATGCATTGCTGGTCAGCGGCGAACTGGTGGCGGAGGCGGCGACATGAGCAGGCACTGGAAGCAGCGCCCGGAAGGCGGTGGGCGTTTTGCGTTGTGGCTGATCCGCGGGATCGCCCGGCACGGCGGGCGTGCGGTGGGGCGCGCGCTGCTATATCCGATCACGCTGTACTTCCTGCTGGTGCGTGTGCCCGAGCGCGCCGCCTCGCGTGCCTATCTGGCGCGGGTGCTGGGCCGCCCTGCTACGCTGCGCGATGTGGCGCGGCACATTCACACCTTTGCTTCGACCATCCTGGACCGCGTGTACATGCTGTGCGGGCAGATGCAGCGCTTCCGCGTGGACATCACCGGCCTGGATCAACTGCACACGCAAATGGATCGCGGCCGCGGCGTGCTGATCTTCGGCTCGCACCTGGGCAGCTTCGATGCGCTACGCGTGCTGGCCACCGAGCGCCCGGACGTGCAGGTCAAGGTGGTGCTGGACAAGGCGCACAACCGCGCCATGACCGACCTGCTGGGCGCGCTCAACCCGCAGCTGGCTGCCAACATCATCGACGCCAGCATGGATGCGACCTCGATCGTCATGGCGATCAAGGAAGCCACCGATGCCGGTGCGCTGGTGGCATTGCTGATCGATCGCCCGCGCGAAGGCGATCCGGCGCTGCCGGCGACGTTCCTCGGCCGCAATGCCATGTTCCCGACCTCGCCGTGGCTGATCGCCGCTGCGCTCAAGGTGCCGGTGGTGCTGGCCTTCGGCCTGTATCGTGGCGGCAATCATTACGAGCTGGCGTTCGAAACCTTCAGCGAAGGCCTGGACGTGCCGCGTCGTCAGCGCGCCCCCGTGTTGGCGGTACTCATGCGCGATTACGCTGCCAGGCTGGAACATTACACCTGCTACGCGCCGTACAACTGGTTCAACTTCTACGATTTCTGGAACACCCACCATGCCGATGCGCCGCACCCTGCCGTGGATGCTGATACTGCTGTTCAGCGCCGCACCGCTATGCGCCGCACCGCCTGAGACGCTGGACGTCGGGCAGGTGCTGCAGCGCCTGGCGCGCCCCGCACCGGTCAGCACCGAATTCGTCGAACTGCGTGGCTCGGCCTTGCTGAAGACGCCGTTGCGCGTGGAGGGCCACTACCGTCGCCCGGATGCGCAGACGCTGGTGCGCGACGTCAGTGCGCCGTACCACGAAACCACCACGCTGACCGGCGACGAAGGCGTGCTGGAGCGCGAAGGCAAATCGCCACGCCGTTTCTCGTTGAGCCGCGTGCCCGAACTGGCCGGCTTGAAGTCCGGCTTCGGCGCGTTGCTGGCCGGCGACCGCGCGCTGCTGGAGCAGCACTACCGTGTCAGCGGGCAGGGCCAGCCGCAGGCCTGGCAGCTGACGCTGCAGCCCAAGGACCCCGCCGTGGCCAAGCAGGTGCGCGAATTGCGCCTGTACGGACGCAACGACGAATTGCGCTGTATCGAAAGCGTGCCCGCCAAGGGCGACGTGCAGCGCACGCTGCTGGCCGGCGCGGCCCGCGCGGCGGCCAACGTGACCGATGCCGCGGCGCTGACAACGCTCTGCCACGGTCCGGGCGCGTGACCGCGCGCGGGATGGTTGCGCCGGTCGTTTCCAGAAACATCACAACACTCGCCGCCGGAAAGCGCACATTGCAGATGACGCCCGTTGCCGCGCCCGCTGCCGGTGAACATGCGGCCACTGCAGCAGGACATGCCCACCATGGCGCTTGAATTGAATGCAAACCGCCGCATCGGCCTGGCGTTGCTGTGGCTGGCCTTGCTGGCAGTGGCCGGATTCTGGTTGAGCGAGACGCTCAAGGTCACCGGTGATCTGCGCAAATTCATGCCCGCCCCGCGCACGCCGGCGCAAAAACTCTTGATCGAAGAACTCGGCGAAGGCCCTGGATCGCGGCTGCTGCTGATGGCGTTGTCCAACAGCGACCCGGTCACCTTGGCCGAGCAGTCGCAGCAACTGCAGAAAGCGCTGTCCGCCCAGCCGGACCTGTTCGAACTGGTCGGCAACGGCGGCAATGCCGGGCTCGAGGCCATTCCGAAGCGCTTGCTGCCGTATCGCTATCTGCTCAGCGACAGCTTCGACAAGACCCCGCTCGACGCGCCGACGCTGGAAGCGGCGTTGCAGGCGCGTGTGCAGGACCTGGGCTCGCCAGCGGCGGCCATGGTGGAGCCGTTGCTGCCGCGCGACCCCACGATGGAAACCCTGCACCTGGCCGAAACCCTGCAGCCGGCAGCGATGCCGCAGACGCGCAATGACGTGTGGTTCGATCGTGCCGGCACCTCGGCGCTGTTGCTCGTGCAGACACGCGCCGCCGGCTTCGACCCCACTGGCCAGCAGCTGGCCTACGACGCCGTGCAAGCGGCCTTCGCGACCATCAGCAAGGGCACCTCCACGCGCCTGACGCTGACCGGGCCGGGCGCATTCGCAGTGGAAATCACCGCGCGTACCCAAGGCGAGGCGCAGTGGATCGGCACGCTGGATACGGTGGGCCTGGTGCTGTTGCTGCTGGTCGCCTACCGCAGCTGGAAGATTCCGGTGCTCGGCGTGTTGCCGCTGGCCAGTGCAGGTCTGGCCGGCTTGGGCGCTGTCGCACTGCTGTTCGACGGCGTGCACGGCATCACCGTGGCGTTCGGGTTCACGCTGATCGGTGTGGTGCAGGATTACCCGATCCACCTGTTCAGCCATCAGCGCCCCGGTCTGGATCCGCGCGAAAACGCGCGGCATCTGTGGCCGACGCTGGCCACCGGCGTGGTTTCCACCTGCATTGCGTATGTGACCTTCCTGTTTTCCGGTGTGGATGGCTTGCGGCAGTTGGCGGTGTTTACCATTGCCGGCCTTGCCACCGCCGCGGTAACCACGCGTTGGCTGCTGCCGGCCTTGATCGATCCGGCGCCGCGCGACCATGCCGATTCGCGCCGGCTCGCCGTGCTGTGGCGTGGCATCGCGCGCCTGCCGCGGCCACGCATCAGCCTGGCGGTGATGGCGGTGGTCGGCATGGCGGTGATCGTGTTTGCGCCGGGGCAGTTCTGGCAGAACGATCTGTCGAAGCTGACGCCGGTGCCGCCCAAGGCATTGGCGCAGGACACGCATCTGCGTCAGGAACTGGGGGCGCCGGATGTGCGTTACGTGCTGGCGCTGCCGGCCGCGAACGATGAAGCGGCGCTTCAGGCCAGCGAGCAATTGCGTCCGCGCCTGGATGCGTTGGTGCGCGATGGTGCGCTGCTCGGTTACGACATGGCGGCACGCTATCTGCCTAGCGCCAAGACCCAGCAGGCGCGGCAGGCGGCGTTGCCCGACGCCGCACAGGCGCATGCGTTGACCGAGACTGCCGTCGCCACCACGCCGTTCCGCAGCGATGCGTTTGCGCCGTTCCTGCAGGATCTGGACGCCGCCAAACGCGCCGCACCGCTGCTTCCGAAGGATTTGACCGGTTCGCCGCTGGCCACGTCGGTCGGTGGCTTGCTGCTCGGCCGTGGCGATCGCAGCACCGCACTGGTGTCGTTGACCGGCTTGCGCGATCCGGCGGTCCTGGCCGCCGCCGTGCAAGGCAGCGGCGCGCAATTGCTGGATCTGAAGGACGCCTCCGAATCGCTGGTGGCCGCCTACCGCGGACGCGTGCTCGGTGCGCTGGTACTGGCCGCCTTGTTGCTGGCGGCGACCGTGGCAATCGCACTGCGCCGCCCGCGCCGTATCGTGCGCGTGCTGCTGCCGATGGCGCTGACCACGGTGCTGATTCTGGCGATCCTGCGCGGTACCGGGGTGGAGCTCAATCTATTCCATCTGATCGCGCTGATCCTGGCCGCCGGCCTGGGCCTGGATTACGCGCTGTTCTTCGATCATGCCGGCGACGATCATGCCGACCAGCTACGCACGCTGCATGCATTGATCGTCTGCAGCCTGATGACGCTGCTGGTGTTCGCGTTGTTGGCCGCTTCCAGCATCCCGGTATTGCGTGCGATCGGCAGCACGGTGGCGCTGGGCGTCTTGTTCAATTTCATCCTGGCCTTGCTGGTGTCGCGCGAACCGGCGCTGGAACGCACCGCCAATGGAGAGCCGCATGCAGCGACGTGACGCGATTGCCAAGCTGATTCCGCACCAGGGCGCCATGTGCCTGTGGGAAGAAGTGATCGAATGGGATGCGCAGCGCATCGTGCTGCGCAGTCACGCCCATCGCAGCGATGCGCATCCGTTGCGCTGCAACGGGCGCCTGCGCGCGCTGCATCTGTGCGAATACGGCGCGCAGGCCATGGCCGTGCATGGCGGTTTGCTGGGCCGCTGGTCCGGCAAGCCGGTACGCCTGGGCATGCTGGTGGCGCTGCGTGGCGTGGAGTTGCACGTGACCTATCTGGAAACGCTGCCGGATGCAATCGACTGCGAGGCGCAGGTGCTGGCGCAGGGCGAGGACAGTCAGCAATACAGTTTTCGCCTGACCCATGGCGAGCAATTGCTCGCCGAAGGGCGCGCTACGGTGATGCTGCGCGCGCCCTGAAATCAGCTTCAGGAGGCGGCGGGTGTCTTGGTTGCAATCAGCGCGCTCAGGTTGGCGACGCTGGGCAGGCGGTGCGTATACAGCCGCGCGATGTCGCCGCCGCTGTGTAAATGTTCGAAATGCTCCAACCCGATAGAGAGGAACTCGGGATTATCATCGCGCGCCGGCTTGATCTCGCCGACTTCGAGTGCCTTCAATGCGCTGATCCAATGGAAGGACTGACCGGCATCCTGGCGATTGAAGTAGGCGTACCAGACCGGAATGCGGAACAGCCGTTCGAACGTCACCGCACGTTTGAGCTCGCTCTCGTACGGAAGGCTGTAACAGGCCTGATTGGCGTGTTTGAACTAGACGTAGTTCTTGACGTCAATGGCGATCAAGCCGATGGACTCCAATAGCAGCAGGAAGTCCGGTCGTTTGACCGCTGTGCCGAATAAGGGCGCGAAGGTGTCCGGCGCTTGGCAAATAGCCACATAGCTGAAGTCATGCAACTGCAGCCATGCATTCATCGCGTCCTCGCCTTGCTTGCCAAGGCTCGCCAAGTTCGCTGCACTCATCTCGTGTCGTTCATCGCCGCCCGTGTCCGGAAGCTACCAGTCAGATTCGAAAGGACTCAAGCGGCAGCGGTCGGATGTGCGGCATGGTCAGGCAAATACGCGATAGGTGCCAAGAGTCCGTCCCTCAGCGGACAGCTTGATTTACGATAACGCTCCTTCTTTGCTCATATGGTTCGTGGCTTATGAACTCAGTTGCACGACGCGCCCTCGTCACCGGCGGCAGCGGCGATCTTGGCGGTGCAATCTGCCGTCACCTGGCCGCGCAGGGCCGGCATGTGATCGTGCATGCCAATCGCAATCTGGCCCGTGCGCAAGAGGTGGTTGCCGCGATCGTGGCCGAAGGCGGCAGTGCACAGGCGGTGGCCTTCGATGTGGCGGATGCGCAGGCAAGTTCGGCGGCGCTGGAGACCCTGCTGGAAGCCGGCCCGATCCAGATCGTGGTCAACAACGCCGGCATCCATGACGACGCACCGATGGCGGGCATGAATGCCGAGCAGTGGCACCGCGTCATCGATGTCTCGCTGCACGGTTTCTTCCACGTCACCCAGCCCTTGCTGCTGCCGATGGCACGCACGCGCTGGGGGCGCATCGTCAGCGTGTCGTCGGTGTCGGCAGTGCTGGGCAATCGTGGGCAGACCAACTACGCCGCCGCCAAGGCGGCGTTGCACGGCGCCAGCAAATCGCTCTCGCGCGAAATGGCCAGCCGCGGCATTGCAGTGAATGTGGTCGCGCCGGGCGTGATCGAAAGCGACATGGTCGGCGACAGTTTTGCGCCGGAAGTGATCAAGCAATTGGTGCCGGCCGGCCGCGTCGGCAAACCCGATGAAGTGGCCGCGCTGGTCGCCTTTCTGTGCTCGGAAGCGGCCGGCTACATCAATGGCCAGGTCATTGGCGTCAATGGTGGGATGGGCTGAGGGCGACTAACAAAACTACTGCGCAGTGCCAGGCGGGCGCGGCCGGTGCTCGGTGCGGCATGTACCACTCGTACGCTGCGGTTCTGAGCGTGCCGTCCATGCCCACCTGACGACTGCTCGCTACGTTTGGTAGTAGCTCTAAATCGCATCGAAGTTGATGTAGCGACATTCCCCACGCATCACGGATGCCTTGGTGATGAGCACCTCATCACCAGCGCGACTGAGCGTATGGATGTACTCCAGCTTTCCTGAGGATGTCTTAAGAAAGGTGTAAACCTCGGCAGTCTTCCCTGGATAAACAACCAGAATGGATAAAGAACTGATGCCCCGGCTTAGAAGCGTTATCTGTGCTCCTTCCTCGCGAGCTGACACTATCTCCTTCCGAACATCTACATAGATCAGGTCGTAATCATCTCCCTGTCTTGAGAGTTTGGTCAGACCGCCGGTGATCCTTTCATCGTTCCAGCCGCTGTCTTTTGCCGTGATGATGCCTGTTTCGGCGTAGTAGCCTTTCCCTGCGGGATTTGAGCATGAGGCGATCTCCGCAGCATAAGTCGGTGTGCTAAGCGCAATCAATATAGCGAAACAGATAAGTTTCATAGCGCACACCTAATTCTGGCAGGCCTCACGCCGCGTCCGCGTACCAAGTCGCGGTAAGAATCGCCTCGCCATTGGCGCCGGCCGTCAATGCGTCCAGGCCGTAGTCGGGCAGGTCCGGGTAGCGTTGGCGTGCCTGTTGCAGGATCTCGCGCGCCAGGACCGCCATCTGCGCGACGTTCCCA
Source organism: Xanthomonas bromi (assembly GCF_900092025.1). Taxonomy (GTDB): domain Bacteria; phylum Pseudomonadota; class Gammaproteobacteria; order Xanthomonadales; family Xanthomonadaceae; genus Xanthomonas; species Xanthomonas bromi. The sequence continues at coordinate 69,929 of NZ_FLTX01000013.1, forward strand.
TGGATGCGTGCGAGAAAGGCGTCGTTGTCGAGCGTGTCGTTCAAGGCGCCGTTGAGTTCGTTGAACCAGCCGATCAGGTATTGGTCCAGCAGCCGGCCGTTGCCAGTGGCGATGCCCTGCGCGGTATTGCGCATGCCCCAGTCGTGCAGCACCTGCTGCATGGCCAGATTCATGTCGCGCGCATACAGAAAGTCGTTTTTCATGCGCGACAGCAAACTGAGATCGGCGATGCGTCTGCTGCAGAACAGCGGTGCCAGCAACGACCAGTAGTAGGTGTAATCCCAGATCACCTTGACCGGCATGACCTGCTCGTCGCCAAACAGCGCGTACTGATCCTGGTACAGCGTCAGCGTGTTTTCGTAGAACGAGAAATACAGCTGCTGGTACAGCTCCACATACGGGCTGAGCGACTTGCCGGCGCGGTCGCGGCCGATCAATTCGCAGATATACGTATTGGAGATGGCGATGAAGTCGCTGCCGGGCGAATAGAACGGGTCCAGGAACACGCCCGCTTCGCCGGTCAGTGCCCAGCGCTGCGGCGAGAACACCTGCTTGCAGCCGTAAGAGAAATTGCGCAGGAACAGGAAGTCCTGCAGCCGGTAGTCGGCCTGGTCGAGGGTGGCGGCGACCTGCGGCTGCTGCGTGCGCAGCCAGGTCATGGCCTTGTCATGGGTGTTCATGCTTTCCAGCGGATGCATGTCTGCATCGCAGACGATACCCAGCGAGTGCGCACCCGACGACAGCGGAATCAACCAGAACCAATAACCCGGCCCGCACATGTGGTTGGTGGAACGCCAGCGGTCCGGCGGCGTGCAACGCTGCAGCCAGCTGCTGTCCTGCGACCAACCGTTCGGGTCGATCAGGCCTTCCACGCGCCACCACACTGCGTTGGCGTTGTGGTCGTTGTCCTGTGCCAGGCCGAGCTTACGCTTGAGCAGGCCGGCGCGGCCGCTGGCGTCCACCACCCAGCGTGCGCTCAGCGTGCCGGCTGTGCCATCGCGTTCGAAGCGCACCGCATGGTCGGTGTCGTCCTCGGACAACGCAACGCCCTTGACGCTGCAGCTGTCGACAAAGCTAATGCCCTGCGCGCGGGCGCGTTCGCCCAGGAAATTCTCGAAGCGGCCGCGGTCGATCTGCCAGGATGGCGTGGGCAGGATCTTGCTCACGCCCAGCTCGGTGCAGCGGTCGATGTCTTCGCGCTTGTCGGAGAAGAAAAAGCGGAAGCCGAACTTGCGGATCTGCTCCGTCTCCAGATGCTCGCGCAGGCCAAGCACGTCGGCAAAATAATGCGCGCCGATTTCCACCGTGGATTCGCCGACCTTGAACGCGGCCTCGCGGACCGGATGCGCACGCCGTTCCAGCACGGTGATCGCCAGTGCGGGATCGCGTTGCTTCAACTGCAACGCCAGGCTCAAGCCGGCCAGGCCACCTCCGGTGATCACGACATCGGCGCGCTGTGCATTCATGAGGACGGGTTGCTCTTGGTGACCGCAGGCACAGTAGCAAATTCGCCGTCGGCATCGTCAACGACCACCGGATTGGCGCGCACGCGGCGGTATTCGCGCCAGACATGGCCATACGCCCAGACCTGTTTGACCACGTGCGAGGTGATGTTCCACAGGTCGCGCCCCAGCCGGAAATGGCTCTTGCGAAAGGTACCGGGTGAGGTGCCGGCATAGCGGGTCTCGATCGGCACCGCGACCACGCGCGCGCCGGCCTGGCGTGCGGCCGAAATCAGCAGCTGCGCTTCGAACACGAAGCCTTCGCCGGGCACCTCGGGCAGGGTGAACACCGAGGCCGGATACAGCCGTTGGCCGCTCTGGCTGTCCACCAGCTGAAAGCCGCAGGCCCAGGCGATGCCCCAGTCGCCGAAATCGTTGCCGATCCGGCGGATGGTGGGCTGGGTGGCGCGCTTGCGCATGCGCGCACCGATGATCACGCAGCCGGGGTGGCGGTTGGCGGCAGCCAGCAGGCGCGGGAAATCGGCTGCCTTGTGCTGGCCATCGCCGTCCATGGTCATCACCGCGCGCATGCCGAGCCGCTGCGCTTCGGCAAACCCGCTGCGCAAGGCGGCGCCCTTGCCCATGCGCTGCGGGTGGCGGATCAGCATCACTGGCATGCCGGCGATGCATTCGGCGGTGCCGTCGTCGGAGCCGTCGTCGATCACGATCACGTGCGAGCAATAGGTCAGCGCGTCGGTGACCACTTCGCGGATGCGTAGTGCCTCGTTCAAGGCCGGCACCAGGATGGCGGTGTCGTCGCCGCTCAGCGGTTGCCGGCTCATCGCTGGATCTCCACGCGCAGCACCCGGCCCGGGCCGGCATACAGCGCCACGCTGTCGCCACTGCCGGCCAGCAGATCGAACAGCGGTAGCATCGGCGCCATCGCATTGTTGGCGACGTGACGTGCCAGCGCGCCATCGCCGGGCGAGGGCGTGCCGTCGTCCAGCTGCGCGTGCAGCTGCGGCTTGCTGGCCTGGCCGGGCGTGCCCAGCACCAGCGCGGCACCGAGCAGGCCCTGGCTGGGGGCGACCCGACCCAACGGCCCGACCGAGCGGGCGTCGTAGCTGGCGAGTAGCACTGCCTCTACGCCGGCAGCGCGCTGCGCCAGCGCTTCCAGCAGGCCCTGCGCGAAGCTGCCCAGGCTGGCGCTGATCGCGGTGGCCGGGGTCCTCGCGCCAGCGCCGATGGTCCAGTAGCCGGCAGCGGCGTTATGCACCGAGTTATGGAACTTGGTCGGCGAGATCGCCAACGGCTCGCTGGCCAGCGTGGTGCACATGTAATCGGAGATGGCCAGATCGCCGTACGCTGAGGTAAAGATCGATGGCAGGCTGGCCGGGTCGCGGCCTGCGGCGTGACAGGCGGCCAGCGCGGCCTCCAGCGACACCGCCACCGTGTCCGGCGCACGGCGGCGTTCGTTGGCGGCCAGCAACTGCGGCGCCGGGCGGGCGGGGGTTTCCTGCAGCTCGCCGCCGCGCGCGAACGCGCTGGCAGCTTCCCAGTTGGGCAGCCCCTGGGTCCAGAAGCCGATCCCTTCGATGGTGGCGGTCAGCATCAGCGGGCCCGCCCGAACAGCAGCGAACAGTTGTTGCCGCCAAAACCGAAGGAGTTGTTCATGGCGTAGTCGATCCGGGCATGGGCGTTGTCGAAGCGGATCTGCGGGCCGCAGGCCGGGTCGGGCACGTCGCTGTTGAGCGTGCCGGGCAGCACGCCGTCGCGCAGCGCGAGCAGCGCAATCACCGAGTCGACGATGCCGGCCGCGCCCAATGTGTGGCCGGTCCAGGCTTTGGTCGAGCTGGCGTGCAAGGTGCTGGGGAAGATCGCCGCCACGGCGGCGGCTTCCACGCTGTCGTTGGCCGGCGTAGCGGTACCGTGCAGATTCAGGTAACCCACCGCGGCTGGCTCCAGGCCGGCACGTTCGAGCGCACCGTGCATCGCCAGCTGTGCGCCCAGGCCTTGCGGATGCGGCGTCGACATATGGTGTGCGTCGCTGGATTCGCCGTAGCCGTAGAGCCACAGCGCCGCATTCGGTGCGGCGGCCGGGCGTTCCAGCAGCGCAAAGCCGCCCGCCTCGCCAATGCTCAGGCCGACCCGGCGCGCATCGAATGGTTGGCACATCTCCGGTGCGACCACCTGTAGCGAGTTGAAGCCGAATAGCACGCTGCCGCACAAGGTGTCCACACCGCCGACCAGCGCCGCGTCGATCACGCCGGCATCTATCAGCCGGGCCGCCTGGGCGAACACCTTGGCGCTGGATGAACAGGCCGTGGCCACGGTCACGCACGGACCCCGCAAGCCGGTGGCCTGCTGCACGAAGTCGCCCGGCGAATGCGGGGTGTGCACAATCCGACAATTCAGATCCTCGGGGAAGCGCGCGCCGTCGGCGTCTTCGACCAGCCGCGTATACGCTTCTTCGCTGGCGCCGATGCTGGAGGTGGAGGTGCCGATGATCACCGCCACGCGCTCGGCGCCGTAGCGCTGCGCGGCCGCTTGCACCGCCTGCGCCATGCCGTCCTGCTGCAGGGCCAGCCAGGCCAGGCGGTTGTTGCGGCAATCCCACTGTTGCAGGGCATCGGGTAGCACCACCGCTTCCACGCCATCGACGCGGCCGACCCAACAGGGCAGCCGCGGTTGCGGGCCGAAATCGTTGCGACGCAGCCCGCTACGGCGTGCGATCAACGCGGCGGCCTGGGCGGCAAGCCCGGCGCCGAGCGCGGTAGTGGAAGTGAACGCGGTGACGGCGACCGGGGCCATCTGGGACGAATGCTGCGCTTGGCTCACGATGGTCTGGCTGGCGAAAAGTGCACTCAGTATATCGATGGCGTGCGCCAGCCCCGTGGATGGCGCAACTGAACGTGCCAGTCATGTCGCTGACGCGGCTGGGATTTTTCGCGCAGGCCGTGCTTTCGCCGTCGCCGCAATTGCGACACAATCCTGCGACCCACTTCTCTTTCGAGCGCGACCACGCGCGCATGCACGCCTACGTCTATAAAAGCCAACGCAAGCAGGACACCTTCGTCTATCTCGCCACGCGTGACGATTTCTCCGGTCTTCCTGCTGCGGTGCACACGCAGTTGGCGCCATTCGCATTCGTGCTGGAGGTGGCGTTGACGCCTGAGCGCCGGCTGGCGCAGGCCGATGTGGCAACCGTGCGCGAAGCGCTCGGCAAGCACGGCTTCTACCTGCAGCTGCCCAAGACGGTGGTGCTGGCGGGCGAGTGCGACTATGACTGAGCCTGCGCGTGGCGCACGGATGCGCGCCGCGGCGCTGGCCGGTGCGGCCGGCGTGGTGCTGTGCGTGCTCGGTGGCGTTGGCGGTGTGGTTGCTGCGCTGAGCTTATGGCTGGCGCAGCCGGCGTTCGCCCTGGCGGTGTCGTGGGCGCGTGGCACGCGCGCCTTGCCGAGCCAGCCGCGCGCCATCGCGCAGGCGCTGCCGCCGTTGCTGGCGATCTGGGGCGTGGGCCTGCTGGCGCTGGCCGCACTGATCAGCTGGCCGCTGACCGCGTTACGCGACAGCGGCAGCCTGGCCGCCGCGCTGGCGTTAAGCGTGGCCGTCAGCGCCGCCTTGCTGGGGCTGTGGCGGACCTGGCCCTTGTGGGGCGAGGTGGAACGCGATGGCGGCGCGCTGGCGCCACGCTGGCACGCGCTGGCCACGCAGGAATTGCATGCTTGGCGCGGCCTGCTGGCTGCGGCACTGGTGCTGGCGGTGTGCACCCTGGTGGTGGCGCTGGCCTGGCCGGGCTGGTTGTCCGGTGGTCTGCGCTGGGGCCTGGCGATTGCCGCCAGCGCGCTGCTGCCCGCCGCCCATCTACTGTTGCAACGTACCGCCGCGCCACTGCGCAGCGATGCGCCGGTAGCACGCCAGGCGGCCGATTTCTTCTCCGAAGCGGCGGCCGAACCGCGCCCGCTGGAGCCGGTCGCCCAGCATCAGCTGGTGCCCGAACTGTTCGAAGCTGCGCGCAGCGGCCGGGTGGACCGCGCGCTGCAGCTATTGGAGGCCGGCGCAGACCCGCAGGCGCTGCCGCTGCCGGAATGGCGCGATCAACGCAGCCTGCCGGCGCTGGCGGCGGTGCTGCCGGATCTGCGCCTGCTGCGCGAGTTGATCGTGCGCCGCGTCGACGTCAACCAGCCGCACCGCGGCATGACCCCGTTGCTGGCCGCCACCCGCGACAGCTGGCATGGCCGCCCCGATGCGGTGATGACCTTGCTGGCCAATGGCGCCGACCCGCGCGCCAGCGACAACGACGGCAATACGCCATTGCATCATGCGGTGCGCAGTTCCGACCCGGGCGTGGCCGCGCTGCTGCGCGACGCGGCCGCCGAACTGGACGCGCTCAACAACGAAGGCCACTCGCCGCTGGCGATGGCCTGCCAGGTCGGCAACTGGCGGCTGGCCAAATTTCTGCTGGAGCGCGGCGCACAGTCCGAACCGGACGGTGGCGCACCAGTACTGCTGGCAGCGGCCGGTACCGAAGAAGACGACCCGGCCGGCGTGCAATTGCTGCTCAAGCACAAGGCGCGCGTGGATGCGCGTGATCGCCAGCGCCGCAGTGCCCTGCACGAAGCCGCGCTGGCTGGCCACGGCGACATCGTCGAGGCGCTGTTGTCGGCCGGCGCCAATCTGGAAGCGCGCGATCTGCTCGGCCGCACCCCGTGGCTGGATGCCGCCCGTCAGGCGCGCAGCGCGGTGCTGGAACGCCTGGTCGCGCGCAAGGCCGATGTGCTGGCCATCGATGGCGACGGCCGCAATGCGTTGATGCTGGCCTGCGCCGCTGACAGCGTGTCGCCGGCGCTGATCCGGCGCTTGCTCGATCTGCAGGTGCCGGCCGATGGCGTCGATGTGCATGGCCGTCGCGCGGTGGACGTCGCCGCCGAAGCCGGGCGTTGGGCGATCGTGCAATTGCTCGATCCCGCGTACCCCTTGCCGGCCGCCGTCAGCGACGGGCATGGCGACACCCCCGGCGTTGCGGTGCTGCCCGATCGCCCGCCGCTGGTGTTGCTGCGCGAAGGCCTGCACTTCGGTCAACGCGATGGCCTGGATGCGCTGGCGCGACTGTGCGGCCCGGAAGAACTTGGCGGCCTGCTGCACGATGCGCATCTGGCCTTGAACGCCGATGCGGTCGACTGGCTGCTGCGCCACGGCGCCGATGCCGAAGTGCGCGATGCTTGCGGCGATGTACCGATGTTCGCGCTGCTCTCGCGTGGCGTGGAGGCGGTGCCGGCCTTGCAGGCATTGCTGCGGCATGGCGCCTCGCCGGCAGGCGCCGGTGGCCTGACCCGGTTGCTCAGCGCGTGCGTGCAGCACGACGCCGCATCGCGCGGGCTGGAACAGTTCGCACTGGAATTGCTCGAACGCGGCGCCGATCCGTTCGCGCCGTCGGCCGCGGGCGATCCGCCGTTGTCGCTGGCCGTACGTCTTGGCTGGCTGCGCCTGCAACAGTGGTTGCTGGAACATGGTGTGGACCGCGAAGCGCGCGACAGCCACGGCATGACCGCGCTGCATCTGGCCACCGCACTCGGCCGCGACGCGTCGCTGAAATTGCTGGTCAAGCAGGGCGCCTCGCCGGAAGCGCGCGCTGCCGACGGGCAGACCCCGCTGGGTGTGGCGCTGTCGATCGGCCGTCGCGATCTGGCCGACTGGCTGGATTGGCGCATCTGGTCGCTGCCGCGCCGCACGCTGCGCGAAGCCGATGTGCCGGCCGCCGCGATGGTGGGCGATACCGATGCGGTGCGTCGCCTGATCGACCTCGGCCTGCCGGTCGACGCCGTCGACGCGCAAGGCTGCACCGCACTGCTGCGTGCGGCCGGTGGCGGCCATCTTGGCGTGGTCGCGCATCTGCTTGGCCGTGGCGCCGATCCGCAACGTGCGGCCAATAGCGGCGCCACGCCGTTATCGGCGGCGGTGAGCATGCGCCAGACCGAGATCGCCGCCGCGTTGCTGCAGGCCGGTGCGCAGATCGAACATCGTCTGCCGGGCGGCGTGACCGTGCTGATGCTGGCCTGCGCGCTGGGACTGCCGGACATCGTGGCGCGTCTGCTTACCGCCGCGGCCGACGTGCACGCCACCGACAATCAGGGGCTGGCGCCGCTGCATTGCGCCGCGTTGTACGGCTTCACCGCGCGCGACAAGAGCCGCTTGCTGGCGTTGCTGGACACCTTGCTGTTGGCTGGCGCCGATCCGGAATGCCTGGCCGGTGGCCGGGTCAGCCCGTTGCTGCTATTGCTGGGCGCGCGAGCCGAACCGGGCACCACTTGCGACGAGCAGGTGGTGCTGGCCGGCGTCGAACGCCTGCTCGACGAAGATGTCTCGCTGGACGTGGCCGACCAGCGCGGCTTCGGCCCGCTGCATCTGGCCGCATTGCACGGCCTGCCGTTGCTGGTGCAGCGCTTGCTGCGGGCAGGCGCTGACGCCGACCGCCGCGATGCGCTCAACCGCACCCCGCGCGAGATCGCCATCATGCGCGGCTTCATCGATGTGGCCGGCCAGTTCGAACCGGCGCTACCGGGTGTTTCCTCGATGGCGCGCTTCCTGCGCGACGGCCGCTGAGCCAGCGCGGCGGGCAACCGCTGCGGGTGTTGTTCGTGTGCAGCCGCAACCGCCTGCGCAGCCCCACTGCCGAGCGCGTGTTCGCCGACTGGCCCGGCGTGCAGGCGCAATCGGCCGGGCTGGCCGTAGATGCCGAGGTGCAGGTCACCCCGGAGTTGCTGCAGGAAGCGCAAGTGGTGATGGTGATGGAACCGCGTCATCTGCAATTGCTGCGCAAACGCTTCGCTGCGCACCTGCGCCATTGCCGGCTGATCTGTCTGCAGATTCCCGACGACTATGCGGACATGGACCCGGCACTGGTACGCCGCCTGGAACACACGGTGCCACCCTTGCTGCGTCTGCCGGCGCAGTCCTAACCTGATCCCGACACGGCGCATGCAAGACTGCGCGCTCTTTCGCCGGAAGGAAGCGCCCGACCAATGAGCGTGCGTATCGAGGACCACGCCATGCTGGGCAACTGCCACAGCGCGGCCCTGGTCGACCACCGCGGCACCATCGACTGGCTGTGTCTGCCACGCTTCGATTCCGACGCGGTCTTCGCATCCTTGCTGGGCGACGAACAACACGGTCAATGGGCGTTATCGCCGGCCGACGACTTCCGCACCGAGCGCGCCTACGAAGACGATAGTCTGGTGCTGTGCACGCGCATGATCACCGACAGCGGCACGGTGGAACTGGTCGACTTCATGGTCGCCAGCGAAAACACCGAGGTCCACCAGCACCTGGTGCGGATCGTGCGCTGCGTGCAGGGCAGCGTGCCGATGCACATGCGGCTGACCTTCCGTTTCAACTATGGCCGCACGGTGCCCTGGGTCACACGCATCGATGGCGGTATTCGCGCCATTGCCGGCCCCGATCAACTTGCCTTGCGTTCGCCGCAAACACTGCGCGGCCAAGACATGGGCACCGAAGCCGACTTCACGTTGCGCGAAGGCGAAAGCACCTGGTTTCTGCTCAGTCACGGCGCTTCGCATCTGCCCACGCCGCCTTTGATCGACGCCGAGCAGGCACGACAACGCACCGCCGCGTTCTGGCATGGCTGGGCGCGCCGCTGCACCGACGTCGGGCCGTGGACCGAGCAGGTGCGCCGCTCGCTGGTGGTGTTGAAAGGGCTGAGTTATCTACCCACCGGCGGCATCGTCGCCGCACCCACCGCCTCGCTGCCGGAGCAGCTGGGCGGCACGCGTAATTGGGATTACCGCTACTGCTGGTTGCGCGATTCGGTGTTCACCCTGATTGCGTTGCTGCAGGCCGGTTATCGCGATGAGGCAGCCGCGTTTCGCGATTGGGTGCAACGCGCCATTGCCGGCTCGCCGGATCAATTGCAGGCGCTGTACGGCATCGCCGGCGAACGCCGCTTGCAGGAATGGGAAGCGCATTGGTTGCCCGGCTATGAAGATTCCGGCCCGGTGCGCATCGGTAATGGCGCGGTGGATCAGTTTCAGCTCGATGTCTATGGCGAGTTGATCGGCGCCTTTCATTACGCACGCGAAAAAGGCGTGGGTTCACCGTCCGACGACGATGGCTCGTCCGCGTCGCTGCTGGAAAACATCCTGGATACGCTGGAAACGCTGTGGCGTCAGCCAGACGAAGGCATCTGGGAAATCCGCGACGAGCGCCGCCACTTCGTCCATTCCAAGGTGATGGCCTGGCTGGCGTTCGATTGCGGCGCGCGCGACGGCATCACCAATGCGGACGCCGAAAAACGTGCGCATTGGAGCCGCATTGCCGAAGAAATCCATGCCGAAGTCCTGGAAAAAGGCGTGCACCCGGATGGCCACTTCGTGCAGAGCTACGGCTCGGACCAGCTGGATGCCTCGCTGTTGCTGATTCCCATCGTGGGCTTTCTGCCGGCGGACGATCCGCGTGTTGCCGCCACTGCCGATGCGATCGCGCGCGAGCTGACCATCGATGGCCTGGTCGAACGCTATCGCGCCGACGACAGCGCCGATGGCCTGCCGGCCGGCGAGGGCACCTTTCTGGCCTGCAGTTTCTGGCTGGTGGAAAACTATGCGTTGATCGGCCGCACCGACCAGGCGCGTGCATTGCTCGAGCGCCTGCTTGGGTTGTGCAACGACGTTGGCCTGCTTGCCGAAGAATACGACCCGCGTACAAAACGCATGCTTGGCAACTTCCCGCAAGGGTATTCCCACGTGGCCCTGGTCAATGCGGCATTGCGCCTGCATGGACGCATGGGCGAAAAGGAAACGCATCCATGAGTGAGCAAGCAACGACCCCGCCGTGCATCATCGTGGTGTTCGGCGCACGCGGCGATTTGACCAAGCGCCTGGTGATGCCGGCGCTGTACAACCTGCGCCGCGCCGGCGCGCTGGGCGAAGAGTTCGCCATCGTCGGTATGGACCACGGCGACATCAGCGAGCGCGCTTGGCGCACCAACATGGGTCAGTCGATGACGGAGCTGCTGAGCAGCCGCGATGCCGAATTCCAGACCGATGCCTTCGACAACGCCACCTGGGATTGGCTGCGCGAGCGCATGCAGTACCTGCGCGGCGACTTTACCGACCTGGGCGCGTATCAGGCGCTAGGCGGCTTATTGGAGAAACTGCACAAGCGCTACGGCACACAAGGCAATGTGCTGTTCTATCTGGCCACCGCCGCGCGTTTCTTCGAGCCGGTGTTGCTCAACCTGGGCGAAGCCGGTCTGGTCAAGCAGCGCGAAGGCGAGGGCTGGCGTCGCGTCATCGTGGAAAAACCCTTCGGCCACGATCTGCCCAGCGCCAAGCATCTCAATGCCACTGTCGCCAAAGTGCTGCACGAAAATCAGGTGTTCCGCATCGATCATTTCCTGGGCAAGGAAACCGTGCAGAACATTCTTGCGTTCCGCTTCGCCAACGGCTTGTTCGAGCCGGTGTGGAACCGCGACCGCATCGATCATGTGCAGATCACCGCCGCCGAAACCATCGGCGTGGAAGGGCGCGGACGCTTCTACGACCCCACCGGGTGCCTGCGCGACATGGTGCCCAATCACTTGTTCCAGTTGCTGGCGATGATTGCGATGGAACCGCCGGCGGCCTTCACCACCGAAGCCATGCATCGCCGTCGCGCCGAAGTGATCGAAGCGGTGCGTCCGATCAAACCCGAAGACGTGGTGCGTGGGCAATACGCCTCCGGTGCGGTGAGCCGCAGCGCGGTACCGGGCTATCGCGAAGAAGACACCGTGCCGGAAGATTCGGATACCGAAACCTATGTGGCGATGAAGCTGCAAGTGGACACCTGGCGCTGGGCCGGCGTGCCGTTCTACCTGCGCACCGGCAAGCGCCTGCGCGAACGCACCACCGAGATCGCCATCCGCTTCAAGCCCGCGCCGCTGGCGCCGTTCCGCAGCACCGAAGTCGGCGGCTACGGCCCCGACTGGCTGGTGCTACATATCCAGCCCGATGAAGGCATCTCGCTGCAGTTCGACGTCAAGCGCCCCGGCGCGCAGGTGGCGCTGGCGCCGGTACGCATGGATTTCCGGTACCGCGACTGGTTTCCGAAGGAATACACCGTGGGTTACGAGCGCCTGCTGCAGGACTGCATGAACGGCGAAGCCGGCCTGTTCCAGGATGCGGCCATGGTGGAAGGCGCCTGGCGCATCGTGCAGCCGATCCTGGATGCATGGAAACAACCGCCGAGCGACTTCCCCAATTACGCCGCATGCAGTGCCGGCCCCTCGGCCGCCGACGCCTTGCTGGCGATGAATGGCGGACACGCCTGGCGCGCGCTCACCCCTGGACGCAAACCACCGCCACGCCGTCCGCCCGAAGTGCGTGCTGGTGCGACGCCGGTGAAGAAAGCCACCAAGAAAGCAGCGAAGAAGACGACCAAGGCGCCAACCAAACGCGCATCAACAGCGGCTTCGGCATCGAGTGAAGGCACAGCCGGTGCGAGCCGCAAGGTCGCCAAAAAAGCAGTCATTAAACGCGCAAGCAAGCATGTTCCAAACGTTGCGGCGAAGCGCGCGAGCAGCGCAACGGCAGGCCATGGCGCTGCCAAAAAGTCGGCAAGCAAACGAACGTCTGGGCGCACGGGACGTAGCTAAGGCGGCTGCACGCGCCAGCCGCGTTGCGCGGCTGGCGCTGTCCGCTTGGATCGATCACTGGCGGGGCGCGATCCAAGGGTTGGTTGTTTGGCGCTGCAATGCATTTTTAAGACGCTGAAACGTCAACGCAAACGCGTCCATGCGCCACCCACTGCGGATGCTTGATGCATCCGCCTGGTCGCTGGACGCGGCAAGCGCAAAGTAGCGCTGACGTCGATGCTGCGTTGAAGCCATCTTCAACGACACTGCGCGGGCGTAATGAAGCGTCTTCGCACTCGATTTTCTCGATCGCGCGCTATTTCATGATCGTCGCGGCCGACGCTGCACATTGGCGCTACGAATGCATCAGCACTCAGGTGTCCCGCGTTGCCGACACCACCGTCTCATCATCCCCATCCACATCCGCCTTGACGTCGGCTTCGAACAGGTTCATCAGGTCGGCGCGGGCGTCGCGCGAGGTCTGGATCACCTTGGCTTCGTCGTCGTAGACCAGATGCTGGCGCCGTAGCAGGTCTTCGTCGTGCTGGCGGAAGCGTTTGACGTGATCGTGTGCGAGCGCCTCGCCCAGGCCGAGCGAGGTCAGCACGCGTTCGCTCAGTTCCAGGCTGGAAGCGAACACTTCGCGGAACGGTTCTGCGCCCAGGTCCATTAGTTTCCAGGCGTGTTGGCGGTTGCGTGCGCGTGCCAGCACGGTGGCTTGCGGGTACAGGCGACGGATCAGTCGCACCGTCTTGATGTTGGTTTCCGGGTCGTCCACCGCGATCACGAACACCTTGATGCGCTCGGCACCGGCAGCGCGCAGCAGCTCGGGGCGGGTGGGGTCGCCGTAATACAGCTGGCTGCCGAAACGGCGCAGGTCTTCCACGGTGTCGGGGTTGTGTTCCAGTGCTACGAACGGTACGTGCCGTGCGGTCAGCAAGCGCGCGACCACCTGGCCGAAGCGGCCCATTCCGGCGACCAGGACCTTGGGCGTCTGCGCATCGATGGTGTCGAACGGGCGATCGGTGTTGGGCGCGCGCACGCGCAGCGGTCCGTTGAGGATGCGTTGCATGCCGAGCAGCAACAGCGGCGTCAGTGCCATCGACACGCCGACGATGGCCACCAGCCGGTCGTGATTGGCCGGCTCCAGCAGGCCCACATGATCGGCTTCGTTGAACACCACGAACGCAAATTCGCCGCCCAGCCACAGCACGCTGCCCAGCATCAGGCTGCTGCGCAGCGGGAGTTTGGCCACGCTGCCGATGCCGACCAGCAACGAGAACTTCACTACCAGCAGAATCGCCACCCCCGCGGCAATCAACCACGGCTCGGCCACCACGCGGTTGAGATCGATGCCCATGCCCACCGAGATGAAGAACAGGCCCAGCAGCAAGCCTTCGAACGGTTCGATCTGCGATTCCAGTTCGTGGCGAAATTCCGAATCGGCCAGCAACACGCCGGCGATGAACGCGCCCAGGCTGGCGCTCAAGCCGGCTTCCTGCATGATCCAGGCGGTGCCCAGCACTACCAGCAAGGCGCTGGCAGTGAACACTTCCGGCATCCGCGTGCGCGCCACCACGTTGAACAGGTGACGCAGCACAAAGCGGCCGCACACGATCACCAGCGCCAGGGCCGCGATGGCCTTGGCCACGTCCTGCCATTCCAGGGTTGCGTTCTTGCTGCCGCCGAGCAGCGGGATGGCCGCCAGCAGCGGGATTGCGATCAGATCCTGGAACAGCAAAATGGCGAACGCCAGCCGCCCGTAGTCGCTGCCCAGCGCCTTGCGTTCGGCCAGCAATTGCAGACCCACCGCGGTGGATGAGAGCGCCAGCGCCACGCCGACGATCAGTGCGCTCTTCCAGCCCAGGTGGGCTGCCATCAGCAGGCCGCCCAGGATCACCGCAGTCACCAAGACCTGGGTGGCGCCGGCGCCGAACACCGAATGGCGCATCACCTTCAGGCGCGCCGGCGACAGCTCCAGCCCGATCACGAACAGCAGCATCACCACGCCGATCTCGGCCGCGCCGCTGATGCGTTCGGCATCCTGCACCACACCCACGCCGTCCGGGCCGAGCACCACGCCGGCGACCAGATAGGCCAGCACCGCACCCAGGCCGAAGCGCTTGAACACCGGCACCGCCACGATGGCGGCCAGCATCAGCACCAACGCCAGTTCCAGACCACCGCTATGCATGCGTACTCTCCGTTGAGGGTCGCATTATGCCGCGCCGGTCCGTTGGCCTGCGCGCGCGCCATAGGCACGGCGGCGATGCCGTGCTGCGCGATGTGCGCCCGGCACCTATCTGCGTAGGTGTGTACTGATCAGTCCGGCAACGCCTGCGCCTGCAAGCTCAGTGCGCATGCAATGCATGGCACCGAGCCTTGGTCGACACAGTGCGCGCAATCAGTGACTTTTAAGCAGAAAACGCCGATCCAGCGGCTGCAGCGGGCGTGCATTGAACGGGTACACGCGTTCGAATGCGTTGATCTGCGCCTCCGACACCTGCACCGGCTGGCTGAGCACCACCCAGTCCACCGTTTCGCTGCACGGCGGCGTGGTCAGCGAGCCTTCGTAGCGATAGAAGCTGCGTTGACTCTTCGGCGGAAGGAAGTCGCTGGCGTTGACCGTGGCGTTGGAGACCTGCCGGGTCTGATCCTTTTCCTTGGGCATGGCGTCGAGCACACGTTGGAACGCCGGGTTGGCCTTGCCGGTTTCGAAGAAGATCGCCAGCACGCCCAGCGTTCCGTCCGGGCCCTGATGCACCAGGTGCGCTTCCATCGGGAAACGCCGGCCGTTCAACAGGTGCTCGCTTGGGTGGTGGAAGTGCAGTTGCAGCGCTTGATACTGCTTGCCGCCGGTCGCCATGGTGCCGCCGTCGTGCAGGTCCAGCTGGATGGAATGGCCGGTGTTGCGCACGACCATCGGCACGGCGCTGTAGTTCAGCAGCAGCGTGCCCAGGTTGGCGTCGATGGCGCCTTTCAGATCGATGGGGCTGTTCTGCTGGCCACTACCGCACAGCGCATTTTCCTCGGCCAGGTCGGCCCAATGCTCGGCACCTTCCGGACCGGTATAGCCCCATTCGTGCCCGGTGTGCGGCGCGGTCTCGTGCGCCTCCACCGGCTTGCTCTCGGGCAGCGCGGTTTGCGCCATGCCCACCGCGCCCCAGCCGGCGGCGATACACAGGCACAGCGGACTGATCCGACGTAACAGAAGCGACCTGGAAGAGGGCATGCACAAACTCCGGAAGAAAAACGCACTGCGTGGATGCGATGGCCGATGCCATGGCGGAAAGCAACGCACCAGGCGTTGCGGGAAGCGGACTGTAGCAATGAACTGTGGCTCTCGGCACGACACGGCGACAGGCGTTGACGCGGCTCCGTCTCGGCGGCCAAGGGCGCCACGGCAACGGCGTATCAACACCTGCCAACCCGCTGGCCCTGCAGGCTATGGCGTATCGCGCGCGCAGCCTGGCCGCGACGCTTCGCCACACCCCGTGCGCAGGCATGCTCCACATTGCGCCGCTGCCGGGCTGTTTATCGAAGGCCTGCCTGGTGCATGTCCGGTGCAGGCCTGTGCCGCCGGGCTTCAGGAAGCCCACTTAAGCGAGCGACGCGCAGGGCATTGACCAAGCCGACGCAGACGCGCAGACTGCGCCGCGCCACCGCCCGGATCACCGGCCGGGACGCACCTTTGGAGCCCTTACCCATGTCCAGCGACAGTCACCCTAGACCCGGGTCGATGACCCAGCTGGCGCGCGCCTGAGGCTCAGGTTCGCCGGCTGTCATCGACGACGGTCGTCACCAGGCGAACCACCATGTACGACGAAACCCTGCGCCTTGCCGAAGGCGTCGATGCACTGACCGCACCCCTGGCCGAGCTCAACACGGCCGATGCGGTGGAATATCTCAACACCCTCGACCGCGACGAAGCGGCACAAGTGCTGGCCGCGTTGCCGCCGCCACGTGCGGTGAAGGTGCTCGAGCAACCGGAATTGCGCGATGCCAGCATGCTGGTGGCCTTGCTGCCGGCCGAGCAGGCCGCGTCGCTACTCGGGCAGATGGCCGACGACCGCGCCACCGACATCTTCCATGGCCTGGATGCCGAACAGCGCCAGCCGCTGCTGTGGCTGCTCAGCGCCGAGGCGCGGCTGTCGATCCAGGCGTTGATGCGCTACCCGCCCAATACCGCCGGCGCGCTGATGACCACCGAGTTCGTCGCCGTACCGTCCGACTGGACGGTGGGCCGGACCCTGCAGCACATCCGCGAAGTGGAGCGCAGCCGCGAGACCGTCTACGCGATCTATCTGCTCGACCCGCAGACCCGCGTGCTGCAGCAAGTGGTGACCATGCGTCGGCTGATCACCGGTGCACCGGAGTCACCGATCCTGGAGGTGGCGCAGGTCAATCCGCCGATCACCGTGGACCCGGCACTGGACCAGGAAGAAGTGGCCCGGCTGATCCGTCGCCACGACTTGCTGGCGATTCCGGTGGTGGATCGGAATGGCCATGTACTGGGCATCGTCACCGTCGACGACGTGCTGGATGCGCTGATCGCCGAATCCACCGAGGACGTGCACAAGTTCGGCGGCATGGAAGCGCTGGACAAGCCGTACATGCACATCGGCTTCGGCCAGATGATCAAGAAGCGTGCGGGCTGGTTGAGCGTGCTGTTTCTGGGCGAAATGCTCACCGCCAGCGCGATGCAGCACTTCGAGGACGAACTGTCCAAGGCCGTGGTGCTGACCTTGTTCATCCCGTTGATCATGAGCTCGGGCGGCAACTCCGGTTCGCAGGCCACCTCGCTGCTGATCCGCTCGCTGGCGCTGCGCGAAATCCGACTGGGCGACTGGTGGAAGGTGGCACTGCGCGAATTGCCCACTGGCCTGACCCTGGGGACGATCCTGGGCGTGCTGGCGATCGTGCGCATCACCATCTGGCAGACCGCTGGCCTGTACGACTACGGCCCGCACTGGCAGATGGTGGCGTTGACCATCGGCGCCGCGCTGATCGGCATCGTCACCTTCGGCTCGTTGTCCGGCTCGATGCTGCCGTTCGTGCTGCAACGCTTCGGCTTCGACCCGGCCAGCGCCTCGGCGCCCTTCGTGGCCACCTTGGTGGATGTCACCGGGTTGGTGATCTATTTCAGCATTGCGGCGGCGATCTTGAGCGGCACGCTGTTGTAAGGTTTGCCAACACAGACGTTAAGGAGATCGCGATGGGCAACAAGGCGCTGCGGCATTTACTTGGGGCGGGTGCGTTGCTGGTCGCCATGTCGCAGCCAGGATGGGCCGAACAGGCCCATCCACCGGCCTGCGCCTATGATCGCGCCGCCATGCTGGCGCTGGACGAAAACGCCTTCGATCAAGACATGCAGGGCGGCTGGCGCACCATTGCCGACCGCCCCGGTTGCACCGTGGTGGCCGCCAACCTGCTACGCGACTACCGACAGGCGCACGCGATCACGGGCGGCATCGTGACCTGGCACGAAGGGCAGATGCGTGCAGAGGCCGGGCAAACGGCGTGGGCGATCGCGCTGTTCGAACAATCGTATGAGCCAGCGGCCGAGGATCTCGCCGGCTGGAATCCGTATGTGGATGCGATGCTCGCGTTCCTCAAACGCGACCGCGCCGGTCTGGAGGCCGCACGGGCGCGGCTTGCAGCGGTCCCGTATCCGAAAGACAAGGGCATGCCGCCCTTGCAGGATGGCTATGTCGTATGGCCGGCCACGAGCGGACGGTCTGAGATGAAGATGCGCTGGCCACCAAACCTGGATGTCGTCGATGGCCTGATCAAATGCTACGACGAACCTTATTCGGTGGCCTACGGCGCCGAGCGTTGCCGTACATCGACCTCGACACTTTCAAAGTAGGCAGGCGGCGGCAGGCCGCGCTGCAGCATGACCACGCTGTAATCCTTGCTGCGCTGAGCAGTCGAACACATCACCAGGTCGAAAGCGCTCAAGCGGAACGCGCGTCGATCGACGACGACACGCCATCGTGCAAGGCGCCGGTGCCGAATACCTGGTCGCAAGGCGCGCACCAGGCAGGCGGCACAGGCATCGCGCTTTCGCCCACGCCAGCCCATGCCCTGAAACCCCCAGGGCGTGTACCGTAGCGCGATGGCATGCGCGTCCCCGGTCCGATGAGTACCTACCACCTGCAGCAGGTCTTTCGCCCCGGCACCGTGGCGGTGGTCGGCGGCAGCCCGCGCGAGCGCTCGGCCGGGCGGGCGGTGGTGCGCAATCTGCGCGCGGCCGGGTTTCCCGGCCAGATTGGTTGGGTGAGCCCGCGCTATCGCGAGATCGACGGTGTGCGCACGGTGGCGCGGCTGACCGATCTGCCGTGGGTGCCGGACCTGGTGGTGATCACCGCGCCGGCGCGCATCGTGCCGCGTATCGTGTCCATCGCCGCGCGGCGTGGTGTTGCCGCGGCGATCATCCTCACCGCAGGCCTCGGCAGCGGTCCCGGCTCGCCGGCGGCGCGCATGGAAGCCGCTGCGCGTGCCAAGGGCATGCGTATTCTCGGCCCGCACTGCCTTGGCGTGATCGCCCCGCATGCGCGGCTCAATGCCAGCATCGCCGCGCATTGCCCGCAGGCCGGTGATCTGGCGTTGATTTCCGAATCCAGCGCCATTGCTGCCGCCTTGGTGGAGTGGGGCGTGGCGCGCTCGGTCGGCTTTTCGGCGGTGGTGTCGCTGGGCGATACGCTGGATGTGGATTTCGGCGATCTGCTGGATTACTTCGCCACCGACTACCGCACCCGCGCGATCCTGCTGTACGTCGAACGCATCGGCGATGCGCGCAAGTTCATGTCGGCCGCGCGTGCCGCTGCGCGTGCCAAGCCGGTGGTGGTGGTCAAATCGGGGCGCCAGTTCCGCATCAATCCCAATGCCGACACCCATGCCCAGGCGCTGGCCGGCTCGGATGCGGTGTATGGCGCCGCCTTCGCACGTGCCGGGTTGTTGCGCGTGGGTGCGCTGGACGAATTGTTTGCCGCCGCCGAAACGCTGGGCCGGCTCGGCAGTTTTCCCGGCCGGCGGCTGGCCATCCTGAGCAATGGCGGCGGGGTGGGGCAGCTGGCGGTGGATCAGCTGGTGCTGCGCGGCGGCACCCTGGCCGAGTTGTCGCCCAAGACGCTGGACCGGTTGGATCAATCGCTGCCGGAAGGGTGGTCGCGCAGCAATCCGGTGGACATCATTGTCGACGCCGACGGTGCGCGCTATGCGGCGGCGATCGAAGCGTTGCTGGACGATCCGGAGAACGACGCGCTGCTGGTGGTCAATGTGCCCACCGCGTTCACCTCCTCGGCCGACGCGGCCAAGGCGCTGAACCGCGCGCTGGACCAGCGCAACCGCTACCAGCGCGACAAACCGGTGTTTGCGGTGTGGCTGGGCCAGGACGATGCGGCCATCGCCGCGCTCAACGCCGCGCGCGTGCCCACCTATGCCACCGAATCGGATGCGGTGCGCGGCTTCACCCACCTGGTGCGCTACCGCGAAGCGCAGGCGGCGTTGATGGAAACCCCGCCCAGCCTGCCGGAAGACTTCGTGGTGGATGCCGGCATCGCGCGTGCGCTGGTGGAAGAGGCCCTGGCTGCCGGCCGGCGCTGGCTGGATCCGCTGGCGACCAATCGCCTGCTGGCCGCCTACGGCATCCCGATCGTGCCGTTGCAGGTCGCCGCCACCGCCAACGAGGCCGCATTGCTGGCCGACCCGTTACTGGCCGTCGGCCGCACGGTCACCTTGAAAGTGTTGTCCCGCGAGATCGCGCACAAGTCCGATGTGGATGGCGTGCGCCTGAACCTGTCCAGCGTGGCGGCGGTGCGCGAAGCGGCCACCGGCATCCTGGCGCGCGCACGCGCCGCGCACCCCACTGCGCTGATCGAAGGGGTGATCGTGCAGCCCACCGTGCTGCGGCCCAAGGCGCGCGAACTGATCGCCGGCATCGCCGACGACCCGGTGTTCGGCCCGGCGATCGTGTTCGGCCGTGGCGGCACCGCGGTGGAGGTCATCAACGACCGCGAGCTTGCGCTGCCACCGCTGGACCTGCGCCTGGCCCACGAGCTGATCGGCCGCACCCGCGTCTCGCGCATCCTCAAGGCCTACCGCGACGTGCCGGCCGCCGACGAGCGCGCGGTGGCGCTGGTGCTGGTCAAGCTGGCGCAGCTGGCTGCCGACATCCCCGAAATCACCGAGCTGGACATCAACCCGCTGCTGGCCGACCGCGAGGGCGTGATTGCGCTAGACGCCCGCGTGGCGGTGGCGCCGCTGCGCAGGCTGCACAAAGGTCGCGGCCATCCGCGCTTTGCGATCTTTCCGTATCCGAAGGAATGGGAACGCCAGATCGGCCTGGGCGATGGCACCCATGCGCTGGTACGCCCGGTGCGCCCGGAGGACGATGCGCTGTTCCGCGCGTTCTTTGCGCGGGTCACCGACGAAGACCTGCGGCTGCGCTTCTTCCAGTCGGTCAAGCATTTCAGCCACGAGTTCATCGCCCGCCTGACCCAGCTCGATTACGCCCGCTCGATCGCGCTGGTGGCCATCGACCCCAGGACCGGCGACATGCTCGGCGCGGTGCGCCTGCATGCCGACGCCGATTACGCGCGTGGCGAATACGGCATCCTGATCCGCTCCGACCTCAAGGGCCACGGCATCGGCTGGCAGCTGATGCGCATCATGATCGAGTACGCGCGCTGGCTGGGCCTAAAGCAGATCGAAGGCCAGGTGCTGCGCGAGAACCGCACCATGCTGGCGATGTGCCAGAGCCTGGGCTTCGGCGTGCGCCCGGATCCGGACGATGCGACCCTGATGGCGGTGACACTCCCTATAATGGGCGAGCCGCGCCCGGCCTGACGTTACGTCACGCCGCGGTCCCCCATCCTCCACCGCACGCCGGATCTGCCGGGCCTTGCCCTGGCCCGTTGCTCCGGCTGTCGTCTCGGCCCGCCTGGGAGTGTCAATGTTTCGCGAGTTCAGAATGTCGTTGTTGGTCGCCGCCGTCTGCCTGGGCGTCGCCGCCTGGTGGGGCCACACCACCTCCATGGGCCTGTGGCAGGCATTGTGGCTATGCCTGGTGCTGAGCGTGCTGGAGGTATCGCTGTCGTTCGACAACGCGGTGGTCAACGCCGGTGTGCTCAAGCACATGAACGCGTTCTGGCAAAAGTTGTTCCTGACCGTGGGCATCCTGATCGCCGTATTCGGCATGCGCCTGGTGTTTCCCATCGTGATCGTGTCGGTGGCCACCGGCATGGGCCTGGTGCCGGTGATGCAAATGGCGCTCAAGGAGCCGGAACGCTACAGCCAGGTGCTGACCGACAACTACCCGTCCATCGCCGCCTTCGGTGGCATGTTCCTGCTGCTGGTGTTCCTGAACTTCCTGTTCGACCAGGAGCGCAAGCTGCACTGGCTCGGCCCGGTGGAGCGGCTGGTCGGCAAGCTGGGCAAGGCCGACGCGATGTCGGTGATCGTGGCGGTGACTGTCCTGCTGTGCACCAAGCTGTTCCTGCCAGAGGCGATTTTCCAGAGCGTGCTGTTCGCCGGCCTGGGCGGCATCCTGCTGTATCTGCTGGTGGGCAGCGTGGATGCCTTGTTCGAGTCCGAAGAGAGCGAAGACGGCAGCATGGGCCCGGCCAAGCGCTCGGGCATCGCCGCGTTCCTGTACCTGGAAGTGCTGGACGCTTCGTTCTCGTTCGACGGCGTGATCGGTGCGTTCGCGATTACCCGCGATGTGGTCATCATCATGCTGGGCCTGGCGATCGGCGCGATGTTCGTGCGCTCGATGACGGTCTACCTGGTGCACAAAGGCACGCTGGACGAGTTCGTGTTCCTGGAACACGGCGCCCATTACGCCATCGGCGTGCTGGCGATCATCATGCTGGTGGGCACCGTCTACCACGTGCCGGAGGTGCTGACCGGCCTGATCGGCGTGGCCTTCATCGCCGCCTCGGTGTGGTCGTCGATCCGCTACCGCAAGCGCCACCATCTCGGCCCGACCGAGATCTGATCCGCGCGTGGCCGCGCTCAGGGCGTAATGCTGTTCACTTGATAGCGGCTGACAGCGCCTCCGTGGCCATCAGGCAGCACGCTGGTCGGTGGATTGGCTGCATTGCCCTTGCACGCCCAACCTCGACGCTGCGAGTTTGCTGCAGGGCCCCCTTGCCCGCCCACCATCGTGGAACACGCCGCAAGTACGTCCCTGTAGGCTCTGGCGCGGCATCCATGCCGCTCAAGGTCCCGCGACGGTGGGCGGGCAAGGGCCCGTCGAGATGGTCGGGGCGCATGGAAGAGCAGTGCTGGATGCGGCCTGTTCGATCATGACGATTGGCTCCATGTCTGAGGGGCGCCGCACGACAGACAGCTTTTCGAACGAGCGCCGACCAACTGTCTGGTGCGGTGTCCTCGCCGCTTGCGGGACCGTGTGGCGGCATGGATGCCGCCACCGAGCCCCCAGGGATGGGTTCACGGCGTGTCCCGCGAGCGGTGAGGGCACCGCGCACTCGACCAATATTGGCGGTGGCAAGCTCTTCCTGTCGCTGGCGCGTGCTGCGGGCATGCCACCGTGCCAAGCGTGCAATGCCTCCCAGAGCGGTCGCCGCCAACTGTGACCTGCTTCGGCATCGCTACGTGCCGCAGCTACCCCAACCGGACCCAACCAATTCGCAAACGTGCCGGTTTGGGCCTTGACTGCGCAGTCCACTTGGACGGGTTCGCACCCTTCGGACGACCGTTCGTCAGACAGTGCTTTGCGCCACAAGGGTTTGCGGGGTTTTCCCACATTTGGTGTTGACCCTCCACCTGGACCCCACTATCTTGGGGCAGTCGGTGGTTGGTCGCACAAGGTGGCCGGACCAATGGGAGCACGTATCGCGGCAGGGTCGCGATCGAAATGGCCTCCCTGCCGCGGTCGCATTTATGACTACAGTCATCCGGGCATTGCCTGGAGTTGGCGGCGTGGTCTTCGTGCGCCACGGTCGTTTCGCCACCGACCACCGCGCGACAGCACACCGCGCGGTGGTGGCCGTGGAATCTCCGGTGAGGAGATGGCTGGTGATGGCGATGCGCCGCAGACCGTGGGTCTTGCGTGCCGCTCGTCCCGCACCGCCATCGCTGTCCAGGGAGTCCGGATCCGGTCGCAGCCCGTCCCGAGCGGGTCCGTGTGCCTACGCATGGAGGACGCATGACCACCAACGACACCCTTGCCGCGATCGCCGCCGGTACCTTGACCACCCCCCCCAGCGTTCCCGCCAGTGTCAGCGCGCCTGGTAGCGGCGCGCCGGAGTTGACCGACCCGTCGGATATCGTGCCGCCCCCCCGCCAAGCCATTGCAATGCACGCACAGACCATCGAAGAACAAACCGTCTCCACCTGGATCACCAAGGAAGCCGGCAACCGCAAGATTCCGTTCGAGGCCGGGCGCCTGGACCGCGCGATCGACCAGATCCATGCCGAGTTCCCGCAGCTGGACGTGGCCGATTACAAGCGCTCGGTGTTCGGCTTTGTCGAGCGCAAGGACAGCGTCAACGCCGACGACCTGGTCGACCACCTGATCCGCGAGGCCGAAGCCCGCGTCGATCTGACCACCCCGGAGTGGGAGCACTTCGCTGCGCGTCTGTACCTGCGCCGCCTGTACAAGCGCGCCAGCCGCAACCGCTTCTACGACGCCAGCCAGAAGTACGGCTCGTTCGTGGGCCTGCAGGAAAGCCTGGCCGACCGCAATGTCTATTCCAACGACATCCTGCGCCGCTATTCCAAGGACGAGCTGATCGAAGCCGGGAAGATGATCGAGCCCGAGCGCGACAAGCTGTTCGCCTATAACGGCCTGTACCTGCTGGCCACCCGTTACCTGGCCACCGACAACTCGCGCGGCGTGTTCGAGCTGCCGCAGGAGCGCTGGCTGACGATTGCGCTGTACCTGATGCAGGACGAGATCGGCACCGGCAAGGGCAGCCGCGAGCGCCGCATGCAGCTGGTGGGCGAGGCCTACTGGGCGCTGTCCAACCTGTACATGACCGTGGCAACGCCGACGCTGGCCAATGCCGGCAAGGTCGGCGGGCAGTTGTCGAGCTGCTTCATCGACACCGTCGACGACAGCCTGCAGGGCATCTACGACTCCAACACCGACGTGGCGCGCGTGTCCAAGCACGGCGGCGGCGTCGGCGCGTACCTGGGCTATGTGCGTTCGTCCGGTTCGGCGATCCGCGGCGTGTCCAATTCCTCCGGCGGCGTGGTGCCGTGGATCAAGCAGCTCAACAACACTGCGGTGTCGGTGGATCAGCTGGGCCAGCGCAAGGGCGCCATCGCGGTCTATCTGGACATCTTCCACCGCGACATCGAGTCGTTCCTGGATCTGCGCCTGAACAACGGCGACCAGCGCCTGCGCGCGCACGACGTGTTCACCTCGGTGTGCATCCCCGACCTGTTCATGGAAGCGGTCGAGCGCCGCGGCGACTGGTACCTGTTCGATCCGCACGAAGTGAAGCGGATCAAGGGCTGGTACCTGCAGGACTTCTACGACGAGAAGAAGGGCGACGCCAACAGCAGCTTCCGTCGCAAGTACGAAGAAGTCGTCGCCGACGAGCGCATCACGCGCAAGACCGTCAAGGCGATCGAAATCTTCAAGCGCATCATGGTCAGCCAGCTGGAAACCGGCAACCCGTTCATGTTCTATCGCGATGAAGTCAATCGCAAGAACCCGAACAAGCACGAGGGCATGGTCTATTCGTCCAACCTGTGCACCGAGATCCTGCAGAACATGAGCCCCACGCGGATGATGCAGGAGATCATCAGCGGCAATCAGATCGTCACCACCAAGAAGGCGGGCGACTTCGTGGTGTGCAACCTGTCCTCGATCAACCTGGGCCGCGCGATCATCGCGCAGGACGACCAGGCCGATCTGCTGGGCGCCGACGTGCTGGAGCGGTTGATCCCGATCCAGGTGCGCATGCTCGACAACGTGATCGATCTCAATCAGCTCCCCGTGCCGCAGGCCACCATCACCAACCAGAAGTACCGCGCCATTGGTCTTGGCACCTTCGGTTGGCATCACCTGCTCGCGCAAAAGGCCATTCATTGGAATGCCAAGGAAGCCGAGGACTACAGCGACGAGCTGTACGAGCGCATCAACTACCTGACCATCCAGGCGAGCATGGAGCTGGCCAAGGAAAAGGGCACCTACAGCGTGTTCCGCGGCAGCGACTGGCATAACGGCGAGTACTTCCGTGCGCGCGACTACAACAGCCCGCAGTGGCTGGAGTTGTCGGCGCAGGTGTCGGTCAATGGCGTGCGCAATGCGTGGATGCTGGCCGTGGCGCCGAACATGAGCACCGCGCAGATCGCCGGCTCCACCGCCTCGATCGACCCGATCTACAGCGCGTTCTACTACGAAGAAAAGAAGGACTTCCGTCGTCCGGTCGCAGCTCCCGGTTTGTCGCTGGAAACCTGGCCGTACTACGAAAAGGGCGCCTACAAGGTCGACCAGTTCGCCAGCGTGCGCCAGAACGCGCGTCGCCAGCGTCACGTGGACCAGTCGATCAGCTTCAACTTCTACGTGCCCAGCACCATCCGTGCCAGCACCTTGCTGGATCTGCACATGACCGCCTGGCGCGAAGGCCTGAAGACCACGTACTACGTGCGTTCCAACGATATCGACATCAGCGAATGCGAGTGGTGTTCGAGCTAAAGCGCAGTCGCGCTTTCGCTCCCCACGGTTCGCGTTGCGAACCGTGGGCCCCGGCTCATTAGCTCCCACACCCCGCGCCTTCGGCGCGCCCCCTGACTCAGGGGGCTTTGCTCCAGCACGTTTAGCGCCGTCATTGGCGCAATGAAATTCGAGAAAGAACAATGGCCCTGTCCGCAACACCGCTTGAGCGCATCAAAATTCTTGAGCCGCGTCACCCGAACCGTTCGACCAGCATCATCAACGGTCAGACCTCGGGCATCCTCAACTGGAACGACATTCCGTATCCGTCCTTCTATCGGGCCTACAAGGAACTGTCGACCAACTTCTGGATCCCCGACGAGGTGGACATGAAGGGCGACGCGCGCCAGTACAACGAGCTGTCGTCGCGCGAAAAGAATGCCTACGATTCGATCATCGGCTTGCTGGCCACGCTGGATTCGCCGCAGACGCGTTTCATCTACAACGTCGCCGAATACATCACCGACCCGGCCGCGCATGCCAATGCCGCGATCATCGGCCAGCAGGAAGTGATCCATAACGAGAGCTACAGCTACGTGCTGGCCTCGATCACCGGCCTAGCCGACCAGAACCGCGTGTTCGAGATCGCGCGCACGCACCCGACCATCATCAAGCGCAATGCGCCGATCATGGGCGCCTACGAAGACTTCATGCGCGACAAGACGGCCGAAACGCTGATCCGTTCGCTGATCCAGTCCTCGATCCTGGAAGGCATCAACTTCTATTCCGGCTTTGCGTATTTCTACAATCTGGTCCGCCAGAACCGCATGACCGGCACCGGCAAGATCATCAGCTTCATCAACCGCGACGAGCTGGCCCATTCGAAGTTCATCAGCGAGCTGATTCGCGCCATCATCGGCGAGAACCAGGCGCTGCAGGGCGATGAGCTCACCGATTACGTGCACAAGGCGTTCGAGCACGCGATCGACCTGGAAACGGTGTGGACGGCCGAAGTGCTGGACGGCATCGACGGCATCGACGTCGACGAGATGATCCGCTACGTGAAGTACCGCGCCAACAAGATGGCCGGCATGCTCGGCATCGAGAAGCTGTACGAAGGCGCCAATGACAACGTGATGCCATGGATCAAGGCCTACGCCGACAACTTCACCGAGACCAAGACCGACTTCTTCGAGATGCGTAATGCGTCGTACAAGAAGACCAATTCGGATAACGGTTTCGACGATCTGTAATTGAATGGGTGTCCCGCGCTCTTCTAGGAGCACATAAAAATGCTTCTAAATCCTCGCAATTATCTCGAGACTGAATCTCAGCCTTGGTCTCGTGAACAAATCGAGAGGGCTTACTTCGCTGATTTTGTGAGAACTTCCGAGGTCATCGAGGAAACGGTAGGAGGTCATCTATGGCGTTCGCTAAATGAACTCCAAGACACGCTTTGGATTTTCCAGCAGTCAGTCGCT
This sequence comes from Xanthomonas bromi, assembly GCF_900092025.1. Classification (GTDB taxonomy): domain Bacteria; phylum Pseudomonadota; class Gammaproteobacteria; order Xanthomonadales; family Xanthomonadaceae; genus Xanthomonas; species Xanthomonas bromi. The sequence continues at coordinate 97,109 of NZ_FLTX01000013.1, forward strand.
GAACTTTTTGATGAAATAATTTTGTTCTCGGAGCGGAGCACAGGCCCCGGATTCTGGAATGAAGTGAACGTAGAGCTGGCTGCTGGGCACACTAGGGCGGTAAAAAGGGGCATCTTCAATTGCACCTCATCTGTAATGGCTCTTGTTGATCATGCTCGCAGATTCAAAGAAAAATATCCAACTGAAGGATATGAAGAGAATCTTGTGAAGATGTTTCCCAAAAATGGCCTCCACGAATTTCTTCAACGACTTAGAAACTACAACACGCACTGGCGCATTGCTGAAGCAAACTGGGTCATCACTAACGACTTTGAAAGAGGGGTTCGTGAGGCATCTTTTGTAATTGAAAAGAAAGAGCTGCTTCGATGGGATGATTGGAACGCTGGAGCACGGGCTTACTTGGCCGATGCGCCGGACACCATCAATATCCGCCAAGTTTTTTCTGATTACCGAAAGTCGGTTCAGAATTTTTATGAGTGGCATCGCGGCGAAGTCATTTCGCAATACGCAGATTCCTATCAGCCTTACCTCGAGTACAAACGTATTGTTAGTGGGATTCGTAAGAGAATTCTTTGGAATGATGTTCTCTCCCAGTCCCGAGTCACTTCCAATTCTTACGTCCAACTCGCTAAGTACATCCCCAAGCACCAAGTCGAAAACCTCTTGGCTCTATATGGTCGGATCGACAAGCAGGTCGAGTTACTCATAGAGATGCTATGTTTGCAAGAATTTTGCGACTCAGACCTGAGGGGGAAGGCCCTCGCGTTCTTTCAGAGAAAAATTGACTAGAAACGGTTATGTGGGGAGGGTCAGGGTTAGAGTTGGTTGTCGCGGAGTCCTTGTCGCAGCCTGACATTCATTGATCGAACCAAAGTCTGACCCCATGCACATCCTGCTCGCCCATACCTCGCTCAGCGGCAATACGCGTGACGTCGCGCGTGCAATCCGTGCGCGCTGCGAGGAACTTGGCCACGCGGTAACCTGGATCGATGCCGACATCCAGACGCTGGCGCAAGCATGCCCGGACAGCGCCGAGCACGATCTCTACATCCTCGGCAGCTGGAGCATCAACGCCGGGCGTACGCCGCCGGAGATGAAGCGCTTCATCGAACAGCTCGTCAACGCGGTCGGCAAGCCGGAATGCCTTGCAGTATTCGGCACCGGAGAGACGCAGTGGGGCGAGGAGAACTATTGCGGTGCAGCCCGGCGCATCGCTGCGTTCTTCGGTACGCGCTACCCGCGGCTGGAGATCGAACAGATGCCGCACGGCGAACGCGACGCCACCCAGATCCAACGCTGGACAGACCACATTCTTGCCCTCACCGATACACCGTTCGAGAACACCCCCCATGCAGACGCTCCACGCCACCACCCCTGACGACTACGCCGCTGCCCTGGCGGCGCATCCGCGCTTACTGGTCGACTACTACAAGGACAATTGCCCGGGCTGCAAGATGCTCGACATGTCGCTGACTAAGTTCGCTGCGAGCGAGGATGCCGCGGGCGTCGCACTTCTCAAGGTGAAGTTGGAGGTGGTGGGCGAAGACTTCTTCCGCGAACTGGGCCTGCGGCAGACGCCGACCCTGGCGTTGTTCAAGGACGGTGCCGAAGTGACGCGCCTGCCGGGTTTCCAATCGCCGGCGCAGGTCGAAGCGGCGGTTCGTAGCGGGCTGTGAGCATGCCGGCCGTCCATGGCGGCCGCGCGGGCGCCCGGCGATGAACGCAACCGTCACCATCATTGCCTGGAGCTTCCTGCTGGCGGGGTTGGGTCTGTTGACCGGTGCGGCGCTGATGCCGGATCAGGCGCGTTGGATCCTGCTGCTGTTGGGCGTGGCGTTCGGTGGCATGGGGGGCGGCATCCTCGGCCGTCGCGTACGGCATGCGCGGCGTGCTGCGTGGTTGCGCGAGCGTGGCACGGTGGTGGAAGCGAGCTTCGTTGAGGTTGAGCTCAATCCCTCCCTGGAGGTCAACGGAAAGCATCCATTCCGCATCCTCGCCCATCGTCACGACCGCATCCACAACACGTTGGCGGAGTATCGCAGCGATAACCTGTGGACCGATCCGCAGCCATTCCTGGCAGACGGGCAACTGCTGCGGGTCTTCGTCGATCCGCAGCGGCCATCGCGTTACCACATGGACCTGAGTTTGCTTCCGACGCTGCAACGCTGATTGCCCCTTGCTTGACGGCCTCCCTATGACGAGTACCACCACCGTCCCACCGATCGAAGCCCGCATGGCCGAGATCGTGTTCCCCAACCACACCAATCACATGGGCACGCTGTTCGGTGGCCAGGCGCTGGCGTGGATGGACAAGGCCGCGTTCCTGGCCGCCTCGCGTTATGCGCGGCGTGCGGTAGTCACCGCGCGCTCGGAGCAGGTGGACTTCAAGCTGCCGATCCGCCAGGGCCAGATGGTGGAAACCATTGCGCGCGTGGTGTCGGTGGGGCGCAGCTCGATCAAGGTGGAAGTGGAACTGATCGCCGAAGACCTGCTCAGCGGCGCACGCGAGCTGTGCACGCGCGGGCACTTCGTGATGATCGCGCTCGATGCCGACGGCAAACCGACCTCGGTGCCGCCGCTGTCAACTGACGCTGACCGGGCTGAGAGCGACTGATAAGAATGATGGTGCTGCTGCGAAACAAACGCGGCCAGCACTCGGAAAATCGACATGTGCCATGCGTCAACTGCGTTGCTTCGCAACGCCTGCACGCCTCCCTGACGACCGCCAGCGGCGGTCTGTCTGCCGCGATTATTCCTGCACCTCGCGGTCTTCGCGCTTGGTTTCTTCCATCGCCTCAGGTTCCAGCTCTTCGGCGCTGCGATTGAGTTTGACGAACACGCCCCAGGCGATCAGCAGCAATGCCGCACACATGCCCACCGCAGCAGCGTATGGCAGCTTGGCCGGGTCGTCGTGCATCAGTTCGAAGATCGACACCAGCGTTTCGATCGCCAGCGCGATCACGATCACCACGAAAAAGCGTGACAGGTAGCGGCGCACGCGCGTGGGCCCGCTAACCTTGACGTCGCGCAGGATCTCCTCTTCGAAGATGGTCTGGCCCAGTTCCAGCGTGACCAATGCCACCGTCAGCAGGCCGATGGCCTCCAGCACCACGTTGAAGCGGTCGCGTACCACCATGTCGCCACCAGGTGTGAAGCCATGCCACAACTCCAGCCCGGCCATGCCCACCAATCCCGCTGCGCACAGCACAAAGAACGCCAGGATCACGAAGTGACCGGCACGGAACAGGTGGCTGAGCAGCTTCATGATGACGACGGCGAGTGAGGGATGCAGAGCATCGTGTGCATGGCGTCGTGGCGGCGCGAAGGCTGCGCCAAGTAGACGCGCCCTCATCCGGCGCTTCGCGCCACCTTCTCCCGCGTGCGGGAGAAGACGTCTGCGGGGAGCAAACGGCGGAGTGGTCAGGAGGTCGCTGCGGCGGTGCGCAGGCTACGCCAAGCGGACGCGCCCTCATCCGGCACTTTGCGCCACCCTCTCCCGCATGCGGGAAAGGGGATATACCGGAGCTATGCGGTGGAGTGGCAAGAAGGTCGACACGGCGGCGCGAAAGCTACGGCGAGCACACGCACCCTCATCTGGCGCTTCGCACCACCTTCTCCCGCACGCGGCAGAAGGATCTGCCAGGGCCAAACGGCGTAGGAGTACGCAGGCCGCTCGGCCAGTCATGCAGCGGTAGCGACGACTCCCTTCCCCGCCTGCGGGGGAAGGTGCCCGAAGGGCGGATGGGGGCGAGGCATGCGTCGCATGCGCACGGCCGCCCACCATCCCCATCAGCTATGCCGCAACACCTGATACGCCTGCAGATGCACGTTGGCGGCCATCAGCAGCGGCGCGTTGCGGCCGGTCTCGCGCACGCGCTTGAGCATGTCGCCGACGATCTGCGCCGCTTCCACCTCCTGGCCGGCTTCCAGATCGCGCAGCATCGAGGCTTTCAACGGCGAGTCGACCTGCAGCAGCGTCTGCAACGCCTTGGTGCGCGCAGCTTCCGGAATCGATTGCCCGGCCGCATCGGCCGCCCACAGACATTCGTTGTACAGGCCGTTGATCAGCGCACGTCCGTCGTCGGTGGCCACGATCGCACCGACCGGTGCGCGCATCAAACAGGTGGCCGCCGCCAGCGCGGTAAGGAAGCTGTATTTGATCCACTGCTCCTGCGCGATCTGCTCGCTCGCCACATGGGCGATACCGGCCTGCGTGCACGCGGCAGCAAATGCCTGCACGCGCGCCGAGTCGGGGCTGCCATCGCGCTCGCCAAAGGTGATCGCCGCCGGCTTGCCCAGATGCAGGATCTCGCCGTGCTTGCCCTTGGTCGCGCTGATGAAGCAGAGCCCGCCCAGCACGCGCGCCGCACCGAAGCGCTCGTCCAGCGTCGCGTAATGGCGCAGCCCGTTGAGGATGGGCAGCACCGTGGTGTGCTCGCCCACGGCCGGCGCAATCGCCTCGATCGCGCTGTCCAGGTCGTAGGCCTTGCAGCTGAGCATCACCAGATCGAACGGCCGCTGCGCCACCAGGGCCGGCAACGCCTGCGCGGTGACATGCGCCACCGGCAACTGCGCATCGCCCAGCGGGCTGCGGATACGCAAGCCGTCGGCCTGCAACTGCGCGGCGCGCGCATCGCGTACCAGGAAGGTGACATCCACGCCGGCCTGCGCCAGACGCCCGCCGAAGTAGCCGCCGGTGCCGCCGGCGCCGAGGATGAGGATATGCATGGAAAATTCCTTTCAACTTAATTCGAACGCGCAGACGTCAGCTATTATTTCTGCCGGATCGGGGATTCTCGGTCGGCATCAGGCTCTGGCGGAATCGCCGGGGCCTTTTGTTTGGGTCAGTAGATTTGACTAGCTCTGCCAAGGATATCCATCGGGAAATCGTGGCCGAGCTTTCGCAAGCTGGCTTGATTCATGTGGCGTATGATTTTTTCCATGTTCTCCACAAATCGACGCGCTTCTTTCGGCCTCGCCTGCTTAGCCCAAGGCGGATCGGTGCTAGGAGTGAGCGGCCTAACCCCTTTCCATGTGGCCTTCTCGTCTTCGCGCGCATACGGCTTTGGATGAGCGACTTTGTTGCGGAAATCGAAGAGTTCATTCACTGTCTTAAGTGAGACGTGCTCCATTGTGAGATCCAACGTATCAATTAATTCCAGAAATTTCTGATCAGGCGCTTTGCACTCAAAGTCCTTGATGGCTTCAAGTTGTGGAATCATTTGACGTCCGTGCAACGCATGGCCGAGCTGGTTGAAGTAGGCCTCTAAAGCAAAGCAACACATCATCATGGCGCCCAGCGCGAAGTGGTTAGGTTGCTCCTCTGCGGCATCTTCGCTTTTCTCAAGGAAAGAGCGCGCCGCGTTCGCGAGAAGTGCGTGCGAATAACCTTCCACGCTCTGCGTCACGTGCTTGCGATCCATGTCAGCTCCGCAAGCCCACGCCACGCCGCAGCAGCCACAGCGCCAGCGCGCTGAGCACCGCGACAAAGCCCAGCATCAGTGCGTAGGCCACCCAGATCGGCACGTCGGAGCTGCCGAGCAGGCCGTAGCGGAAGGCGTTGACCATGTAGAAGATCGGGTTGGCATGGGTGGCCGCCTCGGCCCAGCCGGGCAGCAGCTTCACCGAATAGAACACGCCACCCAGGTAGGTCAGCGGGGTCAGGATGAAGGTCGGCACGATCGCCACGTCATCGAACTTCTTGGCGTACACCGCGTTGATGAAGCCGGCCAGCGAAAAGATGATCGCGCCCAGCAGTACCGTGGTCAGTGTCACCAATGGATGCGGAATGCGCACCGGGGTGAAGAACATCGCGATGATCAGCACCAACGCCCCGACCATCACGCCGCGCAGCACTGCGCCGGACACATAGCCCCACAGGATCACCCAGTTGGGCATCGGGCTGACCAGCAATTCCTCGACGTGACGGCCGAACTTGGCGCCGAAGAAGCTCGAAGAGATGTTGCCGTAGCTGTTCTGGATCACGCTCATCATCACCAGGCCGGGCACGATGAACTGCATGTAGCTGTAGCCACCCATGTCGCCGACGCGCGAGCCGATCAGCCCGCCGAAGATCAAGAAGTACAGCGTCATGGTGATGGCCGGCGGCACCAGGGTCTGGCCCCAGATGCGCAGGATGCGCTGCACTTCGCGGCGCACGATGGTGCCCAGCGCAATCCAGTTGCGTTGGCGGGGTGTTGCAGGCGTGGCGGACATCGACGGCTCCGAAGGACTCATGGGTGACCTGCCGGGCGCACGGGCGCTGCAGCAGCAGGGGTCGGGGCGGCAGGATTCTCGCCGGGCCCGGTCAGACGAACGAACAATTCTTCCAGCCGGTTGCTCTTGGTGCGCATCGAGCGCACGCGGATGCCGGCATCGCCCAGTGCGGCGAACACGCGGTTGAGGTCCATCGCGCGCGGCATGTCCAGATCCAGCGTATGGCCGTCGATGGCGGTGAGCGTGGTGCCTTCGATCGCCGGCAGCTGGGCAGGCAGCTCACCGTCGATGTCGAACAGGAAGCCTTCCACGTCGAGCTTGGCCAGCAGCTCGCGCATCGGCCCCTGGGTGACGATCTGGCCGTGGTTGATGATGGCCAGGTTGCGGCACAGGTGCTCGGCCTCTTCCAGGTAATGGGTGGTCAGGATGATCGTGGTGCCGGCGGCGTTGATGTCCTTGAGCACGCGCCACATGTCGCGGCGGATCTCGATGTCCACACCGGCGGTGGGTTCATCCAGGATCAGCAGGCGCGGCTGGGTCATCATGGCGCGGGCGATCATCAGCCGGCGCTTCATGCCGCCGGACAACGTGCGGCTCATCACCTGGGCCTTTTCCCACAGGTGCGCGCGGCGCAGTTCCACTTCGGCCAGCTGCTCGGCCTGCCGGCGCGGCATGCCGTAGAAACCGGCGTAGTTGACCAGGATGTCGAAAGGCTTTTCGAACAGGTTGAAGTTGATTTCCTGCGGCACCAGGCCGATCAGGCGCATCGCCTCGCTACGGTGGGCGACCAGGTCGGTGCCGAACACCTCCACCTGCCCGCCGGACAGGTTCACCAGCGAGCTGATGATGCCGATCAGGGTGGATTTGCCCGCGCCGTTGGGGCCGAGCAGGGCGAAGAAGTCGCCCGGCACCACGTCCAGCGACACGCCCTTGAGCGCCTGGGTGCCGTTGTCGTAGGTCTTGCGCAGATCGCACACGCGCAGGGCGGGTGCACTGGGAGATGGTGAATTCAAGAGGATCCTTCGCGCCAGGGTGCCGGCGCAGCGAGTTGCAGCCCGTTATTATAGAAGCCCGTGGGGGTTCGCCCCGATCACAGACTGTCCCAAATACGTTCGTGCCCGTTCAATTCCCCCTCAAGCTTGTCGACCGGCGCATGATTGCGCCCACCGTGGCCCATTGCCAGTTCGTGCGTGATGACGGGCAGCTGCTGGATTTCCAGCCCGGGCAGTTCATCCAGATCCATTTCGACTACGCCGATGGCACGCCGACCAAGCGCAGCTATTCGCTGGCGACCATCCACGACCACGCGCTGGGGCCGGGCGAGGCGGTGGAGATCGCGGTGAGTTTCGTGCCCGGCGGCTCGGCCACCGCGCTGTTCGAAGGCCTGGAGATCGGCGACCGGTTGCAGGCCAGCGGGCCCTACGGCCGCTTCTGCCTGCAGCCGGGCGACCACAACCGGCGCTATCTGCTGATCGCCACCGGTACCGGGGTGACGCCGTACCGCTCGATGCTGCCGTTGCTGGCCGAGGCAATCGCCACCCGCGGCGTGCAGGTGGTGTTGCTGCAGGGCGCGCGCACCCCGGCCGAGCTGCTGTATGGCGACGATTTCCGCGCGTTTGCCGATGCGCATCCGCAGTTCCGCCACGTGCCGTGTTTTTCGCGCGAGTTGCCCGCCCAGCCGCATGCCGATGTGCGGCATGGCTATGTGCAGCAGCAGCTGGCCGAGTTCGCCCCCGATGCCGCGCACGATATCGCCTACCTATGCGGCAACCCGGACATGGTGGACACCTGCCTGGAAGCGCTGAAAGCAGCCGGGCTGCCGAGCGCGCAGATCCGTCGCGAGAAGTACGTCAGTTCGACGCCGCCCAAGGTCTGAGGGCAGCCTGCGGGCCGCGCGTTCGTGCCGCCTATGCCTGCCTGTGTGCTGTGGCCTTCAGCGCGGCGCGGAGTCGCTGCGGTATTAGGCCGCAGGCGTTAGGAGTGCCGGGCGCTGCAGCTCGACCGTGACATGCACCAGTTCTTCGTGGATCTGCAGTGCGCGGCGCACCAACTCCGCATCGATGTCGGCTGCAGTGACCAGGCTGAGGACGCAGGCATAACGTTCGCCGCCGACGCGCCAGACATGCAGGTCGGCAATATCGATCGCATGCGGAAGTTCGGCGATGACCTGCTTCACTTCGGCCACGACCGGTGCGTCCATCTCCGCATCCAGCAACACGCTGCCGGTGCTGCGCAACAACCCCCAGGCCCAGACGGTCACCAGCACCGCGCCGACGATGCCCATGATGGGGTCCAGCCAGGTCACGCCCCAATGCATGCCGGCAACCAGCGCGACGATCGCAAGCACGGAGGTTGCGGCGTCGGCCACCACGTGCAGATACGCCGCGCGCAGATTGAGATCGCTGTGCGCATCGTGATGACCATGACCATGACCATGACGTTCGTGGGTATCGGTGTGCGCATGGCCGTGACCGGCATGCCCGTGGGAGTGACCGTGCCCATGTCCGTGGGAGTCGCGCAGCCACCACGCGCAGATCAGATTGACCAGCAGGCCGATCACCGCAATGACGGTGGCCTCCTGATACTGGATGGGCTTGGGCGTAAACAAGCGTTCCACCGACTGGAAGGCCATCAGCCCGGCCACGCCCAGCAACAGGATCGCACTGGTGTAGCCGCCCAGCACCTCGACCTTCCAGGTGCCGAAGGCGAAGCGCATATCGCCGGCATGCTGTCGCGCGAAGCGGTAGGCGAACAGCGCCAAACCCAGTGCCAGCGCATGCGAGCTCATATGCCAGCCGTCGGCGAGCAGGGCCATGGAATTGAGCGTCCAACCGCCCACGATCTCCACCACCATCATGAGCACGGTCACGATGACCGCCTTGCGGGTGCTGCGCTCGGCAAGCGGATTGGCGCTGGCAAAGGTATGCGACTGCGCGCAATGCGGCGCGGCGTGCGTGGTCGACATCGGTGGTGGCTCTGGCTAAGGTACCCCCACAGGGTATCCTAAATACCCCTGGGGGGTATACGGCAGTGGCGCATCTCAATCAGGACAGATCCAAGCTGCTTGCGCGCGTGCGCAGGATCCGCGGGCAGGTGGAAGGGTTGGAAAAGGCGCTGGCGCAGGACGTGGAATGCACCGCGTTGCTGACCCAGGTGGCCGCGTTCCGCGGCGCGGCGCAGGGCTTGATGGTCGAGTTGCTCAGCGAGCATCTGAAGCACCATGTTGCCGCACCGCAGGCACTGGGCGAGCGCGAGCTGGCAGTGGATGACATCACGGCCATTCTCAAGACCTATCTGAAGTAGAGCTCGGAGCCTGGGCGATAGCGCTCATCGTCAGGCACGCGCGGTCTACGTTGGGTGCGGCAGGCATACGCCATGTCACGCATGCAAGGGCGTGCGGGGCTACGCGTGACAGGACATGCACCACGCATCTCGGCAGCGCTGTGCTCAGGCACATCGCCCGCTGGAATGGCGAGCATGCAGGTGGCACGGCGCTGACGCAGCCACTGCAGTAGCTGACTGCCTGTTCCGCACAACGTCTGCCAGGCAATGCATGAGAATGCAGAAACGCTCTTCTTGATGTGTAAAGGGTGCTTGACAGCAAGATCCGGTGAGCGCATCTTGCCTGTCAAGCGTACTTGACAGGCGACTGAGATGCGGCGGCAGCGTCAGCAACGGGAATGCAGGCATGACCGCGCAACGCACTGCGCCGTGCGAATGATCGCCGGGCGTGTGCGCAGCGGTCGTCTGGCGTGGGCAATCGCCGCGCCGAGGCGGTGCACATGACACGCTGCAAACGCAAGGCGCTGCTGGTGTTCTGCCTGGGAATGGTGCTTCTCGGCATCGGTCTGCTGGGTCTGTGGCAGGTGTTGCCGTTGGACGATTACATCGCCGGGCTCAGCGCCGGCATCGGTGGGTCGTGCATGCTGCTGTCGGTGCCGATGTGGCTGGCGCGCGGCGAGATGCGCGACAGCACCCGCCCGCTGTTGGCGCGTCGGTATCACCGCGAATTCGGCATCCCGATGCTGTTGTACGTGGTGGTGATGCTGTTCTGGCGCTATCTGCTTGCGCATGTCGGCCCGAACTGGGCGCGGGTGTTGATCGCGTTGCTGCCGGCCGTGCTGGTCGTGCTGGTGATTCGTGCGGTGGCGCGTTATGTGCGCGATTCGGACGAGATGCAACGGCGTATCGAACTGGAAGCGATCGCCATTGCCGCCGGGCTGGTCAGCGCTGCATATATGACCGCCGGGTTCGTGCAGGCCGCCGAGTTGATCGATGTTCCAGCGAGTGCGGCGATGCTGTGGGTGTTTCCGTTGTTGTGCGCCATCTACGGCATCACCAAAAGCATCCATGCGCGTCGTTTTGAATGAAGAGCCGCGTGCGCGAATTGCGCGAGGCCAATGGGTGGTCGCAAGGGGAGCTCGGCGAACGGCTGGGTGTGTCGCGGCAGACGATCAATGCGCTGGAAACCGGCAAATACGATCCCAGCCTGCCGTTGGCGTTTCGTATCGTGCGTTTGTTTGGGGAATCGATCGAGCACGTGTTTCTTTACGAAGATGGGCAGTAGGTGCCGCGGTCACATGTGGCCGTATGCAATGTCATGGAACAGGCAATACCAGGAGATAGGGTGACGATGGTCAAGCAATCCACAATGGTGGCGGCAGCACTGATCGCAGTGCTGGCCGCCGGATGCCAACGCACAGCAGCGCCTGCCGCAGGAAACGACGTTGCAGGAAAGTCTGCCGCGTCCGCGTCCGGGACGTCTGCGCAGCAGCCCGCTGGAAAAACGCCGCCCGGTAGCGCCGCAGGCAATCGTTACGGCACGCTGCGGTTCACGCCATGCACGCTGAGCGCTGGCGGTGCGGCCGGTAACAGCGAAGCGCAATGCGCGCGCCTGCGCGTGCCGGAAAATCCAGCCGCGCCGAGCGGGCGCAGCATCACGTTGAAGATTGCCTGGCTGGAAAGCGAAGCCGGCGGCGGCAGCGCGCCGGACCCGGTGTTCTTCATCGCCGGTGGGCCCGGGCAGTCGGCAACCGAAGTGGCGGCCATCGTGGACATGGGCCTGCATGAAGTCCGCAAGCAGCGCGACATTTTCCTGGTCGATCAACGCGGCACAGGTGGCTCGCATCCGCTGGAGTGTCGCGATGCGGCCGGCAAGCCGCTGGCGCTGGAGAACAGCAGCGAGGCCACCGCCGCGCAATTGACCGACTATGCGCAGCGATGCGCCGACGGCCTGCGTGACGATGCCGACCCGCGTTACTACACCACCCACGAAGCCATCGGCGATCTGGATGCGGTACGCGCGGCATTGGGCGTGCAGACGCTGAATCTGATCGGTGCATCGTATGGCACGCGTGTGGCCCAGCACTATGCCGCGCGCTATCCGCAACACACGCGCACTGTGGTGATCGATGGCGTGGTGCCGAACGATCTGGTGATCGGCGGCGAGTTCGCACGCACCTTCGAAGACGCGATCGCGTTGCAGTCCACGCAATGCCGTCAGCAGCCTGCATGCGCCAGGCGTTTTCCGGTCGATACCGGCACGCAGTTGCGCCAGGTGGTCGAGCGCCTACGGCAGGCACCGGTGGCGGTGGATTACCGCGACCCGCGCACCGGCGTCTTGCGCCACGAACAGGTCACTGCCGATACCGTGACGGGTCTGGCGTTCGGTTTCTCGTATGCACCCGAAACTGCGTCGCTGCTGCCGCTGGTGTTGGACGAAGCGGCCGCAGGCCGTTACGCCGCGTTGATGGCGCTGGCGCAAATGAGCGCATCGGGCATGTCCGATCAGATGAATCGCCTGATGCAATGGTCGGTGTTGTGCAGCGAAGATGCCGGGCGTTACCACGCACCAGAGCACACCGACAGCACGTTGCTGGGCAACGAGGTGGCCGACATGTTCTTCGCGCCGTGCAAGGTGTGGCCATCCACGCCGGCGCCAGCTGCGGCGAGCGCACCGTTCCGCTCGACACTGCCGGTGCTGCTGCTCTCCGGCGAACTCGATCCGGTCACGCCGCCACGCTACGCGCAGCGGGTGCTGCAGGGCTTGCCGAACGCTCGCCATGTCATCGCGCCAGGGCAGGGGCATGGTGTGTTCCGCCTGGGCTGCATGCCCAAGGTACTGAGCCAGTTCCTGCAGAGCGCCGATGCCAAGGCGCTGCAGACCACCTGCGTTGCCAGCCTCAACACCGTACCGGCCTTCACCTCGTTCAACGGATGGGAACCATGAGCCGCATCGCCCACGCCACGGAGGCGCTCGCATGATCGTCGTCGATACGTTGCATAAGTCGTTCAAGACCAAGGCCGGACTGGTGAAAGCCGTCGACGGGGTCAGCTTCAGTGCTGCCGATGGCCAGATCACCGGCCTGCTCGGCCCCAACGGTGCCGGCAAAACCACCACCTTGCGCATGCTCTACACGCTGATGTCGCCCGACCAGGGCAGCGTCACTGTGGATGGCGTGGATGCCGCCCGCGACCCGGTGACAGTGCGCCGCGCACTCGGCGTGTTGCCGGACGCACGCGGCGTCTACAAGCGCTTGACCGCACGCGAGAACATCGCCTATTTCGGTGAGTTGCACGGCATGTCGCGCACGCAGATCGCGCAACGGACGCACCTGCTGGCCAATGCGTTGGATATGGACGACATTCTCGACCGTCAGACCGAAGGCTTCAGCCAGGGCCAGCGCACCAAGACCGCGATTGCGCGGGCATTGGTGCACGACCCGCGCAACGTGATCCTGGACGAGCCCACCAACGGTCTGGACGTGATGACCACCCGCGCCATGCGTGGCTTCCTGCAGCAGCTGCGTGCGGAGGGGCGCTGCGTGATTTTTTCCAGCCACATCATGCAGGAGGTGGCTGCGCTGTGCGATCGCATCGTCATCATCGCCAAGGGCACGGTCGTGGCATCCGGCAGCGCCGACGAACTGCGCGCTGCAACTGGTGGACACAATCTGGAAGACGCCTTCGTCAAGGCGATCGGCTCGGACGAGGGACTGCACGCATGAGCACCACATCCTTGTTGTCAACGCTATGGACGGTGCTGCGCAAAGAATTGCGCGATATCTCGCGCGACCGACGCACCCTGGCATTGGCGTTGCTGCTATCGCCGTTGCTGTACCCGATCCTGATCCTGGGCATGGGCGCCCTGAGCGAAAGCCGGGTGCGTACGCAGATCGACAAGCCGCTGGATATCCCAACGCTCGGCCGCAGCAATGCGCCGACTCTGGTGCGTTTTCTGGCCGCGCAAGGGCTCAACGCAGTGGATGCGCCAGCCGATCTGACGGCGGCGATTCGCAACCAGGATGTCGACGTGGCACTGCGCATCAGCGATAGCTACGCAGAGGATTGGCGCGAAGGCCGGCCGGCGCTGGTGGAAATCATCAAGGACAGCACCCGCCGCGAGGCCGATGTGCCGAGCCTGCGCTTGCAGGCCGCGCTCACCGGCTACAGCCAGCAGGTCGGCGCATTGCGTCTGCTGGCACGCGGTATCGACGCGCAGGTTTCCAGGCCCCTGGAAGTCGCCGCGCAAGACCTGGCCACGGCCGAAGCCAAGCGCGGCCAGATGATGGCGATGCTGCTGCCGGTGTTGCTGGTGATCACCTCGTTTCTGGGTGGCGCCTCGTTGATTCTGGACGCCACCGCCGGCGAGCGCGAACGGCAGTCGCTGGAACCGTTGCTGGCCACACCCGCGCCACGCAGCGCCATCGTCAGCGGCAAGATCGCTGCGGCCTGCGTGATCGGCATGGTGTCGTTGTTGCTCACCTTGCTGGCGTTCAAGCTGAGTGCGCAGCTGTCCACGTCCAACCTTGGCCGCCAGCTCAATGTCGGTCTCATGCCGATGCTGCAGATGCTCTTCATCCTGGTGCCGATGCTGTTCGTCGGCACTTCGCTGCTGACCTATCTGGCTGCCGCCGCCAAGAGCATGAAGGAAGCGCAGGCGCACATGACCTGGTTATTGCTGCTGCCGATGCTGCCGGGCTACGCATTGATGGCCTATCCGCTGAAGACGCAGTTGTGGCACTTTGCGGTGCCGTTTCTGGCGCAGAACCAGATGTTGTTGAAGGTGATCCGCCACGAGCCCATCAACCTGCAGACCTGGGCGGTGTATCTACTGGCCGGCTTCGGTGTGGCGGCCTTGCTGTGGTATGCGGCAGTACGGCGGTATCACCAGGAACGTCTGGCGATTTCGGGGTGATGTTGCTTGTCCCATCGGGAGAAGGTGGCGCGCAGCACCGGATGAGGGACGCGACTCGCGTGCAGGTTCAGCCGCACAGGCGTGCACGACGCGTTCTCAGGGCATAACGCTACGCAGCGCCACTGGCTTATCCGCCACAACGCAAAAGCCCGCATCGCTGCGGGCTTTGCTTTTTCATGCCATCAACGATCCAGGCATCAACCGCCTGGATTGAACGACAGCGTACGCCGGGTGGTCACCGGTGTGGCCACCGGCTCGAAACGCCAGCGCTTGACCGCGTTGAGCGCTTCGCGGTCGAACACGCGCGGCGGGTTGGCGCGCAGCACGCGCGAGGCGGTGATCGCGCCATCGGTACCGACCGTGAGTTCCACCAGCACTTCGCCGGAGGTGCCGGCACGCAGTGCTTCGGTTGGGTAGCGCGGTGCCGGGGTGCTGATCGGGCGCAGCGACTGCGCGGCGACCGGTGCGGCAGCCGCCGCAGCCGCGGGTGCCGGACGCGCCGGTGCCGGCGCCGGCGTTTCGGCCTGACGACGCGCAGCGGCCTGGCGCTCGGCCTCGGCAGTCTGCTGGCGGGCCGCTTCCTGCTGCGCGGCAATTTGCTGCGCAGCGGCGGCTTCGCGGGTCTGCTGCTCGGCCAGACGCTTCTGCTCGGCGGCCTGCTTGGCCTTGTCATCGACCAGCTTCTTGGCCTGTTCGGCATCCTGCTGGGAGCGGTTGGCGGCGGTCTTCATGCCGGTTTCCAGTCCACTCTTCAGGCGCGGCAATGCCGGTGCCTTGGGATCGACCTTTTCGATCAATGCAATCAAACGCTGCGCTTCGGGAAATTCTTCGCGGCTGATGCCTTGTTCGGCGGCGATCAGCGTATACGGCAGCAGATCGGTCAGCGCGCTGTTGACAGTGGCGTCCTGCGGCTGCTTTTCACGCAAGGCCAGGTAGTACTCCACCGCGTTGTCGCCGGCCGGGGCGTACATGCGGTTATCCTGCAGCGCCTTGGTGGCCGATGCGCGCAATTGGTCGGCAGCCATCGACTGCACTTGCGGCGAGACCGCCGTAGCAGGCGTGAGGACCGATGCCGCCGGCGTCGCGCCGTTAGCGGGTGCGGTGGTAGCGCCGGTGTCTTCCTGCTTGGAGCAGGCGGCCAGGCCAACCAGCAAAATGACCGGCGCGATCCGGCGTGCCATACGGCCCTGTGTCAGATCCAACATGCGTCTCCCTTACCCCGAGTGCGAAAGATAACGTTGCTGCGGCGAGCGCCGGCCATTGTTCCCGCAATGGACGGCAATGCCGCAATCTAGCATTGCTGGGGTGGTCTAAGCCAAGGGTGCGCCGCAGACCGCTGAAATTTATCCCGCCGGGGTCGCCACCACCGTCGGGGCCGGCACGCGTGCGGCCGGCTCGGGCGGCGGCGGTGCAGGGCAGTAGTGCCGCAGGAAGTCCGCATGCGCGGGCAGCCGCACCAGCGCCGCCTCCACCCGGGTGCGGATGGTGTCCAGGAAGCGGCGCAGCTCCGCATCGCCCATCAGGTCGGCCACCGGATGATGCTGTTGCGGCACGACGCCCTGGCCCAGCATCACCTGCACCCACGAGTTCTCGGCAAACAGCTCGTTGGCCTGATGGAACACGCGCCCGCTCTGGCGGAACAACTCCACCCGGTGGCGCAGCGAATCGGGGATGTCCATGGCCGTGCAGTCGCGCCAGAACGGCGTGTCGCGGCGATCGGTGGCGTGGTAATGCAGGATCACGAAATCGCGGATGTGCGTGATCTCCTGGGCTGCCTGGCGGTTGTACTCGGCGATGTCGGCCGCGTTGATGACCTGCGGAAAGGTCTGCAGCAGGCGGATGATGCCGCGCTGGATCAGATGGATGTTGGTCGATTCCAGCGGTTCCAGAAACCCGCTTGCCAGGCCCAGCGCCACGCAGTTCTTTTCCCACACGCGGTGGCGCTGGTTGGGCGTGAAGCGCAGCGGCCGCGGCTCGCTGAGCGCCCGCCCGGTGAGGTTGCGTTCCAGCACCGCGCGGGCGCCATCCTGGTCCATGTAGCGGCTGGAGTACACGATGCCGTTGCCCACCCGGTGCTGCAGCGGAATGCGCCACATCCAGCCGGCCTGATCGGCGCGCGAGCGGGTGTAGGTCGCCGGCGGGCCCACCGATTCGGTCTGCACCGCCAGCGCACTGTCGGCGAACAACCACTGCGACCAGTCCTCGCTGCCCACGCCCAGCGTCTTGCCGATCAGCAGGCCGGCAAAGCCGGTGCAATCCAGGAACAGGTCCCCTTCCACCCGCGTGCCGTCCTGCAGCGTCAGTGCGGTCAGAAAACCACTTTCTGCATCGGTTTCCACCTGGCCGATACGGCCTTCGATGCGCTGCACGCCGAAGCCTTCGCTGAAGCGGCGCAAGAAGCGCGCGTATAGCCCGGCGTCCAGGTGATAGGCGTAATTCATGCCGCCATTGGGCAGATGCGCAAAACGGCCTTCCTGCGCCGCACGCAGTTCCAGGCAGTAGTCGCCGAAGTCGCGCGCCACGCCGCGCTGTTGCCCCTTCAACCAGAAGTGCTGGAACCCGGCACTCCAGTGATCGGTGCCGGCATGGCCGAACGAATGGATGTAGTGCCGGTCCACATCGCGCCAGTGTTCGAAGGCGATGCCGAGCTTGATGGTGGCCTGGGTGGTGGCCATGAAGGCGGCCTCGTCGATCTCCAGCAAACGATGGAAGGTGACCAGGCTGGGGATGGTGGCTTCGCCCACGCCCACCGTGCCGATCTCGTCCGACTCCACCAGGGTGATCTGCAGGTGCCTGCCCAGCAACTTCGACATCGCCGCAGCGGCCATCCAGCCGGCCGTGCCGCCACCGGCGATGACGACGCGGCGTACCGGGCGCGGTTGCGGGTCCGAAGGCGTGGTGTCGGGCATGGCGAAGTCCTCAGCGATTCAAGCGTTGCAGCAGCCGTGCGCGCAGGCTGCGCGCGCGGGCGTCGTCCATCGGAGCCAGCACGCCGCGCGCGGCATCGGGCAGATGCGCGGCGGTGCTGGCGTCGGCCTCGAAGACATAGTGACGAAACACCTCCTGCCAGGTGGCGCGTTGTTCGGCCGGCAAGTCGCGGATGGTCAGCAGCGCCAGCATCAGCGCGTTCATCGGCGAATCCATGTAGGCCGGGCTCTGTCGCCACCAGAAATTCACCAGTACGTTGAAGCTCTCCAGTGCCTCGATGTGATGCCACCACATGCTCGGAATGAACACGGCATCGCCCGGCCCCAGCTCGGCGACGAGCGCATGGTCCAGCGCCTGCGCATAGCGCGGAAAGCGCTGCAGATCCGGTGCGGCGATATCCACCAGGCTGACCGGTTGCCCGGCCGGGGTCAGATCCAATGGGCCGATGTAGAGGTTGGCCAGCTGCTCGGGTGGAAACAACGTAAAGCGGCGCCGCCCGGCGACCACGCACGCCAGATTGTCGGGCAGGTCCTGATGCGCGGCGATGCGCGTGCGGTTGCCGATCCAGATGCTGGCCAGCGGCTCGCTTTGCGGTAGCGCGATCGGGTTGGCTGCGCGCAGGCCGGGCAGGTAGGTCTCCAGCGTAGTGGAGCCGACATAGATGGCCGGTGGCTGCGCGTTATCGAGGTCGCGCAACAAGGTGTCCAGCACCACGCTCAAGGGCACGCGCTCCGGGCGGAAATTGAAGCCGCTCATGTCCGCGTTGTAGAAGAAACGCCCGCCGATCTCCGGTGGCCCCACCTGCGCGACCACCGCTTCGCCACGGTCGAAGCCACGTAGATAGGCGGCAGCGGCCTGGGCGGAACGCGCGCCGGCCTGCGCCAGCGGCCAGTCGCGCACCAGCCCGCGCAGGACCAGTGGCGTGGTGGAGCGAAGGATGGCCGGGTCCAGCTGTTGCGGGTCCAGACCGTGGCGTTCCTCGATGGCGCGCGGCTCAGCCAGCATGACGGCGATTCATGCGTTCGAGCAGATGACGGAATTGCGCGATCGAGGCCACCGCCATGTACAGCGGTTCCAGATCGCCATGCCGGTGCAGTTCGAGCAGCGCGGCCTCATCGAGTGTGCGCAGGCGTTCTTCATGCACGACGTAGAGCCCGGCCAGTCGGCATTCCAGGCCGTTGTTCAAGGTGGCTTCGAACACGAAGGGTTCGAGCAGGTCGTAACCCAGCACACGGTCGACGAACGCATCGCTGGCTGCTACTCCATCGTGCAGCGTGCGCAGCACCTGGCTGATGTGGTCGAGAAAGTCGGTGGTGCCGCCGTGTTCGCGAAACAGCAATTCGCCATCAGTGCGACTGGCGCGTGGGCTGTCCAGATCCACGTGCACCATCGGCCCGTCGGGCTGCTCGCCGATCAGGAACGGTTGGCGCTGAATCGACAGCGGGATATAGGGCGCATCCCAACGCGCACCCTCCAGGAACAGGTTTTCGCCCAGGCGCAATCCCAGCAACGCCAGTGGCTGAAAACTGCGCTCGCCACTGCGATGGAACACGATGGGGTATTGCGCCTGCAGCTGGCGAAATTCCTGTGGAAAGGTCGCAGCCGACATCACGTCATCGCCGTAGGCGGCGCCGTGCGCGGTGATCACGCGCAGATCGCGATGATCGAGATTGTTCAATAACACGGCATTGGTCATGGGGGATTGGCACAGCACGCAGGGCGCGTGGCCCATGCTTCAACGAATCGCCACTGCACGGCAAGCCCTGGACGCAATCGCGTCGTCGGGTCGAGCGCAAGGGCCGTGTCCGTTCCCCGGCAGCCACGCTGCCGGGGAACGGATGGGGTTACTGCAGCGATGCAGTCACGCGTGCATCGCCACAGCGGGTATCACCAGAACTTGTAACGCAGGCCCAGCATGTAGCGCGGGCCGGTCTGGGTGGCATAGATAATCTCGTTTTTCTGCCGGCCATGCTGACGCTGGATTTCGTTGGTGAGGTTAATTGCCTCCAGGCTCAGCGACAGGTTCTCGGTCCACTGGTAACCGATGCTCAGGTCCAGCTGACCATAGGCTTCGGTGTAGACCGGGTTGGGCTGGCCGCTACCGTCGAAACGTGCGGCCAGGAATTGGTCGCGCCAGTTATAGGCCGCACGTACCTGCCACTTGTCCTTGTCGTAGAAGCCGACCAGGTTGGCCGAATCGCTCAGACCTTCCAGCGCGAACTGCTCGCCGATCACATCGTTGTTGTAAGTCAGCCCGGAATCGACCTTGGTGTAGTTGGCCGACACGCCGAAACCGCTGGCGCCGAACATGTGTTGCAGATTGAATTCCCAGCCGTCCAGCGAGGCCGAGCGCTGGTTGGCCGGCGCGGTGATGGCGAAGTTGGCCACCGGGTCGCCCGGCTGCCCACTGATCACACCGGTGGCGTTGCCGTTGGCATCGTCGGCACCGCGCACCACGCCCGGCGAACCGCCGCGGTTGCGGAAGATGTAGTTGCGGATACAGGTCAGGTCGGCCGAGGCGCAGCCATTGCCCAGCGCTTCGTTCCAGTACGTGCCGCCGATCGGCGTGTTCAAGCCCAGCGCCGTATCGTTACGCGTGGTCACGCCGATGTAGTTGTCGATGTTCTTGCGGAAGAAGCCCACCGACGCGTAGCTGGCATCGCTGTAGTACCACTCCAGCGAGACATCGATGTTGTGCGAGAGCAGCGGCTTCAGGCCCGGATTACCTGCCTGTCCGGTGCCGCCTTCGATGCGCGCGATCTGGTTGAGCGTCTGCCCGCCCTGGATATCGCCCCAGCCCGGACGGCCGATGGTTTCGCCGTAGCTGCCGCGCAGCACCAGATCGTCGGTGAGCTTGAAGCTCAGATCCAGGCTGGGCAGCCAGTATTCGTACTTGCCGCTACCACCGGCAAACGCCGAGTCGGCCAGACGGATCGGCAACTCGTTGTTGGCGACCCAGTCGATGCCCACGGCCACCGGCACCAGCGCCTGCGCCTCCACCTTGGTTTCTTCGTAACGCACGCCGGCGGCCAGGCTGATCGGCACGCGCAGATCGTCCCAGCTGTTGTTCCACTGCAGGTAGGCGTTCTTGGACTTTTCGGTCACGCGGCGGTCGGTGGCGAACACCGGCGAGATGCGGTACAGCGCCTCATTGCCAGCGGCTTGCGCGGCGGCCTGACGCACGCGCTCGAAGTCGAACAGGTACAACTGGTTGAACTGCTGTGGATTGCCGCTGCCGTCGATCGCATCGAAGTACTGCGCGAACGAGCTGGGAATCCACAGGTCGTCCGGATAGTCGGCCGCAGTGCCGTTGCCGCCCCAGGTATCGCGCTGCACGTTTGAGAACGCCGAACGGTTCTTGACCTCGGTGCTGCCGATGCCGAACTTCAACTGCGAATAGTTTTCGAAGGTGAAGTCGCCGTTGACCTGCGCCTGATCGATTTCCGACTTCATGTAGCTGTTGCGGAACGCCGAGCCGGTGACCAGCGTGCGCGACGGATCCAGACCGTTGAGCCCGAAGCCCAGTTGCTGCTGCAGCACCGGGAAATCCTTGCTGAAATCCACCACCGAGGTGCCGCGGTAGAACCCGGACACGCCCAGCGAGTTGCTCGACCCGTACGGGCTGTCCGCGCCGGCTTCGGCGGTGGAGCGGTGGATGTCGAAGTTGAGCTTGAACTGATCGTTCACCGCCCAATCCACATTGAAGCCCAGCGACTTGTTCTGGTTGCGCGTGGCGGCATTGGAGCCGGCAGTCGCCAGATCGCTGGTCGCCGGATTGACGATTTCCGAATAGGTCATCGGGCCGGCGACCGGCCCCTTGGTCCAGGCGCTGGCCGACGGGCCATAGTTGAACCACACCGACATTTCGTTGCGCTGCTGCTGGATCTTGTTTTCCGAGTAGGTGTAATCCAGCGTGGTGGTGATGTTGTCCAGCGGCTTGTACTGCAGCACCAGCTGACCGTTGGTGCGTTGGCGTTCGACGCCGACCACGCGGTAGTTGAGGTTCTGCGGCACCGAATAGATATCGTTCGGACCGGGGCGGTTGACGATGTTTTCCGAACCCGGCGCACCCGGCTGCGGGATGGTGCCGTAGGCGGTGGAGTCGCCACGGAATGCGCGCCAGCCATTGGGCACGCCGACCTGGCTGTAGCCGAAGTCGCGTTCCTGGTAGCTGCCGCTCAGCGACACGCCGAAACGTCCATCGGCCGAGGTGGTGCTGAAGATGCCGGAGATTTCCGGCGTCAGCGCATCGCCCTGCAGGGGGCCCGGCAGGTTCTCGTTGGACGCATCGTGCACGCCCTTGAGGCCCACATTGGCATGCATGCCAGGGTTATCTAGCGGACGGGCGGTCTTGATGTTGATGGTGGCACCGATGCCGCCGGTGGGCGTGCTGGCACGGCTGGTCTTGAACACCTCGATACCGGAGATCGACTCGGACGCCAGGTTGGCGAAGTCGAACGCACGCGAGTTGGAGGCGTTGGATTCCTCGATGCTGGCGCCCGGCATCTGCCGTCCGTTCAACAGCACCAGGTTGAAGTCCGGGCCGACGCCGCGCACGGTGACGCGCGAGCCTTCGCCCAGCGAGCGGTCGATTGACACACCGCTGATGCGCTGCAAAGATTCGGCCAGATTGGTATCGGGGAACTTTCCGATGTCCTCGGCCACGATGCCGTCGACGATGCCTTGCGCATCGCGTTTGACGTTCATCGACGAGGTGAGGCTGCCGCGGATACCGCTGACCTGGACGGTATCGAGGGTGGCGGGATCGGCTTGACTGGCGCCCGGAACGGTGGATGCGGACGGCGGTGCCGGCGCGGTCTGCGCAGCCAGCGGAGTCGACAATGCGAACAGCAGGGCAGACGTCAAACGCCGCGTACGCGGCAGGGTGCGAGTCTCTCTCACGGTAGTTGCTTCCCCAAACAAAAAATAAGGCCTGCCCCAGGCGGGACAGGCACAGGTCGATCGAACAATCGAGCATTTGTTAGTGCGGCCTTAACAAAGTCAATTTGCACTGCAGCATCTGCCGCGACCAAAATCGCCTCACACATCGTTCCACTGCGTTCGATATGCAGCCTATGCGCGTGCAATCGCTTGCCCGTACCATCGTGGTTCGATGGCAACGTCTGCATATGCGATGCCACCGACACAGCGAACCCAGGTGGTTGAACGCGCAATGGCAAGCGGATTCGGCAGTGCAGGAGATGTGTTGCCGGCTCCGATGCCTGCCTGCCCGAGACCGCTCATCTGGTTGTGTCTGGCGGTACGACCCTACCTTTGACTGGAGCGCGCGATGATCGATCTGTACTACTGGCCCACGCCCAATGGCCACAAAGTCACCTTGTTCCTGGAAGAAGCCGGGCTGAAGTACACGCTCAAGCCGGTCAACATCGGCAAAGGCGAACAATTCGAGCCGGCGTTCCTGCAGATTTCGCCCAACAACAAGATGCCGGCCATCGTCGACCATGCACCGGTCGACGGCGGCGGCGCGCAGAGCGTGTTCGAATCCGGCGCGATCCTGCTGTACCTGGCCGAGAAGACCGGCCGCTTCCTGCCGCGCGATGCCCGCGGCCGCATCGCCGCGTTGGAATGGCTGTTCTGGCAAATGGGCGGGCTGGGCCCGATGAGCGGCCAGATGGGCCACTTCAACGTCTATGCGCCGGAAAAGATTCCTTACGCGATCGAGCGCTACAACGCCGAGGTGCGCCGCCTGCATGGCGTGCTCGACAAGCGTCTGGCCGACCATGCGTTCCTGGCCGGCAACGACTACGGAATCGCCGACATGGCCAGCTATCCGTGGATCGAAGTGTATGGCGACCTCAAGCCGGACTACGCCGCCTTCCCGCATCTGAAGCGTTGGCACGACGCCGTCGCCGCCCGCCCGGCCACCCAGCGCGCCTACGCGCTCAAAGAACAGGTCAATCCCAATGCCGGCAAGCCGCTGAGCGATGAAGAGCGCAAGCACCTGTTCGGCAAGCGCTGAGGCAAAGCGGTAGGAGCGGTTGCGCAACAGTACACGCGGCGAAAGCTGCTGCTGTTGCGACTGCGCAGCAACAGCAAGCAGCAACGCCAAGCAGCAACGCCATCATCATTCGCAGTAGTAGCAGTAGCGGTTAGCGAGCGCAGTAACCGCACGCGACATCATCGCGGCGGCTCAAGCCCGTCTCCCTCCGGGAGAGGGGTTGGGGTGAGGGTACGCACGTAGCGCCAGACCCACCGCGCCCTGCAATCCGCTTCGCATGAAATGCGCATGCACCATCCGCACCGCGCCCCTTGCAACCAACTCGCGCGCACTGCTGCCCGCCCAAAGCAGTGCGGCCACACCCTCAGTACACCGCCTGTCTCACACGCACGCAACCACGCGCCCGGCGCTGATCGCGCACATGCACCATCGCCACACTTCTCAAACACTCTACGCACCCGCATCCTGTGCGCAGCCTTCAGACAGGACCATCGATGCGCGCCCTGTTCGTCGCCCTAGCCCTCATGCTCAGTACCGTTCCCATGGCCCGCGCCGAAAAACTCACCCTGGAAGCCATCACCGGCCCGTTGCCGCTCGCCGGCCCCACGCTGATGAAGCCCAAGGTGGCGCCAGACGGCTCACGCGTGACCTTCCTGCGCGGCAAGGACAGCGATCGCAATCAGCTGGACCTGTGGGAATACGACATCGCCAGCGGCCAGACCCGCTTGCTGGTCGATTCCAAGGTGGTGCTGCCCGGCACCGAAACGCTCAGCGATGTCGAAAAAGCCCGCCGCGAACGCCAACGGATCGCCGCGCTCACCGGCATCGTCGATTACCAATGGGCGCCGGATGCGCATGCGCTGCTGTTCCCGCTCGGTGGCGAGTTGTATCTGTACGACCTGCGCAAGACCGGTGCGGCGGCGGTCCGTCAACTCACCCACGGCGAAGGCTTTGCTACCGACGCCAAACTCTCGCCCAAGGGCGGCTTCGTCAGCTTCGTGCGCGAACGCAATCTGTGGGTGATCGATCTGGCCAGCGGCAAGCAGGTGCAGCTGACCCACGATGGCAGCGAGACCATCGGCAATGGCGTGGCCGAATTCGTCGCCGACGAAGAAATGGATCGCCACACCGGCTATTGGTGGGCGCCGGACGATTCGGCCATCGCCTTCGCGCGCATCGACGAAGCGCAGGTGCCAGTGCAAAAGCGCCCGGAAGTGTATGCCGACCACACCGAGGTGATCAGCCAACGCTATCCGCAAGCCGGCCAGCCGAATGTGGTGGTGCAACTGGGTGTGATCGCACCGCGCCCCAAGGCTGCCCCGCGCTGGATCGACCTGGGCAAGCACCCGGACATCTATCTGGCAAGGGTGGACTGGCGCGATGCGCAGCGCTTGACCTTCCAGCGCCAGTCGCGCGACCAAAAGACCCTCGAACTGATCGAAACCACGCTGGCCAGCGGCGCGCAGCGCACGCTCATCACCGAAACCTCGCCCACCTGGGTGCCGCTGACTCACGATCTGCGTTTTCTCAAGGACGGCCGCTTTCTCTGGAACTGCGAACGCAGCGGTTACGCGCATCTGTATCTCGCATCCGAAGACGGTCGCACGCTGACGCCGCTGACCTCCGGCAACTGGGTGGTCGATGCCTTACTCGCCGTCGACGAGCAGGCTGGCATGGTGTATTTCGCCGCAAGCAAGGACGCGCCCACGCAGACCCACATCTACGCCGTGCCCCTGGCCGGCGGCACGATCGAAAGGCGTTCCAACATCCACGGCACGCATGCAGCGAGTTTTGCCACCAACGCTAGCGTGTACGTCGACACCTGGTCCAACACCACCACGCCGCCGCAGATCGAGTTGTTCTTCGCCAGTGGCGAAAAAATCGCCACGCTACTGAAGAACGACCCGAGCGACCCGCAGCATCCGTACGCCAACTACCGCCACGCACAGCGCCCGATCGAATTCGGCACGCTCAGTGCTGCCGACGGCAAGACACCGCTGCACTATCGCCTGACCAAGCCGGACAACTTCGACCCGGCCAAGCGCTATCCGGTGATCGTCTACGTATATGGCGGCCCAGCGGCCCAGACCGTGCTCGATGCCTGGCCCAGCCGCGGCGATGCCTTGTTCGATCAATATCTTGCGCAGCGTGGCTATGTGGTGTTTTCGCTGGACAACCGCGGCACCCCGCGACGCGGCCGCGACTTCGGTGGCGCGCTGTACGGCAAGCAGGGCACGGTGGAAGTGGACGACCAGCTACAAGGTGTTGCCTGGCTCAAGCAACAACCTTGGGTCGATGCCAAGCGCATCGGCGTGCAGGGCTGGTCCAACGGCGGCTACATGACGCTGATGTTGCTGGCCAAACATAGCGATGTCTATGCGTGCGGCGTGGCCGGCGCACCGGTCACCGATTGGGGCCTGTACGACACGCACTACACCGAGCGCTACATGGACTTGCCGGCTCGCAATCCTTCAGGCTATCGCGACGCACGCATCGCCACCCATCTGGATGGTCTGCACGCCAAGCTCCTGCTGATCCACGGCATGGCCGACGACAACGTGTTGTTCACCAATTCCACCGCGCTGATGAGCGAGCTGCAGCAACGCGGCACTGCGTTCGAATTGATGACGTATCCAGGCGCCAAGCACGGCTTGTCGGGCGCCACCGCGCTGCATCGTTACAAGACCGCAGAAGCGTTCTTGCAGCGGTGCCTGATGCCGATGCACGACTGAGAGTGGCTAGGACACCGTAGCCGTCAGTCGACAGATGGATGTGGATAGCGCGGACGCACCGGAGTGTGCGAGTGGTGCATGCCGATACCGGGCCAGGCTTCCCGTGCATGCGGCTACGCAAGCGGATTTTCGTTGCTCTACGCCCAGGCAGGCGTTGCACCGATCACCCACTCTTCCAGGTGTTCGCACAAGGAGTGCCATGTCCCTGCCGCCATCGATTCCCGCCGCCTCACCGCAGCGCCAGCATGCGGCCGACCTCTGGAGCCGGCACTGGAAGTGGGCCGTCCCAGGCACCGGCATCGCGCTATTTCTGCTGCTGGCGCTGCTGATCGGTGGCGTGCTCTACGCGATCACTGCAGCGATGAAACCAGCGATGTCTATCGCAACGCGTTGCAGATCGCCAAGAGCGATGCGCAGGTCGTGCAACGGCTTGGCACGCCGATCACCGAGGACTTCCTGCTCAATGGCAGCCTC
Source organism: Xanthomonas bromi (assembly GCF_900092025.1). GTDB lineage: Bacteria > Pseudomonadota > Gammaproteobacteria > Xanthomonadales > Xanthomonadaceae > Xanthomonas > Xanthomonas bromi. Next base: position 123,615 of record NZ_FLTX01000013.1, read on the forward strand.
AGCTATTCGGTCTTACCGGCTAGGCGCATTTCAGCGTTGGGCTGCAGGGCCGGCGCGGTAGCGGCAGCGTCCAGGTGAATGCCGCGCGCAGGCATGGCTGCTGGACCTACCAGACACTGACCTTCGCCGGCATCTCTGGCGAGCCGATCGATGTGTTGCCCGCCACGGTATCGCCCCCGCAGCCCCACATGCCATGACCTAAGGCGGATTGCCGCGGCCGTTGCAGATGGGTAGGGTCGCGCTACTCACTTCGCGGATCCGCCTCATGAAGCCACTCGTTCTCGCCGTTGCGCTGGCGCTCGGTTCCTCGTTGCCGTTGCAGGCACAAACCGGCAAGGCAGCACCGACACAACCCGCCAGCCCGGCCTGGGTGCAGACCAGCAACGGCTATGCGCAGATCCTGCTCAACGCGCAGGCACCGTTCCAGCCCGAATACGCCAGCTTCTTTGGTGTACCCGGCTATGACGATCAGGTCGTCGATCTGGGTCCCGACAACGCCGCACGCTATCGCGATGCCATGCGCAATGCGCGCGCCACGCTGCAGACCAAGCTGGCCACCGAGCGCGATGCCAACGTGCGCCAGGACTTGCAGATCATGATCGGCGCGGCCGAGCAGAACATCGAAGGCAGCGAGCTCAACGAGCGTTATCTGCTGCCGTGGAGAGACGCCCCGGAGGCGGTCTTCAGTGGCCTCAATGGTCTGTTGTCCGACCAGACCGTGCCCGAGCGCCGCGCCAAGGCGTTGGACCGCCTCAAACGTTACGTTGGCCTGGTGCCGGGCAGCGCGCCGACCACCACGCTGGCGCGCCAGCGCTACGAGGAAAAGCTGAGCAACAAAGCGCTGCTGCAGCCGACCCAGCGCGAAGTGGAGCAGGCGCTGGCGAATGTGGACACCTACGTCGCCGGCATCGGCGAGTTGTTCGCCAAGTACAAGATCGCCGGCGCCGACGAAGCGCTCAAGGCCATGTCCACCCAGCTCAAGGACTACGCCAACTGGACCCGCACCACCGTGCTACCCAAGGCACGCAAGGACACCCGCCTGCCGGAACCGCTGTACGCGTACCAACTCAAGCAGGTGGGCATCGATATCGCCCCGCAGCAGCTGATCCAGCGCGCGCAACTGGAATTCATGGAAACCCGCTCGGCCATGCGCCAGCTGGCCCCGCTGGTGGCCAAGGCCAAGGGGGTGAAAGGCGATGATTACGTGCAGGTGATCCGCGCGCTCAAGGGCAACACCATCGCCGACGACCAGCTGGAAACCCACTACCGCGGCGTGATCGATCGGATCGACCCGATCATCCGCAGGCAGCGCATCGTCGATGTGCCCAACCGCCCGATGCAGATGCGCCTGGGCAGTGCCGCCGAAAGCGCCGCGCAACCGGCGCCGCACTTCCTTCCCGCACCGCTGATCGGTAACACCGGCCAGCAAGGCCAGTTCGTGCTGCCGTTGGGCAATCCGACCGCCGACGGCGCCAAGAAGGAGCAGTACGACGACTTCAACTTCGGCTCGGCCGCCTGGACGCTGAGCGCCCACGAAGGCCGCCCCGGTCACGAACTGCAGTTCACCGCCATGGTCGAACGTGGCGTCTCGCTGGCGCGCAGCATGTTCGCCTTCAACTCGGTCAACGTCGAAGGCTGGGCGCTGTATGCCGAAGCGGAAATGGTGCCGTACGAACCGCTCGACGGTCAGCTGATCGCCCTGCAGTTCCGCCTGCTGCGCGCCGCCCGCGCCATGCTCGACCCGATGCTCAACCTGGGCCTGATCGACCGCGAACGCGCGCGCCAGGTGCTGGAAGACGATGTCGGCCTTTCGCCCGCCATGACCCGCCAGGAGCTGGACCGCTACACCATCCGCGCGCCCGGCCAGGCCGGCAGCTATTTCTACGGCTACACCCGCATCCTCGAACTGCGCATGCGCACCGAACTGGCCCTGGGCAAGAAGTTCGACCGCCTGGCGTTCAATAACTTCCTGCTGGACCAAGGCCTGCTCCCACCGGATCAGCTGGCCAAGGCGGTGGAAACGCAGTTCATTCCCGCGCATGCCAAGTAGAGGCAGAAGCGGCCGCCGGGTTCAGCTGCTCAGTACCCTGGTGCACTCTCCAAATTAGCTGGAGTATCGAATGCTGTAGTGCGTCAGCATTGCGACATCAAACAGTCGATGGGGGTGCGTTTGCGCAAATATGCGTTAACGCGCCTTCGTCAGCGTTGTTTTCTGGAGTAGGTAGGCAAGGTTTTTGGGCTCATACCGCCCGGGTTGAAATCAATGCTTGAACGGAACCATGTCCGCAGGCTTTTTACCGGTCCAGTCGCCCGTCTTTTTAGCCTTTGGGCAGACATCGACGTACTGGAAATACGCTGTGAAGGCACGTTGCGACCAGCCCTTGCAGTAGTTCGTATCCGCAGTCGTCGGAAACGGGCAATAGGGCGCAACGGGCTTTATGGTGGCCTGGATTGGGTCCAGCGGTGCCCAGTGGTGGTCTGGGTCTGCACAGCCGTCCGAGCAGAAAAGGAAAGGATCGTTCATGCGACATACCAAAGTCACACCCGTGGTCTCTGCTGCCGCCTGTCCAGCAAAGCATCCCGCCAACATCAATATCCCTATCCAGCTTTTCATGGCTATTCCTTAAGGTGATTGAGATCAAGGTTGTGCTTTGCCAAGTGCGAGTGATGTCTTGCGAGTCAGCAGCAACCCTCTGGTGAACTATCGCCTGGCCAGCTCAACCTGTCCGCCGGCGGAGGATACTGCATCCGATTTGGCGTTTCACTACAAGCTGGCCTGGAGTGCTTTCCGGCTAAAAGCAGCAAAAAGGCTGGTCTCTAGTTTGGTACTGGCCTCTTGCCGGTCGAAAGCGTCCGAATCCAAGTCGAGCGGTTTATTGGTTAGGCGGTGAGCGAGAGGCATCGCTCGCCCCCGCCGGCACCCAGATCGCCACACCTGCCGCACGCTTCTGGGTGGTCGGGATACCAATACCCAGGCCGCCGCCGACGTGGCCGCCGTAGCTGCCACCGCCGACCGACAGGCCGCCGCCGGAGCGTTCGGAGCCCACGCCGACGATGACCACGCCGTTGGCGCCCAACTTTGCGGCTTCGCGCTTGAGGCGTTGCACGGCGGCGTCGGTCTGGCCCTGGGTGCCGAAGCCGGCGGCGCTGGTCGATTCGAGCTGGGCGATTTCCACCGAGCCAACCGGGGCGTGGGAATACACCTGCACTTGCGCGGGGTTGATCGGTGCGCGTGCCTGGCCGAGCATCACCTTGGAGCTGCTGGCGCAACCGGCCAGCAGCAGGGCCAGTGCGGCGCCGACGACAAAATGCCTGTTCATGATATGGCCCCCTTGGATGATGGTGATGACGGCGATGATCCTGCGCCCGGACTGAAGAGCGGCTAACACGCGGTAGCGCGCCGCCGTCAGGCCAGTACTGGCGACGCGGAGTAGCCGCGATGTACGAACGGTCCAGTCCGCGCGAGCACCCGCCGCGCCAACTGGCGGCGGCTGCGCAATGGGTCGCACTGCGTCGCCCCGGACCTTGTCGCACCCTAGCCACGCCCATGTGAGGCTGCCGCCAAACCGCCATTGGTCACGATGACCACCCGCCCACGGCGTGAGGACGGCCGCGCCGGTAAGCTCGTGCTTTCTTCAAGACGAGGTGGCACGTGGGAGTGATCAGTCTGTTGTGGGGCATCGTGGCGTTGCTCTGGATGGTCCTGGCCTTCATCCCGCTGCTGGGCTGGGGCAATTGGTTCCTGATTCCGTTCGCGGCGGTGGGTGCTGTGATCGCTGCCATCGCGCTGTTGTTTACCTCGGCCGGCAATCGCGGTCGGGCCAAGACCGGTTTGCTGCTCAACGGCTTGGTGATCGTGGTCGGGGCGATTCGCCTGAGCCTGGGCGGCGGCATCGTCTAGGCTAGGACGCCTTCGATAAGGCGGCGATGCGTACGTGCGTCTGCGGGTGTCGGGTGCGCGCGTCGGGCAGGGTCGGCCTCGCTAGCCTTGGATGCGCTGTGCGGCCTGCCGTTGGCAGGACGCAAGCAGCAGCCCTCGTTCCGTTGCAACGCTGCGACAGTGCGTCGCAGCGCGCTCTGCGTGGGATGGCGGCGTAGACTGATGCGCTGTCTAAAGGAGCCTTGTCATGGCCCATCCGCACTACCGCCCCCGCCGCATGCGCCACGACGCGTTTTCGCGTCGGTTGATGCGCGAAAACACGCTGACCACCGATGACCTGATCTGGCCGGTGTTCGTGCATGAGTTGTCCGGCCGCGCGCCGATCGCGTCGATGCCGGGCGTGGAACGGCTGTCGCTGGATGAGCTGCTGCGCGAGGCAGAGAACGCGCTGGAATTGGGCATCCCGGTGATCGATCTGTTCCCGGTCATCGACCCGGCCGGCAAAAGCCTGGATGCGGCCGAGGCCTGGAATTCGGACGGTCTGGCGCAGCGCGCGGTGCGTGCGTTGAAGTCGCGCTTCCCCGAACTGGGCGTCATGACCGACGTGGCGCTGGACCCGTACACCACCCACGGCCAGGACGGCATCATCGACGACACCGGCTATGTGCTCAACGAGATCACCGTCGAGGCGCTGGTCAAGCAATCGTTGTCGCATGCGCAGGCCGGCGTGGACATCATTTCGCCGTCGGACATGATGGACGGCCGCATCGGCGCGATCCGCCGCGCGCTGGATGCCGACGACCATCTCAACGTGCGCATCATGGCGTATTCGGCCAAGTACGCTTCGGCGTTCTACGGCCCGTTCCGCGATGCAGTGGGCAGCGCCGGCAATCTGGGCAAGGCCGACAAGACCACCTACCAGATGGATCCGGCCAACGGCGACGAGGCCATGCGCGAGATCGCGCTGGACCTGGAAGAGGGCGCGGACATGGTGATGGTCAAGCCGGGCATGCCGTACCTGGATGTGGTGCGGCGGGTGAAGGAAGAATTTCGCGTACCGACCTTTGCGTATCAGGTCAGCGGCGAGTACGCGATGCTCAAGGCGGCAGCGGCCAATGGCTGGCTGGATGAGCGCAAGTGCGTGCTCGAGGCGTTGATGGCCTTCAAGCGTGCCGGTGCCGATGGCGTGCTGACCTATTTCGCCCCGCAAGTGGCGCGCTGGTTGCGCGAAACGCGCTGAGTGCGAACGCCTGCGGCCACCTCGCCGCAGGCGCCGCTGCGTGCTGACAGCGTCTGGCACAGCTGGCGCTGATCCGTGCCGGATGCGGCATCGACTTCTGTCAGGCCGCGCTGGCGCAACGCACGCTATGCCTGCTGCCGGTGTTGCCACGGCAGGTTGGCATTGCCCTGGACGTCTGGGTCACGATGCATCAGGACGTGCGCGCCAGTGCCGCCTGCAGTGCGGTGTTCGCGGCCCTGGCGGAAGGATTGGCCACGCACTGCGCCGCGCCAGACGCTGGCATCGGCAGCAACTGACAGCGGCAGTGTGCGTGCGCCCCGCATGCACACTGCCGCTGCGATTGCCGTCTGCATGCCACGTCCACCAGCTTGCTGCGCGTGCAGCGGCCTGCTGCGCGGCAGCGTGGAAGTTACGGCAGCACCAACGCGATCGCCTGCGACTTCATGCTCGCGTTGAGCGACGGGAACGGGTCGACGTTGGTCATCATGACCAGGTCGTTGATCGACACCACGTCGCAGCTGATGCTGCTGTCGTTGACGCACAGATACGCGCCCGCGCCCACGCCCGGCTCGTAGATCGCTTTCCATACATACGCCGGCACGGCGACCTTGTCGGTGCCGACGGTCGGTGCGGTGCCGCTGTCGAACGCCGGGCCGGTCACCACATACAACTCGCCGTGCTGCTTGGCCAACTGACGTACCTGTTCTTCGATGTGCGCCCACTCGCCGGTGTTGAGCTTGTGGTCCTGCGGGACGACGTTGGCCATGGAAAAGGTCTCTTTCTCCGAGCTTTCGGTCGATGCATCGCCGGCCGGCGTCATGTGCCCGCGGTCGTAGCCGGTGTTGGTGTAGTCGGAACTTTTCGAACGGTCGGCGGCCGGGATCCCGGTTTCGTCGTGAAACGAGCCGACCCGGCCGATCGCCTCGGCGCCGGCAACCTGCTGGTCGGTCAGATGCTCGGCCGAATACACCGGGTCCTTGGTCACGCCCAAGGCCAGCAGCACGTATTCGGTGTGGCACACCTCGGTGGTACGACTGGTGGCGCTGCTCACGGCAGGCGGGGTGCCGTTTGCGTAAAGCGTGGGACAACGGCTGGCGGCCACCGCCACGGAGGTGGTGCACAACACTGCCAGGGCCACACAACCGCGCAAGAAAAAGGACATTGCAGAGCTCGCTTGCCTAAGGGAGCGAGGAAGGTGGCAAGGTGCGATGTCCAAACGATGACCGCGCGATGTGCGACAGATGACGGTGCGCTGCAGGCGCATGAGACAGGGCGGGCCGTTCCGAGCACGCGGCACGTGAGGCTGCCGCAGAACGCCATCAGCGGTGGCGACGCGCGGTTGCGAGACTCATTCTCATCTACAATGGTCGGCCGCCCTGTTTCGTGTCCAGGTCTTGATCAAGACGCTCCTGTTCCAGCTGCACTGGCTGCTCGGCATCACAGCCGGGCTGGTGCTGTCGGTGATGGGCCTGACCGGCGCGTTGATGTCCTTCGAAAACGAGATCGTACGCATGGCCAACCCGGCCATTGCACAGCTGGCGCAGCGGCATGCGGCGGGAGAGCGGCCATTGCCCGTGGACGTGTTGCTGCAACGGCTCGCTCTGGCCCCAACCGATGGGCGGCAGAAGCCGGCGGTCACGCGCCTGTTGATCGACCCCACCGGCGCGCGTCCATCCGCCGCCCGCCTCCCCGGCAAGGGCGTTGGCCGGGTGTACTTCGATCCTTACACCGGTGAGCGGGTCGCGCCGCCACGGCTGAGCGCTGCATTTGCCTTCATCGAAGACCTGCACCGCAATCTGACGGCCGGCAAGCGCGGGCAGGCGGTCACCGGTGCGTGCGCCTTGATTCTGCTGTTCTTTTGCGCATCCGGGCTGTATCTGCGCTGGCCGCGTCGGTGGTGGAGCCCACGCACCTGGTGGGTGGTGGAATGGCGACGGCAGGGGCGCAGTTTTTTGTGGAGCCTGCATGCGGTGTTCGGTACCTGGTGCCTGCTGGTGTATCTGCTGGTCGCACTGACCGGGCTGACCTGGTCCTACACCTGGTATCGCGATGGCATGGTGGCCTTGCTCGGCAGCGCGCCGACGATGCGCGGCAACGGACACGATAACCGCCCGGCCACCGTGGATTTCGCACACGTGCAACGCACGCTCGATGGCATTCCGGCCACGCACAGCGCTGCCTTGGATCTGCGCATTCCCACGCGCGCCGGGCAGCCGTTGAATGTACGGTTCCTGCCTGACAATCCCGATCACGATCGCGCCTACAACAGTCTTGATATCGCGCCGGACAGCGGAGCACTGCTGCAGCGCCAGGACTACGCGCTGCTGCCGCGCGGACAACAATTGCTGGTGAGCATGTTCCCGCTGCACTCGGGCAGTTTTTTCGGGCTGCCCGGGCGCATCGTGGTGATGTTGGCCAGCCTTGGCATGTCGGTGTTTTTCGTCACCGGCTGGATGTTGTATCTGGATCGGCGCCGCAAGAAACGCGAGCTGCGTGCCGCGCGGATGGTCTTGCAGGGCGCAGCGCCGGCGTCGCAAGCCGCACCGTGGTTGATTGCGTTTGCCAGCCAGAGCGGTTTTGCCGAACGGTTGGCCTGGCAGGCCGCTGGGCATCTGCAGGCCGCTGGCTTGTCGGTGCAGGTGCGCTCGCTGGCGCAAGTGGATGCGCAGGAACTGCAACGCGCGCGGCACGCGCTGTTGGTGATCAGCACCTTCGGTGACGGCGAGCCACCGGATGCGGCACGCGGCTTCGAGCGCGAACTGCTGCGGCAACGCCTGGAACTGCCGCAATTGACTTACGCGGTGCTGGCGCTGGGCGACCGCCAATACGCACAGTTCTGCGGATTCGCGCGGCGTGTCGAACAGTGGCTGGAGGCACAGGGCGCACGTGCGCTGTTTCCCGCGGTGGAAATGGACAACGGCGATCCGCAGGCGCTGGCGCAATGGCATGCGCAGCTGGGCCAGATCGCCGGTGCACCAGTGAGCGCTGCGCCCCTGGCACGGCCCATGTTGAGCGAATGGATGCTGTCCTCGCGCACGCATCTGAATCCGGGCAGTGAGGGGGCGCCGATCTGGCGCATCGATCTGCAGCCGCCGGCTGATGCGCAGTGGCAAGCCGGCGACATTCTCGAAGTGCAGCCTGCGCATGACGCAGCGCAGGTGCGAGCTTGTCTGGCCGCCTGGGGCCTGTCGCCCGACGTGCTGGTGCACGTGGACGCGCAGTTGCTGCCGCTGCAGCAGGCCGCCGCCGAGCGCCTGCTGCCGGAGCCGCCCGCAACGCCGCCTGCCGATCCCCCGGATCCGCAGAGCTGGCTGGACGCCTGCGCCTGGCTGCCCACACGCGATTATTCGCTTTCCAGCGTGCCGGCCGATGGGACGGCGACGGTGGTGGTGCGCCTGACCGCGCGTATTGATGGCAGCCCCGGTCTGGGCTCAGGGTGGTTGATCTGCCATGCGGCGATCGGCACGCCGGTGCGCGCGCGGTTGCGCACCAATCCCGGGTTTCATCGGGTCGAAACAATGCCGATGGTCTTGATCGGCAATGGCACCGGCATTGCCGGCCTGCGCGCGCTGCTACGCGAAGCCGAGTTGGCCGGCGTGCATGGGCACTGGTTGTTGTTCGGCGAACGACAGGCGATGCATGACCGTTTGTTCGCAGAGGAGTTGCAGGCCTGGCAGGCGAGCGGGCATCTGCAGCAACTGCACTGGGTGTTCTCGCGCGATCAACCGCAAAAACGCTACGTGCAGCATCACCTCCGCGACGCAGGCGACACGCTGCGGCACTGGATCGACCGCGGCGCCGTGATTTACGTCTGCGGCAGTCTGGACAGCATGGCGCGCGAAGTCGATGCCACCTTGCGAGAACTGCTCGGCGATACGCGGCTGGAATCGTTGACCGCAGCGGGCCGTTATCGGCGCGATGTGTATTGAGTGTGGTGATGTGCGCTGCATTCCAGACTTACATCGGCTAGCAAAACGCGGTGCGTGAGCGTCAGGCGGGCGCGGAGGGTCCAGAACCGCAGGTCGCCACGCACGACTGATAGGTGCCGATTTTGAGCACTGCTTGCTCGCTGCTCGCGCGATGGCGACACAGCGCTTGGTTATCCGCATCCTGGTCGATGCAATCGAAAAGCCCAGCTGGTCGAGCGCGCGGTGTCCTCGCCGCTCGCGGGACACGCCGTGAACCCATCCATGGGGGGCTCAATGGCGGCATGCATAGCGCCGACGGTCGCGCAAGCGGCGAGGGTAACGCGCGCGCGCTGGCTGGCATCTAGCTAACGCAGCTCACTGCTACGGACAGATCGCTGCACTTTTCGATTGGGTTGTTGCTGCGAATTGCGCGGTCATGACAGCAGCTAGCCGCTGCGGCAAGGCATCCACTGAGCTAACGCGTGATTCGTCTAATGAATCGCGCAATGCACACCGAACAACGCGACTGGTCCTTGCCCGCCCACCGTCGCGGGACCCGTGGCGGCATGGGTCCCGCCAAGGAGCTCACAAGGACGTACTTGCAGCGTGTGCTGCGGGCAAGGACCGCCCAGCCCAGTTGCAGATCAAGTGCTCTGCAGCCAGATCTCAGATAAGCCGGCCTGCACCGAAGCCCAGATTATCCGCCCTGCAATAAACCGGCATGCCATAAATGAGACCAGCCGGTCTGCGTCTGACATTGCGACTCCCTCCACCTCAACGGCAACGCGCATCGCCATCGGCTGCCGGTGCCTTCATGCGGTAGATATCCAGCTGCCCTGCGCGCGGCGCACGCGCACTGCCGGTCACCAGCAATTCGCCGGGTTTTGCCGTATCCACGACCGCGCCGAAGGTGCGCTCCTGTGGTCCGTTGAATGACAGCGGCAACGCCTGGCCCTGTGCAAAATGCCCGTCCTTGCAGACGGCCAGCAGCAACTGGCTGGGGCCATCGATGTTCCCGCGGGCCCAGACCAGTGCGCGTTCGTCGCCGAGCCAGGCTGCGTCCAGTTCGTCGGCTGCGCTGTTGATGTCGCGTAAGGGCATGGGCGCAGTGAATGCCTTTCCATCCCAGTGCGCCACGAACAGGTCCATGCCGCCGGCGCCGCCATGTCCGTCGCTGGCGAACAGCAGGCGCTTGCCGTCCAGCGACAGCGTCGGCGCGCGCTCGTTGCCGTCGCTGTTGATCGCCGCCCCCAGCGATTGCACCGCGCCCACGACGCCGTGCGCATCCACCGCCGCCCGGTACAGGTCGCTGCCGCCGGCGCCGCCTGGTCGGGTGGAGGCAAACAGCAGCCAACGGCCATCGGTACTGAACAGCGGGGTGGTCTCGTCCCGGGCGGTGTTGAGCGACAGCGGCTGCGTGTCCTGCCAGCGCCCGCCACGCAGCTGCGCCTGCCACAGGTCCCAGCCGCCGGCGCCGCCGGCACGGTCGCTGGCCCAGACGATACGCTGCCCGTCCGGGCTGAGCGTGGCGCGCGCCTCGTTGGCCGGCGTGGAGACCACGCCCATGCCCTCGATGCCGAATTCGGCAAGCCCCGAAGCAGACGGGACGCAGAGTAAACTTGCCGCCAGCGTGAGCAGCGTCCATCGAAATTGCATGCGGTGTTCCTGCCTCAAGTCGCGCACAGTCTAGTCAACCAGAGAGCGTTTCATGCCCGTATCCCGTTATGCCGTGTTCGGTCACCCCGTCGCCCATTCGCTGTCGCCGGCCATCCACGCCGACTTCGGGAAGCAGACCGGCATTGCGCTGGACTACACCGCCATCGATGCGCCGCCGGAGGACTTCAGTGCCGCGCTGCAACGCTTCGCCGACGAAGGCGGCAAGGGCGCGAACGTTACCCTGCCGTTGAAGGAAGCGGCGTGTGCGCTGGCCAGTAGCCTGAGCGATCGCGCGCGATTGGCCGGGGCGGTGAACACACTGGTGCGTCACGATGGCCAGTGGCAGGGCGACAACACCGACGGTATCGGCCTGGTGCGCGACCTCACCGATCGCCACGGCCTGGATCTGCGCGGTCGCCGCGTGCTGTTGCTGGGCGCCGGCGGTGCTGCCCGCGGGGTGGCGCCGGCGCTGCTGGACGCAGGGATCACCGAGATGGTGGTGGTGAATCGCTCGCCCGAGCGTGCCGACGCGTTGTGCGATGCGCTGGGCGAACCCGGCCGGGTGGTCTCGCGCTACATCGAAGACCTGCGCGAACTGGGCGACTTCGAACTGATCGTCAACGCGACCGCTGCCGGTCGCGACCGCGATGCCGGTGCGTTCTCGCTGCCGCTGGGCCTGGTCAACAGCCTCACCGCCGCGGTGGATCTCAACTACGGCGAAACCGCCATCGCGTTCCTGGCCTGGGCGCGCGCGGCGCATTGCCGGTACGCCATCGACGGCCTGGGCATGCTGGTGGAACAGGCGGCGGAAAGTTTCGCGCTGTGGCACGGCGTGCGCCCGGACACCGACCCGGTCTATGCCGCGCTGCGCGCGCGCGATGCCGTGCTGGTCAGCGCGGACTGAGCCGGTGGCCATGACCACCACCGACATCCTGCTCAGCCTGATCACCAGCCTGCTGTCGCGGGCGCCGATGCTGATCGCCTTGTTGCTGGGGCTGGTGTTGCTGTGGCGCGCCCCGCACGGGCCGCTGCGGCGCGCCGCGCTGGTCGGGCTGTGGTTGCTGCTGGGATGCCTGCTGGCCGAGGTGGCCCTGCAGGCGATTCCGATGCTGTTGATGCAGCAAGGCAACGTGCGCCAGATCGGTCTGGTCATGGGCGTCGGCCGCTTCGTGCTGACGGCGGTGCAAGGCGTGGGCATCGGCGTGCTGGTGTGGACCCTGGCGCGTAGCCTGCAACGGCTGCCGCCGGCTGCGGGTCCGCGCGCATGATTCCGCTCAAGGCGCTCGCGCTCACCCTGGTCGGTCTGATCTGCGCAGGGCAGGGCGGCTGGACGTTGCTGCATCCGCAGGCGCTGGCGGCGGTCAACCGGGGCGGCCTGCTGTACGAACGCTTCGGTCCGGCCGGTGTGGGCGTCGGCATGTTGGCGGTGGGCGTGATGATGGCGGTGATCGGCGTGGTGTGGACCCGCTACGCCTGGCCGCGACGCGCTTGATCGTCAGGTTCTGAACGTCTGGCAGTGCCTGGCGGTGGCCTGGCTTCGAGTGCGCCTATGCAGCGCTGCATGGCATTCAGAACGCTCAGGTTTGCTCGACAACGACAAGCGCAGCCCACACGCGGCCGCCGACCGCAGCATCCGCCTCCATCCGTCGTTCGTCCGTCACAGGCGCTGGTCCCAGGCGATGCAACGGCAGCAGACAAACAGGTTCAGCTGCCGCGCGGATCGGTCGCAGGCGCTGCGCCGGTCCGTGCGAAAATGGCGCGATGAGTGACCTTGCCCCACCGGCCGCACCGTCCGCGCCCGTCCCCCCCCAGCGCGTGCTGACCGACCCGATCAAGGCCGGCATCCGCGACGCCTACGCCAAGCTGCAGGCCAACACGCCCGGCTTTGCCACCCGCCGTGCGCAGAGCCAGATGATCGGGCTGGTCTCGCGTGCGCTGGCCACTTCCGGCGGCATCGGCATCGCCGAGGCGCCCACCGGCGTCGGCAAGAGCCTGGGCTACCTCACTGCGGGCGTGCCGATCGCCCTGGCCACCAAGAAAAAACTGGTGATCAGCACCGGCACTGTGGCGCTGCAGTCGCAGCTGGTGGAACGCGACATCCCGGCCTTCCTCAAGGCCACCGGGCTGGAAGCGACCGTGGCGCTGGCCAAGGGCCGCACCCGCTACCTGTGCACGCGCAATGCCGCCGAGCTGGAAGGCGACACCAGCCAGAACGCCATGTTCGAAGACGAGCAGGCGCTCTACGACCGCCCGCTCAGCCCGGTCGATGCGGATCTGGCCAAACGGCTGGCCAAGGCCTACGCCGCGCGCACCTGGAACGGCGACCTGGACGATGCCCCCGAGCAGGTCTCGGTGCCGCTGCGCATGCGCATCACCACGCCGGCTTCCGGCTGCGCGGGACGCCGCTGCAGCTACGCCGCGCAATGCCCGGTGCTCAAGGCGCGTACCGATGTGCGCGAGGCGCAGATCGTGGTCACCAATCACGCCCTGCTGCTGTCCTCGTTGTCGCTGGGCGATGCCGAAAATGGTCAGCCGCTGATCGCCCCGCCATCGGACATGCTGCTGGTGCTCGACGAGGGCCACCACATCGCCGGTGTGGCAATCGACCAGGGCGCGGCCAATCTGCCGCTGGACGAGATGGCCAAGCGCACCGGCCGCATGCAGATCCTGATCGCCGCCGCATATCGCGCGGTGGACAAGGACAAGATCGGCAACCTGCTGCCCAACGAAGCCATCGAGGTGGCGGCGCGGGTGTCCAAACTGCTCAAGGCCTTCCATGCCGAGGTCGAACGTGTGTGGAAGCCCGAGCCCGGCGAGCGCGATCCGTTGTGGCGTGCCGCCAACGGCAAGTTGCCGCCGCAATGGGGCCCGGCCATCGAGGAGCTGGGCGAAGAAACCCGCGCGCTGTTCAACTGGGTACATGCCGCGCATGGCGCGGTTGCCAAGGGCAAGCAGGACGATGCCGCACGCGAACGCCTGCAACGCAACCTGGGCCTGGCGCTGGAAATGGCCGAGCAGCAGCACAATCTGTGGAGCGGCTGGCGGCGCGAGGACAAGGAAGGCCAGCCGCCGATGGCGCGCTGGATCACGCTGTCGCGCGATGGCGATCTGATCTGCCATTGCTCGCCGGTGTCGGCGGCGCAGGTGCTGCGCACGATGATCTGGAACGAAGTGGATTCGGTGGTGATGACCTCGGCCACGCTCACCGGCGGCGGCGATTTCCAATCCTTCGCCATCGATAACGGTCTGCCCGAGCACGCCGAAATGGCCTCGTTGGCCTCGCCGTTCGACCTGCCCAATCAGGCCGAATTGATCGTGCCCAATTTTCCGGTGACCCCGGACGATCGCGAAGGCCATCCCAAGGAAGTGGCCAAGTACTTGGTGCGCGAGCTGGATTGGAACGCCAAGGGCAGCATCGTGCTGTTCACCTCGCGCTGGAAGATGGAAAAGGTGGCCGACCTGATGCCGTTGGCGCAACGCAACCGCGTGCTGGTGCAGGGCGAAGGCAACAAGTCGCAACTGATCACCGAACACCTGCGCCGCATTGCCGCCGGCGAAGGCTCGGTGTTGTTCGGTTTGAATTCCTTCGGCGAAGGCCTGGATCTGCCCGGCGAGGCCTGCACCACGGTGGTCATCACCCAGGTGCCGTTCGCGGTGCCCACCGATCCGCAGACATCGACCTTGAGCGAATGGCTGGAAAGCCGCGGGCACAATGCCTTCAACCTGATCGCGATTCCGCATGCGCTACGCACGCTCACCCAGTTCGCCGGCCGTTTGATCCGCAGCTCCAACGATCATGGCCGCGTGATCATTCTCGACTCGCGCCTGCTCACGCGTCGCTACGGCAAACGCATCATCGATGCCTTGCCGCCGTTCAAGCGGGTGATCGGGCGCTGAGGACATCGGCACGTCGTGTGCCACTGCGGCGCTCAGTGATCCCAAACAAGTAGTGATATCGACCGCCTGGTCTCGGTCGACAAGGCGCAGGCGGCCAGTGCAGCGACCGCCACCTACGTCCGCGTCGTCATCCCTCATCCGCATGCCGCCGCGGGCAATCATGCGCGCGGGCGACTCTGCTGGCCAGGCTATCGAGTTGGTGGATGCGGAGGCAGTGCGTTTTTTCGCATGGCATTGCTTCGCAGCGCAGCATCAGTGTGAGGATTTCAGCGGCGATGGCATGCAGCGCGATCACGAGCGACGTGCTTGCAGATAGAAAATACGCGTTATCTGCAACGCGCTGCCACATCGAACGCGATGCATATCACGCAACGCGGTCATCATCATGTTCCCCTATCGCAGCGATCGTAACTAACGACTTCTCACGCTTCGGCCTGCTGGCCATGATTCAGCCTCCTCAAACGAGCTGACGCCATGCGCCCTGGATCCCTCATGGTGCTAGCCCTGCTAGCCCCCACGCTGATCGCACCGCCGGTCTTCGCCCAATCCGTTCTGACCCGCGACAATGGCGCCAAGGTCGGCGACAACCAGAATTCGCAGACAGCCGGTGCCACCGGCCCGACCCTGCTGCAGGACGTGCAGTTGATCCAGAAGCTGCAGCGCTTCGATCGCGAGCGCATTCCCGAACGCGTGGTGCATGCGCGCGGCACCGGCGTCAAAGGCGAGTTCACCGCCACCGCCGATCTGTCCAGCCTGACCAAGGCCAAGGTGTTCAGCGCTGGCGAAAAAACCCCTGTTTTCGTGCGCTTTTCCTCGGTGGTACACGGCAATCATTCGCCGGAAACGCTGCGCGACCCGCATGGTTTCGCGACCAAGTTCTACACCAGCGAAGGCAATTGGGACTTGGTCGGCAACAACTTCCCCACGTTCTTCATCCGCGATGCGATCAAGTTCCCCGACATGGTCCACGCGTTCAAGCCGGACCCGCGCACTAATCTGGACGACGATTCGCGTCGCTTCGATTTCTTCTCGCACGTGCCAGAAAGCACGCGCACGCTGACCCTGCTGTATTCCAACGAAGGCACGCCCGCCGGCTATCGCTTCATGGACGGCAATGGCGTGCACGCCTACAAGCTGGTCAATGCCCAAGGTGAAGTGCATTACGTCAAGTTCCACTGGAAGTCTCTGCAGGGCATCAAGAATCTCGATCCCAAGCAGGTCGCTGCCGTGCAAGCCAAGGACTACAGCCACCTGACCAACGATCTGGTCGGCGCGATCAAGAAGGGCGACTACCCGAAATGGGACCTGTACGTGCAGGTGCTCAAGCCGGAAGAATTGGCCAAGTTCGATTTCGACCCGCTCGACGCCACCAAGATCTGGCCGAACGTGCCGGAGCAGAAAGTCGGCCAGATGGTGTTGAACAAGAACGTGGACAACTTCTTCCAGGAAACCGAGCAGGTGGCGATGGCGCCGGCCAATCTGGTGCCGGGTATCGAGCCGTCTGAAGACCATTTGTTGCAGGGCCGTATTTTCTCTTATGCCGATACGCAGCTGTATCGCATCGGGACCAACGGCCTGAGCCTGCCGGTCAATCGCCCGCGTGTGGCGGTCAACAACGGCAACCAGGATGGCGAAGCCAATACCGGCCACACCACCAGCGGCGTGAACTACGAGCCAAGCCGGCTTGAGCCGCGTGCGCAGGACACCGCAGCGCGCTACAGCGTGTTGCCGCTGTCGGGCACTACCCAGCAGGCCAAGATCACCCGCGAGCAGAATTTCAAACAGGCCGGTGAGTTGTACCGCTCCTACAGCAAGAAGGATCGCGCCGATCTGGTGCAGAGCTTCGGCGAGTCGCTGGCGACCACCGATACCGAAAGCAAGCACCTGATGCTGTCGTTCCTGTACAAGGCCGACCCCGAGTACGGCACCGGCGTCACCCGCGTGGCCAAGGGCGACCTGGCGCGTGTCAAGCAGCTGGCCTCCAGCCTGCAGGACTGATCCGCACGACGACATCGCGGCCCGCGCCGCGATGTCGTCTTATTTCGGGAGATCTCCATGCGCACTCTCTTGTGTTCGATGCTAATGAGCCTGTCTGCAGTTGCCAATGCTGCTTCACCGGTATCCGTGCCCGCTGCCAACACGACGGCCACCGCCACACCCGAGCAGATCAAGCTGCAACTGCGCGCGTATTTCTTCGACGCCGCACGCGAAGGCCGCCAGGACATGCTGGCCGAATTCATTCGCTCGCATTACGACCTCAACACCCGCGACGAGAAGGGCTACACCGCGCTGATCCTCGCCGCGTACCACGGCCAGCGCCCGGCGGTGGAGCAATTGCTAGTCGCCGGAGCCGACCCCTGCGCGCAGGACAAGCGTGGCAACACAGCCCTGATGGGCGCCATCTTCAAGGGCGAGCTGGGCATCGCCAAACGTCTGATGCAGGCCGACTGCGCGCCGGACCAACGCAACAATGCCGGTCAGACCGCGGCGATGTATGCCGCGTTGTTCCAACGCACCGATGTGCTCAAGGACTTGGCCGCCAAGGGCGCAGATCTCAGCCTCAAAGACGGGCAGGGCAACGACGTGACGAAACTGCAACGCGGCGAATTCGCCACCGCTCCGGCGCGCTGAGCGCACGTTCTTGCGTGCCGGTTGGGCCCCCGAGTGCTGCGTTGTGCGTGTCATGCGCGTCGAAGTGCCGGTCGTTCCGCTTCGCATTGCGCATGCCGGCGCGAGGCGCGTCTGGTCGCCGATAGCGGCTGTGCGCCATGTAACGCGATTACTCAATCGCTCTTTTCCCCAAGCACTCCAGCATTGGCAATAGACGCGACGTGCGATCACGAATGGCCGCCCCGACCAAGCCGGCCGGCCCAGTAACGCAGGCTAGCTGCGACGGGGTGCACTGCGTCCGGCGCGCATCGGGTGGGTTCTTTGTTGCGGCGAAGGATTGATGGGCCTGGGCCATGCGTTGTCGCCATGTCTGTTGCGCGGCGCTTGCCTTTGTGGTCCATCTCTCACGTCAAAGTATCAGCCGCAGATCTGGATGCAGCTTCCATGTCCTGTGCGGGCGGGCCATTGCCTGGAGCACATCTCCGGCCCTGCCCCACATGAGCCCTGCGCGACCATCTTCACCGCAGCCTGGCCTGACGGGTACCTAGAGGCGCCGTACCAGCGGGTGCCCCGCATGTGCCAAGTGAAGGCTTCCGGCATCTGTCGCGCCGCGCTTCCCGCATCCGTAGTCCACTGCATCGACTCAGCAGCGTGACAACCAGCGCAGCTCGGAAACCTCCACTACGGCAGGCGCAAAAAGCGCCCCGCGCCACCCGTCGGTTTTCCGCCACGGCTGCGTTGGAACTCTGGCGCAGGTGGTGATTTTTTCGCCAGTGCGTCAGGATTTCTCTGACACGCAAACCCTTGCGCGCCAAGGCTTTGACAGAAAACTGAGTGCTTCCTGACTTGCTCAAAATTGCCTGAAAAAAAGCGCAGGAAACAGTTCAAGAAAGCGCCGGGAACGCCGATGCTGCAGCTATCGCACCGCACCTTGGAACCCCCGGACCATGAAGCTCGATCCTTCCATCCCTTTCCTGATGTCTCTGCTGGCCATGGTGTTGTGCACTGCCACTGCCGTTGTCGCACTGGTGTTCGGCCAAGTGCACGTGCTGGCCAAGTCGTGGAGCTTCTACACGGTCATGGGCACTGCCCTGATCACGCTGGTCGCCTCGTACCACGCCCTCGGCAAGCCGCTGAGCGCCGAAGAGCGTGTCGGTGTGCGTACCCCGTAAGTTTCGCTTCCGTCCGGGCGCAGTGGTTACTGCTGCACTGGACTTAGAAAGCCCCGCTCGTCACGAGATGCAACGCGTTCGCTCCGCAGAGGCGAACGCAGACGGGAGACCACAGTCGTGATGCTGGCGACCGAAGCGCGTCACCAGCGGGATCCACAACGCGCATCATGCTCGAATTCGATCGGTTGATAGGGGGCGATCGCCTCGCGCAGCGCGCACGCAATCCTGCAGCCAGGTCCGAAAGCAGGCGCTTCAGCATGCCATGCCGCACCGCCGCAGATTCATCGACACCCGTGTAAGCTGTTGATCCTGCTTCGCATTCCCATGGCCGCTTGCTGCGGCCACCCTGTCGATGACCGCCTCCACCGATCGCTACACCGCCTCCTTGCGCCTGTCCGTGGCGCCCATGATGGACTGGACCGACCGCCATTGCCGCGTCTTCCATCGCCTGTTGGCGCCGTCCGCACGCCTGTATACCGAGATGGTGCATGCCAATGCGGTGATCCACGGCGATCGCGCGCGACTGATCGGCTTCGATGCGGTCGAACATCCGCTGGCGCTGCAGCTGGGCGGTAGCGATCCGGGCTTGCTCGCGCAGGCGGCGGCGATTGCGCAGGAGTGGGGCTTTGATGAGATCAATCTCAATTGCGGTTGCCCGTCCGATCGCGTGCAGGCCGGGCGGTTCGGCGCCTGCCTGATGCGCGAACCGGCGCTGGTGGCCGAGTGCGTCGCTGCCATGTGCGCCGCCACCCACTTGCCGATCACGGTCAAATGCCGTCTCGGCGTGGACGACGATGACGATTACGCGGTGTTCGCCCGCTTTGTCGACCAGGTGGTCGCGGCCGGCGCGGCGATGGTGGTGGTGCATGCCCGCAACGCCTGGCTTAAGGGCTTGTCGCCGAAGGAAAACCGCGAGGTGCCACCGCTGCGGTACGACTGGGCCTACCGGCTCAAGCAGGAGCGACCCGGCCTGCCGGTGGTGCTCAATGGCGGCATCACGGCGGTGGACACTGCAATGGCGCATCTGCAGCACACCGACGGCGTCATGCTCGGTCGTGCGGCCTACCACGACCCGTACGTCCTGCATTGTCTGGACGCCGCCCTGAACCAGCAGCCCGAGCAACCGCGCGAGTCCTTGCTGCGCGCATTGCGGCCGTATGTGGAATCCCAGTTGGAGCAAGGTCTGGCCTTGAAGCACATGACCCGGCACGTGCTGGGCTTGTTCCACGGGCAGCCTGGAGGAAGGGCGTTTCGGCAGGTCTTGAGCGAAGGCGCACATCGCCCGGGTGCCGATTGGGACCTGGTCGAGCAGGCGCTGCAGCGCACCGATACGCGGTCCTGGCGGGTGGTCGCCTAGTTTTGGCCCACCGCTTGCCTTCCTGAACAGGTTGCTGGAATAGGTGGCTTCGAGGGGCGTTCCGCAGCGTGCGCGTTCGCCACAACCTGCACCCATCGTGGCTTCGCGGCCTAGCAATATTCATTTTACTGAACGTCGTTAACTCGAAGCTAAAAAGTTCAGATCGGATTCACCCTGAAAAATCAAGAATTTGGCTCGCTTCCGGGACTCGGTCATCTGCAACGCGTGGCCGATTTCACGAATTTTGAGTGTTCCTGAACAACCCGCTAGGATTCGTTTGTGACCCAATCGCTCTGCCGCGCTCGCACAGTTGCTCTGGTTGCCCTATGGGCAGCCATGGTCGCGCCGTCGGCCTGGGGCCAGGGCTACCCGATGGTGCAAAACGGGCGCGAGGGATTGCCCCCCTCCGCACGCGGCAACAGCCGCACCTTGTCGGACACCATTCGACACGTGCAACGGTCTACCGGTGGACAAATCCTCGGTGCCGAGCGCGTGCCGTTCGATGGTGGCAATCTCAATCGGGTCAAGTACATGAAGGACGGGCGCGTGCACACGGTGTACGAGCCGGAGCAGACGCAGGCGGCACCGCCGCGTGATGCGCCGCCACCGGACGCGCCACCACGCGACGATAACCACTGAACGTAGATAGTTCTGCGTTCAGTCTTATAAATTCCCCGGCCACTGGCCGACAACGTAACTAGGGAGAGTGCATGCGTATCCTTTTGGTCGAAGACGAAGCTCCGCTGCGCGAAACGCTTGCGGCGCGTCTGAAGCGTGAAGGCTTTGCGGTTGACGCTGCACAAGACGGCGAAGAAGGCCTCTACATGGGCCGAGAAGTGCCGTTCGATGTTGGCATCATCGATCTTGGCCTGCCCAAGATGTCGGGCATGGAGTTGATCAAGGCCCTGCGCGACGAAGGCAAGAAATTCCCGGTGCTGATCCTGACCGCGCGTTCGAGCTGGCAGGACAAGGTCGAAGGCCTCAAGCAGGGCGCCGACGATTATCTGGTCAAGCCATTCCACGTCGAAGAGTTGCTGGCGCGCGTCAACGCGCTGCTCCGCCGCGCTGCGGGCTGGAGCAAGCCCACGCTCGAGTGCGGTCCGGTCGCGCTGGACCTGGCGGCACAGACGGTGAGCGTCAACGGCGCCAACGTCGATCTGACCAGCTATGAGTACAAGGTGCTCGAGTACCTGATGATGCATGCCGGCGAACTGGTCTCCAAGGCCGATCTCACCGAGCACATCTATCAGCAGGACTTCGACCGCGATTCGAATGTGCTGGAAGTGTTCATCGGTCGCCTGCGCAAGAAGCTCGACCCCGATGGTGAGCTCAAGCCGATCGAGACCGTGCGAGGCCGTGGTTACCGCTTCGCCATTCCGCGTACCGAAGGCTGAGTCCGCGCGTCAACGAACAGGAAGACCAGGTGCCGTGCCGCTCCAAGTGGTATAGACGCTGGCGGCCGCGCTCCTTGCAGGCCCGCCAACTGCTGGCCGCCAGCCTCAGCCTGGTGGCCTTCCTGGCGTTGGCCGGTTACGCGCTGGATGTGGCGTTCGCCGACACCGCCGAAAAGAATTTGCGCGAGCGGTTGAAGAACTACGCCTCCGCGTATGCGGCCAATATCGATTTCGTGCGTGACGGGTCGCTGTATATCGGCGGACAACCGCCAGACCCGCGCTTCGATGTTCCCGGTGGCGGGCTGTATGTGGAAGTGGTGCGTCCGGACGAAAGCTGGACCTCGATGTCGGCCGAAGGTCCGAATATTCCGCACGGCCGTATGCTGGAGCCGCGCCAGGAAGAATTCATCGGCCCGCTGGAGATGACCCAGATCGACGGCAGCCTTGGCCAGCTGTATCGCTATGGCCTGGGCGTGAGCTACGTCGAGCGCGAACATGGCGGCGAGATTCCGTACACCATCTATGTGATGGAAGACGCGCGCTCGATGGGCGCGCAGCTGCGTGTGTTCCGCAGCGCGGTATGGTTCTACCTGGGCAGTGCCGGCGTGGTATTGCTGGTGCTGCAGGCGTTCATCCTGCAATGGAGCCTGCGCCCGCTGCGGCGGGTGATCAACGAGCTCTCTAAAGTGCAGCGCGGTGAGATCCAGCGCATGAGCGAACAGCATCCGCGCGAGCTGGAGCCGTTGACCGACAGCATCAATGCCTTCATCGAGAGCGAGCGCGATAATCTGGAGCGCCAGCGCAATACGCTGGCCGATCTGGCGCACAGCCTCAAGACCCCCATCGCCGTGTTGCGTACGCAATTGGATAGCGGTGCGTCCGAGCGTGACCTGCACGAAGAAATGGATGTGCAACTGCGCCGCATGAACGATCTGGTGTCCTACCAGCTGGCACGCGCGGCTTCCAGCGGGCACAAATTGTTTGCGGCACCGTTGCCGATCGAGCCGACCGCCGAAGAAATCGTGCGTGGCCTGGAGAAGGTGTATTCGGTCAAGGGCGTGTTGTGCGAATTCGATATTTCGCCTGATGCGCGCTTTCACGGCGAGCCGGGCGATTTGCAGGAACTGCTCGGCAATCTGCTGGAAAACGGCTTCAAGTGGGCGCGCAGCCGCGTATTGCTGACCGCACAACCAGGCCCCACCACCGGTAGCCGTCGTGCCGGGTTGATTCTGTCGGTGGAAGACGATGGTCCCGGCATCGCTCCGGAAGACGTGGCCAAGATCCTGCAACGCGGCGTGCGTGGGGATGAGCGCGTGCAAGGGCACGGCATCGGCATGTCGATCGTGCAGGATCTGATCAAGGCCTACCGCGGCGAACTGCAGGTAGTGCGCTCGCAGGAACTGGGCGGCGCCCGCTTTGATGTGACCCTGCCGCCGGGATTGTGATCGTCGGTAACGGCCCGATGAACCCGTGGTCAATGTCCGCAGACCTTCCGACAACCGTTTAACCGCTCATGCGTTGGCTTCACCATACTGAGTCGGTAAGCCGTTGCGATGGAGGGCTGCATGTTCGAGCAAGTTAGCCAGGCAGTGTGCGTGGAAATGCATGTGGCGCACGCACGGCACAGGCGCAGATGGCGTGTGCTGCCGCTGTTGATCGGCAGCGTCTGCGCGCTCAATTGCACGGCGGCCGACGCGCCGCTGACACCCTCACAGACGCGCTGGTTGCAACGCGCCACCTATGGCGTGGATGCCAACAGTGCGACGCAACTGACACGGCTTGGCCCCAACAGGTTCGGCGCGCTGTTATTGCAGCCCAGCGATGACGCCGCATTGCCCATGCCGGTGCGTGCGCAGCTGCAGCGCTTCGATGCGCTGCACACCCCCTTGGTGGATTTGCTGACCCAATACGAGGCCGACAAGCTCCGCCTGCAGGTCATGCCCGATGGCGATGAAAAGGTTGCCTTACGTAAGGACTGGCGTGCGCGCGGTGGTCAGATGCTGGTGCAGGCGCGCCAGGCGCAATTGTTGCGCGCGGTGTATGCGCCGGATCAGCTGCGCGAGCAACTGGTGTGGTTCTGGCTCAATCATTTCAGCGTGTATGCCGACAAGGCGCGGGTGAAGTGGATGGCGGCCGACTACATGGAAAACGCGATCCGCCCGAATGCCACCGGCAAGTTCGCCGACCTGGTGATGGCCACGCTGGAAAGCCCGGCGATGCAGGAATACCTGGACAACGCCAAGAACGCCAAGGGCAAGGTCAACGAGAACTACGCGCGCGAGTTGATGGAACTGCATACGCTGGGAGTGCATGGCGGCTACAGCCAGCAGGATGTGCAGCAGTTGGCGCTGATCCTCACGGGCGCAGGCCTGGTGCCGATCAAGGCCAATGGCCCACCGCCGTTGCCGCCCGCAGCGCCGGGGCAGCCGCAGGTCGTGCGCAAAGGCGTGTTCGAATTCAACCCGGCGCGTCATCAACCCGGGGACAAGATGCTGCTTGGTCAGCACATCGCCGGGGGTGGTCTGGATGAGATCGAACGTGCCGTGCAGTTGTTGGTGCGGCAGCCGGCCTGCGCGCATTTCATTTCGCAACGCCTGGCTGAATATTTCGTCAGCGACATCCCGCCCACTGCGCTGGTTGCGCGCATGGCCAACACCTTCCAGCGCAGCGATGGCGATATCGCCAAGGTGATGCAGACCATGCTGGCGTCGCCGGAGTTCGCGCAGGCACAACCGCGCAAGTTCAAGGACCCGAACCGGTTCGTGGTGTCGGCGATGCGGCTGGCGTATGAGGATCAACCGGTGATCAATGCGGCGCCGATGGCCAGTTGGGTGCAGCAGCTGGGCGAGCCGTTGTTTGGGCGCATCACGCCCGACGGGTGGTCGCTGCAGTCGCAGGCCTGGACCAGTTCCGGGCAGTTGGCCCGACGGTTCGAGGTGGCGCGTTCGATCGGCGGCGGCCCGAAGCAATTGTTTCGTCTGGATGGCGACAACGACACGCCGATTCCGGCGCTGGTGCAGATCGATACGCGCCCCTCCTACCGGTGGCTGGCGCCGTCGCTGTCGGCCGCGACGCGGCAGGCGCTGGACCAGGCGCGTTCGCCTGCCGAGTGGAATGGGTTCTTGCTGTCGTCGCCCGATTTCAACTATCGCTGACGCAATGGCGCCGATTCAGATCTGCTGATGCAACGCCAACGACGCAACGCCAGCGATTCAACGCTCGCAGATCCAAAAACAACCGATCCACCGATCTAGCGAAGACCAAGCGGTCATCGCCGCGGGAGTGCAACCATGCAACGACGTCAATTTCTGCTTGCTTCTGCAGCCGCTGCAAGCATGCCGTGGGCCGGTCGTCTGTTCGCGGCGCCACGCGATAGCGCACGCATGCTGGTGGTGTTTCTGCGCGGCGGTTACGACAGCAATAATCTGCTGGTGCCGCATGGCAGCGATTTCTATTACCAGTCGCGGCCGAGCCTGGCGATTGCACGGCCGGATCCTGCCAATCCACACAGCGCTGTCGCACTGAATGCGCAGTGGGGTCTCAACCCGGTGATGCGCGATGCGCTGCTGCCGTTGTGGGAGCGCAAGCAAGTCGCCTTCGTGCCGTTCGCCGGCACAGACGATCTGTCGCGCAGCCATTTCGAAACCCAGGACGATATCGAATCCGGCCAGGCCGGCAAGCATCGCGATTACCGCTCCGGGTTCATGGCACGCCTGTCGGGCGTGCTGAGTGGCGTGCCGGCCATCGCGTTCACCGATTCATTGCCGCTGACGTTTCAAGGCGGCGGCGATCTGCCCAACGTCTCGTTGCGGGGCATCGGCAAAGGCGGGCTGGACGCGCGGCAGGCGCAGATCCTGTCGCAGATGTACGACAGCACGCCGCTGGCCGCCGCCGCACACGATGGCTTGGCGCTGCGGCAGCAGGTCACCGCGCAGTTGCGCGAAGAGATGGAGCAGGCCGGCCGTGGCGCCGCCAGTGCGCGCACCTTCGCCGATGAAACCCGGCGCATGGCGACCCTGATGCGCGAGCGCTATCGCCTGGGATTCGTCGATGTCGGTGGCTGGGACACGCATGCCAATCAAGGCAGTGTGGAAGGCGGCCTGGCCACTCACCTGCGCAATCTCGGCGAAGGGTTGGCTGCCTATGCCGATGCCTTGGGCCCGGCCTGGAACGATACCGTTGTGGTGGTGATCTCCGAATTCGGCCGCACCTTCCGCGAAAACGGCAGCAAGGGCACCGATCACGGCCATGGCACGACGTACTGGGTGCTGGGCGGAGGCGTGCACGGCGGCCGCATCGCTGGCGAACAGGTGGCGGTCGATCAGGCGCAGTTGCTGCAGAACCGTGATTACCCGGTGCTCAACAATTACCGCAGCCTGTTCGGCGGGATGCTGAGTCGCCTGTGGGGCCTGTCGCCAGCGCAATTGGAGCGGGTTTTCCCGGGTGCCAAGCCGCGCGATCTTGGATTGGTGTGAGGTTGGAGAGCGACCGATCGCACGTAAGACCATGTGCGGGGATGGCTGCGGATTTTCTTCACTCCAGCGGTAGTGCTTCTAGCGACGGCTGCAGCGGCTGTTTGATGGGGCCACAGCAACGTAGTCTGCCTGTGCAGCACACTCAACGCTGCACTGCAGCTGCAAATGGCGAGGGTCCGTAAAACCGTTCCAAATGCACGGCGACCTGCGGCATCGCACGCGCAAGCACCTGCGGCGCGGATAAGTGATACTGGCTGACCACCGCGAAGAATTCTTCCGGCGCCTCGGCGGCATACGGGTCGATCTCGGTGTCTTCGCTGGCATCGACGCGTTGGCAAAAAAGAGCGTAGGCATGCTGGAAATCCCGTGCCCAGGCGCGTTGCGCCGCGCGTGGCAGTGGCGGTGTGCCATCGAGCGCGCCATCCAGTGCATCGAGCTTGTGCGCCATCTCGTGCACGATCACGTTGAAGCCTGCCTGCGGGTCGTCCAGGTCGGCTTGCACATCGGCCCAACTGACGATCAGCGGGCCTTGCTCCCACGCTTCGCCGATCAGGGTGTCGTCCCATGCATGCATCACCCCGGCCGCATCCATGTGCGGGCACTGCACGCGGAACGCATCCGGGTACACAATCAGCTGCGACCAGCCGCGCCAACCGGCGGTGCCGATTTCCAGCAGCGGCAGGCAGCAGATCGCTGCCAGAACCAGCTGATCGTGCGGTTGCAGCGCCAGCCTGCCGACAGGCGAAATGGTTTTCTGATGCAAAAATTGCGCGGTCAACGCACGCAGGCGTTGCTGGCGAGGCGGATCGAGCGCGGCGACCCACGCGCAACGGCTGCACAGCGGCTGCCACAGCGCATCGGCTATTTCGGGAGGCGGTCGGCGCAGCCAGCGCGTCAACTACTGGATCAGCGGAACATGCCCGGCAGGAAACTGTGCCAACGCGGCATCGTGCGCATGCGCGGGAATAACGAATCGCCATCGCTGCCCCCGCCCCCGCCACCGTTGGACGGCGTTGCTTTGTGGGGGCTGGTGCGTGCCGGTGCCGCCTCGGGGGCCGGCGTCCTGCCGCGTGCGGCCGAGTTGGTGCTGACGCAGCTCTCATGATCGCCGTCGATCAGTTGGTCCGATGCCAGGGCGGCAAGCGGAGCCAACAGCATGAGCAAGCAAACCGTGAGTCGGCGCATCGTCCACATCCAGGGCAAGCGGCGGGAACCCCGGATCATAACGCGCTTTTCACTCCCTCACGCAACCCGCGCTGGGCGCCCGGGAGGGCTTGGCGCATACTTTGGTGGATGGTTTCGGGACTTCGGGCGTGCAATGCACTTTGAGATGACAGGCGCCGGCGGCCAGCGCTGCGGCGTAGGCGCTGCGGGGCATTGGGCTGGCTCGTGCGATGGCCAGCCACACGATGTCCTGCCTGCGCTGCCGGCCGCCAACCCGGCGGCACGCCTCGGACGGGGCGCTGAGGCCGCGTTACGCGCGTTGCCTGGCCGACCTACCGGATGCACAACGCAGGCCTCATCTCGGCATGCCGCCGCCCGCACCGCCGCCGCCTCACGCCTGATCGCGCGCCGCAGCCGTGGATGATCGTGCATTGCTGGCCAGGCTTGCCGGTGGCCGGCTGTCCGGCGATGCGCTGGCACGCGATGCCGGCCTGACCCGCGCCGCGGTCTGGAAGCGCATCCAGAATCTGCGCGCGGCCGGGGTCGACATCGAAGGGCGGGCCGGCGACGGGTATCGCCTGGCCACGCCACTGGACCTGCTGGATGCGGCGCGTATCCGCGCCGGTATGGCACCCGATGCGGCGGCTGGCCTGGCGGCGCTGGACGTGGCCTGGACGCTGGAATCCACCAACACCACCCTGCTGGCGCAGCCGGCGCCCGAACAGGGCGTGGCGGTGCTGCTGGCCGAGCGCCAGACCGGTGGCCGCGGCCGCCGCGGCCGCCAATGGACCTCGCCGCTGGGCGCGCATATTTATCTGTCGGCGTCGCGCCGGTTCAGTGGCGGGCTCGGCCAGCTGGCGGGTCTCAGCTTGGCTGTCGGCGTGGCCGTGGCCGAAGCCTTGCGTGGTTGCGGATTCGCCGATGTCGGCCTGAAGTGGCCCAACGACCTGCTGGCACGCGGGCGCAAGCTGGGCGGCCTGTTGATCGAAGGTGGCGGCGAGATGGCCGGCAATGCGTGTGCCGTGATCGGGCTGGGCTTGAACGTGCACATGCCCGTGGCGGCAGCGGCCAGCATCGACCAGCCTTGGGTCGATCTGGATACCTTGGCTGGCAGCCCGGTGTCGCGCGACCGCGTCACGGCGGCGGTGCTGTCCGGTTTGCTGCCGGCACTGGACCTGTTCGAGGCGCAGGGACTGGTGCCGTTCCTGGGGCGCTATGCGGACCTGGATGTCTTGAGCGGGCGTGCGGTGCAGGTCGAAGAGGCCGGTACCCGACATCATGGCGTCGCGCTCGGCCTGGCGGCCGACGGCGCGTTGCGGGTGCAACTGGGCGACACGGTGCGCCTGTTCCACTCCGGAGAAGTGAGCGTGAGACCTGCATGAGCGAGTGGTTGTTCGACCTGGGAAATTCGCGGTTCAAGTACGCCCCGCTGCATGGCGACCGTGCCGGCGAGGTGCAGGCCTGGGCGCACGGCGCCGAGGCCATGGATGCGACCGCGCTGGCGGCGCTGCCGTTCGGGCGTATCGCGTATGTCGCCAGCGTGGCGGCACCGGCATTGACGCAGCGCATGATCGCCTGCCTGCAGCAGCGCTTTGCGCAGGTGCACATCGTGCGGACCGCCGCCGAATGCGCCGGCATCCGCATCGCCTATGCCGAACCCAGCCGCTTCGGCGTGGACCGCTATCTGGCGCTGCTGGGCGCGCGTGGCGACGCGCCGGTGCTGGTCGCCGGCGTTGGCACCGCACTGACCATCGACGTGCTCGGCGCCGATGGCCTGCATCACGGCGGTCGCATCGCCGCCTCGCCAACCACCATGCGCGAAGCGCTGCATGCGCGCGCGGTGCAGCTGCCGGCCAGCGGCGGCGACTACGTCGAACTGGCCACCGACACCGACGATGCCTTGACCTCCGGCTGCGATGGCGCGGCGGTGGCGCTGATCGAGCGCAGCCTGCAGCACGCGCAACGTCGCCTGGGCGTGCCGGTGCGGCTGCTGGTGCATGGCGGTGGCGCTCCCCCGCTGCTACCGCTGTTGCCCGATGCCAGGTTCCGCGCCGCCTTGGTATTGGACGGTCTGGCGACGTGGGCGGCCGCTGCAGCGTCCCCGTAGAATCGGCGCATGTATGTCCGCGCGCTCATCGTCGTTTTGATCGTCCTCAATGCCGGGGTGGCGTTGTGGTGGGCCTTGCAGCCGCCACCGGCACCGCCGCCGCCGGCGCCGGCGCCGGCGCCGCAACCGACCGGTATCGCGCGGCTGGAGCTGCTACCCAACCCGACGGGTGCTGGCGGGACTGCGCCGCTAACTGCAACGGCAAGTACGGGATCGGTGCCGGCAGTAGAGAGTGGATCGACTGCATCGGCCGCGACAGCAGCGACACCGCGGTCCGCATCGCCGCTACCCGTGCCAATCCCGGCGGACGTTGCCGGGCCATCCACGCCGACCTCGGCAGCGACGACATCGGCCACCGCTGCCGCAGCGGAAGCGTCGCGTGGCGCGTCCGAGACATCGGCAACGGCGAACACTTCTGCAACATCCGCCGATCGCGTCGCCGCTGCGGCTGCAAAACCATCGTCAACCACGCCACCGCCAGTGCCAGTGCCTGCACCGGAGCGCTGCGCCAGCCTGGGACCATTCGCGGCACGCGCCGATGCCGATGCGGCGCTGGCGCGCGTGCGTGGGCAGGTCAGCCGCGCCAGCGTGCGCGAGGACACCGACGCCGGCATCGGCACGTTTCGGGTGATGTTGCCCAACGTGGGCGATCGCGCGGCAGCGCAGGCCCTGGTCAAGCGCATTGCCGCGGCTGGTATGGGCGACTACTACGTGATCGCGCAGGGTGAGGACAACACCGTGGCGCTAGGCCAGTACCAGAGCCGCGAGCGCGCCGAACGGCGCCAGGCGAGTCTGGTCGGCGCAGGTTTTCCGGCGCAATTGGTGCCCAGCGGCAGCGGGCAATCGCGGTGGTGGATCGATGTGCGCAGCAGCGCGGCCACCGGTGCATTGCAAGGTGCTGCCGGTGCCACGCGCCAGCGGTCGCTAGATTGCGCCGCGCTGCGCTAGAATGCGCACCGGCGCGCAACGCGCCTGCCTTCGCCGGCATAGCTCAGTTGGTAGAGCAACCGCCTTGTAAGCGGTAGGTCCCCAGTTCGAATCCGGGTGCCGGCACCATTTTCGATTCACGCGTCTGCGGCAATCTGATTCGGCGTGCTGCTGTTCGAGCAGCTTGGGCCTTGCGTGGAATGTCTCGTTCAACCCGCCACCCACGATGGAATGCGACGAACGCAAGCTATTCAAAGTGACTCAAAGTGACGCCGTTGCAGGCAGCTTCAGGTCAACAAGCGCTGCCGTCGAGAATGGCCGCTTGCCTTACCCGCACTCCAAGCCCACTGCCCGGCGCGCGCTTGCGATGCCGGCACTCCAATGTAAGCGCCTCTATGACCTGCCAGCCGTGCCTTCTTTGCCCGAAGGTGAGCGGCCTTGAACTGCGTGCGCCGAGCGGTTGCGGCAACGTTGCCTGCACCGTGCCGCCTGCATGGCGCGACATCTAGTCGCGTCAGGACACCCAGCCGATCAGGCCGGGCGGCCGGCCGATAGCAGTTCCAGCGCGGCCTTGCCGGTGTCTGCTTGCGCTGCGTCGTCGCTCAGTCGTTCGGCTAATGCAGCCACGATGATGGCGTGGGCCTGGCGTAGCACGCTGTCGGCGTCGGCGCTGGCGTCCACCACGTGTTTGCCTGGCAATTCCAGTCCGGCAAAGATGGTGCGGCAGCGTTCCAGGTTGTCCTGGGTTTCGAAGTGGTTGGGCGCATCGCCGCGGGCACGAATGCGGGCCAAGCCGGTGGGCGGGGGCAGGTCGAGCAGCAGCAGCACGTCCGGGCGCGGCGCGAAAGCGTTGCGCTCCAGCAGATCGTCCAGCGGTAGACCGGCGGCGCCCTGGTAGGCGACCATCGAGGGGAAATAGCGGTCCAGAATCACGATGTCGCCGCGTGCCAGCGCGGGCGCGATCAGCGTGTCCACATGTTCGTGGCGGTCGTGGATCAGCAGTTCGGCTTCTTCGTCCGCACTCAGGCGGCCGGTGGCGGCGGACTGGCGCAGCTTGGTGCCCCACGGGCCGTTGGTCGGCTCCTTGCTCAGCACGACGCGTGCGCCGGCGGCTTCCAGCGTGGTGGCCAGGCGGCGGGCGAGGGTGGTCTTGCCGGCGCCGTCGATGCCTTCGATGGCGATCAGCAATCCGCCGGGCTTCAGTTCGATTGTCATCGCGCTACTTTATCTGATCGTGGCGATAGACCCCTAGCCAGCGGCATCGCGATGGTGCGCGTGCAGCGGCAGCGGATGCGCTCGATGGCGAACAAGCAGCGGCCGAGCGAGGTGCATCCGCAAGCACGCATCGCGAGCGCTGCCGCAATGTGATGGGCCGCCATGCCGTGTGCATGGACACCCAAGGTCACGTATGGCGACATACCGCAAAAAAATTATCGCGGGTATGTCCTGTGTGATGTCGGAAACGTCCCGATGCCCTGGCCACTGACCGCCCCCCATACTTGATAAGTCAGACATCCGACACATTCGAATTACGACTGAGTCGCGTTTCTGGCTTCAAGGAAAACGGACGCGTCGCCGCCACCCTAGAGGCGGCATCCCCCGCGTGACGCCCTTTCAGGCATCGTCGTGACCGGATTTCTTGTCTTGCTGGCCGTGCCGGCCGCACGCGCAGGCGATCATGTGGTCGCCGACGTGTAGCGATAGGACAGCAGCGACTTCACCAAGAAGGTGATCTGGGTGGCCGAGCGCGCATCCACGCGCATGACCGGGATGCGGAAGCCTTTGGCCACCAACGCATCGCGAAATGGCGGCACCAGGAAATCCTAGACTTCATCGGTCATGGTGATGCCCACCGCCAGGCTGGCCCGGGCGCGATATGCGAAAACTCGCGCAACAGCGCCAGCGTGGCACTGAGCATCTGCGGGTCGCGCGCGTTGGTCAGCACGATCACGCCCAGCGCGCCGTCGCACACCAGCGGCCACATGAAATCCAGGTATTTCTGGCCGGGCACGCCATAGACGTGCAGCAGCTCGCCGTCTTCCAGCTCGATCGAACTGTAGTCCAGCGCGACGGTGGTGTAGGTCTTGTCGTTAAGCGGCATTTCGGTGCTGACCGGCTCGACATCGGAGATGGCGCGCACTGCGGTGGTCTTGCCGGCGCCCATGCCGCCGACGAACACCAGCTTGTTGGCCGGAAGGCTCATGACTGCGCCTGGAAGAGGGAAAGGCCGAACCGACATGCGACCCAGGAAAAGAATCGCGTGTTGCCGCTGTCCGGGCGATGCTGCGTTGCAGGCACAGGAATCTCCGCAGTCTGGGCAAGGCCGCTGGCGAGTGCAGCGGCGAACAGGCATTCCACCGTTTGCAGCGGCAGCTTGCAAGCACTGGCCAGCGCCTGCGGGCGCCACGGGCGCGCATGCAGGTGGGCAATGGCGAGCAATCGGGCCGGCGAACTGGTTTCTGCGCTCAGCTCCGGCCATTGGCGCAGTTGCAGCGCATGGCTGGGCTCCACTGCCGGCAGTGCCCGGCGCAGATGCTCGGGCAGGGCGAAAAACAGCGCTTCGAATGAAAGACGTTGGGGTAACGCAGTGCCAGCAAGGTCCGGCACGGCTTGCCAGTCCGAGCGGTCCAGCGCGGCGATCACGTCGGCCAGCGCCACGCCAGCCGGTAACTGTACGCAGCCATTGATCGGGTCCACATGCACCTGCAATTGCGCATGCTGCAGCATCACGGCGCCGGTGCCGAATTCGCCGCGGCAATGCCGCAGCAACAACGCCGGCTCCGCCACCGGGGTGGCGTGCGGCGAGGACAACAGCATGCGCACCTGTTCGTTGAGGTCGCGCACGGTGGCGCCGTGCTTGATCCACGCGCCGGCCATGGGCGTGCGCGACACCACCAGCACACGTACCGGTTGGCCCTGCAGCGCCTGCCAGGCGGCCAAGCCATCGGCGCTCGTGTGGTGTGCAGCAGGTCCAGGCCGGCCGTGGCGACCCGCATGGCGTCGATGGGTGTGGTCATGAGCTGGCGCCAGGGCGGCACAGTGAGAGCGGGATACCTGCCGGTACGCACCGCCAGACGGGGGGCAGGCGATGCGTTTGCACCGCGCTGCAGGCATCAACCGAAATCGAGGGTCTTTTCGAACGCCTTGAGCTCGTGACGCGCGATGGCCAGATTGGCCTTGGCACGGTCCAGCACCACGTACAAGAACAGCGTGTCGTTGCTTTCGAGCGGACGCAGCAGGTGGTACTGGCGCGCAAGCGTGATCAGGATGTCTTCGATGGTGTCGTTCAGACAGAGCTGTTCGGCGATGCGGCGTTTGGCACGCACCACTTCGGTATTGCCGGCCGCCGCCAATTCCAGGTTGAGCTCGGCACCGCCGGTCATGCCCAGTGCCATGCCGCTGTCGCTATCGACCAGCGCTGCGCCGACGAAGCCGGCCAGCGAATGCAGGTGTTCCAGATTGAGTGTCGACACGGGTCGTCCTTACAAGTGGTGAGTAAAGCGTGCCTTGCGGAATGTACGAACAGTGCCAGGCGCTCAGCCTTGCGGCGGCGTCAACACGGTGGCGAGGCGGCCGGCGCAATCGCGTGCGTTGAACAGCAGCGCAGCGGCATTGATGTCGCTGCCGCCCACGGCGGTGAGGGTCAGCGGTTTGTCGGCGCGGATGCGGATCAACACCAGCTGCCCGGCACGCGTGCTGATGGTGGCGTAATCGGCGTCCTTCAGGCTGGATTCGCGCGCCAGGGTCTCGCCCAGGGTCAGGAACGAATCGGCCATGGCGGCAAGCCGGCGACCGTCTACATCCAGGCTGGATTGCTCGGTAATGGCGCGCCCGTCGGCGGTGGAGAGCATCAACAGACGGATACCCGGCTCACGTTCGATGGTCTGCGCAAACGCCTGCCCGATGCGCTGCAGATCGTACAAATGCGACGCCTGCGGGACTTCGCCCACGGCAGCCTTGACGACCTGGTTGACGGCGTTATGCGGCATGAAATCTCCCTGTTGCGTGATGGGCCGAACGCTTGCATGAGCGGTGTGCTGCACCGGGCGGCGCACCCCACCACCCGGATCCGCGCAGGCCGTCACGCCCGCCGGTGTCGCTTGACGGGACGGTCCGACAGACACGATCTGCAACGTCCGGTGCGCCACAACCTGCGATGGCACGTCACGGTAGCGGTGTGGCGAGGCAGATCTAAACCTCCGCCTTGGGTCGCACCGTTCAGCACAAGCCGCAGGCCGTGCTGCGCTGCCGCGCGTCACTGTGCGGGCGGGCCATTAGACTGCTAGGTTTTATCGATGCTGGAGCAATGCATGGCAACGCAGTACCTGCCGGTTTCCTTGATTGGCGTTCCTACCGACATCGGCGCCGGCCACCGTGGCGCGCGCATGGGGCCGGAGGCGCTACGCATCGCCGGTCTGCAGGAGGCGCTGGTCGGTCGTGGCGTGGAGGTGCGCGATCTGGGCAATCTGGATGGTCCGCGCAACCCCTGGCAGGCGCCACAGGCCGGCTACCGGCATCTGGATGAAGTGGTGGCCTGGAACCAGGCGCTGATGGATGCCAGCTACGCCGAACTGCATGCAGGACGCATGCCGATCATGCTGGGGGGCGACCACTGCCTGGGCATCGGCTCGATTACGGCGGTGGCCAACTATTGCCGCGAGCAGGGCCGGCCGCTGCGGGTGCTGTGGCTGGATGCGCACTCGGACTTCAACACCAGCGAGGTGACGCCCTCGGGCAACGTGCACGGCATGCCCGTGGCCTGCCTGTGCGGGCTGGGCCCAAAGGCGCTGACCCATCTGGGAGGCAGTGCGCCAGCGCTGTTGCCTGAGCAGGTGCGCCAGATCGGCATCCGCTCGGTGGACCCGGAGGAGAAGCGCCTGATCAAGCAGCACCGCATCGATGTGTACGACATGCGCTACATCGACGAAGCCGGCATGAAGCGCACCATGGAAGCCGCGCTGCAGGGCATGAGCGCCGACACCCATCTGCATGTGAGTTTCGATGTGGATTTCCTCGACCCCAGCATCGCGCCGGGCGTGGGCACCACGGTGCCCGGTGGCCCCAACTACCGCGAGGCGCAGCTGGTGATGGAGATGATTGCCGACACCGGGCGCATGGGGTCGTTGGATATCGTCGAGCTCAACCCGGTGTTGGACAACCGCAATGCCACCGCCGAACTGGCGGTGGATCTGGTCGAAAGCCTGTTCGGCAAGTCGACCCTGATGCGGGATTGATCCAGCGCTGAACGCGGAGCGCTGCCGTTCACATCAAATCCACGTCCGCGCAGTCAGATTTGGCGCCAAGCGAGGTGCGCTGGCACCGTTACACAACGAGGACAAGCGATGAAGCGACTGCTGACACTGATGGTGCTGGGCCTGTTTTCGGCCGGCGTGATGACGGGCTGCAACACCGTGGCCGGCGCCGGCAAGGACATGCGGGGTGCGGGCGACAAGGTCGAGAAAACGGCAGAAAAATGCAGCGACGGTAAGTGCTGATGCGTCACATCGCGTTTCCTGTTGAACTGATTGATCTGCGGCAATGCGCCGCTTTACCCATGAGGAGTCTGTTATGAAGCGTGCAATTGTGCTGCTGGTGCTGTCGATGTTGTCGGTTGGCATGCTGTCGGGTTGCAACACCGTCGCAGGTGCCGGCAAGGACGTGCAGGGCGCTGGCGAGAAAGTGGAAGACGCAGCGCGTAAGTAATCTGACGCCGCATGCAAGAAAAACGGGCCGCAAGGCCCGTTTTTTGTGGGCGATTGCCCGTCGGGCCTGACGTCGGACCACGGTGCATTCGGCAGTTCGCGTGCTGCAGGGCAGGCCGGGTCAATCGGTAACGGTTCAGTGCAGTGATCGGCGGCTTGACACCTTTTGATCCATCACGAACGCCGACTTGGTCAGTCTGGTACCACGGTCAATCGCGGCCGCATCAAGCGGAGTCATCGCATGAACACTGACATCATTTCCGGCAAGTGGACCCAGCTGAAGGGCAAGGCGCAAGCCAAGTGGGGCGACCTCACCGACGACGATTTCAAGGTTGCCGAAGGCAATGCCGAATATCTACAAGGCAAGCTCCAGGAGCGCTATGGCTGGGATCGCGACCGCGCCCAGACCGAAGTGCGCGCGTTTGAAAAGTCGCTGCACGACGAGCCCTGACGGCGCGCTGTCCTGCTGCCCGATGAGGCGAGCAGGGTGCAGACGACGGGCCGCCCAGTGCGGCCCGTTTTGCGTTCCGGCGCCGGGAGCGCCATCTGAGGGGAATGTGCGGCGATGGTGGACGTGCGGAACCGCTAAACTTGGGGGCTGACTCCCTGGCAATACGCAGATGACCACTCGTGTCCTTACCGGCATCACCACGTCCGGCACCCCGCATCTGGGCAATTACGTCGGTGCGATCCGCCCGGCCATCCAGGCCAGCGCGGGCGCCGACACCGAGAGCTTCTATTTCCTCGCCGACCTGCACAGTCTGATCAAGGCGCAGGACCCGGCGCGGACGCAGCGTTCGACGCTGGAAATTGCGGCCACCTGGCTTGCCTGCGGTCTGGACCCGGACAAGGTGTGGTTCTATCGGCAATCCGACGTGCCCGAAACCACCGAGTTGATGTGGCTGCTGACTTGCGTGGCCGGCAAGGGCATCCTCAACCGCGCGCATGCCTACAAGGCGGCGGTGGACAAGAACCGCGCCGAGGGTGAGGACGAAGATGCCGGCGTCACCGCAGGTTTGTTCATGTATCCGGTGCTGATGGCGGCCGATATCCTGATCTTCAATGCGCACAAGGTGCCGGTGGGGCGCGATCAGATCCAGCACATCGAAATGGCGCGCGATTTCGCGCAGCGTTTCAACCATGTTTACGGGCGCGACTTTTTCACCTTGCCCGAAGCGGTGATCGACGAGCAGGTCTCCACCTTGCCGGGCCTGGACGGCCGCAAGATGAGCAAGAGCTACAGCAATACGATTCCGCTGTTTGCACCGCGCGAGGAATTGCGCAAGCTGGTGTTTTCTATCCTCACCGATTCGCGCGCGCCGGGCGAAGCGAAGGATACGCAGGGATCGGCGTTATTTCAGCTGTATCAGGCATTCGCCACGCCGCAGGAATCTGCGGCATTCGCGCAGGCATTCGCCGACGGCATCGGCTGGGGCGACGCGAAGCAGCAGTTGTTCGAACGGATCGACCAGGAGATTACGCCGCTGCGCGCGCGCTACGAGGCGTTGATGGCAGAGCCGGCCAAGATCGAAGCGATTTTGCGTGCCGGCGGCGCACGCCTGCGTGCGCGCCATGCCACCCCGCTGCTGGCCGAGCTGCGCGATGCGGTGGGCCTGCGCGATCTGTCCAGTCAGGCCGGCTCAACGGCGAGCGAGGTTGGCGAAAGGATCGTGCTGCCGATGTTCAAGCAATACCGCGAGAGCGATGGCCAGTTCTATTTCAAGTTGAACGACGGCGCGGGTGCATTGCTGTTGCAGAGCGATGGCTTCGCTTCGCCACGCGATGCCGGGCAATTGATCGGGCGGCTGAAACAGGCCGTGCAGGCCAGCGACCTGCAACTGCCTGGCGTGCATGCGCAAGTGGATGCGGACGTGATTCTTGCTGCGATGCGCGCCTTGCGCGAGACATGATCGACATGACACTGCAGGCGTAGCTGTTCGCTATGGGGAGCTGCGTTCTGTTGTGCCAGTGGCGACATGTACGACAGCGACGCACTGCTTGGGCCTACACTGCAGTCCCTACAGCAGCTGCGGGGTGCGAATGACAGCAATGGCCGAGTTCAACATCCACACCATCGATACCGGCTTTGGTGGCGTGCAATTCGATGCGGCGTATTTGATCGTCGAAGCGCAACGGGGTGCCTTGATCGATTGCGGCACCTCACTGTCGGTGCCGCATTTGCTGGCCGCAGTGCACGCGGCCGGGTTGGCGCCGGCGCAGGTGGAGTGGTTGATCCTGACCCATGTGCATCTTGACCATGCCGGCGGTGCAGGGGCCTTATTGCAGCACCTTCCCAATGCGCAGGTGCTGGTGCATCCGCGCGGTGCGCCGCATTTGATCGATCCTGCTCGGCTGATTGCCGGTGCCACTGCGGTGTATGGCGAGGCGGAAATGGCGCGCAGCTACGGCGTCATTGAGCCGGTGCCGGCCGAGCGTGTCATCGAGGCGGCCGAGGGTCATACCGTGATGCTGGGCGAGCGCGCGCTGCGCACCATCGAGACCCCGGGGCATGCGCGCCATCATCTGTGCGTGTGGGATGCGCGTAGCCGTAGCTGGTTCACCGGCGACACCTTCGGCCTGTCGTATCGTCAGTTGGACAGTGCGCGTGGCGCCTTCATCCTGCCGACCTCTTCGCCGGTGCAGTTCGAGCCCGAGGCGATGCTGCAGTCGATCGCGCGGCTGATGGACACCGCGCCGGAGGCGATGTACCTCACCCATTACGGCCGTGTCGCATCGCCGGCACCGTTGGCGCAGGCGTTGGGCGAGCAGATTCATGCGATGACCGAGATTGCGCTGGGCTGCGCGCAACGTCCGGACCGGCATCGCTGCATGGTGGCGGCGTTGACCGCGTTGTATCTGGAACGTGCGCGCCAACATGGATGCCGGTTGGACGATGCGGCGGTGGAGCAGTTGCTGGCCATCGATATCGAACTCAATGCGCAAGGGCTGGGGTGTTGGCTGGATCGTGCAGCGCGCACGCGTTAGCGTTCCCGGAGCGGCTGACAATTTCTCTCGAACGCTTTAGGGAAGGCCTGAACAACTCACCGAACCCCTCAAATCCAG
>NZ_FLTX01000078.1 GCF_900092025.1 Xanthomonas bromi
GGCCAAGAAAGGGCAGCGCATCTGGAATATCGATTCGATGACGAGTCTCGTCACCGCGGACAACAGCATTTCGTGGCCGGGGCAGGATGCAGCTGCCCGCCAGCTGTTGCTTAACATGGATGCGGTAGAGGTGGACGATGGAGGCCCGATCGAACTCCGGAGAGAGGAGTCCTTCGTTTACCTGCCGGACGAAGGCCGCTCAGCTGACCGCAAGCGCGAGGAAATCCGTCAGGCACGGCTCGATGACAAGCGCCGGAGGGGATGGGGGACTGTCAGCTGGTATTCCTATGGTCCGTTCCTGAACTGGCTGGAAGAGCATCTGGCCGGTGCCACCTATCGCAACGGCAAGCCCAGCATGACTTTCCTGGAACTCCTTCAGCAGGTAGGCACCAGCCCGACAGGCGCGATCCACGCGCCGCCGCCCCTGACCGAGGAGCAGATCAAGAAATTGGTCAAGTTCCGGTTTCCGGTGCATGCGGTGGGCTACAACTGGCTGAAGTCCAATCTCGACTCCGGGCAGTATCTGGCCGACAAGATTGCCGCAATCCGCAAGCATTACACGGACCTTGGCATGGACTGCCAGAAGGTGATCGTCATTACCCATTCGATGGGCGGTCTGGTCGCCCGTGCAGCCTCGCAAGCGTGCGGCGCGGACAAGGATATCTTGGCCGTGATCCACGGCGTGATGCCGACCGACGGTGCCGGGGCATTTTATAAGCGCTTCGTCGGCGGCTTCGCGGGGGAGGGCGAGGGGATTCTCGGTGGCTTGATAGGCAAGGTCACCGCATTGGTCCTGGGCGTGAGCGGGCGCGAGACCACACCGGTGTTGGGCTTTGGGCCGGGTCCGATGGAACTTGCTCCCAACCAGTTCTACAACGGCGGCAAGCCGTGGCTGTTTATCAAGGATGCGCACGGCAAGACCTTGTTGAGCCTGCCGGAGCGAGGTAACCCTTATGAAGAGATCTACCGCGCCAATCCGTGGTGGCAAGCCGTCAATCCGGCGTGGCTCAATCCAGCGGGCTTGCCGTTCAATCCATTGTTGATCCACCGGCAAGCGATGAAGAAGGCGGAGAGTTATCACAAGCAGCTCGCGCAGAAATTTCATCAGCCCACCTACGCGTATTGGGGCAATGACGCAGCGGATCACAAGGCCTGGGGTTCAGTCACCTGGCGTGCGGTCGTTGCCAACGTCTACGACCCAGATCCTGGCGATTTCTTCTTTGGTGATAAGCCACCGAAGCGCACGTGGTTGGAAAGGCCGGGCAAGGCGATTGCTGGTCATCCCGCACAATGGCACTGGTCCTCCGGTCATGACGACCTGCCTGCCAACGAAGCGTTGCCGGAGCGATATCTGCTTGACGAAGATGGCCAGACCTTGCGCTGCACGCTTGAAGCACCTGCCGACGCAGGCGACGGCACCGTCCCTGCCGCGCACAGCGGTGCAGGGGTGATGCGGGGAAGCCCTGCGGTAGCCTGTCGCACTATGGGCTACGATCATCAGATGTCCTACAACAACGACAGTGTGCGTGCTTTCGTGTTCGACAGCGTGGTGCGTGCGATTGCGCCGCTCGTGGTCACAGCATGAAGCATCTGCACACGTAATACATGGGAATCCAGGGTTGGGCAACGATATTCGTAACGGCGTCTTGGCGATTACCGCCCTGGTGGGCGTGGCCTTTGGGGGGCATTGGCTATGGAAAGCGCGGAGTGCTGTGGCCAAGCAACCAGCGGCCATTGCAAGTGTCCAGGCCACGACGGCTGCGGCCTCCTCCCCGCATGGGCGCATGCTGGCTGGCGAGGGAGAGCGCTATGTCTTGGAGGTGCGCGGGCTGGGACTGGCGGTAGGCGACTACTACCAGACGGTCTGGCAGGCCATACGGGAAGACGATGACGCATTCAAGTCTGTGCTTCCGCAAGATCCCAAGTACTACGATCCAAACACGCGGATTGGCGATGCGACGCTTGCTGCCAGCACATCGTTTGGTGATGCAGCCAAGGAAGCAGTGGAGCGCTGGCCGTTGCCGGTGATCATCATCGGACCACCAACGACGATTGATGATGATAGTTCGATGGCTGATGCGATTGCCTACAAACGTCAAGCCGAAAGCCTCGGGTTGACTCTTTT
>NZ_FLTX01000051.1 GCF_900092025.1 Xanthomonas bromi
CCTAAGGATCTGATTGGCTTAATT
Source organism: Xanthomonas bromi (assembly GCF_900092025.1). Lineage (GTDB taxonomy): Bacteria > Pseudomonadota > Gammaproteobacteria > Xanthomonadales > Xanthomonadaceae > Xanthomonas > Xanthomonas bromi. The sequence goes on from NZ_FLTX01000051.1 coordinate 25, forward strand.
AATTGCACCTGACCCCGGTTTTTACTCGGTTTTTTTGCGGATCTTGGAGCGGGTGCGGCCGCAGCGTTCCGGCGACCTGCCTCTGGAAGGGATGGCGTGGTGGGTCTTCCATCGTGCGCCCGGGTGCGATCGCCGGAGCCCGGCACGCCGCAGTGACAGGTTTTTCCCGCCACTGGCCTGCATTCGCGGCAATGCGCGTTGCATAGCGCGACGTGGGGCACAGCACGGTGGTGTAAAGAGCGGCAATTTGCCGCAGATGCGACGCCGTGTCGCATCGGGAACGAGCCCGACCGTTCCTATGATGATCACGTAGCGCAGCAGCTTGCTCGCGATCGCCCAATCCACCGCATTGCGGCGATAGTCTGCAACCTGCACGCCGACGATCACTTTTTCCTGGAGGACTCTCCATGGACGCACTGCTGTTATCGCGGATCCAGTTCGGGTTCGTCATCGCGTTCCACGTGCTGTTTCCGGCATTCACCATCGGACTCTCCAGCCTGTTGGCGTTTCTGGAATGGCGCTGGCTGCGCACCCGCCTGCCGGTCTGGCGCGAGCTGTATTTCTTCTGGCAGAAGATCTTCGCGGTGTCGTTCGGCATGGGCGTGGTCAGCGGCATCGTGATGGCCTTCCAGTTCGGTGCCAACTGGCCGGAATTGAGCCGGATTGCCGGTGGCGTGATCGGGCCGCTGCTGAGCTATGAGGTGCTCACCGCGTTCTTTCTGGAAGCCAGTTTCCTGGGCGTGATGATGTTCGGCTGGGGGCGCATTTCCGAGCGATTGCATTTCTTCGCCACCTGCATGGTGGCGCTGGGCACGCTGTTTTCCACGTTCTGGATTCTCTCGTCCAATAGCTGGTTGCAGACGCCCGCGGGCTACGAAGTGATTGGCGGGATCGTGCATCCGGTCGACTGGCTGAAGATCATCTTCAATCCCTCGTTCCCGTACCGGCTGGCGCATATGGCGCTGGGCTCGTTCATCACCACATGCTTCGTGGTCGGTGCGGTGGGCGCGTGGTATCTGCATCGTGGCGTGCATCGCGAGGCGGGCTTGCGCATGCTCAAGCTGGCGGTGGTGTTTGCCGCGATCACCGTGCCGCTGCAGATCTTCGTGGGCGACATGCACGGCCTGAACACGCTCAAGCATCAGCCGATGAAGATCGCGGCGATGGAGGCGCACTGGCACGCTGAAGAACCGGGCAAGGGATTCCCGCTGGTGGTGTTCGCCGTGCCCAATGCGCAGGCCGAGCGCAACGATTACGAACTGGCGATTCCGCGCCTGGGTAGCCTGATCCTGACCCACCACCTGGATGGCACCATCGCGCCGCTGACTTCGGTGCCTGCACGCGAGCGCCCGCCGGTGACGCCGGTGTTCTTCGCCTTCCGCATCATGGTGGGGATCGGCTCGTTGATGCTGCTGGTGGCCTGGGTGTCTGCATTCGCGTTGTGGCGCGGCAAGCTGATGCAGTGGCGCTGGTTGCTGGCGACCTGGCGCTGGATGTTGCCGAGCGGTTTCATCGCACTGATTTCGGGCTGGTTCGTCACCGAAATCGGCCGGCAGCCGTACGTGGTCTACGGTCTGTTGCGCACCGCCGATGCGGTGGGGCCGCAGTCTGTACTGATGACCGCGATCTCGCTGGCGGTGTATGTGGCCGGCTACGCGTTCGTGTTCGGCTGGGGCATTTGGTACCTGGTCAAGATCGGCAAGATCGGTCCGACCCCGCACGATGCGCCGCAGTTGGACCATGGCGAACACACGCCCGCACGGCCGCTATCGGCCGCGGACGAACCAATCGATGGAGCTGCCTGATGGACATGACGACCCTCCTGCCGGTGGTGTGGTTCGCGGTGATCGGCTTCGGCGTGCTGATGTACGTGGTGCTGGACGGCTTCGTGCTCGGCATCGGCATCCTGGCGCCGTTTCGCAAGGACGAAGCGCAGCTGGACCTGATGATGAACACCGCCGCGCCGATCTGGGACGGCAACGAAACCTGGCTGGTGCTGGGCGGGGCAGGGCTGCTGGCCGCGTTTCCCAAGGCTTACGCGGTGATCCTGTCGGCGCTGTACCTGCCGGTGCTGTTGATGGTGATGGCCTTGGTGTTCCGTGGGGTGGCGTTCGAGTTCCGCTTCAAGGCGCACCGCTCGCGGCGGTTGTGGAGCAATGCCTTCGCGGCCGGCTCGATCCTGGCCACGTTCGCGCAGGGCGTGATTCTGGGCGCGCTGGTGCAGGGCCTGCCGATCGAGAACGACCGCTATGTCGGCGGCATCTGGGGCTGGTTCAGCCCCTTCGCGATGCTGACCGGCGCCGCCCTTGTGTTCGGTTATGCGCTGCTCGGCAGCACTTGGTTGATCCTCAAGACCGAAGGCCATGTGCAGCACCTGGCGCGGCAGTTGAGCCGGCCGTTGACCATCAGCGTGCTGATCTTCATCGGCCTGGTGAGCGCGTGGTTGCCATCGCTGCAATCGCATGTGATGGAGCGCTGGTTCAATGGTGCGCATTATCTGTGGCTGATGCCGGTGCCGCTGCTGGTCGCCATCGTGGGATATGCGCTGTGGCGCGCGACCGACGCGGCGCGCTCGGATGCCTTCCCATTCCTGCTGGCGATGGGCCTGTTCGTGCTGGGCTTCCTGGGCTTGGTGCTGGGCATGTGGCCGTATCTGGTACCGCCGGTCTATACCATCTGGCAAGCCGCCGCGCCGCCGTCTTCGCAGCTATTTGCGATGGTGGGTCTGGTCATGTTGCTGCCACTGATCCTGGGCTACACGGTGTGGTCGTACCGCGTGTTCCGCGGCAAGGTCACCGCAGACACTGGGTATCACCACTGATGCGCACTGGCCGTGTCATGCTATCGCGACAGCGCGGCGTTGCGCATTGTCAGCGCAGGCGCTGCTTGAACATCCATTCCCACATCGTCGGGTTCGCGTACGTCGTGTCCCAGGCGTTGTGGTTGCCTTCCGGGTATTCGCTGTAGCGCACATTGGCGCCGACGCCCTTCGCGGCGCGATACAACGCGCGGTCGTCGTGCGGCGGAACCGAATCGTCCTTGGCGCCATGGAACATCCAGATCGGCACGTGCTTGAGTTGCGTCACTGCCGCGGTGTACGGGTCCGCTTCCTTCGCCACCAGGCTGACGTACAAGGTGCGGCGCTCATCGCGCGGCGCCTTGAGCGCGCCGCAGATCGGCACGATTGCCGCAAACCGCTGCGGCTGCATCAGCCCGATTTCCCAGGCGCCATAGCCGCCCATCGAAATGCCGGTGAGGTAGGTGCGCTGCGGGTCGGCGCTGAATTCGGCGCTGGCGGCATCCAGCGTGGCGATCGCCATGCGCGCATTGACGCCCAGCCATTCTTCGTCGTCGGGTACCTGCGGCAGCACCACCAGTGCGGGGAAGTCGGCGGTGTGTTCGCTCAGGTAAGGACCGACGCCCACTTCGGCCTGGTCGCGCCCGTTATCGCCGCGCTCGCCCGAGCCGTGCAGGAACAGCACGATGGGCCGTGGCTGCGGCACCTTTGAAGCCGGCACGAACACTTGATAGCGGTACAGGCGCTCTTCCAGTTTCAGCGTGCGGGTGACGAAGTGGCCGCGGCGTTCGTCGTGGTGGCGCTCAGCCATGCTGGAACACCCTGCAAACAGGAGTGCAAAGGCAATGACAACAAGACAACGACGAATCACGCAGCTCTCCCGACCGATCACATGGTTGCAGTATTACCGCATGCCGGTGCGCTAGCGTGTCGCGGCGCGGTGATTCCTGTCGAATATTCATCTGCTTGTCGTCATCCCATGCACGGCAGGCGCACTCACCGCAACGCCACTGCCGCAGGTCAGGGCAGCAATACCAACGTGGCCAGGCCGAGGAAGCTCAGGAAGCCCATCACGTCGGTCAAGGTGGTCAGGATCACGCCACCGGCCAATGCCGGATCGAAGCCCAACCGTTTCAACGTCACCGGCACCAGCACCCCACCGAAGGCCGCAGTGAGCATGTTCACCGTCAATGCGGTGCCGATCACCAGCGACAGCATCGGTTGCCGGAACCAGGCCAGCACGATGACGCCAAGCCCGATGCCCAGGCACAACCCGTTGATCAGCGCGACGGTGAGCTCCTTCTTGAGCAGGGTCATGACATTGGACGAGCCGATCTGGCCCAGTGCCAGGCCACGCACCATCAGCGCCAACACCTGGGTGCCGGCGTTGCCGCCCATGCCGGCGACGATCGGCATCAATGCCGCAAGCGCCACCAGTTTTTCGATGGTGCCTTCGAACCGGCTGACCACGCTGGAAGCCAGGAACGCGGTGCACAGATTGATGCCCAGCCAGATCAAGCGGCGCCGGAACGCGCGCCGCGCCGGACTGAACATGTCTTCGTCCTCGTCCAGACCGGCCGCGCTCATGGCCTGGTGCTCGGCCTGCTCGCGGATGATGTCGACCACGTCGTCGATGGTGATGCGGCCGAGCAGGATGTTGTTGTCGTCCACCACCGGCGCGGAGATCCAGTCGTGGTCGGAGAAGCGCCGCGCCACTTCGTCGGAGCCGTCGCCGACATCGATCGCCGGCTGCTCGTCGTCGATCAGCCGGTTGACCGGCGTGCTGTCTTCGTGGGTGACCAGCGCAGCCAGCGGCACGCGGCCCAGGTATTGATGGCGCCGGCTCACCACGTACAGGTGATCGGTGTGGTCGGGCAGCTCGCCGCGCAGGCGCAGGTAGCGCAGCACCACATCGACGTTGACGTCTGCGCGCACGGTGACCACGTCCGGGTTCATCAGACGTCCGGCGGTGTCTTCCGGATACGACAGCACCTGCTCCAGCCGCTCGCGGTTTTCGCGGTCCATCGACTTGAGCACTTCGTCGATGACGGTGTCGGGCAGGTCTTCGACCAGGTTGGCCAGATCGTCGATGTCCAGGTCTTCGACCGCAGCCACGATCTCGTCCGGGTCCATGTCGGCCAGCAGACTTTCGCGCACTTCGTCGCCGACGTGCAGCAGCACTTCGCCGTCGTCTTCCGGATCGACCAGGCCCCACACCACTTCGCGCTTGCCGGGCGGCAGCGATTCGAGCAGGTTGCCGATCTCCGCCGGCGCCAGCGTATTGACCAGCCGGCGTACCGGCCCCAGGCGTCCGCTATCCAGCGCGTCGGACAGCAAGCGTAGCTGGCGCGCGGTTCTGTCGTGGCGGACGGCTTCGGCCATGCGGCTCCCCGTAAAGAATGGACGCGCCGTCAGTGGAGGACGCGGTGCTGGGTCAGCACAGCATTATCGCTTGCGCATGGTGACGAAACATACAGCGTCGCTGTAGCGCGTTTGCGCAGGGCGCGCGCGGTGGACGCATCACGGCCGCGAGGGCGGCGGTGAACATGCATGTTGGGTTTCGCCATCGCCCATGCGGGCATCCTCCTCGATGCGCGTATCTAAGGAGAAAAGACGCGGTTTTCAAACATGCATCGCGCTGCGGGACCAGGTGTGCGCCGCGCGCAGCTGTTACCGCAGCAGCCCCTGCGCATGGCCCGTCAACCATTTTTCGATGCCCTTGCGGTCGCGCGCGCGCAGCAATTTTTCGCCGTGCACGCGTAGCTCGCCTAACTGGGTGTCGCGGACCGCGCGGCGCACTTCCAGCAAGGTGGCCGGATGCAGGCTGAATTCGGTGAGACCCAACGCCAGCAGCATCGGCACGAAGCGCGGGTCGCCGGCGATCTCGCCGCACACCGCTACCGGCTTGCCGTATGTGCTCCCGGTGGCGATCACCTGCGCGATCAGCCGCAACACCGCCGGGTGCAAGGGCGAATACAGCTCGCCCAGTGCCTCGTTATTGCGATCCACCGCCAGCAGGTACTGCACCAGATCGTTGGTGCCGATGGACAGGAAATCGATATCGTCGATAAAGCAATCCAGCGCCAATGCGGCGGCCGGCACTTCGATCATCGCGCCCAGCGGGATGTGCTCGGCGATCTCGTGGCCTTCCTCGCGCAGCTGCGCGGTGAGCTTTTTCAGCTGTTTGCGCAGCAGCAGGATTTCTTCGCGGCCGCTGACCATCGGCACCAGGATGCGCACCGGCCCGTAACCGGAGGCACGCAGGATTGCGCGCAACTGCGTCTGTGCCACCACCGGCCGAGCCAACGACAGGCGCACGCCACGCAGACCGAGCGCCGGGTTGTCCTCATCGCTCAAGGTCAGGCCGGTGCGGTCGGCCTTGTCGGCACCCAGATCCAATGTGCGGATGGTCACCGGGCGGCCGCTCATGCCCAGCACGGTGTCGCGGTAGGTGTGGAATTGTTCGTCTTCGTCCGGCAGTTCGTTACGCTGCAGGAACAGGAATTCGGTGCGATACAGGCCAAGACCGCTGGCGCCGAGCGCATGCGCTTTAGCCACGTCTTCCAGCGATTCGGCGTTGGCCAGCAGGGTGATGTCGACGTTGTCGCGGGTGCGCGTGGGTTTGGAGCGCAGCCGGCCCAGCTCGCGCTGTTCCTTGGCCAGCGCGCGCAGGCGCTCGCGGTAGTCACGTAGATGCTCGGGCTTGGGGTCGACGATCACCTGGCCCGAGCCGGCATCGACGATCAGCACGTCGCCATCTTCGATGCGCTGCACCGCGTCGCTGACGCCCACCACCAACGGCAGATGCAGGCTGCGTGCCAGGATTGCGCTATGCGACAGCGCACTGCCGGCCGTGGTGACGATGCCGACCACGCCTTGCGCCTGCAGCTGCGCCAGCTCGGACGGGGCCACGTTGTCGCAGACCAGGATCTCGCCGGCCACGCCCTTGAGGTCGGGCGCGCGTTTGTGCAGAAACGCATGGATGCGGCCGATCACATGATCCAGATCGTCCATACGGCTCTTGAGATACGCATCCTCCATCCCGTCGAACACTGCTGCCAGGCGGTCGCGCTGCACCCGCAAGGCATAGTCGGCGCTGTAACGGTGGGTGCGGATCAACTCATCCAGCCCCTGCAGCAGCTCCGGGTCGTCAAGCAGCAGTGCATGCAGTTCGAGAAATTCGCCGACCTCGCGCGCCAGTGCGCCGTGCAGGCGATCGCGCAACTGCTGCATTTCGCCGCGCGCGGACTCGATCGCCGTATGCAGGCGCTGCAACTGTGTTTCCACCTGGTTGGCGGGCACGCGTTGTTCGGCCACTTCCAGCGTATGGCTCTGGCGCACGCGCGCGCGGCCAAGTGCGTTGCCGCGCGCAGCGCCATGTCCGCGCAGGCGCAGGCTCACGCGCGTGCCTGGCGCAGCGGCGCCGTATCGGTCGCAACGGCACCGACGCCGCGCACGCTCAGCTGTCCTCGTCGAAACGACGCTCGAACAGCTCCACCAACGCCTGCAAGGCCTCGGCTTCGTCTTCGCCATCCAGCCGCACCACCACGCTGGTGCCCTGGCCGGCGGCCAACAACATCACGCCCATGATGCTCTTGGCATTCACTTCGCGGCCCTTCGCCGCCAGCGTGGCGTTGCTGCGATAGGACGACAGCGTCTGCACCAGCTTGGCGGTGGCCCGCGCATGCAGTCCGAGTCGGTTGGACACTATGAGTTCGCGTTCAAGCATCGTCGATGATCGCTCCGTTGCGGGTACCGGCCGCCGCAGTGGCGGGCAGCTCCTGCAATCCTTGTTCGGGGTAGTTCATCACGCGCAGCAACATCGGCAGGCTCAATGCAGACACCCGGCGAACCGGTGTGCCGAGCTTTGCCAACCGACTGGCGAGATTGCTGGGGCTGGCGCCGTACAGGTCGGTCATGACCAGCACGCCGTCGCCGCTGTCGACCCGACGCATCGCCGACGACGCCTGGGGCAGCAAGGCGTCCAGGTCTGCATCGAACGGCACATCGAATGTTTCGGTCTTCAACGGCAACTGCCGCAACAGCCTCGTCGCCACGTTCAACAACGCTGCGCCGATGCCGGGATGAGTAATGAGGAGAATGCCACAGGACATGCCGAAACGTTAACAGGTCGGCATGACTGCGCGATAGCGTCTGCCGGCACAGAAGCGTTACGAACTGAATAGCCGTTTAGAACCGCTGCAGCGACCCGCAACGGCGTGTCGCCATCGCGTTGCTGGGTGTGTGGCGCAGATCCGTGAAGTGCGCGACGTCAGCAGTGCAGCCCAGGTCACAAGCGAACGCTGCCGTTCTCAATTCAGCGAGCGGGGCCGTGTAGCTATCGTGGCGGAACGGCACCAACGCAGTGGTCTTGCAGCGTTGCATAGCGCCTCAAGCGAAGACGCCGAGCGGCTTTCAGGATGTCGGCGTCCGAGCCGTGTCATGCCTGAGAGTCGCCTTGCGCAGCGCCATGATGCAGGCCATATGCAAACGATCGCAACCCAAGGTAAGGCAGCGCAGAAGAGCCACTTCAACGTAAGTGCAGCACGCTCACATCGCAGGATGCCGCTTCGACGAATCCCGAATCCCGAATCCCAGCCCTTCAGTCCTGCTCGCGATGAAACGTCGCCACCTCCGGCCAACCCTGTTCGCGTGCATGCCGCGCCATGCGTTCGGCCAGATACACCGAGCGATGCTTGCCGCCGGTGCAGCCGAAGGCAATGGTCACGTAGCTGCGGGTGTCGTTGCGCAGGCGCGGCAACCAGGTGTCGAGCAGATCGACGATCTGGGCGCTGTAGCGCTGCACATCCGCCTCGTTGTCCAGATAGTTGCGCACGCCGGCGTCGCGGCCGGTGAGCGGGCGCAGCTCCGGGTCCCAGTGCGGATTGGGCAGCACGCGCGCATCGAACACGAAGTCGGCCTCGGCCGGCACGCCGCGCTTGTAGGCGAACGATTCGAACAGCAGCGACAACCGGTCGTTGGAGCCGAGCGCGAATTCGGTGACCACGCGGCGGCGCAACTGATGCACGTTGAGCGTGCTGGTATCGATGATGGCGTCGGCCTGCGCGCGCAGCGGTTCGGTCAACTGACGCTCGCGGGTGATCGCTTCCGGCAGTGCCAGGCCGAGATGGCTGAGCGGATGGCGCCGGCGGGTATCGGCGTACCGCTTGATCAATGCCTCGTCGCTGGCTTCGAAAAACAGCAGGCGTGCTTCGATGCCGTATTCCTGTGCGGCCTGACGCCATTGCGCCAGCTGGGTCAGGTCGCTGCGGCTGCGCACGTCGATGCCCACCGCCAGCCGCTGGTCGCCGATCGGGTTGCCGCGCAGGCGGCTTTTGACGAAGTCCGGCAGCAACTCGACCGGCAGATTGTCCGAGCAGTAGTAGTCCAGATCCTCGAAGGTCTTCAGCGCAACCGATTTGCCCGAGCCGGACAGCCCGCTCACGATCATCAACGTGGAGGGCGCGGTACTCATGGCGTGCGTCGCTCCAGCAGGTTGCTGTGGCGGGCGATGAACATCGCCGCCGGATCGATGCCCTTGGTGCGCAGGATGTGCAGCCGCGTGGCCGCTTCGGTCAGCACGGCCAGGTTGCGGCCGGGCATCACCGGCAGGGTGATCAGCGGCACGTCCAGGTCCAGCACGTGGCGGCTGCCGGAATCGCCGGTGAGGCGTTCGTAGCCGGACGGGGTGGGCTCGGTCATCGGCCGGGTCAGGTGCACGATCAGGCGCAGGTACTTGTTCTTCTTCACTGCGGTGTCGCCGAACATGTCGCGCACGTTCAACACGCCCAGGCCGCGCACTTCCAGCAGGTCCTGCAGCAGCTCGGGGCAGGTGCCGTCGAGCACGTCGGGGGCGATCTGGGTGAACTCGGGCGCATCGTCGGCCACCAGGCGGTGGCCGCGGCTGAGCAGTTCCAGCGCCAGTTCGCTCTTGCCCGAGCCCGCCTCGCCGGTGATCAGCACGCCGATCGAATAGATCTCCATGAACACGCCATGCAGTGTGACCCGCGGCGCCAGCGTGCGCGCCAAGTGGTAGGAGAGGTGGTTGAGCAGTTCGTGGCCGCGCTTGGGCGAGATCCACAACGGGGTGTTGGATTCGTCGGCCGCCGCGCGCAGATCTTCCGGGCAGGACTGGTTCTTGCTGATCGCCAGTGCCAGTGGTTGCACCTGGATGATCTTCTCGATGGTTTCCCAGCGTTGCCGTGCGTCCAACGAATCCAGCCACGCCAGTTCTTCGGTGCCCAGGATCTGTACCTTGTTGGGATAGATCACGTTGAGGTAGCCGGCCAGCGACGGGCGTCGCGCATTGTTGCTGCCAGCCTGGATCTCGCGGTGCTCGCCCTTCTGTCCGGCCACCCAGTGCAGGGCCAGCTTGTCGCGCTGCTGGTCGAACAGTTCGCGTGCGGTGATGCTGGTATTCATGCCGCGCTGGCCTGCGGTGGTGGCCCGTCGGTGAGCAAGGCCATCAGGGCATCGGCGTTGGGTGCGGCGCGTAGCTGCTGACGGAAGTCCGCATCGGAAAATCGTTCGGCCAGTTCCGACAACAGCATCAGGTGCTGGTGGGTGTAGTGCGCCGGCACGGCCATGGCGAAGATCAGATCCACCGGCCCGTCGCCGCCGAACGCGACCGGCGTGTCCAGTCGCAGCAAGGCGCCGCGCGGTTCGGTCAGGTTGGGGCAGCGTCCGTGCGGGATGGCGATGCCGTGGCCGATGGCGGTACTGCCCAGGGCCTCGCGCTCGCACATATTGGTATAGAGCTCGTCGGCGCCGGCCTGTCGGCAGGACAGCAGGTCGGCGGCGGTGTGCAGGACGGTGTCGCGATCGGCGGCCGGCGACACCACGGTGCGCACGGCCGCCATTAGATCGGTTAAAGGCATGAGGGCATCAAGCGGGAAGCGTCATGCGGGATTGTCGCGCACCTCGCGTGCGTGGTGGTTACATTTCTTTTCCTTGTGCTTTAGCACCAGGCGGTCGAGCTTGTCGACCAGCAGGTCGATGGCCGCATACATGGTGGAGCCGCTGGCATCTGCGTGCAGGGTGCGACCGGGAAGGTTGACGGTGGCGACAACGTGGTGGTCCGGCTTGCGAACGGCCAGCTGCGTTCGGACTTCGCAGTGCTGGTCGAAATGGCGCTGCAGTCGCTGCAGCTTGTTTGCCACGTAGTCCCGCAGGGCGGGGGTCACTTCAATCTGGTGGCCATACGTCTCGATGCGCATCGGATACCTCCATTGGTCGGTGGGCCAATGAACCGTTCCGGTGATCCGACAAACCCGGCGCAGGCCGGCGTTGCGGTGGTTGCAACGTCAGGCGATGCGTACGCGTTCGTGGGAGGCGGAAATGTTCATGGCCTCACGATACTTTGCAACGGTGCGCCGCGCCACTGGTACGCCGGATGTTTTCAGCAGATCTGCCAGTTTGGCGTCCGACAAGGGTTTGCGCGGGTTTTCTGCGTCGATCAGGCGCCGGATCATGGCCTGGATGGCGGTGCTGGAGGCCTCGCCGCCGCTGTCGGTGTCGATGCCGGAGGCAAAGAACGAGCGCAGCGGGATGGTGCCGCGCGGGGTACGCACGTATTTGCGGGCGATGGCCCGGGAAATGGTGGATTCGTGCAGGCCGAGCTCGCCGGCGATCTCGCGCAGGGTCAGTGGGCGCAGCGCCTGCGCGCCGAATTCCAGGAACCCGGCCTGGTGCTGCAGCAGGCAGCGCACCACCCGTAGCAGGGTTTCGCCGCGCGCTTCCAGGCTCTTGAGCAGCCAGCGCGCCTCCTGCAGCTGCCCGCGCAGATAGCCGGCGTCGGACTCGCCGCAGCTGCGGATCAGGTTCTCGTAGCCACGGTGGATGGTGACCTTGGGCTGCGAGCGGCCGGCGAGCGACGCGCGCCACACGCCGCGCTGGCGCCAGATCACGCAGTCGGGCACCACGTAAGTGTCTTGCGAGAGGTCACCGATCTGCTTGCCCGGGCGCGGGTCCAGCGAGCGCACCAGCTGCACGGCCTGTTCGACATCGGTGGCCGAGCGCTTGAGTTCATGTGCCAGGCCGGCTACGCCGCTGCGCGGCAGCCGTTCCAGCGGGCCGGCGACGATCTGCAATGCCAGCTCGCGGCCTGGAGTGGCTGCGTCGAGCACGGCCAACTGCAAGGCCAGGCACTCGCCCAGTGTGCGTGCGCCCACGCCGACCGGATCGAAGCGCTGGATCTGGTGCAGCACGGTGAGCACTTCGGCTTCGTACACGGCTGCGCCGAGCGCCAGGGTTTCGAGAATGGCCGACAGCGGCTCGCGCAGGTAGCCGTCTTCGTCCAGCGCGTCGATCAGCATCGCGCCGATCTGGCGGTCGCGCGGCGACAGCGGCGACAGATGCAGCTGCCACAAGAGGTGATCGGCCAGGGTTTCGGATTCGGCCACGCGCTCGGCGGCATCGCCGGAGTCGTCGTCGTCGAAACTGCCGCCGCTGCCCGAGCCGGTCCACTGCAGTTCGTCCTGCGACCAATCGTCGTCGCGCTCGGCGGGCGCCGCTTCTTCGCGCTGGGGCTCTTCGGTAGACGCAGAGGGCGAGGATTCCACTGCGATGTCGCTGGCCGCATGCGCGGCTTCGTCGGCCCATTCCAGCAGCGGATTGGTCTCCACCGCTTCGGCGATTTCCAGTTCCAGCTCGGTGGTGGACATCTGCAATAGCTTGATCGCCTGACGCAATTGCGGCGTCATGACCAACTGCTGTCCTAGCGATGTCTGGAGCCGGGCTTTCATGCGGGCACTGACTGGAAAAAGCGTTGGCGCGGCGACGCGCTCAAAGGCGGAAAGTTTCCCCCAGATACACGCGACGAACGTCGGGATTGGCTAGCAGCGTGTCCGGTGCCCCCTGCGCCAGCACGCCCCCCTCGGCGAGGATATACGCGCGGTCGCAGATTCCCAAGGTTTCGCGCACGTTGTGATCGGTGATCAACACGCCGATGCCGCGCTCCTTGAGGTGGATGATGATGCGCTGGATCTCGCCGACCGAAATCGGGTCCACGCCCGCGAAGGGTTCGTCCAGCAGCATCATGCGCGGCCTGGCCGCCAGCGCACGCGCGATCTCGCAGCGGCGCCGCTCGCCGCCGGAGAGGCTGGCGCCAAGCTGATCGGCCACATGGGTGATCTGCAGTTCCTCCAGCAGCGAGGCCAGTTCTTTCTCGCGGCCGGCGTCATCGAGTTCCTCGCGCAATTCCAGCACCAGGCGGATGTTGTCGGCCACGGTGAGCTTGCGGAAGATCGAAGGTTCCTGCGGCAGGTAACCGACGCCCAACTTGGCGCGTGCGTACATCGGCTCGGCAGTGAGGTCGCGGCCGTCCAGCTCGATGCGGCCGGCATCGGCCTCGACCAGGCCGACAATCATGTAGAAGCAGGTGGTTTTACCGGCGCCGTTGGGGCCAAGCAGACCGACCACTTCGCCGGCCTCCAGCGTCAGGCCGAATTCCTTGACCACTTCGCGTTGCTTGTACTTCTTGCGCAGACCGGTGGCGACCAGCATTACTTCTTCCCCTGCGGCTTGGCGGCGGGCTTGGCTGCTGCCGGTGCCGGGTTGGTCGCAGGCGCGGCAGCAGGCGTCGCTGCTCCCGGGGCTGCGGTCTTGGGTTGGATGATGGTGCGCACGCGGCTGCCGTCGCCGCCGCTTTGCATGTTGCCGGTCTTGGTGTTGTAGACCATGCGCTGGCCGGCGTTGGTGCCCTTGGGCGAGTCGACCGTGTAATTGCCGGTCAGGATGATGATTTCATCGGCGACCTTGTATTCGATGTTGTCGGCCTGGCCGTGCATCATCGCGCCGTCGTCCATCTGCTGCTTGAGCGTGGCCTGCTTGCCGTTGAGCACCACGCGATCGGTCTGGCCGTCCTTCTGGAAGATATCGGCGGTATCGGCGTGGATTTCCAGCGTGCCCTGGGTAATCACCACATTGCCGCTGAAACGGCACTTGCCGCTGTTATCGAGCATGTTGCAGTCGTTGGCATTGGAGTCGATCGCCATCGGCTGATTGCGATCGCTGGTCTTGGCCATCGCCAGTGCAGGCAACAGCAGTGCGGCAAACGCCAGCTTAGCGGGCAGCATTCGGTTCATAGCGGGTCTTGACCTGAGAAAGGAGCTTGTACTGGCGTGATTTGAGGTCGGCTTCGAAGCCGACGCCACTTTGCATGATACCCGGGCGGGTCATGGTTACCGGCGCTTGGGTCTTGGCGATGTTCTGTTGCGGGAACACGTCCAGGCTCTGGGTGCGGAACGTGGTCGGCGGGGTTGCGCCGCCGGTCGGGCTGTCGCCCTGGACATCGCCGCGCAGACGCAATTGGGTGCCATCCGGGTTGACCCAGCCGGTCTTGGAACGCAGGGTCCACGGCTGGTTGGCGTTGTCGGGCATCAGAAACACCGGCGTGGTGATGTCTGCGGTCTGGTCGGCACGATTGCGATGCATTTCCGGGGCGCGCAGCGTCATCGCTTCCTTGCCGCTCTGCTTGTCCAGGGTGATCAGCTCGAAGTCGCGCAGGATGTAGTCCGCGCCGGACTCCTGGACGGCCGAGGCGACCGGACGCGCGCGCTGCTTCCAGGCCGACCAGCCGGAGATGATGGCGGCGGCGAACAGTACGACGCCCAAGGTGGTTCGCCAGTTCCAGCTCATGCGGAAAAGCCTTCGATGATGCGTTCGACCTGGCCTTGCGCCGCCAGTAACGCATCGCAGACCTCGCGCGCGGCACCGTCACCGCCACGGGCGCGGGTATGCCACTGCACGCGCTCGGCGATCCATGGGTGTGCGTTGGCCGGCGCCACCGGCAGGCCGACCGCCAGCAGAGCGGGCAGGTCGGGCAGGTCGTCGCCCATGAACAGCACCTGGTCCAGCGACAAGCCGTGCTCCTGGCACAGCGCAAGCACCGCCATGCGCTTGTTCTTGACCCCGATCTGCACGTGCAGACCCAGGTCCTGGCCGCGCTTTTCCGCCGACAGGCTGGCGCGCGCGGTGATCAGCGCGACATGGATGCCGGCCTGGTCGAGTTGCTTGAGGCCCTGGCCGTCGAGCACGTTGAACGCCTTGCTCTCGTGACCGGCATGGTCGTAGTACAGGCGGCCGTCGGTCAGGGTGCCGTCGACGTCGAAGCAGGCCAGGCGGATCCGCGCGGCGCGTTCGATCAGCTCGGCGGGAAGGTGCTGCAAAGGGGAATAGGGCATCGGTACGAATCGGTAAGAACGGGGTCCGGCGGTTGAAAACTGAACCTGTTAAACCACCTTGGCGCGCAACAGGTCGTGAATGTTCAATGCGCCGACCGCGCGCTGCTGCGCATCGACCACGATCAAGCCGTTGATCTTGTAGTCCTCCATCAGCCGCGCGGCCTCGGCGGCCAACTGGTCGGCGCCGATGGTGCGTGGGTTGCGCGTCATCACCTGCGCAATGCCTGCGCGACGCACGTCGATATCGCTGTCCAGCGCGCGACGCAGGTCGCCGTCGGTGAACAGGCCGATCAGGCGGTCATCGGCGTCCACCACCGCGGTCATGCCCAGCCGCTTGCGGCTCATTTCCATCAGCGCCTCGCTCAGGCTGGCGTCTTCGCGCACGCGCGGCAGATCGTCGCCTGCGTGCATCACGTCGGTGATGTGCAGCAGCAGGCGCCGGCCCAGGCTGCCGGCCGGGTGCGAGCGGGCAAAGTCGTCGGCGGTAAAGCCGCGGGCATCGAGCAGGGCGACTGCCAGCGCATCGCCCATCGCCAGCGAGGCGGTGGTGCTGGAGGTCGGGGCCAGGTGCAACGGGCAGGCTTCGGCGGAGACGCTGACGTCCAGGTGCACGTCGGCGGCCTGGGCCAGGGTGGAACTTGCGCGGCCGGTCATGGCGATGATCGGGTTGCCCTGGCGCTTGAGCACCGGCAGCAGCATGCGCACTTCGTCCGATTCGCCCGAATACGACAGCGCCAGCACGATGTCGGCCTCGGTGATCATGCCCAGGTCGCCGTGACCGGCTTCGCCCGGATGCACGAAGAACGCCGGGGTGCCGGTGGAGGCGAGGGTGGCGGCGATCTTGCGCGCCACATGGCCGGACTTGCCCATCCCGGTGGCGACCACGCGGCCACGCGAGGCCAGCACCAGCTTGCAGGCGGCGGCGAACTCGCTGCCGATCCGCGCGCCCACGCTGGCCAGCGCCTCGCGCTCGATCTCCAGCACGCGCTGGCCGCTGGCGACCAGGCTGGCGTCGCTGACGGTGGCGGAGGGCAGGTGCGAGACAGCCATGCGGGACTCGGGTGGAGAGTAGAATGTGCGCTTATTTTATGAGGAAACGCCCTGTGGACGCCGAAACCATCCGTAAACTCATCGAATCCGGCTTGCCCGAAGCCCGCGTCGACGTGCACGGCGACGACGGCGTGCACTTCGAAGCCACCGTGGTCAGCCCGGCCTTTGCCGGCAAGGCCCCGCTGGCGCGGCACCGGATGGTCTACGCGACCCTGGGCGAACTGATGGGCGGAGCGATCCACGCGCTGCAGTTGAAGACGCTGACGCCCGAAGAAGGCTGAGCGCGTCGGCTACGCTTGCTGTCAAGCGGTCTGGACCAGGGCGGCAATCGATACGCATCTGTCTCACACTGACCCTTCCATCGTCCTCCACGAGCGCCGGGCAACTGTCTCCAGCGCTGGCCGATGCCGTTCGATCTGTCCGCCTCAGCGCCACGCCGTTCGCACCAAGGCCAAAACGCTCGCACTTCATTCCCCCCGACACACCTTTCTTTTTGGATTTCTCAGATTCCCATGGCAAAAATCGTAGTGACCGGCGGCCAAGCGCTGCATGGCGAAGTCAATATTTCCGGCGCCAAGAACGCAGTGCTGCCGATCCTGTGCGCCACCCTGCTGGCCGATGCGCCGGTGGAAATCAGCAACGTGCCGCACCTGCACGATGTGATCACCACGGTGAAGCTGCTCAGCGAGCTGGGCGCCGAGGTCACCATCGACGAAGGCACGCTGGCCAAGGGCCGCTCGATCCTGGTCGACCCGCGCTCGGTCACCCATCAGATTGCGCCGTATGAGCTGGTCAGGACCATGCGCGCCTCGATCCTGGTGCTGGGCCCGCTGCTGGCGCGCTACGGCACCGCCGAAGTGTCGCTGCCCGGCGGTTGCGCGATCGGTTCGCGCCCGGTCGATCAGCACATCAAGGGCCTGCAGGCGCTGGGCGCCGAGATCAGCGTGGAGAACGGCTACATCAAGGCCACCAGCAACGGGCGCCTGAAGGGCGGTCGCTACGTGTTCGATATGGTCAGCGTCACCGGCACCGAGAACGTGCTGATGGCCGCCGTGCTCGCCGAAGGCACCACGGTGCTGGAAAACGCGGCGATGGAACCGGAAGTCACCGACCTTGCCGATTGCCTGATCGCGCTCGGTGCGCAGATTGAAGGCGCCGGCACCCCGCGCATCGTGGTGCAGGGCGTGGAGCGCCTGGGTGGCGGGCACCATGCGGTGCTGCCGGATCGCATCGAAACCGGCACCTTCCTGGTCGCTGCAGCAATGACCGGCGGCAGCGTCACCGTGCGTCGCGCGCGCCCGGACACCCTGGACGCGGTGCTGGACAAGCTCACCGAGGCCGGCGCCACCATCACCACCACCGCCGACAGCGTCACCCTGGACATGCACGGCAAGCGCCCGCGCGCGGTCAACCTGACCACCGCGCCGTACCCGGCGTTTCCCACCGACATGCAGGCGCAATTCATGGCGCTCAACTGCGTGGCCGACGGGGTGGGCGTGATCAACGAAACCATCTTCGAAAACCGTTTCATGCACGTCAACGAACTGCTGCGCCTGGGTGCGGATATCCAGGTCGAAGGCCATACTGCCATCGTGCGCGGCGCCGAGCGTCTCAGCGGCGCGCCGGTGATGGCCACCGACCTGCGCGCGTCGGCGTCGTTGATCCTGGCCGGGCTGGTGGCCGACGGCGACACCACCATCGATCGCATCTACCACCTGGACCGTGGCTACGAAAACATCGAAGAGAAGCTGGGGGCGCTGGGCGCGACCATCCGGCGCACCGCATGATCCTGCGCGGTCGCTTCACCACCCGGCGCAAGATCCTGTTGAGCGTAATCGTGCTGATCCTGGCGTGGCTGGCCTATGCCTGGAGCGTGGGCATGGCGATCACCCAGGGCGTCGAGTTCAAGGACATGGACTGGAACAACGACGGCACCGCCAGCCGCGACGAGATCGCGCAATCGTTCTATGCGGTAGCGGTGAAAAAGACCGTCGAAGGCAAGCGCCATTGCGACCTGTTCTATTGGCGCAAGAACGACCAGCAGATCCGTGTGGACTGCCGCACGGTGTTTACGACCGGCGATGACAAGGCTGCGACCAAGCCCTGATAGGTCGCAGCTCGGTCTGGCTCCGATCGGTGCGTGCAGAGCGGCTGAGCTGCGGCTTGGCTGCAGAGCCCTTTGCCCGCCCACCATCGCAGGACACGCCGCAAGTACGTCCGTGTAGGCTCTTATGCGGCATCCATGCCGCATAAGGTCCCGCGACGGTAGACGGGCAAGGACAAGTCACGATGGTCGGTGTGCAAAATTTGAACCAAGCAACACTCAGCGCTCTGGCGTGGCGTTCTTCAATCGAGGCGCACGTAAGGTGTTTGACGTGGTGTCCTCACCGTGCCTTCAACCGTCAGTTGCTGCTCCCGCTTTCAACAAAGCAGCCCGCGAACTGCCTGGTGAGGGCACCGCACTCGATTCACCACGCTTTAAACCGCTGTTATCTGCTGTCCACGCGAGATGCGTGCGCAGCAGCGCACCTCAGCGTGCTTCTAGGCACGCTCGGTCGGGCACAGAGCGCTCAGCGCAGCGTCTTGATGGTCAGATCCAGTGCGTCCTGGCCCTTTTCCTTCTGCAGCAGGCGCGCCGGGACCGGAAGATCCTTGACCACCCACGCGATCAATTCCTTGTCGCCGTCCACGCGCGACACCTTGGTCGCCTGTTCCTGCTTGCCGTTGACGGTGATGGTTTCCTTGCCGACCACCTTGTAGCTCATCGGCTTGATGCGGCCTTCGTCCACCATGCGGTAGTTCAGCGGCTTGCCGGCGGCCAGATCGCGCGTGATCGCCAGGTTGATCAGCAGCGCATCCATGTCGCCGGGTTGCAGTTTCACCGGGCCGCGGCGGTCTGGCTTGATATCACCGCCCCAGGTCGCCTGGCTGGTTTTCCAGTCGTAGTTGGCGGTGACGTTACGGCGCTTGACCATCATCGACGAGGTGTCGTTGCTGCTCACCGGGCGCAGCCGGCCATTGGCTTCTTCGAACACCGTGCTCTGGGTCAGGTTGGCCAGCTGGTTCTGGATGGTGAGCGTGTAGCGCCACTGATTGGCGCCCGCAGCGGCCAGGGTCATGGTGCCGTTGGCCTGCATGCCCATGTAGTTGGCCGAGTAGTCGGCCTGGAATGGCTGCATGGCGAACGCTGGCAGGCTGACCACGGCCAATGCGGCGGCAATGATGGCGCTGGGACGGGAGAAGGTTTTCATCGGTCAGGCTCCTTGGTATTCGACCAGGCGCAGATCGACCTGATCCTCACCTTTATCACGTTGGAGGATGCGCACCGGAGTCGGAACCCCGTTGGCGATCCAGAGGATGGTTTCGTTGTCGCCGCCGTTGACGCGGTACACGCGTAATGCGTCGTAGCTCAGATCGCCCACCTGCACCCCTTCGGTGGCATCGGCAGCGCGGTAGTCGTATTTACGCACCTTGCCCACATCGACATAGCGATAGCTCAGGCTGCGCCCGGGTTGCGCATCGCGCATCAGCGACAGATTCAGCGACAACGCGCTCTGGTCGCCGTGCTGCAGCGGGATCGGCTGCTGCCGCTCTTTCTTCAGGTCGCCGTCCCATTGCGCGGTGCCGGCTTGCCAGTTGTAGACGCCAGTGACCTTCTTGCCGAAGAACACCGCCTTGCGCACCGTGCTCTGGCTCAGCGGCACATACGTGTCGCCATCCACACGGAACACCGTGCTCTGTTCCAGGTTCAGGCCCAGGATGCTGGCGAAGCCCTTGCGGCCACGCACCGACATGTCGATGCGCCACTGGCTACCTTCGCCGTGGCTCACTTGCATGGTGGCATCGCCGGCCTCCTTGCCACGGTAGAACGCCTGATAGGTGGCCACGAACGGCTCCAGCGGTGGCGGCGTCCAAGTGCTTGCGGACAGGGCGGCTGCGGATGCTGGCGCAGTGGCCGGAGCAGGCGCAGCGGGTGACGGCGCGGCAGGTGTCTGCTGCGCACGGCCAGTGCCAGCCTGGCTGAGCAGGGCGACGGTCAGCAGCGCGGCGGCGATCGGGATGACGTTCATGCGCTGGTAGCGAGCACGGAGGCCGCAAGGATGTCCGAGACGGGATGAGGGGGATGTATCCGCATTCAGGTCAATGCGATGTCATCGGACTCTAGTCGCAGTGGTGTAAACAGGCACTGACCGTCGAGGTGGACGGCGTCGCCGTGGATCTGTACGCGGCCTGCGGCGAGCAGCTCCAGGGTGGCCAGCAGGAGCGGATGTTCGCGCGCCAGCACGCGCGCGGCCAACTGCTCGGCGTTGTCGCCGGGCAGGACCGGCACGCGGGCCTGTGCGATCACGCTGCCGGCATCCAGCTCAGGCACCACCAGATGCACACTGGCACCATGCTCGGCATCGCCGGCTTCCAGTGCGCGCGCGTGGGTGTGCAGGCCACGGTATTTGGGCAGCAGCGACGGATGGATGTTGAGCATGCGCCCGGCGAAGCGGCGCACCAACGCCTCGCCCAGGATGCGCATGTAGCCCGCGCAGACCACCCAATCCGGCTGCACGGCCGCGATCGCATCGCCGAGTGCGGCATCGAACGCAGCACGATCGGCGAAATCGCGCGGGCTGGCGCTCCAGCGACGCGCCGGCCCGACCTTCTGCAGCGCCGCTGCCTGCGATCGATCGGAAAACACCCCGACCACCTCGGCAGGCAGGCGCCCGCTGGCGATCGCATCCAGGATGGCCTGCAGGTTGCTGCCGCGCCCGGACGCCAGCACGGCCAGGCGTAGGCGGGCGTCAGGTGCGTGCATTGAATCGTGTCCTCACCGCAGGATAGGCCGCCAGGCTGCCGAGGGTGGCCAGCAGCATGTCGGTATGTGCGTCCCAGATGTCGCCCTGCTGGCCGTTGTAGGCTTCGGCGGCCTGTGGCGACAGCAATAGCGCGATGCCCCATTCGAACCATTCGTACACCAGGCTGACGCACATGATGGTCATCACTGTCAGCGCGAAAGCGTGCCGAAGCATCAGGCGTGGCCACCGCTGCATCGCCAGCTGCGCAATGGCTGGCGGGAAGCACAGCCCGAACAGAAGATGGATCAGCCGGTCGAAATGATTGCGCGTCCAGCCGAAGCTGGCATTGGGCGACCACTGCAGCCACTGCCGGCTCCAGCTGTCATAGGGCACGTTGGAATACAGCCAGCGTGCGCCAAGGCAGTGCATGCCGATGAACACGCAGATGGCCACGAATGCGCCAGTGCCCAGTGGCCAGCGACAGTCGACGCCCCACACAAGCGCAAGCAGCCCCAGCACCGTCAACGAACTAGGCAGCGCCTGTTCCACTGGCCACAGCGGTGTGATCCAGCTCACCGAAAAGACCGCGACCGTGATGAGCAATGCCGCCAGCTTGGGACGGCGCAACGCGGGTGTGCTCACGTCGATCTCAGGCGGCGGGTGCAGCGACGCCGAACAACGCCTTGACCTGCGGGCGCAGCAGCGTCACCAGCTTGAACACGCCAAGCACGGTGCCGAACGGCATGAATGAGCAGGAGATGCCGGCCACGATCAGGCACAACAGATGCCGCCTGCGCTGGGCGATGCAACGGCCGGCATAGGCGATAAATCCCGCCAACGTCAGGCCGCAACAGATGACCGCTGCCGCGAACACCACGAAAAACCAGCCGAACCAGCGCGGTCCATCGGCGGCGCGTCGGGGCTGGTGTTCTCCATGGGCAGATGGCCAGTCACGATGGCAAGGCCCATGAACAGGTGGATCAACGGGAATAACGAAAACAGCCCGGTGATGCCGGACAGCACGTAGTGGAAGATCGACAGCAGCTTGAGCTGCTGCAGATCTTCGGCGCTTGCAGCGGTAGCGGAAGGGGCGGCGACCGGGGGCGCATCCATGCAGGTCTTCTCTCAGCCGATCCGCACGCGTTCGGCGCCCTGCGCGCTGACCACCTGGCCAATACGCCAGTGCGCCAGCGATTGCGCATCCAGCGCCTGCTCCAGCGCGGCGGCCTGCTCGGGCGATGCGATCAGCACGAAGCCGATGCCGCAGTTGAAGGTGCGCCACATTTCGGCATCGGCCACCGCGCCTTCGCGCTGCAGCCAGGCGAAGATCGGCGGCAGCGTCCAGGCGGTGGCGTCGATGTCCAGACCCAGCCCGTCGGGTATCACCCGAATGATGTTCTCGGTGAGGCCACCGCCAGTGATATGCGCCATGGCATGGATCGCCTCGCCGTGCGACTTCAGCAGCGCCAACACCGGTTTGACGTAGAGCGCGGTCGGCGCCATCAGCGCATCGATCAACGTGGTGCCGTCGTCCAGCACATGCTCGGCCGGCGCGCCGGCACGTTCGTAGATCTTGCGGATCAGCGAGTAGCCGTTGGAGTGCGGGCCCGAGGACGCAATGCCGATCAACACGTCGCCTTTGCGTACCTGCGCGCCGTCCAGCAGCTGCGATTTTTCCACCGCACCCACGGTGAAGCCGGCCAGGTCGTATTCGCCCGGCGGATACATGTCGGGCATTTCGGCGGTTTCGCCGCCGATCAGTGCGCAACCTGAGAGCTCGCAGCCACGCGCGATGCCGCCGACCACCGCCGCAGCGGTGTCCACATCCAGCTTGCCGGTGGCGAAATAATCCAGAAAGAACAACGGCTCGGCGCCTTGCACCAGCACGTCGTTCACGCACATGCCGACCAGATCGATGCCGATGGTGTCGTGGCGGCCCAACTGCTGGGCCAGCTTGAGCTTGGTACCCACGCCGTCGGTGCCGGAGACCAGCACCGGCTCCTTGTACTTGCCCGACAGGTCGAACAGCGCACCGAATCCACCCAGACCGCCCATCACCTCCGGCCGGAAGCTGCGCTTGACCAGCGGCTTGATGCGTTCGACCAACGCATTGCCGGCGTCGATGTCGACACCCGCATCGCGATAGGTCATGGGCGAGGGGCTGGAAGGCGTTTGGCTGGTCACGGGCGGGGGTGGCTCTGCAGTAAAGGCGGCGATTTTAGCAGCCACGTTGGCGCTAGCGCCCCATTCGGGCAACAATTCACCCGGATACGCTTATGTCATGGAACCGTCGATGCGCCGCAGTCTCGCTTTCTTTCTCGCCCTCGTGGTCGCAATGCCCGTCACCCCGGCCTTTGCGCAGGCAGATCTGCGCACCGAAGGCGACGTTGCCAAGGCGCAAAGTGCCTACGACGCCGAAGTGCCGGTCAACAGCCAGGGCGAATCCGATCGCCCCGGCGCACTGGCACGCGCGCTGGGCGCGGTGCTGGGCAAGGTCTCCGGCGACCGCGGGGTGATGAGCCGCCCTGGCGTGCCACAGGCGCTGCGCAATGCGCCCAACTACGTCGAACACTACGACTACCGCCAGGATCAGGGGACCTCGCGCACCGGTGCGCCGACGTTCCGCACCACCCTGGTTGCACGTTTCCGGCAATCGGATGTGGATGGCCTGATCGCCGCGCTGGGCCTGCCGGTGTGGCCGTTGCCGCGTCCCAAGCCGGTGCTGTGGCTGGCCATCGATGACGGCAGCGGCCCGCGTTTGGTCGGGGTGACCCAGGCCAATGCAGCGCGCAGCGTGCTGGACCGTGCCACCGAGCGCGGCTACCGGCTCGGGCTGCCGAGCGGCGCAGCCGCCGAGCAGGCGCTGGCTGGTGCGATCTGGCGCAAGGACACCGCCGCGGTATCGCGCGCATCGGCCAAATACAGCCCGCCGATGCAGTTGATCGGCAAGCTCTACCGCAACGCCGCGGGCTGGACGGCCGATTGGGTGTTCGTGGACAACGGCAATGTGCTCTCCAGCTGGACCAGCACCGACGGCGATGCCCGCCGCGCAATGGCCGCCGGTGCCGATGGCGCCGCCGATGCGTTGGTCAAGCGTTATGCCAAGCGGGTGGATTCGGGCGTGCCCGGTGTTTACCGCGTGGTCATCACCGGCATCAGCAGCGCCGACGATTACCTGCGCGTGTCGGCCGCGCTGCAGGGCGTCTCGGTGGTACGCAGCATCCGCCCGGTCAGCGCCAATGGCGACCGCATGGAAATGAATCTGGATTTGCTCACGGGCATTTCCGGCCTCAACCGTATGCTCGGGGACAACAGTCCGCTGGTCTCGGTCTCGGTACCCACCGAAGGCCCGATCATTCTCGAAAACGAGCACGCCGAGTACCGCCTGAAATGACCTTGACTCCCGAAGCCGAAATTGCCCAGTTCCTGCGTCGCCTGAAATGGGCGGCGGTGATTGTCGGTGTGTTGTGGGTGGTCTCGCTGCTGGCGCCGATCCTGACCCCGTTCGTGTTGGCGCTATTTCTGGCGTGGCTGGGCGATCCGCTGGTGGACCGGATCGAACGCGCCGGGCGCTCGCGCAATATCGCGGTGGTCCTGGTCTTCGTGCTGGCAACGCTGCTAGTCGTGTTGGCCTTGATGATTCTGGTGCCGATGATCGAACGCCAGATCATGACCCTGATCGATGCGCTGCCGCAGATGCGGACCTGGGCGATCAGCACCGCCATCCCATGGCTGGAAGCCAAGACCGGTGTAGAGCTGATGGGCTGGCTGGACCCGGAGCGGCTGATCGACTGGATCCGC
This sequence comes from Xanthomonas bromi, assembly GCF_900092025.1. Taxonomy (GTDB): domain Bacteria; phylum Pseudomonadota; class Gammaproteobacteria; order Xanthomonadales; family Xanthomonadaceae; genus Xanthomonas; species Xanthomonas bromi. The sequence goes on from NZ_FLTX01000051.1 coordinate 24,639, forward strand.
AGCCATTGGGAACAGGCTGGCGGCGTCGCCAAGACCTTCTTCGGCTACGTGCAGCGCTCGGGCTTTGCGATGGTGACCTGGGTGATCAACCTGGCGCTGCTGCCGATCCTGGCGTTCTATTTCCTGCGCGACTGGGACCGGCTGGTGGAGCGGGTGGCAGCGGTCGTCCCGCGCGCCTACATCGCGACCGTGAGCCGGCTGGCGCTGGAATCCAACGATGTGCTGGGCGGCTTCATCCGCGGCCAGTTCCTGGTGATGCTGGCGCTGGGCGCCATCTATGCCACAGGCCTGTCCATCATCGGGCTCAATCTGGGCCTGTTGATCGGCATCATCGCCGGCCTGATCGGCTTCATTCCGTATCTGGGCGCCACCACCGGCATCGTGTTCGCCTTGCTGGCTGCCGTGGTGCAGGCGCAGGGTTTCGACCTGAAGCTGCTGATTGGCGTCGGCGTGGTGTTCACCGTCGGCCAGTTGCTGGAGAGCTACGTGCTCACGCCGCGCATCGTCGGCGACAAGATCGGCCTGCATCCGGTGGCGGTGATCTTTGCGGTGATGGCCGGCGGCCAGTTGTTCGGCTTCCTCGGCATGTTGCTGGCATTGCCGGTGGCGGCGGTGGCCAATGTGCTGCTGCGCTATGCGCATGAGCAGTACACGCGCAGCGATTTGTATGCGGGCGAGCGCGCTGGCATCGTGCTGCGGTCCACGATCGAGGGTAGCGTGATCGTCGAGCCCAGCAAGGACGCAGATCGGTTGTGAGCGTCCCGCAGTTGCCGTTGGCGTTGCGCGCGCCACCCGATCAGCGTTTCGAAAGTTACATCGCTGCGCCCGATGGCCTGCTTGCGCAATTGCAGGCGCTGGCGGCGGGGCAGGTAAGCGATTGGCTGTATCTGGCTGGCCCCGCCGGTACCGGCAAGACGCATCTGGCATTGTCCCTGTGCGCCGCCGCCGAGCAGGCCGGGCGCACGCCTGCGTATCTGCCGCTGCAGGCGGCCGCCGGCCGTTTGCGCGATGCGCTCGAAGCGCTGGAAGGCCGCAGCCTGGTGGCGTTGGATGGCGTGGAAAGCATCGCCGGCCGGCGTGACGACGAAGTGGCGTTGTTCGATTTCCACAACCGCGCGCGCGCGGCCGGCATCACGCTGATGTATACCGCACGGCAGATGCCCGACGGGCTGGCGTTGGTGTTGCCGGACCTGCGTTCGCGGCTGTCGCAATGCATCCGGATCGGCTTGCCGGTACTCGACGATGCCGCACGCGCGGCGGTGTTGCGCGACCGCGCGCAGCGTCGCGGTCTGGCCCTGGACGATCCCGCGATCGACTGGTTGCTGACCCATAGCGAGCGCGAACTGGCCGGGCTGGTGGCGTTGCTGGATCGTCTGGATCGCGAATCGCTGGCCGCAAAACGCCGCATCACGGTGCCGTTTCTCCGGCGTGTGCTTGAGGATCGCGGCGCATAATCTAGGGCTTCCTTGCCTGCCCACCATCGCAGGACACGCTGCAAGTACGTCCATGTAAGCTCTTATGCGGCGTCCATGCTGCAACGGTTGGCGGGCAAGGGCGAGTCGAGATGGTCGGTGCGTGGTGGCGAGCGGTGCACGCGATGCGGCTTGCCGATAAAAGTGCGGTCTGATCAGCTTCTTTCGTCCGAGCGATGTCATTGCCAGTCCGGACATCACCATCCGTCGGCGAGGATGCATGCGGCAAGCAGGTTGCAACCAGCGAGCCAGCGCTCGAAAGGTTTTTGTTGCTGCGTTTGATCAAGCGCGTTGCAGCAGCGAGGCTGCGATCACCCGCCGTAGCGCCCTAACTGGGCATCCAGCTCCGCCAGCCGCTGCGGCGTGCCGACATCGGTCCAGTGCCCGGTATGGTGGATGCCCTCGACCAGGCCTGCCGCCATCTGCGCGCGAAGGATCGGCGCCAACGCAAACCGCGGCGCCTTGCCGTTGTGCTCCGGTAATTGGCCGATGACCGTTTGCCAATCCTGCAGCAGTGCCGGCCGATACATGCCGATGCCGGAATAGGTGAGCGTCGCGGGCAGGTCTGCGCGCACCCTGCCATCCAAATCCAGCGTGAAGTCTGCGCGCGCTGCATAGCTGGGGCGATCGACCAACACCAGCTGCGCCAGCCCCGCTGGTGCGTGCGACAGGCGGGCAAAATCGAAATCGGTCCAGATGTCGCCATTGACCAGCAGAAACGGCGCGTCGCCCAGCAGTGGCAGCGCATGTAACATGCCGCCGCCGGTTTCCAGCGGCGTCTCACCTTCGTACGAATAGGTCAGGCGAAGACCGAACGCGCTGCCGTCGCCCAACACCTGCGGGAACCGCTCGGCCAGCCATGAGGTGTTGATCACCACCTCGTCCACGCCCAGCGCAGCCAACTTGCGCAGATGCCACACGATCAACGGCGTGCCACCGACCGACAGCAGCGGCTTGGGCGTGTGCTCTGTCAGCGGGCGCATGCGCTCGCCGAATCCTGCGGCAAAGATCAGCGCCTTCATGCCGTGGCCTGCTGCGCGCGTGCCGCAAGCGCGGGCTTGATCACCTCGTCCAGCAAGCCGATCAGCGGCGCAAGCTCGGCATAACGGGGCAGTACGTCGTCCAGATACGCGATGAAGCGCGGCACGTTATCCAGATACCAATGCTTGCCATCGCGATGGCTCAGGCGCGAGAAGATGCCCAGATTCTTCAGATGCCGCTGCACGCCCATCCAGTTCGCATCGCGCAGGAATTGGCGCAATGGCGGCACCGGCAATCCCGCTGCAACAGCACGCGCGTGGTAGCGCTGCAGCCAGCCGTCTACCCGAGCGATCGGCCAACTCACCGAGGTATCCTTGAACAGGCTGATCGGGTCGTAGGCGATCGGGCCGATGACGCAGTCCTGGAAATCCAGCACCGCTGGGCCATCGGGCACCGGCATCAGATTGCGCGGCATGAAATCACGATGCGTGAACACCCGCGGCTGGGCCAGCGCGTTATCCATCAAACGGCGCTGCACCAATTGCAACTGCTCGGCATGGGCGCACGCCAACTGCACGCCCAGGTGGCGACCTAGAAACCATTCTTCGAATAGACCGGCATCGCGTTGCAGCAGCGCCTCGCCGAACACGCCGCTATCGGCAGGTGGTGGGATGTGTTGCAGCAACAGCAACTGGCTGATCGCGCCCTCCAACAGGTCGTCGGCGTTGGCGTCGGTCAGTGCCTGTGCCAGCGTCGGCACGCCCAGGTCCTCCAGCAGCAAAAAACCGTTTTCCAGGTCCTTGGCCAGCACCTGCGGCACGCGGACCCCATGTGCGCCCAACAGCGCATGCATGCGCAACCATGGCGCAACGTTTTCCAGCTGTGGTGGCGCATCCATCACGATGCGATCCACACCGTGCCCTTGCGTGCGCCAATAACTGCGAAACCCCGCATCGACCGACGCGCGCTGCAGCGACGCCTGGGGATCGTCGAGCGCTTGTCGCGCCCAGTGCAGGCGAAGCGCGTCGCGCGGTGTATCCGGATGAAGTGACGTCATGGATCGGGTGGGCGTAATGAAGTCATGGAAAAACAGAGCAGACGCGTGGGAAGGCGCTCAGCGCTTGCTGCCGCTGAACAACCGTAGCAACGCCAGGATGGCAATCGCCCCGAGCAGCGCGCCAAGGAAACCGGCCGGCTCGCCCGCGCGGTACCACCCCATGTAACGGCCGAACCAGCTGGCGACCACGGCACCGGCAATGCCCAGCACGATCGTCAGCAAACAGCCCAGACGCTGCGTACCTGGCGTAATGAACCGCGCCAGCAGCCCGACCACAAAGCCGACCAGCAGAATGTAGAGCCAGCTGTCGCTACCAAACAGATGATTCATCGCAGCACCGAAGATGGACGGGATCGGCAGACTAGCATTTTGTATGCCGCCGCCTCGCGCACCGGGCGGCAGAGCGAGGGCGCCGATGCATTGCCTTCAGAAAGGCATGGTCATCGGCTCCGGCTGCCGAGCGCTCCTGGTTTCGGCAAGTCACTCCTGGAGACATCGCCTTCCCATCAGATAAGGCGTCTTTCAATGAAAGAAATCCCTGCGGAAAAACGTCGCAGATGGAGTGCACGCGAAAGTACCAGCGCTGCGTCGGGAGAATGATCAACAAGCGCTCCCCGAAAAGCAGCGAGTGCTGGACCCGCTCTTATTCAGGAGAGGGGGAGAGTACGAGGTGAAGCGACGCATGAAGCCTGTCAGCCATGTTGCACAGCGAGCTCGGGCACCAACCAGCTATTCAAACAATCCATCTAAGCCATCCACGCACCCGCGCGAATCCTACTCAATGCAATCCTGCCGCCCATCGACCAATGCGCGCCAGCGGCGCGCATCGAGTAAACCGCGAACTCAACAGCAGCCATGTCCGCCATGACGAGTGCCGCTGTCGGCCGCCACCGGCGAGCCGCTGGTCTCGCCGCGCAGGCAGGCGGCGTGATGGTCGGCAATCACCTTGGAGACGCAGGCAGTCACGCGCTTGCCCATCGGGATGTGCAGGAACTCGTTCGGCCCGTGCGCATTGGAATGCGGTCCCAGCACGCCGGTGATCATGAACTGCGCGCCGGGGAATTTCTCGCCCAGCATGCCCATGAACGGAATCGAGCCGCCTTCACCCATGTACATCGCCGGCTTGGCGAAGAACGCCTGGCTGGCGTCATCGATGGCCTTTGCCAGCCACGGTGCCATCGCCGGCGCATTCCAGCCGGATGAGGCTTTTTCCAGTTCCAGCGTTACCTGTGCGCCGCTGGGTGGGTCGCGTAGCAATGCCGCCTTGAGCAACTCGCCGCAGGCCTTGCCATCGGCGGTCGGCGGCAGGCGCAGCGATAGCTTCACCGCCGTCTGCGGGCGCAGCACGTTGCCGGCCGACGCCAGTGGCGGCAGGCCGTCCGCACCGGTAATCGACAGCGCCGGGCGCCAGGTCCGGTTCAACACCAGCTCGGTCAGATCCTCATGCATCGGCAGCAGGCCATCGACCATCGGAAACTTGTCGAAGATGGCGGTATCCAGCGTGGCTGCGGCGGCCTTGGCCTGGGTCAGCCGCTCGGCGGGCACCTCCACATGCAGGCCGTCCAGCAAGATGCGGCCGGTGGTTTCGTCTTCGATGCGCGACAAAAGCTGGCGCAGCAGGCGAAAGCTTGAGGGCACCACGCCCGAGGCATCGCCCGAGTGCACGCCTTCTTCCAATACCTTCACGGTCAGGTTGCCGCCGGTGAGCCCGCGCAGCGACGTCGTGCACCACAGCTGCTCGTAATTGCCGCAGCCCGAGTCCAGACACACCACCAGCGACGGCTTGCCGATGCGCTCAGCCAGATGGTCCACATAGGCCGGCAGATCGTAGCTGCCGGATTCTTCGCAGGCCTCGATCAGCACCACGCAGCGCGCATGCGGCAGGCCCTGGGTGCGCAGCGCCAGAATCGCGGCCAGCGACCCGAAGATCGCGTAGCCGTCGTCGGCGCCACCACGCCCGTACAACTTGTCGTCGCGCAACACCGGTTCCCACGGGCCGAGGTCGGCATCCCAGCCGGTCATCTCCGGCTGCTTGTCCAGATGGCCGTATAGCAGCACAGTGTCGTCGCCCGATTCGGTGCCGGTGGCCGGAATTTCGATGAAGATCAGCGGCGTGCGGCCTTCCAGGCACACCACCTCGACCTGCATGCCGTCGATGACCTGCGCGCGCGCCCAGGTCTCCATCAACACGACCGCCTGTTCCATGTAGCCATGGGCCACCCAGTCGGCGTCGAACATTGGCGACTTGTTGGGAATGCGGATGTAATCGACCAGCTGCGGGACGATCTCGCGATCCCAGGTGTCGCTGATGAATTGGTCGATCTTGGCGCTGTCCATGAAGGCTCCGAATGCGTCACGTAATGAAACATTCTACGCCTGCGTTAGGGGGTAGGTATTTCCCTACAGAGCGGCGCGCAGTTCACCTGCTGTGTGAAAAGTTCGTTGGCGATAGGATTGCTGCATGTGGCGCGGGACACTGGCTCCGCCGGCAGGAATGCTGGCTAGGACCATCACCCAAGCCACAAGGAGCGTTGCAATGAAGTCATTTACCGTAGTCCTGAAGTCCCTGCTACTGGCGTTGCTGTTGTCCTCGAATGCGTACGCGCTTGAAAAGGTCGATATCAACACCGCGTCTGCTGAGGAATTGGACAAGGTGCTGACGAATGTCGGGCGATCAAAAGCCGAGGCAATCGTCGAGCACCGTCAGGCAAACGGTCCCTTCAAAAGTGCCGAGGAACTGGCACTGGTCAAGGGCATCGGACTCAAGACGGTCGAACGGAATCGCGACCTGATCGAAGTGGGGGCCACGATGGCGCCCGCCAAGAAGGCTGCCAAGGGGGCGGCGGTGAAACCGGTGGGACGGCGTTAAGGGGAAGGGATCCGAGATACGGTTCGACGCGAGGATGCGTGGCCGCAACCTAACTGGACAGGATGTCCGGGGGATGGCTGGAAGCCGACAAGGACGTGGAATCGCCCGGTGTTGCACTTGGATGTGCAGCCGGGCGTTTTTCGTTTGGGCGGATCTGAGCCGGACGCAGCGCAAGACTGCCGTCTTGGAAGGTACTGAAAGGCGCACGCCCATGGGCGTAGGAGCAGCCTGCGTAAGTGAAGCGTTGATGCACTGCGTAAGCCTTGGCCCCATGCCGCATGCCCGGATCTTGGGAGTGAACGCTCCAGGCGTCCTGCCTCGGCGAAGCTGTTTTACAAGTAATTTGGTTACCCCCATTGCGGATGAGCAACCCCAGGGTCAGGTGGAAACCAAAATCATTCGGCGAGCGGCGATGCAGTGCTCTTGTGTGAGTCTGGAGGTGTGGGCATATCAATAGGGGGCAAGCTTACCCCCAACCGTTGCCGGACCTTTGCCAGCGCGGCCGTATCGGCTTTGATGAGAAAACGTTCTCCCCGTGCGGACGCCGCCAGATCGGAACTACCGTAGTCAGCCCAGCTGACGTCTAGCCTGCTTACGCCGCATGCGCATCTGGTTGGCTGGGGGCCAGCGATGCTCAGCGTGGTGCCAGGCGCGTCGGGTCCCTTCGGCGCACTTTTCAACTGGAATACGAGCTCGATCACCCAGTTGCCTGGGGGCGGCGACACATGGCGGCTGGCCAACCGGAATCCGGACTGCTCATACGATTCGATGTAGGCGCGTTCCAGCACCCGCATCGACATGCCGAGATGAGGCCACTCTGGGACGATGGGGGCCGACCTTCAGGAGCCTGCTGTAACGTGCCGGCATCAGGCACTTGGGTGACGGAAGGGCGACTTCGCGCGGCGGATGGGTGGTTCATCAATAACCCCAGGGTCAGGGTGGCGATAATAAGCAGGCGACGGGCTTGCACGTGGGGGTCTTCAGTTTCTTGGGACATCTTGCCCCGATAAAGATTTGAATGGCTGCTGCCCGGCGGGGCGGCGGCCATCGCTCAGTCGCGTCGCACTGCCAGGCCTGTCTGCGCAACCAGCAGATCGATCCCCGACACCGCGCCGCCCAGCAGTGCCGCCCATCCAGTGTTCCCCTGGCCCGTCGGGTACGTTCCGGCCGTGGCCGCCCAGTCGATCACGGGCTGGCTGGACGCCCCCAGGTTGACCACGATGTAGCCACCGCCCTGCACGTTTCCGGTGGAGGCCGACGCACCAACGATAATGCTCATCGCATTGTCGCGGGTTCTTCGACACCACCAGGGTGATGCTCGCACTGGTGGTCAGCTTGCCGTCGCTAAGCAACCGTCAACCGGCAACCGGCAACGAAACCGGCGACATGCACGCAGCCTGCACCAGTTCGCGACGGGGTTTAATGCTTCGGGCACAATGCGCCGATGCAGCTGACAGACCTGAGCAGCCGGGTGATTCCGGCCACCGAGTACCGCCGCGAGCGGTGGCGCAATCAATTGGGTTGGACGCGCGAGATCCTGTGTCTGGGTGACGCGGATCAATGGGCACTGCGGCTGTCGATTGCCGAGATCGAGCAGGATGCTGCGTTTTCCGCATTCCCTGGCATCGATCGTGAGCTTGTGCTGCTGCGGGGCAATGGCATGCGTCTGCAGTTCGGCAATGGCAATGGGGATGGCAACGGAGAGGCTGATATCGATCCCGGTATCAGTGCCAATGCCAATTCCCCCGACGCCGAAACCGAAACCATTGCAGCCGCTGCCGCCGGGAAAAGCGGCGGCCCAGACACTCTTGGCGCGGAGAGTATCTGCGAGCGTGCTGGCGTCAGTGGAGCGTGGAGCACTGCCGCCGACGCACGCGCGTGGCCGTGGGCACCGCATCTTGTTGCGAACCCTGCCCGCAGTGGGCATTGCGTCGATTTAATGCCGCCCTATCAACGCGTGCGATTTGCCGGCGAAGATGCGGTGCATGCGGTGCTGCTGGACGGTGCGACCCAGGATTTCAATCTGATGTGGCGACGCGACTTGCTGCAGACCGAGCTGCTGCATCGTCCGCTGGTCGGCACCATGGTGTTTTTCGCAGACCCGGGCAGCGCCTGGGCGATCCACTTGCTTGCCGGTCAGGCGCGTTTCGGGCGCGATAGTGATTTGCCGCCGTTAGTGGCGGGCGATACTGCGTGGCTGAGCGCTGCGGCGCGCACCCGTTATGTGCTCGACGGCGGCGGCGAATTGCTGGCGATCCGCGTGAGTCTGATTGCGGAAACAATCAATCTGCCGGGCATCGCCGGCTGAGTCCTGCCGGTGGCGGGTCGCGCATAGCGGCAGACTCCGCCACGCGCGTCATGCAGGCCGCTCAACCATGCGAGCCGCGCCGCCAATGCAGGCAATGCCAGCCCGTTGCCGAGCCTGGCGCGTGGTACCGCTAGGCTCACGATGCGGCCAGATGCTGTTCGAAAGCAGGGCTCATCGATTCGTGAAGCGCGCCGTTGGTGCGCGACAGGAAGCGCACTGCAAGTTGCGCAGTGCGTGCATAGGCGAGTCCGGCATCGACGCCGAGCACGGTCATTGCCGTGGCCCAGGCATCGGCGTGCATCGCATCGCGTGCGAGCACGGTGACGGCGGCGGGCGCGTGCGGCACCGGGGTGCCGGTGCGCGGGTCGAGGGTGTGCGCATAGCGGATGCCGTCGGCATCGAAGCGGTGCCAGCGATCGCCCGAGGTGGCCACTGCCAGGCCATCCAGCGCGATAACGCGTGCCGGCAATGCCGCGCCGGCGTCTTCGTCGGGTGCGGATTCGACCAGCACGCGCCATGCGCTGCCATCGGGTTTGCGGCCGTATCCGAACAGTTCGCCGCCGACTTCGATCAACGCGCTGGCGACGTCGGCCTGCATGAGCGCGTGGTGCACGCTGTCCACGCTGAATCCCTTGGCAATTCCCGAAAGATCCAGCGCCACGGCACCCGGCTGCAGCACGCGCATGCCGTCCAGATCCAGGCGCTGCCAGCCGCAACGCAAGCTTGCCAGCGCGATCTGCTCGCGCGAGGGTACCCGTCGTCTGCTGGCCGACGCGCCAAAGCCCCACAACTCGACCATCGGGCCGATGGTGGGGTCGAAGGCGCCGCCACTGGCCTGAGCGATGTCCAGCGCTGCGCGCAGCACCGCATGGAACTCGGCAGGCAATGTCTGCCAATGACCAGCCTTGGCACGGTTGTAGCGACTGATATCCGATTCTGCTTCCCAGGTGCTCATCTGCTTGACGACGCGATCCAGTGCGGCCTGGATGCACGCGTGCAACGGAGGCAGGTCGCGCCCGCGCGGCGCCACCAGCTTCACGCTCCAGGTAGTGCCCATGCTGCGGCCGTCCAAGGTGGCGATGTCGCGGTCGGCGGAAGGTGCTGTGGGCATGGCGTGGTCGTAGGGGTGCGTGGAGCAGCAGAATGCAGCAATCGCGCGTTTGCCGCCGCGCCTGGAAGCTAAACATGGCAAAAAGTAGCGATCAGTCGTCAGCGGGGCATGGACGTCGCACGGGAACTGCCGCGAACGGGTGGGACATGCCGCAGCGAGCGGCGGCCACGCGGATCTGGCGCCGAGAGCATGCGCAGCCAGAAGCCGCGGTGTTGCTGGGCACTGACGAGGGGCGTGCCGGTCGGTGTGGACCTGCTGCGTTCATGCCACGTCTGCGGGATGCAGGCCTGCAGCTGCCGTGCAGTCTCCTCGTGCAGCAAGGCGCCCAGGCCTTGATGGCGCGCGCCTTACAGCAATGGGATCGCAGGCAGACTCTGGCTTGCAATAGATGCTTGAAAGTGCCCGCTTAGCGGTCGTCGCGGGTCCAGATGCCGTCGTGTTCGCGCTTGACCGGGAACGTGGGCACGGCGGTGTAGGCGGGCGCGCACAAAGGGCGACCGTCGCGGATATCGAAACGCGCGCTATGCAATTGGCACTCGATGGTGCCGGCGACCGGGTCGAAGCTGCCAGGCGACAATTCGTAGTCTTCGTGGCTGCAGCGGTCTTCCAGTGCGTACAGCACGCCATCGAGATTGAACACGACGATGGGTGCGTCGGTGACTTCGTCCCAGACGGTTTGCATTTCACCAGGCAGCAGTGCGTCGCTGGCGCAGACGAAGGTCCAGGTGTCGCTCACGGCGTCGGCCCGTTCAAGTGTTTTTCCAGCACTTCAAAACGCAGATCCTGGCGCAGCGGAATGCCGAAGCGCTCGTCGCCATACGGGAAGGGTTTGAGGATTCCGGTGCGACGATACCCGCGGCGTTCGTAGAAGGCGATGAGTTCATTGCGCACGTTAATCACTGTCATGCGCATCACCGGCAACTGCCATTCGCTGTGCGCAATGCGCTCGGCCTCGGCCAACAGGGTTTTGCCGAGCCCGCTGCGCTGCAACGATGGATCGACCGCAAACATCCCGAAGTACCCGGCACCATGATCATCGGCGATATGCGCACACGCCTGCAGGCGCCCATCCTGTTCGACCAACAGCACCAGACTGCGCTCGCGCAGGATGTCTTCGCGCAGCACGGCGGGGTCGATACGCGCGCCATCGAGAATATCCGCCTCGGTGGTCCAGCCCGCGCGGCTGCTGTCGCCGCGATAGGCCGAAGTCACCAGCAGGACAAGGGCGGCGATGTCATCGACAGTGGCGATGCGGAAAATAGTGGTCTGCATGCGTGGCAGTTTAGCGGGAATCGGGAATCGGGAATCGGGAATCGGGAATCGGGAAAAGCATTGCCCTGCTCGATGAGCCATGTTTCACGCATTGCACGTCTTGGTGTTCGGGGGGAGCCGCTCTCGATTCTCCATTCCCGATTCCCGATTCAAATCAGCCCAGTAGTCGACGCACCTTCGACAATGCCGCAATAAACCGCTCGATCTCGTCGTGGGTGTTGTAGAACGCCAGGGAAGCGCGGCAGGTGGCGGCCACGTTGTAGTACTGCAGCAGCGGGTGCGCACAATGCTGGCCGGAGCGGACGGCCACGCCTTCCAGGTCGAGCAGGGTAGCCAGGTCGTGCGCGTGGGCGCCTTCGACCAGGAACGACACCACCGCTGCCTTGTCGGGCGTAGTGCCGAAGATGCGCAGGCCGTCGACGCGCTGCAGCTCCTCGGTGAAGTGCGCCAGCAATTCCGCCTCGCGCGCCTCCACGTGCTCCAGGCCGATCGATTCCAGATAATCCACTGCTGCGCCCAGGCCGATGAAGCCGGCGATGTTGGGCGTGCCGGCTTCGAACTTGTGCGGGGTATCGTTGTAGACGGTGCCTTCGAAGCTGACTTCCTTGATCATCTCGCCGCCGCCCAGAAACGGCGGCATCGCCTGCAGATGTTCGCGGCGTGCCCATAGCGCACCGGTACCGGTGGGGCCGCACATCTTGTGGCCGGTGATGGCGTAGAAATCGCAGCCGATCGCGGCCACGTCGATGCGCCGGTGCGGCGCCGCCTGCGAGCCGTCCACCACGGTGACGATGCCGCGCTTGCGCGCGTCGCGGCAGATCTCGCGCACCGGGTTGACCGTGCCCAGCACGTTGGAGACATGCGTGATCGCCAGCAGTTTGACGTCCGGCGTCATCGCCTTGCGCAGGGCATCCAGATCCAGCGCGCCCTCGGGCGTGATCTCGGCCACGCGAATGCTGGCACCGGTGCGCTGGGCCACCAGTTGCCACGGCACGATGTTGGCGTGGTGCTCCATGCGCGAGATCAGGATCACATCGCCCGGGCCCAGGCGTGGCAGCGCCCACGAGTAAGCCACCAGGTTGATCGCGAACGTGGTGCCGCTGCACAGCACCAGCTCGTCGGCGCGCACGTTGAGAAACCGCGCCAACTTGCTGCGCGCACCTTCGAATGCATCGGTTGCCTTGGTTCCCAGCGCGTGCACCGCACGGCTGACATTGGCGTTCTGCCGGCGATAGAACTCGTCGGTGGCCGCAATCACCTGGAGCGGCTTCTGCCCAGTGTTGGCGTTGTCGAAATAGATCAGCGGCTTGCCGTGCACCTGCCGCATCAGCAGAGGGAAATCCGAGCGCACGCGCGCCCAATCCGGTGCCTCGGTCAGCGGGACGGCGGGGGCATTCATGCCACGCCTGCCGAGGTCAGTGCGCGGTCCAGCCGCAATGCCAGCACCGCACTCAGCGCGGTTGGCAGCACGCGTAGCGGCTCGTGGCAGAAGGCGGCACTGAGCAGGCGTTGCGCTTGCTCTTGCGGCAACCCGCGCGAGCGCAGGTAGAACAACGCGTTGTCGTCAAGCTGACCCACCGTAGCGCCGTGCGCGGCCTGCACTTCGTCGGCATCGATCACCAGCACCGGCTGGGTATCGATTTCGGCATTGGACGACAGCAGCAGATTCTTGTTGGATAGCCGCGCATCGGTGCCGTCGGCGCCCGTGCGAATGCGGATGCCGCCATGGAATACCACGCGGCTGCGATCGGCACCAACACCGCGCCACACCAACTCGCAAGCGGTGTCGCGTGCAATGTGTTCGATGCCCAACCGCGTGTCGACATGCCGGCGGCCGTTGCCGAGCAGCACGCCATTGGCGGTGAGTTGCGCGTTGTCGCCTTCCAGTCGCACGTTGAGCTCGTGCCGCGACAGGCCTGCGCCCAGCTCCAGGTCCACGCGTTGATAGCGCGCGTTGCGTGCAAGTACCGCGTCGGTCCGCAGCAGCGAGGTGGCATGCACGCTGTTGGCCTGCATGCGCGCATGCGAGAGCGCCGCGTCCTGGGCTAGATGCACATGCATCACGCTGTTATCCAGATGCGCCGCATCGCCGACATGCAAATGATGCTCGACAACGTTGAGCGCAGCACCGGCGCGCAATTCGATCAGATGGCGGTGATGCCACGATAGATCGTGCTCGCCGGCGACGCTGACGAACACCAGCTGCAGCGGCAGTTCGATCTGCACACCGTCGCGCACGCGGACCAGCACGCCTTCGTCGGCAAGCGCGGCATTCAGGCGCGCGAAAATTTCGTCGCTGCCGTCGAAACGGCGGCCCAGCAACTGCTGTGCGTCCTCGCTTGCGGCCAGCGACGCAGACAAGGTGTCCAGCTGCACGCCATCCGGCAAGGTGGACAGATCGCTGAGCGCTTCGGACGGGCGGCCATTGACGAAGACCAGACGCGGCGACGGGATGTCGTCCAGCGTGGCGGCATCCACCAGTGTCGGGACAGTAGGCGCGGGCTGGAAGCTGCGCCGTTCCAGCTGGCGCAACGAGGTGTACTTCCAGGCTTCGGCGCGCGGGCCGGGCAAGCCGGTCTGCAGCGCCGCATCGAGCTCGGCGCGGCGTGCGTCATTGCCAGAGAAGCCACGGGCCAGGGAGTCGAGCAGGGCACTCATCAGGCGGCAACCTCGGGCACCACGCGGTCCTTCAGGAAATGGTAGCCGTGTTTTTCCAACTCCAGCGCCAGTTCCGGGCCGCCACTCTGCACGATGCACCCCTCGGCCAGCACATGCACCACGTCCGGCTTGATGTAATCGAGCAGGCGCTGATAGTGGGTGATGATCAGGAACGAACGCTCCGGCGAACGCAATGCGTTGACGCCATCGGCCACGCTCTTGAGCGCATCGATATCCAGGCCCGAATCGGTCTCGTCCAGGATGGCGAGCTTGGGCTCGAGCACGGCCAGCTGGAAGATCTCGTTGCGCTTTTTTTCGCCGCCGGAGAAACCTTCGTTGACGCCGCGATGTAATAGCTCGTCCTTCAAATGCAGCACGGCCAGCTTTTGCCGCACCAGCTTGAGGAACTGCATCGAATCCAGTTCTTCTTCGCCACGCGCCTTGCGTTGGGCGTTCAGCGCGGCGCGCAGGAAATAGGTGTTGTTGACGCCGGGGATTTCCACCGGGTACTGGAATGCCAAAAACAGGCCAGCGGCGGCGCGTTCTTCCGGCGGCAGATCGAGCAACTCCTTGCCGTCGAATTGCACGCTGTCTGCGCTGACCTCATAGCCATCGCGGCCTGCCAGTACATTGCCCAGCGTGGATTTACCCGCGCCATTGGGACCCATGATGGCGTGCACCTGGCCGGGCTGGATATCCAGCGACAGGCCCTTGAGGATGTCTTTGCCGGCGATGCTGGCGTGGAGGTTGGAGATATTGAGCATGGGAATAGGGAATCGAGAATAGAGAATGGGTAATGCGAGATGGCGGCGCGGCAAGGAGCAGAAAAGAGAACCGACACCGATTCTCCATTCCCTACTCCCGATTCCGTCGGCGTCAGCCGACCGAGCCTTCCAACGAGACTTCCAGCAGCTTCTTGGCTTCCACGGCGAACTCCATCGGCAGTTCGCGGAACACCTGTTTGCAGAAGCCGTCGACGATCAACGACACCGCATCTTCCTGGCTGATGCCGCGTGCGCGGCAATAGAACAGCTGGTCGTCGCTGATCTTGGAGGTGGTGGCCTCGTGCTCGACGGTGGCGCCGGGATTCTTCACCTCGATATAGGGGAAGGTGTGCGCGCCGCACTGCTTGCCGATCAACAGCGAATCGCACTGGGTGTAATTGCGCGCGCCATCGGCGTTGCGGTCCACCTTGACCAGGCCGCGATAGGTGTTCTGGCCACGCCCGGCGCTGATGCCCTTGCTGACGATCTTGCTCTTGGTGCGTTTGCCGATATGGATCATCTTGGTGCCGGTGTCGGCCTGCTGACGATGGTGGGTCAGCGCCACCGAATGGAACTCGCCCACCGAGTCGTCGCCGATCAACACGCACGACGGGTACTTCCAGGTGATGGCAGAACCGGTTTCGACCTGGGTCCAGGTCACCTTGCTGCGTGCGCCGCGGCATTCGGCACGCTTGGTGACGAAGTTGTAGATGCCGCCGCGGCCTTCTTCATCGCCGGGGTACCAGTTCTGCACGGTCGAATACTTGATTTCGGCATCTTCCAGCGTCACCAGTTCCACCACCGCGGCATGCAGCTGGTTTTCGTCGCGCATCGGCGCGGTGCAGCCTTCCAGGTACGACACGTAGGCCTTGTCCTCGCACACGATCAATGTGCGCTCGAACTGCCCGGTGTGGCCGGCATTGATGCGGAAATAGGTGCTCAGTTCCATCGGGCAACGCACGCCCTTGGGAATGAACACGAAGCTGCCGTCGGAGAACACCGCCGAGTTGAGAGCGGCGAAGTAATTGTCGCCCACCGGCACCACGCTGCCCAGGTACCGCTTGACGATCTCCGGGTGCTCCTTGATGGCCTCGGACATCGAGCAGAAGATCACGCCCTTTTCGGCCAGTTCCTTGCGGAACGTGGTACCGACCGAGACCGAATCGAACACCGCATCCACCGCCACGCCGGCCAGCCGGGCGCGCTCGTGCAGCGGCACGCCGAGTTTGTCGTAGGTATCCAGCAATTCCTTGGGAACATCGTCCAGCGAGGCGTACTTCGGACCCTTCGGTGCGGAGTAATAGCTCAGCGCCTGGAAATCGATCGGCGAAATCTGCAGCTTCGCCCACTCCGGCATCGGCATCTTCAGCCAATGGCGATACGCCTCAAGACGCCAGTCGGTCATCCATTGCGGTTCGTCCTTCTTGGCCGATAACGCACGAATGACATCTTCGTCCAGACCGGGCGGGAGCGAGTCGGATTCGATCTCGGTGATGAAGCCGGCGTCGTAACGTCGACCCAGCCGTTCGAGGATCTCGGCATTTTGCGGAGGAGCAAGTTCGGTGGCCATTGGGCTGCCTACAGGTCAGGTGGTCGCGACGCGTGCGGCGATGGAACGCCGCCGGGTGTCGCCAGGGAGAGAGAGGGGTTGCAACATCTGTGCAAGCGTGACGCGACGCAAGGCGTCGCTGACCACATCGTTGATCAGGCGCCAGTTCGAACGTACGCCGCAGCGCTGCGCAATGCCGCACTGGCTGTGGTCCTGGCTGCATTCGGTGATCGCTAGCGGGCCTTCCATCGCTTCGACGATCTCCACCAGGGTGATGTCGCTGGGCGCACGTGCAAGGCGGTAGCCGCCGTACACGCCGCGCAAGCCTTCGACCAGGCCTGCTTGCGACAACGGCTTGAGAATCTTGCTGACGGTCGGCGCTTCCAGGCCGGCCTGTTCGGCCAGCTCGCTTGCGCTGAGCACCTGATCGCAGCGTGCCGCCAGGACGGTCAGCACGACGGTGGCGTAATCGGTGAGTTTGGTGACGCGCAACATGGGAAGGCGAAATCCGAAAGCGGACCGAAATTGTACTCTTTACGGCAGGCCAGGGCCAATCGCCTGGTTCAGCCGCCGGCAAGCGTGACCCGTTGCGGCATGAGGTGCGCTCGTGCTTGGCGCATCGGCGCGCTGCGGTCACAATGAGCAGCCCCATCACTGGACCCTTACATGTCGCGCAAAGTTGCCGCCCGCAAGTCACGTATCCACGGCAACGGCATGTTCGCCCTCGCCCCGCTCCGCAAGGGCGAGCGCATCATTCAATACAAGGGGCGCCTGCGCACGCATGCCGAAGTGGATGCCGACGACACCGGCGACGTCGAGAGCGGACACACCTTCCTGTTCACGCTGAGCGACGACTACGTGCTGGATGCCAACTACGAAGGCAATGTCGCGCGCTGGATCAACCACAGTTGCAATCCCAACTGCGAAGCGGTGATCGAAGAAGCCGAGGGCGACGACCGTCGCAAGGACAAGATCTTCATCGAGGCCAAGCGCGACATCAAGGCTGGCGAAGAGCTTACCTACAACTACGGCATCACCCTTGCCGAGCGGCACACGCCGCGCCTGAAGAAGATCTGGGAATGCCGTTGTGGCTCCAAGAATTGCACCGGAACGATGCTGCAACCAAAACGCTGAGCATGCGCGAGGACGGGGCGCACTGACGCCACGCACACATTGGTTCACGGGTGCGCAACGGCGCGCTTCCTAGGGTTCGGGCTTGTTTTTACCAGGAGCCCCACATGTCCTATTCGCTTTCCGGCAAGACCATCGCCGTGCTGGCCACCGATGGCTTCGAGCAATCCGAACTGACCGAGCCGAAGCGCCTGCTGGAATCCTGGGGCGCCAAGGTGCAGGTGATCGCGCCCGGCGACAGCGCGAAGATCCGCGCCTGGAATCACACTGACTGGGGCGATTCGGTCGCCGTCGACCAGCCGCTGGGCCAGGCCACGGCGGAGACCTATGACGCGCCGGTGTTGCCGGGCGGTGTGCTCAATCCCGATACCTTGCGGACCGACGAGCAGGCCATCGCCTTCATTCGCGCATTTTCGACCGCACAGAAACCGGTGGCCGCGATCTGCCACGGGCCATGGTTGCTGCTTGAAAGTGATTTGGTCCGCGACCGCCATGTGACGTCGTGGCCGTCGGTCCGCACCGACCTGATCAATGCCGGCGCGCGCTGGCAGGATGCCGAGGTGGTGGTCGATGGTCAGCTGATCACCAGCCGCAAGCCGGACGACATTCCTGCATTCGCGGCCGCCGTGGCCAAGGCCTTGGCGGCATAGTTTCGTAGAGTCACCGCGTGGATGTGACACAAAAAGCCCGGCGCTGCTGCGTCGGGCTTTTCAATGTGCCGCAGTGCGTCGCCGTCGCCAGTGACGCTGGGAACAAGGCTGGCTTACTTCCCGGACAGCGCTGCCGCCGGCACCATTTGCTCGATGTTCTGGTTGAAATTGACCGCAACCCGCCCGTTCTGGATGCCGACCGATTCCACCTGCACGGCACCCATGACGGAAGCGATTGCCGGATCGATCCGGTAGATCGGTTCCTTGCGTGCGTAGTCGGCCAGCCAGGCATTGAGCAGCTGGCGCGTGTTGTGGTCGAGCTTCGCGCCCGCGTTAGCCGGGCGGAAGTCGTCGATGCTGGGTTGGTCGAGATAAAAGCCTTGCTTGGCCACGTCGTAGCGCAGTGCGCTGGTCAAGGTCACATTGCCGACCGGAGCGGGAGCGCCGCCGGCGGTTGCGACGGCAAGATCGAACGCCATTTTTAGTCGATCGCCGGGCGGCAACGACAGCGCGGGGTTGCTGACCGTCATTGCGACCAGGCCGCCCAGCGCATCGTGCGTCTGCGGGAAGCAGCCACCCAAATATTGCTGAAGGTCGCTGGCCTGCACGCTGATCTGTTTTCCCTGGATCTGCGGCGCGGCCCAGGCGCTGGTGATGGGAAGTGCCAAGGCGAGGGCGAGCATGGATCCGGCAAGCGAACGCAGTTTCATCGAGTGACTCCGGCAACAGGTGAGATCACCTTAGTCGGCGCCGGTGAACCACGGGTTAGCGCAGCACCGGTTGCAGCGTGGCCGAATAGATTTCCCAGCCATCGCTGCCGGCGCGCGGTTGCAGCCGATAGGCGCCGACCAGCCGCTGCGTGCCGGTGGTGGTGCGCACCGTCACTTGCACCGGCACTTCGATGCGCTGTGGCGGGTGCGCCTGATCCAGTGCAATGGGCGAGTCGTTGTTGATGCGCATGGACTGGATATTGCCGATGGCCCGCAAGGCAGCATCGTCGGGCACCGGCGAGGGGCGACCGCCGGTCCATAAAGCGTCGGCGTCTGCGCGCCTCGCTCCGGGCAACGCACCGAGGTAGCGTTGAACGGTGGCGCTTGCTTGGGCGTAGTTGGTCCGCGCGATGGCATCGTTGGGATCAGCCGTAGGGGCCGATGATGCAGGCACGTCGCCCGGAGTGCCTTTGTTGCGCGAGTGCGATGCGGTTGCAGCTTGCGTCGCTGGCGCTTCGTTTGCCTGCGGATCCGCACTGCGATGACAGCTGCAGCCAGCAAATGCGGCGGCGACCACGACAAGTCCCATCCAGCGCATGGCGCGTCTCCATCCCCGAGGGGCGCAGTGTAGCGGTTGCGTGTGGAGATGCGGCTGTCACACGCCGGTGGCGGGCTGCACGCGCTGCAGGCGTTCCAGCAGCAACTGCAGTTTGGGACGCAGCGCGTCCAGTGCATTGCTGGGCTGCGCGCGTGGGCGGGCCGCCAGGTCTTCGAGCAATTGCGAACCCACGGTCAGTGCCGCGCACTCGTCACTGCTCAGGTCGCGGCGCAGGTGCAATTCTTCGAGTAGCCGCATCCAGTCGGCGCGCGAGCGTTGTTCGAATTCGATGGTGCAGCGGTCGTTACAAGGTCGACCGTCGTTTTCGATGGGCGTGACCGTGATGCGATAGCGTTTGCGGGACATCTGGGTCGCGTCGTTCTGGGCTGTGTCCACCATAGGCGCAGGACGCAACCGCCTCGATAGCGCGGGCCATGACGCAGTGTTCCAGCGTGTTCAATTTGCCGGCGGGGGTGCGGGTTTGCGCAGGAGCGGCAGCGGATCGTACGCACCGTTGCGTCCATAGACACCATAGTGCAGGTGCGGCGGCGTGCCGCGCGCGTTGCCGGTGCTGCCGACCCTGCCGAGCGGTGTGCCGGGCTCGACCACATAGCCGACTTGAAGACCGGCAGCCCAATCGTCCAGATGCGCATAGTAATGCCGCTCCATCGCCGGCCCCAGCAGCCAGATCTGCTTGCCGCCCAGTCCCCGGTCGCGAATGGCGCTGACCACGCCGCGCGTTGCCGCCACCACTGGTGTACCGCGTGGCGCGAAGATATCCACGCCTGCATGCGTGCGGTCGCGGCCACGGGGGGCACCAAAGGTGTCGGCGATCTGTCGCGCACGCACGCCTTCCACCGGAAGGTGCAACTGCACAGGCGGCGGCATCTGCGACAGCTCCCAACGGGTACGCAGTTGATTGGCGATCGGAAGCTGCCAGGTCCAGCGCGTTGCCACCGCCAGAGCGCACAGCAGCGCGACCGACACCACGACGCTGCGCAGCCGACGTGCGGGGCTGGGTGTGGAGGTTGGGCGTGGTGACGAGGGCGGGGTGTTCGACGGACCGGTCACAGGCACCTGCAGATGGCGAACCAGCATGCAGGGTAGGGCAGTGTCGATGAGTGGTATGTGCTGCACACGGCAGCGCGGCGGCAAAAAAAAGACGGCCCGCAGGCCGTCTTCGTGACACCGGATGCGTGCTCGATTAGAGCGCCGCGTCCTTTAACCTCTTCATCATGCGGGACTTGAGCTTGGTGGTCGCCGGCTTGGCGGCGAACATCTGCTCTTCCTTGGTGAACGGGTTGATGCCCTTGCGCTTCGGCTTGGCCGGCACGTGCACGGTGGTCAGCTTGAGCATGCCCGGGATGGTGAAGGTGCCGACGCCCTTCTTGCTCAGTGAGGCGTGTGCGGTGGCTTCCAGCGACGCCAGCACGGCGCGCACGTCCTTCGGAGCCAGCTGGGTGCTTTCGGCAATGTGCGCGACCAGGCCGGTCTTGCTCAGTGCTTCCTTGATCGGCTTGGGCGCAGCGGACTTGGCAGCAGCTGCCTTGGCCGGCTTTGCGGTCTTGGTCGCTGCGACCTTTTTCACTGCCTTCTTGGGGGCAGCCTTCTTAGCGGCGGTTTTTGCCATGAGTGATGTGTTCCGTATTCGTTGGTGGTGTTGGGTCTGCCGACCCAGTCGGCAACGCGAAATGTAGGGCAACTGCTGCGCGCCGCCAATAGGCAAACGATGAAACAACCAAAAAAAAGCGTCTTTCGACGGGGGATTCGTTCACTAGCGGCAGAAAAAAAGCACAAAACGCGTCGCGTTGCCTGCGCGATGCGCGTACCCGCTGCTGATCTGACGCACAGCAGCAGATCGTTTGCGCGCGGGAAAAGCTACAGCGCGCACGCGTGGTGATGGTGCAAGCAGGCGAGGCGGGCAGCTTTTTCAGCAATGCGTGTAACAGGGCCGTGCGCCATCGACGTGACTGACATCGATGGCAAGCACGGGCGCGCGCTTCAGTATCGGAAATGGACGGGTGTCCGGCGCCGTGCAGCGTTTCGCTCCCGCGTGCCCTGTATCGACCTTGCGTTGCCAGGGCGCCGGCGCGGTGTGCGGCCAGGTATTCGTCTCGTCATCGTCTTGCCGTGCGCACCGCGCTGAACCTGAGCGTGGCGCGGCCAACCTGCAGGGTTTGCTGCGTCTGGATCAGTCATTGGCCGCCGACAAGCTGCGGCCGCGTTCGGTCGCTGCGGCAATTGCCTTGGCGGTGAGCGCTTGGAAGCCGCCGACCTGGAATGTCTCGATGGCGGCGTGGGTCGTGCCATTGGGCGAGGTCACGCGGCGACGCAGGACGTCCGGTGCTTCGCCCGATTCGGTGAGCATGCGCGCGGCGCCGAGCAGGGTTTGCATGACCAAGGTGCGTGCAGTCTTGGCCGGCAATCCCTGTGCCAGTGCAGCCGCTTCCATCGCTTCGGCCAGTAAAAAGACGTAAGCCGGTCCGCTACCGGAAACGGCGGTCACCGCGTCCATTTGCGCTTCGTCCTCGATCCAGACGGTGACGCCGGCGCTGTCCAGCAGTTGGGTTGCCTGCAGGCGTTGCGCTTGGGACACGCGCGCGTTGGCGTACAGGCCTGTGACACCTGCGCCGAGCAAGGCGGGTGTGTTGGGCATGGCACGAACCACCGCGATATCGCCGCCCGACCATCGCTGCAGTTGCGTGGCGGTGATGCCGGCTGCAATGGAGACCAGCAGCGGTTGTTGCGCCTGCGCAAGATCGGCCAGCTGCGCGCACACACTTGGCAAGACCTGTGGCTTGACCGCCAGGACCCAGGTCGCCGCGGCGTCGGCTGCGGTGCGCGCATCTTCAACGACCTGCACGCCGAAGTCGCGCGCCAATGCCTCGCGCAGCTCGGCCACCGGCTCGGCCACGCGAATGCTGGCCGCGGGCACACCTTGCCGGATCAGTCCGGCAATCAGGCTGCGCGCCATGTTGCCGCCGCCGATGAAGGCGATGAGCGTCGCGTTGGAAAACGAGAAAGAAGGCGTGGACGCGACAGGCGTGGTCATTGCAGCACCTTTAATAAGAGGGTTCGATGTGAGAGAGGCGATGCGATCAGGCGGAGGCAGCCGGCGCCTGACCGCGCGCGCCGAACAAGGCCGTGCCCACGCGCACCATGGTGGCGCCGGCCGCGATCGCTTCGGCGAAATCCGAGCTCATACCCATCGACAAGGTATCGACCTGCCGATAACGGGCTTTGAGCTGCTCGAACAGCGTCTGCATGTGCGTAAACGCGGCCTGGCGTCGTGCTTGTTCGGGAAATGGAGCAGGGATCGCCATTAGACCGCGTAGCTGCAAGCGCGGCTGCAGTGCGATCGCCTCGGCCAGGTTGTCGATCGCCTCCGGCGCGCACCCGTGCTTGCTATCCTCGTCGTCGATGTTGACCTGGATCAGCACATTCAACGGCGCGCGGTCGTCCGGGCGGTGGCGTGCCAGCAGCGGAATCAATTTGGCGCGGTCGACCGTCTGCACCCAATCGAAGCACTGGCTGGCCAATTCGGCCTTATTGGATTGCAGGTGGCCGATCAAATGCCATTCCAGCCCCAGCGCATGCAATTCGGCGATCTTGGCGTCGGCTTCCTGCACGTAATTTTCGCCGAATGCGCGCTGGCCCTGCGCGGCCAGCGCGGCAACGGCGTTGGCCGGCTTGGTCTTGGACACTGCCAGCAGCCGCACGTTGGCACGCGCATGCGCGGCAGCGGCGGCCTGGATGGCATCGAGAATCTGCTGCAGCGACGAAGCCGGCACGTGGCATTCCGGAGAAGGACGGGAGCGCTATAGTGCCGCCCGCCGACGCTTCCTTCCAGTTGACGGCGTGCCGGTCGCCTGCATTGATGCGCCGGTGTGGTGCTTCTGTCGGAGGAGTCTCGATACACGGCAGGCGGCCGTCCCCGAGTCCGACCAAGGCCCCGGCGCGATATGGACCGGCGGCAGTGCGACCCGCTGCACCCGGGCAAACGTGGCGCCCGCGCCTAGACGAAGCAACAGTTTCAGCCAGGCGCGCCGCGACCGGCCTGAACCGGCCCCAGGCCGGTTCCCGCCAGCAGCCAGAACGCTATACTGCCGGCCGGGGAGTACCTTCCAATCGCAGCCTAGGGGAAAAGCAGCGCATGGATATCGCTGAATTATTGGCATTTTCTGTCAAGAACAAGGCGTCGGACCTGCACCTGTCTGCAGGGCTGCCGCCGATGATCCGTGTCGATGGCGATGTGCGCCGCATCAATATTCCGGCGCTGGACCACAAGCAGGTGCACGCGCTGGTGTACGACATCATGTCGGACAAGCAGCGGCGCGATTACGAGGAATTCCTCGAAGTCGACTTTTCGTTCGAAATTCCGTCGCTGGCGCGTTTCCGCGTCAATGCGTTCAATCAGAACCGTGGCGCCGGTGCGGTGTTCCGTACCATTCCGTCCGAAGTGCTGACGCTGGAAGACCTGGGCTGCCCGCCGATCTTCCGCCAGCTGATCGACCAGCCGCAGGGCCTGATCCTGGTGACCGGCCCGACCGGTTCGGGCAAGTCGACCACGCTGGCCGGCATGATCGACTACATCAACAAGAACGAATACGGGCACATCCTCACCGTCGAGGACCCGATCGAATTCGTGCACACCTCGCAGAAGTGCCTGATCAACCAGCGCGAAGTGCACCGCGACACGCACGGCTTCAACGAAGCGCTGCGCTCGGCGTTGCGCGAAGACCCGGACATCATTCTGGTCGGCGAATTGCGCGACCTGGAAACCATTCGTCTGGCGCTCACCGCTGCGGAAACCGGCCACTTGGTGTTCGGCACCCTGCATACCAGCTCGGCGGCCAAGACCATCGACCGCATCGTCGACGTGTTCCCGGCCGGCGAAAAGCCGATGGTGCGCTCGATGCTGTCCGAATCGCTGCGCGCAGTGATTTCGCAGGCCCTGCTGAAAAAGGTCGGCGGCGGACGTACCGCAGCCTGGGAAATCATGGTCGGCACCCCGGCCATCCGCAACCTGATCCGCGAGGACAAGGTGGCGCAGATGTATTCCTCGATCCAGACCGGCCAGCAATACGGCATGCAGACGCTGGATCAGCACCTGCAGGACCTGGTCAAGCGCAGCCTGATCACGCGTAACCAGGCGCGCGATTACGCCAAGGACAAGCGGATATTCGAGTGATTCGGGAATAGGGAATCGGGAATGGGGAATCGCAGCAGCACGTTTCCCTGACCGGTCCCGGCTCCCGGCTACTGGCTTCTCCGATTCTCGATTCTCGATTCTCCATTCCCGGCTCCGAAGGAGCACGCCATGAGCACCATCGACTTCACCTCGTTCCTCAAGCTGATGGCGCATCAGAAGGCGTCGGACCTGTTCATTACCTCGGGGATGCCGCCGGCGATCAAGGTGAATGGCAAGATCAGTCCGATCACCCAGAGCCCGCTGACTGCGCAGCAGAGCCGCGATCTGGTGTTGAACGTGATGACGCCTTCGCAGCGCGAGGAATTCGAAAAAACCCACGAGTGCAACTTCGCCATCGGCGTGTCCGGGGTCGGGCGTTTTCGTGTGAGCTGCTTCTACCAGCGCAACCAGGTCGGCATGGTGCTGCGCCGGATCGAAACGCGCATTCCCACCGTCGACGAGCTGAGCCTGCCGCCGGTGATCAAGACGCTGGCGATGACCAAGCGCGGCATCATCATCTTCGTTGGCGCCACCGGTACCGGTAAGTCGACCTCGCTGGCAGCGATGATCGGTTACCGCAACCAGAATTCCACCGGTCACATCATCACCATCGAAGATCCGATCGAATTCGTGCACAAGCATGAGGGCTGCATCATCACCCAGCGCGAAGTCGGTATCGACACCGACAGCTGGGAAAATGCGCTGAAAAACACCCTGCGCCAGGCGCCGGACGTGATCATGATCGGCGAGGTGCGTACCCGCGAGGGCATGGACCACGCGATCGCTTTCGCCGAAACCGGCCACTTGGTGCTGTGCACGCTGCACGCCAACAACGCCAACCAGGCGATGGACCGCATCATCAACTTCTTCCCGGAAGATCGCCGCGACCAGCTGTTGATGGACCTGTCGCTCAATCTGAAGGGTGTGGTTGCGCAGCAGTTGATTCCGACCCCGGACGGCCGCAGCCGCCGCGTGGCGATGGAGATCATGTTGGGCACGCCGCTGGTGCAGGACTACATCCGCGACGGCGAGATCCACAAGCTCAAGGAAATCATGAAGGAGTCCACCAACCTGGGCATGCGTACCTTCGACCAGAGCCTGTTCGAGCTCTACCAGGCGGGAGAAATCAGTTACGAAGACGCCTTGCGCTACGCCGACTCGCAAAACGAGGTGCGCCTGCGCATCAAGCTCTCCCAGGGTGGCGATGCCAAGACCCTGGCGCAGGGGCTGGATGGCGTGGAGATTGCCGAGGTTCGGTGAGGTCTTCGGAAATGACGCAAGCCCCCGTTGCAGCTACCAGCGACGCGCAGACTGTGGCCGAGCCGCTGGCGCAGCGCTGGGCGCACGAGCCGCTGGCGCTGCTGTTTGCGCCATCCAACTGGAAGCTGGTTGCGATGTTTGTCAGCACCTTCGGGGCTTACGGCGGCTATTGGTTCTACCGCAACTGGATCGCACTCCGGGCGATCACCGCGCGCCCGGGAGTCTCGCCGGTCTGACGGGCAGGGCTGGCGCCGCTGAGGGTGATGACCTGCTTCCGGCTGCTGGGAAACAGCATTGGACTCAAGGCGCGATCCGGGTGGCTCTTCCAGCTGGCCGCCTTGGTCTTCATCGCCTTGTTGCTGCTGACGTTCTCAGACAGGTCGCGCCCGTTCTTCCTGGTGCTGGGCTGGTTGCCGATCGCTATGGTCAATCTGCGTCTACGGCGCTTCAAGCGCGCGCAAGGCATTCCGGAATGGCGCCGCGAGCGCTTCACCCTGCTGAGCATTCTCTGGCTGCTCAGTGGCGGATTGGTGTTTACGTTCAGCGCGCTTGCTGCGCTGGCGATTGCGCTGCTACAGCTGGTTCGCTAGATCGCCGATCCGGCGCAGCGGATGGCAGGGGGCGGGTTGCCTGGGAGCGGTGTTCACAGGCCTGTGGCGGAGATGATGCACCGTTGGTGGCGCGCAGGTGCTTGGTGCCTGGCCGACACGAATGTGCCGCTTGTTCCGAGATCGCGTGACCCTTGCATGGCTCTCGCCGCGGTTTCAGATGTAACCAGGGCAGCCGATAGTGTCTAATATCGCACCCCACTGCAGTCCCCAGATCCGTGAGCCTTCCCGATTCCGATCTCCGTCCGGAGCAAGAACCGTTGCCCGACGACGGCACCGTGATGACCTCCGGGCCGTTGACGCCCCCGCCGGATTCGGCGGGGACCACGGCCGACGATCACGCGTATCACCATTCGGTGGCCGAGGACGTGCAGGGCATGGTGCTGGCCACGCTGGTGGCCTCGCTCGGCCTGGCGATCTTCGCCAAGGGCGGGCTGATGATCGGCGGCATGGCGGGCGTGGCGTTCCTGCTGCACTACGCGCTGCACTGGAATTTTGGCGTGGTGTTCGTGCTGGTCAATCTGCCGTTCTACTGGCTGAGCGTGCGTCGCATGGGCTGGGAATTCACCTTGAAGACCTTTGTGGCGGTGGGTACCTGCGGTGCGCTCACCGACCTGTTGCCGCGCTGGGCCGAGTACGCGCACATCGCGACGCTGTTTTCGGCGGTCGTCGGCGGCGCGCTGGCCGGGCTGGGCATTCTGTTCTTCATCCGCCATCGCGGCAGCCTGGGCGGCATCGGCATCCTGGCGGTGTACCTGCAGCGCGAGCGCGGTTGGAGCGCCGGCAAGGTACAGATGAGTTTCGACGCGATGCTGATGGCGATCGCGTTTTTCGTGCTGACGCCGGACAAGGTGCTGTATTCGGCCATCGGTGCGCTGACGCTGAGTCTGGTGCTGATGTTCAATCACCGCCCGCACCGCTACATGGGCGTTTGACCTGTCAGGCGACGTCGTTGCACCCGCGTAGGAGCGCAACTGGGCGCAACGAAGCCTTGGAGTGGCTAACAAAAACTACTGCGCAGCCATTAGGCGGGCGCGGTCGGTGCTGCATGTACCACGCGTCGGCTCCGGTTCTGAGCGCGCCGCCCACACCCACCTGACGACTGCTCGCTACGTTCTGTTAGCCGCTCTCAGTGGTAATGCTGCGTTGAACCCGGTTACGCTTTATTTCGACTGCATCCAGGCTGGTTTGAGTTTGGCGATGCGTTTGAATACCGGGCATTGCGCATGGTGTGCACCGGGCAGGTAGCCCAGGCTCATCAGGAACTCGCCGGTGATTTCGCCGCCGGTGAAACGGAAGGTCTTCTTGAACAGTTTGACCCAGGCCGGCTTGTCGAGCGGATGTTGTGCATCCAGCCATTGCGCAAAACTGCCATGCGAACGGCGCAAGACCTGGATGACCTGCGCATTGTGGATGGCCGCCAGGATCTTCAAACGATTGCGGATGATGCCGGCGTCGCCCATCAACCTGGCGATGTCGGCGTCGCCGTACGCTGCGACGGTGTCCACATCGAATCGGTCATAGGCCTGCTGGAAATTGACGCGCTTACGCAGGATGGTTTCCCAACTCAAGCCGGCCTGATTGATTTCCAGCACCAGGCGTTCGAACAGCTCGCGTTCTTCGCGCTGCGGGAAGCCATATTCGTGGTCGTGGTAATGCCCGTGCACCGGGTGGCCGGGCGCGATGCTGCAGTAGCCGCTCATGGTCGCGGTCCCGGTTGGATACCCGCTTCGTTGGGGGTGATGTGGATGCGTCGGCCTCCCGGTAGCGCCAGGTCCGGCCAGCGAGTGGGCCGCGGCTGTAGCTGACCGTTGCGCAGCGCCTTGCTCACGTCGCTCATGGCCGCGCCATCGAGGGAATAGAGCTGTGCTGTACCGGCTTGATACCATCCATGGCGATTGCGGGTCTGCAGTTCGCAGGCAACCGTGTAGTCGGCTCCGAGATTGCACAGCAGCACGTCGAGCTCGCCGTCGCCATCGAGGTCGCTGCTGCTGACCACGCAGGTGCTGTTGCCCTGCGTGCAGGCTCCCCAGAGCATCTTGGACCTCACCAGGTACTGCCACCAATCCGCTGGCGGCTCTGCCTGGCCGGCAGCCAAGGTCACATGCTGGCGGATCTGGGTCAGATCGGTCAGCTGTTTGTCCTTCTGGTCTTCTACTGTCTCACTGCGTTCCCAACGGCTGGTGCGTGCCAGCAGTTGCTCCAGCTTCTGCTTGCGCTCGGGGCTGCCGGCAAAGGCAGGAGTTGCGCGCAGCGCCTGCACGGCCAGATAGCCGCGGCGGCCATTGTCGAAACGCAGGAATTCCAGATTCGTGCGTTCGCTCTCGGGCGTGCCGATGGCCAGTCGCTGCATCTGGCTGTGTACCGTGATGCGGTAGGGGTCCAGCAACGGGCTGTTGATCAGGATCGCCAGGCCGATCACCACCCAAGACAGCACCATGTTGCCGCTGGCCAGATGCGCCAGCCAGTGGCCCGCACGCGGCCGCACCACCGCAAACGCGTAGGCGGACGCGTACGCCAGCGCCAACACCGCCATTACCGCAGCGCAGAAACGCTCGCCGGTCCAGCCATGCTGTGCGATGCGTAGCGCCAGCGCATAGGCCGCCAGCGCCGCGTGCAGGGGCAGGCTGAGCAGACCGGCCTCGACCACCCGGCGCAGCCAGCGCGGGTACGGCGGCTGCACGCTGCCATCCCGATAGACCGCATTGGTGAACAGCACCAACCCGAAGACCAGGCTCAGCAGGATCGATGCCGCCGAACGGGTCTGCCAGAGCGCCTGCAGGCCGGTGAATGGCAATACAAGCAGGAACAGCACGGCAACCGCGGCCAGCAGCGGCAGCAGGCCGGTGCACAGCGAGAACAGAATTTGCCGCATCACCTGCACGGCGCGGTGCTGGGTGCGCCCGATCAGGATGCCCAGCCCTGTCATGATGCCGGTTGCCAGATAGATGAAGGCCTGTTCGCGGAACAGCTCGCGAAAGACCATGATCTTGACCAGGGCGAACAGGCTGGCCCACAACCACAGCACCATCCAGCACACCCACACGAACAGCAGCGCCAGCGCCAGGGTCAACGCGTTCTGCCAGGCATGGTCGAACAGGGTGTGGTAGTCCGCCCGCCAGTGGCCGTGCTGCTGGCGATACTGCAGCCAGGGCAGGGCGACGAACCACCCGACCGTGACGGTGAAGCCGAACGGCCACAGGACACTTGCGATCTGCAGGGCTGGTGCACCGGTGGCGCTCCATGCCGCCCAGCCGCCGAGTGCAGCCAACACCAGCGTGCTGCCCGCCACGTGCTGCCACAGGCGGCGATCGCGCAGCTGCTGCAGGCTCAGCAGCACCATGCTGGGCACCGTCATCACCAGGGTGTACCAGCAAATGCGCACGCCCAGGTCGGTGAAGGGATGCACGCCGTGCTGGGCGCCCAGGGCGGCCAGGTACAGCAGCCCGCCCTGCAGCAGCGCGACCAGCACAATGAGGGCGCGGGTCTGCCGCGTCAGGGGCGTATCGGGCTCTAGGCTGCTGGTGGCGGGGATGTTTTGCATTGACGTTCCATGTTCTCGGCAAGCGACCAGTATGGCAGCGGCTCTGCGCGCAACGGTACGAACGGCTAGAATGCGGCCATGTCTGTTTTGCCCACGCCTCTGGCCAACCAACTGCTGATCGCGCTTCCGGCGCTGTCCGATCCCACCTTTTCGCGTAGCGTCGCGCTGATCTGTCAGCACGACGAGAACGGCGCCATGGGCGTGCTGGTCAACCGGCCGTCCGAATACACCCTGGGCGAAGTGCTGTCGCAGATGGGCATCGATACCGATGATGAGCCGCTACGCGAGCAGATCGTGCTCAGCGGCGGGCCGGTGCATCCGGAGCGCGGCTTTGTGATCCATGACGATGCGCGCGAATGGGACTCCAGCCTGGAAGTGGGGCAAGGCGTGTTCCTGACCACCTCGCGCGACATCCTCGAAGCCATGGCGGCCGGCAACGGCCCGCGCAATGCGCTGGTGGCGCTGGGCTGCGCAGGTTGGGGCGCAGGCCAGCTGGAATTCGAACTGGGCGAAAACAGCTGGCTCACCGCGCCGTCGGACGCCAACGTGCTGTTCGCCACCGCGCTGGAAGATCGCTGGCAGACCGCTGCCGGGCGCATCGGTGTGGACCTGTTCCGGCTTACGGATTATTCCGGGCATGCCTGAGGCGGGCGCAATCCGCCCCGAAGGCACAGTGCTGGGCTTCGACGTGGGGTCGCGCCGGATCGGCGTGGCGGTCGGCACCGCGCTCGGTGCAGGCGCGCGCGCTGTTGCCGTCATCAACGTGCACGCCAGCGGCCCGGACTGGGTTGCGCTGGACCGCGTGCACAAGGAATGGTGCCCGAACGGTCTGGTGGTCGGCGACCCGCTCACCCTGGACGACAAAGACCAACCTGCACGCAAACGCGCGCATGCCTTCGCCCGCGAATTGCGCGCGCGCTATGCGCTGCCGGTCGTGCTGATCGACGAGCGCTCCAGTTCGGTCGAAGCCGCGCAGCGTTTCGCGCGCGAGCGCGCCGATGGACGCAAGCGCCGCCGCGATGCCGAAGCGCTCGATGCCATGGCTGCCGCGGTGATCGTCGAACGCTGGTTGGCCGCGCCCGACCAAGCCACCCTTCTTCCTTGACTCCCGACCTGCGATGACCACCATGCAACTCGATTCGGACGGACGCCTGCGTCACCTGCTCACCCTGGAAGGACTGCCGCGCACCACGCTGCTGCAATTGCTCGACCGCGCCGGCCAGATCCGCGATGCGGCGGTGGGGCGCGTGGGTAAACGCAGCGTGCTGGCGGGCACCGCCGTGTGCACGCTGTTTTTCGAACCCTCTACGCGTACGCGCAGTTCCTTCCATCTGGCGGCGCAGCGACTGGGCGCGGACGTGCTCAATTTCGACGCTTCCAACTCCTCCACCCGCAAGGGCGAAACCGCGCGCGACACCTTGAAGAATCTCGAAGCGATGGGCGTGCGCGGCTTCGTGGTGCGTCACCCCGACGATGGTGCGGTGGAAGCGCTGGCGGCCGCCGCGGGCGAGGGCACCGCGTTGATCAATGCCGGCGACGGACGTAGCGCGCATCCCACCCAGGGCCTGCTCGACATGCTCACCCTGCGCCAGGCCAAGGGCACCGATTTCTCCAAGCTCAAGGTCGTGATCGTCGGCGACGTGAAGCATTCGCGTGTGGCGCGCTCGGACCTGCATGCACTGCGCACGCTGGGTGCCGGCGAGATCCGCGTCTGCGGCCCGGCGAGCCTGCTGCCCGATGACGACATGCTGGACGGCTGCGTGGTCGGCCAGGACTTCGACGCCATGCTGGAAGGCGCCGATGCGCTGATGATGTTGCGTCTGCAGCGCGAGCGCATGGAAGAGGGGCTGGTGCCCTCCCTGGAGCAGTACCACACCGAATACGGCCTCACCCGCGAGCGCCTGGCGCGCGCCAGCCGCGATGCCGCGGTGCTGCATCCGGGCCCGATCAACCGCGGCGTGGAAATCACCGATGAAGTGGCCGACGGCCCGCAATCCTGCGTATTGCGGCAGGTCGCCAACGGCGTCGCCGTGCGCATGGCCGTGCTGGAAACCTTGCTCGGCTAAGGGCGGCAACACGACCGCGCGACGACCGCGCGGTCGCGCTCGATGTGTGAATGTCGATTGCGAACAGACAGCTGCGTGTTGCCGGGCGTGCCTCGCAGCCTGTGTGTGGTGACGGTTGCGCTCGAAGCACAAATCCGTGAGCGCAAGCACCCGCTTGCAACCGGATGCACCCGGCGATCTGCTCTTTCGATTCCCGATTCCCCGCACCACCAGCTAACACCCACTCACCTATCGTGACGGCTCCTTTCAGCGCAGGAGATCGCAATGGGTATTTCACGTCACGCCACCGCTCATTGGGAAGGCGACCTCAAGACCGGCAAGGGCCAGCTCAGTACGCCGCAGAGCGGCTTGATGGACAACACCCGCTATGCCTTCAGCAGCCGCTTCGGCGACGAGAAGGGTACCAATCCGGAAGAGCTCATCGCCGCCGCGCATGCCGGCTGTTTCACCATGGCCTTGTCTGCGCAGTTGACCGAAGCCGGCTTTCCGCCCACCTCGCTGGATACGCGCGCCGATGTGGATTTGTCGATGGAAGGCGGTCCGCAGCTGTCGCAGATCCGCCTCAAGCTCACCGCCGTGGTGCCGGGCATCGACGAGGCCAAGTTCCGCGAGCTGGCCGATACCGCCAAGAAGAATTGCCCGGTATCCAAAGCGTTGAGCGCCGTGCCGATCAGCCTGGAAACCGAGTTTTCGAGCTGACGCCAACACCGCTGCGACGCGCCGCCATCGGCGCACGGCGCGCGCAGCTGGCGGCAACCTGAATAGGGCTTTTCGCGGCTGGTTTGGTTCAGTGCGGTTTCACTGGTGCAGGCAGAGCATCGGCAGCGTGTCCTCCCTATGAAGCTGCCGCAATGAAAACTCTCGTGCTTGGTGCTCTGGTGATGGGTCTGGTTGTGGCAGGCAATGCCACGGCACAGCGCTATGACAGCGGCTATCGCGACTACGGCCGCAGCGGCTACGAGGATGGTCGTTACGAATATGCGCGCGTTGTGCGCGTCGATCCGATCATCGTTGCCGATTCATATAACGAACGCACCAGCGAACGTTGCTACGACCGTCCCGCCAACGGTTACTACACCAGCAACGACGGCTACTACCGCGACGGCGGCTACGCACAGGCCGGCGTCTCCAATCGTGGCGTCGCCAGTGTCATCGGTGGTATTGCTGGCGCAGTGCTCGGTAGCCAGGTCGGTGGCGGCAACGGTCGTCTGGTGGGCACCGCCGTGGGCACCATGGCAGGTGTAGCGGCGGGCCGCTCGATCTATGAAGCCAACAACCGCAACTACCAGGGCAACGTCAGAGTCTGCGAGCCGGTGTCCTACCGCCGCGAACGCGACCGCGTGGATGGTTACGATGTGACCTACGAATACGGTGGTCGCATGTATCACACGCATAGCGATTACAACCCGGGCGACCGCATCCGCGTGCGTGTCGACGTGCGCCCTGACTGATCAATGCGGGATGCATGCGGTGCCGCTGGCTGGTTGCGGCATCGGGTTAAAGAGAGAACGCTGCGGGCAACCGCAGCGTTCTTGTTTTTGGCGTGATGATGCGGCTGCAGCGGTGGGCTGTCAGTCGCGCTTAGCCGTTGATCGGTACGCCGTACCGCTGCGTCGCACGCGTCCGACCATTGGCGCAACGGATGACGCGGCTCCGGTCGTATACGTTATTGAGCAGCACTGGCAGGCGCTGCGCGGTGCTGGCTTGGATCTACGTACAGTGTGGTCAACCGCTCTACGCCCAGTCCAGCGTGCCGCGAATCACCGTCTGGACCTGCCCGCCCGACCACACGTCGCCGCCGGCATCGATGTGCAGTTCCAGCAAGGCGTCGAAGCCAATTTCGCGGCCCTGGCTGACCACGTAGCGGCGATCGGTGCCGGGCAACGCGTGACGGCTGTCCAGCCACGCGGCGAGCACGGCATTGGCTGCGCCGGATGCCGCGTCTTCGAAGCGCCGGCCATTGCCGACGAAGGCGCGCACGGCCAGATCGTAGGCACCCGGTGCGGCGGCGTGGGCATAGGCGAATACGCCCATGCTGCCGGTGGATTCTGCCAACGCGGCGATCGCATCCCAGTCCGGCTGCAGGCCGCGCAGTGCGGTTTCGCTGGCCAATTCCACTACCCACCAGGTGCGGCCGCCGTCCATCAGCGCAGGCGGCAAGGTGCCCAACGGCCAGCGCTGCAGCGCATCGCGCAGGCGCGGGTCGTCGGCGTGCACCTGTTCGGCGACGCGCGCGCGCGGCGTGCGGACGGCGATGCTGCGGTGCCCGTCGCGCTGCGTAACGCGTAGCGGTAACTGCCCGGCGATGCCGTCCTGCACCAGTACGCCATCCGCGGGTACAGCCAGGCCGGCGTCGAGTGCGGCATGTGCGGTGCCCACACTGGGGTGGCCAGCAAACGGCACCTCTTTCTGCGGCGAAAACATGCGCAACCGGTAACTGCTGTGCGCGCTTTCGGCTGGAAACACGAAGCTGGTTTCCGGCAGTTTGGTCCAGCGTGCGATGGCCTGCATCGCCGCATCGTCCAGACCCTGTGCATCCAGCACCACTGCCAGTGGATTGCCGCTGCCGGGGCGGGCGGAGAACACATCCAATTGCAGGAAACGGCGAGTGGTCATGGGCGTGGATCTGCAGTGATAGCGCGGCAGCTTACCAATCGATGTGGCCGTCGATCACCTGCAGCGTCGTTCCGCCGATCCAGACTTCGCCATGATCGTCTACCTCCACGTGGATGCGGCCATCGCGGCCGACCTCGCGGCCCTGGCTGGCGACATAGCGCGATTGCGTCCCGGGCAGGCGGCCTTCTCCGTGCAGGCGTGCGGCAATGCAGGCATTGGCGCTGCCGGTGACCGGGTCTTCCGGAATGCCATCGCCGGGGCAGAAGGCGCGAACCACGAGGTCGGCCTCGTCGTCGTGGATCGGTGCGTAGATCGCCAGCCCGGTGGCGGCGCTGGCCTGTGTGAGCCGGGCGATGGCGGCAAGATCCGGGGTCGCCCGGCGTACCGCCTGCGCGTCCTCCGCTTCCAGCAACCACCAGTTCGGGCCGTTGTTCCAGAGCGCCGCGGGCTGCGCGCCCACGCGCAAGCCCGCGCCGGCCGCGTGCAACGCGTTGGCATACAGATCGCCGGTGTCGATGGCGCGTGCGCGCGGCGCGCGCAGCCGCACCAACAAGGCACCGTGCCGGTCGAACACCTCCACCGGTAACACGCCGGCCGCGCATTGCTGGCGGAGCCGGCCGTCGGTTGTGTAGGCGGTCACGCCGTGGGTCACTGCTGCCCAGGCTGCGCCGACGCTGGGATGTCCGGCAAACGGCAGTTCGGCGCGCGGAGTGAAGATACGGATGTGGTAATCCGCATCGGGCACGCTGACCGGCAGGAAGAAGATGGTCTCGGAGAGATTCAGCCACGCGGCGATCTGCTGCATCTGCGCGGACGACAACGTCGCTGCCTTGAAGATCACGCCCAGCGGATTGCCGTTGCCGGCCTGACTGGCGAAGACATCCAGTTGCAGATAGCGGTGCTTGCTCATGGCGAATGGATCTCGATCGAAAGAGGGGGCGCCGATGGTTGCAGCGCAAACGGAGACGGCGGTGGACGTGACGACCTGCGCGCCGTGATCGCACGCGAGGTGATGCGAGCGGCATTGGCAGTAGAATTGGACGTTCTGCTCGATACACCGGGCATCTTCCCCCATCCTGAACGCCTACTCCATGTCAGCTCCCCACTCTACCGATCGTTGGATCGTCCTCAAGTTCGGCGGCACCTCGGTGTCGCGTCGTCATCGCTGGGACACGATTGGAAAACTGGCGAGCAAACGGGCGAGCGAGACCGGCGGTCGCGTGCTGGTGGTGGTGTCCGCGCTCTCGGGCGTGACCAACGAACTCACCGCCATTGCCGATGGCGCCGCCGATAGCGCACAGCGCGTGGCCGCGCTGGAGCAGCGTCATCGCGAGTTCGTTGCCGAGCTCGAGCTCGACGCGCAGACGGTGCTGGGCGAGCGGCTGGCCGCCTTGCATGCGCTGCTGGGCGACGCGCGCGCTGCAACGCGGACGCTGGGTTGGCAGGCCGAGGTGTTGGGGCAGGGCGAGTTGCTGTCCTCCACCATCGGCGCGGCGTATCTGCATGCCAGCGGCCTGGACATGGGCTGGCTGGATGCGCGGCAGTGGCTGTCGGCGTTGCCGCCGCAGCCCAATCAGAGCGAATGGTCCAAGCGCTTGTCGGTGTCGTGCCAATGGCAATCGGATGCGGACTGGCGCGCGCGTTTCGATGCGCAGCCCACGCGCTTGCTGATCAGCCAGGGTTTCATTTCGCGGCATGCCGATGGCGGTACCGCGATCCTGGGGCGCGGCGGCTCGGATACCTCGGCGGCGTATTTCGGTGCACTGCTCGGTGCCAGCCGGGTGGAAATCTGGACCGACGTGCCCGGCATGTTCAGCGCCAACCCGAAAGAAGTGCCGGACGCGCGCCTGCTGACCCGCCTGGACTATTACGAAGCGCAGGAAATCGCCACCACCGGCGCCAAGGTGCTGCATCCGCGTTCGATCAAACCGTGCCGCGATTCCGGCGTGCCGATGGCGATCCTGGACACCGAACGCCCCGATCTGCCCGGCACCAGCATCGACGGCAATGCCGAGCCGGTGTTGGGCGTCAAGGCGATCAGCCGCCGCAACGGCATCGTGCTGGTGTCGATGGAAGGCATCGGCATGTGGCAGCAGGTCGGTTTCCTGGCCGATGTGTTCGCGCTGTTCAAAAAGCACGGCCTGTCGGTGGACTTGATCGGTTCGGCCGAGACGAATGTCACTGTGTCGCTGGATCCGTCGGAAAATCTGGTCAACACCGATGTGCTGGCGGCGTTGTCGGCCGACCTGTCGCAGATCTGCAAGGTCAAGATCATTGTTCCTTGCGCGGCAATCACGCTTGTCGGGCGCGGCATGCGCTCGCTGCTGCACAAGCTCTCCGATGTGTGGGCCACGTTCGGGCAGGAACGTGTGCACATGATCTCGCAGTCGTCCAACGACTTGAATCTCACCTTCGTCATCGACGAAGCCGATGCCGACGGCTTATTGCCGATCCTGCATGGCGAGTTGATCGACAGCGGTGCGATGCCGGTCAGCGAGGGCGACGTGTTCGGGCCGCGCTGGCGCGAGATCATCGGCTCGGTGCGTCCGCGCCCCACGCCCTGGTGGCATGCCGAGCGCGCGCATCTGCTGTCGCTGGCCAAGGCCGGTACGCCGCGCTATGCGTACCATCTGCCCACAGTGCGTGCACGTGCGCACGCACTGGCGCAGATTGCTGCAGTGGATCAACGCTATTACGCGATCAAGGCCAACGCGCATCCGGCCATTTTGATGGCGCTGGAACAGGCCGGCTTCGGTCTGGAATGCGTCTCGCACGGCGAGCTGCGCCGCGTATTCGACACCTTGCCCGAGCTATCGCCGCGTCGTGTGTTGTTCACACCGAGCTTCGCGCCAAAGGCCGAATACGAAGCCGGATTCGCACTGGGCGTCACCGTCACCGTGGACAACGTCGAAGCATTGCGGCGCTGG
Organism: Xanthomonas bromi; assembly: GCF_900092025.1. Classification (GTDB taxonomy): domain Bacteria; phylum Pseudomonadota; class Gammaproteobacteria; order Xanthomonadales; family Xanthomonadaceae; genus Xanthomonas; species Xanthomonas bromi. Next base: position 61,981 of record NZ_FLTX01000051.1, read on the forward strand.
CCGGAGGTGTTCCGCGGCCGCAACGTGTGGCTGCGCATCGACCTGGGGCACGGCGACGGCCATCACGAGAAGGTCAATACCGGCGGCAAGGCGTCCAAGTTCGGCTTGTCGTCCACACGCGTGGATGAATTTGTCGAAGTGGCGCGCACGCTCGAAGTCACCATCACCGGCGTGCACGCGCACCTGGGCAGTGGCGTGGAGACCGGTGAGCACTGGCGGATGATGTACGACGAACTGGCCGGGTTTGCGCGCCGCATCGGCACGGTGGAGACCATCGACATCGGCGGCGGCCTGCCTATTCCGTACAGCGCCGAAGACGAGCCGTTCGATCTGGAGGTGTGGGCCAAGGGCCTGGCCGAGGTCAAGGCCGTGCATCCGGGCTATCGCCTGGCGATCGAGCCGGGCCGCTATCTGGTGGCCGAAGCCGGTGTGTTGCTGGCCGGCGTCACCCAGGTGATCGAGAAGGACGGCGTGCAGCGCGTAGGCCTGGATGCGGGCATGAACACCTTGATTCGCCCGGCGTTGTACGACGCCTGGCACGACATCGAAAACCTCAGCAAGCTGGAGGCGCCCGCCGATGGCGCGTTCGATATCGTCGGGCCAATCTGCGAGTCGTCGGATGTGTTCGGCAAGCGTCGTCGCCTGCCGACGACGACCGTGCCGGGCGACGTGGTGCTGGTGGCCGACACCGGCGCTTACGGCTACTCGATGGCCAGCACCTACAATCAGCGCGAATTGCCGCGCGAAGAGGTGATCGATGCGCCCGCTGGCTGAGTTCGTTGTACTCAGCACGCTGGCCGGTGGCGTGGCGATAGTGTTCTCCACCGCCATCGACATCGCCGGACAACCGATGCCGTGGACCGACAGCCTGAAGTGGGCGCTGCCCGCGTTGGTGGCTGCCGGCATCGGTGCGTGGAGCGCAGCGCGTTGGCAGCGTCGGCGCGCCGAGCGCGCGTCAGCGCAGCATGCCGGCGGCATGGCATTGCGTACCGTGATGTTGAGTGCGCTTGGCTATTTGCCGGCGTTGCTGCTGTATCTGCTGGTCGCGCTGGCGCTCACCGGCGATACAGCGGTGATTCGCTCGGACGTGATGCTGCTGTTGCTCGTGATCGGTTGCCTGCCGCTGCTATGGGCGGCAGTGCCGTTTTCCATGATTGAATATGTCTTGTGCCGACGTTATCTACGTCGTGTACGTGTTCTAAGCAGGTAGTCCATGAGCGCTTTCGACAAACACCAGATATCCACCTTCCGTTTCGTGCGTTGTGCACTTGACGCACAGACCGGCGTGGCAACGCTGGTGTATGCCTTCGATCAAGGCGCGGAGCTGGTCGAGACCGTTGCGGTACCGGGCGCGCCATTCGCGCTGGACGGTGTACAGGCCGCTGCCGTGCAGCAGGCGTTGCAACTGCTGCATCTCATTGCAGGCGTGAGTTATTTCAAGGCTGCGGTGCCGCCGAACATCGCCATCGAGAGTTACGGCATCGCTGCCGAGACTGCTGCGCTGGTGGAAAGCGTGTATCTGCACGGCCTGGGCGAATTTGCCTACCGCAACGGATTGAATCTGCACGGCAAGATTCACTTTCCGGTGGCTGCGCAGGCGCCTGCCGCCGCACCGGCATTGGGGCTGCGCGAACACGCGCTGGTGGCGATCGGCGGCGGCAAGGATTCGCTGGTCAGCATCGAGGCGCTGCGGCACGCGGGCGTCGCGCAGACCGTCAGCTGGATCGGCGGCTCGCAACTGATTCGCGCCTGCGCCGAGCGCACCGGGTTGCCGGTGCTCAACATCGGTCGCGTGCTGGCGCCGGAGTTGTTCGAGCTCAACCGCCAGGGCGCGTGGAACGGGCATATCCCGGTAACAGCAGTGAATTCGGCCATTCTGGTGCTGGCGGCGCTACTCAATGGCGTGGACCAGGTGGTGTTTTCCAACGAGCGTTCGGCCAGTTACGGCAGCCAGATTCCCGGCACCGGCGAGGTCAATCACCAGTGGTCCAAGGGCTGGGCGTTCGAACAGGCCTTCGGCGATTACGTGCAGCGGCATGTCGCTGCAGATCTGCGGTATTACTCGTTGCTGCGGCCGCTCTCCGAGTTGGCAGTGGCGCGGCAATTCGCCAAGACCGATCACTACGACGCGCATTTTTCCAGCTGTAATCGCAACTTCCACATCATGGGCGAGCGCCCGGTGCATCGCTGGTGCGGCGTGTGCCCGAAGTGCCATTTCGTGTTCCTGGCGCTGGCACCGTTCATGCCCAAGACGCGGCTGGTCAACATCTTCGGGCGTAATCTGCTCGACGATGCGGCGCAGGCCGGCGGCTACGATGCGCTGCTGGAATTCCAGGACCACAAGCCGTTCGAATGCGTGGGCGAAGGCCGCGAATCGCGCGCGGCGATGGCGGTGCTCGCCGGTCGCGCCGAGTGGAAGGAAGACGCCTTGGTGAAGCGCTTCATTGGCGACATCCAGCCGCATCTGGATACGCACGACCTGCAGGTCGTGCCGCTCATGGCCATCGATGGCGAGCACCGGATTCCGTCGGCGCTGTGGGAGCGCGTGCGTGCGAATTTCGCAGCTTGAGGGCAAGTCGATTGCGTTGTGGGGCTGGGGGCGCGAAGGACGCGCGGCCTATCGCGCATTGCGCGAGAGGCTGCCGACCCAATCGCTGACGGTGTTCTGCAACGTCGAAGAGGCGCGCGAACTCGAAGCGCTCGCAGATGCGGCCTTGCAAGTTGACACCGACGCCAGCGCGCAGGCGCTGGGACGGTTCGAGATCGTGCTGAAGTCGCCCGGCATCAGCCCGTATCGCGCTGAGGCGCTGGCCGCCGCCGCGCAGGGCACGCAATTCATCGGCGGCACCGCGCTGTGGTTTGCCGAGCACGCGCAGCCGGATGCCAGTGTGCCCGGTGTCATCTGCGTCACCGGCACCAAGGGCAAGAGCACCACCACCGCGCTACTGGCGCATTTGCTGCGCGCGGGCGGACATCGCACCGCATTGGTCGGCAATATCGGCCAGCCCTTGCTGGAAGTGCTGGCACCGCAGCCGCCACCGGCGTATTGGGCGATCGAGTTGTCCAGCTATCAGACCGGTGATGTCGGGCGCAGCGGCGCGCTGCCCGAGCTGGCGCTGGTGTTGAACCTGTTTCCCGAGCATCTGGACTGGCACGGCGACGAGGCGCGGTATGTGCGCGACAAGTTGTCGCTTGTGACCGAAGGCCGGCCGCGCATCGCCTTGCTCAATGCGGCCGACCCGCTGTTGCGCGGGTTGCATCTGCCCGAGAGCGAGGTGCGCTGGTTCAATCATGCCGATGGCTGGCATCTGCGTGGTGACGTGGTGTATCGCGGCGAGCAGGCCATCTTCGATACCGCCGACGTGCCGCTGCCTGGCGAGCACAATCGCCGCAATCTCTGCGCGGTGCTGGCCGCGATCGAGGCGCTGGGCCTGGATGCCGCAGCGCTGGCGCCAGCGGCGCTGAGCTTTCGTCCGTTGCCCAATCGCCTGCAGTTGCTCGGCAGCGTGGATGGCATCAGCTATGTCAACGATTCGATCAGCACCACGCCGCATGCGTCGTTGGCCGCATTGGCCTGCTTTGCGCAGCGGCGTGTCGCGTTGCTGGTCGGTGGGCATGATCGCGGGCTGGATTGGCAGGAATTTGCCGCGCACATGGCGCAGCAGGCGCCGCTGGAAATCGTCACCATGGGCGCCAATGGCCCGCGCATCCATGCGTTGCTGGCGCCGCTGGCCGACGCCGGGCGCTTGGGCTTGCATGCTGCCGTCGATCTGGAACACGCCATGCAGCTGGCGCGCGACGCGCTGGGCGAGCAGGGCGGTGTGGTGCTGCTCTCGCCGGGGGCGCCGAGCTTCGGCGCCTACAGCGATTACGTTGCGCGTGGCCGCCATTTCGCGCAGCTGGCGGGGTTCGATCCGGCGGCCATTAGCGCAATTCCCGGGTTGGGCGTGCATTAAACCCGGCGAATAAAAGCGACTGCGCTCAGCGCCAGATGGGCGTGGCCGTGCTCGGAATGGGAATCGGCATGCAACACGCGGACACAGCGTTTGCTGCGCGCTGTCCACGCCCACCGGGCAACTGCTCGCGCGATTGTGTGAGTCGCTCCACGTCTGGCGCCGCCGCGTCGATGCGGTGGCACTGAAAGCCTGCTCCGGTACGTCGATGCGAGCGGACACGGTGCGCTTTGTCCAGCGAATTGGTGGCGGCGCGGTCGGCAGCGGCAATGATGACCCCTCCTGCACGGTAGCCGCGCCTACACTCGCCACACCATCCTGGGAGCAAGCACATGCACAAGCAACAGACATGGCGTGGCGTTGGGTTGATCGGTGTCCTGGCCTCGCTGGCGTTCCCCGCCGTCGCGGCGATGCAGGCCAAGCCGCTGGAATGGAAGATCGGCAAGGACACCTTCAGCGGCGTGCTGGTGTACGACGATGCCGGCGATGCCGGCGATGCCAAGCGCCCGGGACTGGTGATGGTGCCCAACTGGCGCGGGGTCAACGACTCGGCGGTGACCAAGGCCAAGCAGCTGGCCGGCGACGATTACGTGGTGCTGGTGGCCGATGTGTACGGCAAGGGCAAGCGTCCGGCCAACGACAGCGAGGCCGGGCAGTTCGCCGGCGCGTTGAAGAAGGATCCGCCAGTGCTGCGGGCACGCGCGCTGAAAGCGGTGGAGGTGCTCAAAGCGCAGTCTGGCAAGGCCCCTCTGGACACAGCGCGCATCGGTGCGGTGGGTTTCTGCTTCGGCGGCACCACGGTGCTTGAGCTGGTACGTGCAGGCGCGCAGCTGGCCGGCGTGGTCAGCCTGCACGGCGGTATCGCCACGCCCAGCCCGGCCGCTGCCGGCTCGGCCAGAACGCCGCTGCTGGTGCTCAACGGTGCCGACGATAAAAGTGTGAGCAAGGCGGATATCGCCGCGTTCGAAGCCGAAATGAATGCCGCCGGTGCCGACTGGCAGTTCGTCAATTTCAGCGGCGCGGTGCACTGCTTTGCCGAAGCCGATGCCAACAGCCCACCGGGCTGCCTGTACAACCCGCGTGCGGCCAAGCGGGCGTATCGCATGCTGGGCGATTTCTTCGAAGAGCGGTTTGCTCAGTAGCCGGTATTGGTGATTCGGGATTGGCAGAAGCGTGGTCCGGACCTTCGAATCTTCCCGTGAGTCTGTGCTCAGGGAGTTGCGCTGAACATCGCGGGGCTATCGAGTGCCTGGATTCGTAACAGCGCGACCAATCCGCTTTTGCCAATCCCTAATTCCCAATCCCCAGTCGCGCCCAGCGCACCGGATCAATGCGTGCGTTCGACCGCGTAACGCGCCAGGCCGCGTAGCGCCGCCACTGCAGGGCTGTGCGGCAGGGTGTCGAGCGCCTGTTCGGCGGCGGCGGCGTATTCGGCAGCGCGCTGACGGCTGTAGTCCAGCCCGCCGGTGGCATGGATGGCGGCCAGCACTTCCGGCATCGCCGCCGCATCGCCTTGCTCGACGATCTGCCGCAGGCGCTGCCGCGTCGTCGCATCCGAATGCGCCATGGCGTGGATCAACGGTAGCGTGGCCTTGCCTTCGGCCAGATCGTCGCCAAGGTTCTTGCCCAGGTCCGCTGCCTCTGCGGCGTAGTCGAGCACGTCATCGGCGATCTGGAAGGCAAAGCCCAACTGCATGCCATAGTTGTACAGGCGCTGCTGCACATCGGCATCCGCGCCGGAGGCCAGCGCGCCCAGGCGCGTGCCGGCCGCGAACAGCACTGCGGTCTTACGCTCGATCACGCGCAGGTAGGCGGCCTCGTCGGTGTCGGGGTTATGCACGTGCAGCAACTGCAGCACTTCGCCTTCGGCGATGCGGTTGGTGGTGTCGGCCAGGATCTGCATGACTTCCATGCGGTCCAGCTCGACCATCAACTGGAAGCTGCGCGAATACAGGAAATCGCCGACCAGCACGCTGGGTGCGTTGCCCCACAAGGCGTTAGCAGTGCTGCGCCCGCGGCGCAGATCCGACTCGTCCACCACGTCGTCGTGCAGCAGCGTGGAGGTATGGATGAATTCGATGATCGCCGCCAATTGATGGTGCTCCGGGCCGGAGCCGCCAGCGGCATGGCCGGCCAGCATCACCAGCATCGGGCGCAGGCGTTTGCCACCGGCGGAGATGATGTGATCGGCGATCTGGTTGATCAGCACGACGTCCGAGGCCAGGCGGCGGCGGATCAGCGCATCGACCGCGGCCATGTCGGGCGCGGCGAGGGACTGGATCTGGGGCAGGCCCAGGACGGTGGGGAGGTCTTCGGCGATGGTCATGCGCAGGCGTTCGTGATGTGCGCAGATTATAGGTGCCCGGGCCGGATCCGTCCCGCCGGCTACCACCGGCGTCTTCACATTTGCCGTAGGTGGAGCCGTGCCCGAAGCCGCAAAGGCCTGCCTGGGTTGGATTTCCGACCCTTGGCAGAGCGCTTGCCCGGCAGCCGCGCGCGGCAACCTGCCACGACCGCCGGCTGGCAGGTGGGGTAATATTGCCGCACAGACATTCATCGTTGTGCGTCCCCGGCGCCAGCGCATCATCTCGGAAGCACCTATGGCCCGCGGCATCAACAAAGTCATCCTCGTCGGCAACCTCGGCAACGATCCCGACACTAAGTACACCCAGGCCGGCATGGCGATCACGCGCGTGAGCCTAGCCACCACCAGCATGCGCAAGGACCGCGAAGGCAACAATCAGGAACGCACCGAGTGGCACCGCGTGGTGTTTTTCGGAAAGCTAGGCGAAATCGCCGGCGAGTACCTGCGTAAGGGCTCTCAGGTCTATGTCGAAGGCGAGCTGCGCTACGACAAGTACACCGGTCAGGACGGCGTGGAAAAGTACAGCACCGACATCGTTGCCAACGAGATGCAAATGCTCGGCGGCCGCGGTGAGGGCGGTGGCGGCATGGGCGGCGATCGTCCGCAGCGGTCGCAGGCACCGCGTCAGCAAGGCGGCGGTGGAGGCAGTGGCGGTCAGGGTGGTGGCGGATACGGCGGCGGTGGCGGTGGTCAGGACTACGCACCGCGTCGTCAGCAGCCGGCCCAGCAGCAGTCCGCACCGCCGATGGACGATTTCGCGGACGACGATATCCCGTTCTAGACAACACTTATTGGAAAGTGTTGATAAAAAACCCTATAAAGCCCCGCACTTGCGGGGCTTTGTCGTTGCTTCCCCGATTTTTGCGCAGTTGAAAAAGTGGCTCCAGTCATGCACATGTGAATGAGGCGAGCAAGGATAATGTCCAAGCTGTCGATCCATGTGCTGGGCGAGGGCGAGCGTATTCCAAGGCTCCACGATGAGCGGCGCTGCCGCTGTTCTATCCGATCCTGTTTGCAACCTCCCAGCTCCGGAATGCCGGTGCGGCCGTCAATACGATTCGCAATAAGAGCGGCTAACAAAACCCAGGAGGCATGCGTAAGCAGATGATGGAGCATGCAAGCGAGAGCAACGCCAAGTGGAGATCGATGCGGCGTTCCAAGCGGATACGCAGCTTGCCCATCCCGGCAAACCAAGCGTGCGTGCGCTCGAGGACCCAGCGCTGCTGGCCCAGGCGGGTCGTTGCGTTCGATGCCTTTGCGTGCAATCCGCGCAGTGATGCC